>JAUICJ010000022.1 GCA_030427925.1 Bacteroidia bacterium | reverse complement strand
CGTCGTTGCCCGCGCCGTCGCACTCGACCGTCAGGTCAGCGGAAGCCACGTCCATGCTTGGAGCCGTCGTGTCTTCGATCGTGAACGTAGCCGTCGTAGAGGTCGCGTTGCCGCAGTCGTCGGTCGCCGTGAACGTCACCGTGGCTGCGCCCGTAGCACCGCACTCGTCGCTCAACGCGTCAAAGTCGTGGGTCCAGGTTACGCCGCCGCAATTATCGGTTGCGGAAGCACCTGCCAAGCCGTCCAACCAAGCTTGAAGTGCCGCCTCATTGCCTGCGCCATCGCATTCAACCGTCAAGTCCGATGCTGCAACATCGAGGAAGGGCGCCGTCATGTCAACCACGGTCACCGTTTGAACGTGCACCGACTCGTTTCCAGAGCAATCGGCTGCTGACCACGTGCGCGTGATCGTGTATTGGTGCGGGCAAGCCCCATCCGTGGTGACCTCATCGAACGTCACCGCTACGGCCCCATCGCAATTATCCTCAGCGGTCACAACCGGAGCGGCTGGAACGTCGTCGCATTCAGCGGTCAGGGAAGCCGGAGCGCCAATGAAAACAGGTGCTTGCGTGTCGTTCCGGAGGACGTGCTGCATTTGGGTATAATAGGTATTGCACGTCGCGTCAAAAGCGCTGTAGTACAAATCCACAAACTCTCCACCACACGTGATCGGCGGAGGCGACTGCGGCATTTCCACCAAATCAACCACCACGTCACCGGCCATGCCCATCACGTTGGCCCCGTTCATCACCCCCTGCCAAGCAAACCAACCCCCAAAACCAAACTCGCAGTTGTGGAAGTTACCTCCCACCCCAAGTTGGTACATCTTCGACATGGTCACAGGCATGTGCGTCAAGTTCAGGTACGAACCCGTCAAGTTCCCCGTTCCAGACAGGTAGCTTTGGTCGGGATTGAGCTCATACACCATCTCGATGTCTTCGTTGCCGTCCGGGCATTGGGTGAGGAAGGAATTCCCCGGATCCTCGTTCAGCCATTCGGTGGCATCTTGGCCTTCGATGAACGTGAGGAACACGTCGAACGTTGCGTTCGGGTCGTTCTCGTTGACCACGGAACCGGTGAGCACCGCCACGCCATTTCCGTACTCAACCAACTCCATCGGTCCGTTTTCAAACCAAAACGACGACAGGCCCAAGTCCACCAAAGCCGGGTGCTGGTCCACGCCATAAATCCGCAACGCGCCATCTTCGCCGTCACCGTAAGCGGTCGTGGCCTGATAACGCGTCACGGGAGCAATGCCATCGGCAAAGAACGACTCCACCGACAGGTCATCTGCGAAGCAGTTCGTCGCCGTGACATTCGGGTCCGTGTCGGTCGGAAGGTCATCCACACACTGAACCTCGTAATCGTCGAGGCTGGGCGACCAGCTGATGAAGCAGTTATCGCACGTGTACGGATCGCCATTGCAATCGAAGCCTGCCGTAGCAAAGGCACAGGTACCGTCGTCATCCGTGGCAAACTCATCGTAGTTGCACGCCAATTCATCCGTGCACCCCCCAACTTCCAACAAGTCGCAAATTCCATCACCATCCGCGTCATTCAAGCACACGCCATCGCAGTCCACCAACACCGAAATCGGGTACGTGCACGTTCCATTCTCAACGTTTGCCCCTGCGTAATTGCACGCAGTGGGATCGGTGCATCCGAACACCTCATTGCCATCGCAAATGCCATCGCCATCGGAATCCGCGATGCACGCCCCTGAGCAATCGTAGCCTGCTTCCGGGTAGGAGCACGACCCATCGTCTTCGAGCGCATCCACGTTGTAGTTGCAAGCCAACGCGTCGGTGCAACCGTCACCCGTGGATTGGTACGGGTTGTTTTCGTTGATCGGCATCACGCCGCGGAATTCGGATTCCTGGGCTCCGTTTTGGAACACTTGAACGTAGAACTGGCCGCTGATTTCGCCTTGGGTGGTGATTTGGCCCACCAGCACCTTCAAGTCGTCTCCCGCAAAAGCAGGCCCCGAAGCGTCACCCGATTCGGGGAACAAGGTGTAAAGGGCAAATCCGTTGACGTCATTGACCACCACGTTCTGCCCCAAATTGAAGGACGTGAACGGGTTGATGTCTCCAACCGCTTGCATCAATTCGAAATCCGGGACTTCGGACTCAGCCCCGATCGTCAACCAGCTATCGTAAGGAAGGCTTGGGATGAACTGGAAGAAATTGGCGTTGATGTTCGCACCGAAGTTGGAACCGTAAACGAGGTCGTTGTACCAAGCAGGTGAACTCGTTGAGTTCAACTGGAACTCGTAATCTTGGGAACCCGCCACAGCGGATACAAAATCCAACTCGTTCAGCGTGTGAACGTAAAGCCGGTAAGTGGTGTAGCCCGTTAGGTCCACAGCTCCATAAGAGCCGTCGTGAACCACGTGTTCTTCGATGCCCAACCAGTACCCTTCAGGGATGTAATTGGCTGGATTGTAGGGCAGGTTCCCGGTGGATTGGGACCAACCTGTGCCGAGCGTTAAAAGAAAAACGCCGAGCATACATAACAGTTTACGCATGACGCAAGTGAATTGGTTTGTGTTTCATTCAACACACTAAGCTACATCCCAAAGGGGGTCGGAAGCGGCCTAATCGTGCGTGTCGAATCTACGCACAACACTGCATAAAAAGCAAGTTGGAAGAGCAATTCGTCTAACCTGAGGGAAGACCTGTCGTTCAAAATCGACAATTGGCGCGCTGTGCAGGCGGCAAGAAATTTGGGTTAAGAAAAAAAAATGGATATTGGCCCGTGCATTCCAACTTCCATCTTATCTTTGCGCCCCACTTCGGTACTATAGCTCAGTTGGTAGAGCAACGGATTGAAAATCCGTGTGTCCCAGGTTCGAATCCCGGTAGTACCACAGAAACCCACCTTTCCGGTGGGTTTTTTTTTGCCCCATTTGATCCGCTGGACGGGCCTTAGCTTTGCGCAGTCAAGGCCGATCGGCTTGCCCATTCAATATGATGCGAATGAAAATATCAACAACACCCGCCGATTTCGCTCGTGAAATCGCTTGCCATTCCCGGATCTTCGTGATCCGCGATGAGCGCATTGATCCAGAGCGATGTGCGGGTTGGCTGCCGCCGTCCGCAACCCTCCTCGGCACCTGCACGTTGCCTTCAGGCGAGCAGGCAAAGAACATGAATTCAATCGGCATGTCGTGGAAGGCCTTGATGCAGGCGGGCGCGGACCGCAACACGTTGTTGTGCGCTTTCGGCGGCGGAAGCACGACGGATGCCGCGGGCTTCATCGGGAGCACCTTCAAGAGGGGGATGCCCGTGGCGTTGGTCCCCACGACCATCGTGGGCATGGTGGACGCCGCCATCGGCGGGAAAACGGGCATCAATTTCGAGGGACTGAAGAACCAAATCGGCACCTTCTCCTCCCCGATCGCCATCGGCATTCATCCGATTTGGCTCGAAACCCTTCCGAAGGGGGAGCAGCTCAGCGGCTGGATGGAGATGCTGAAGCACTGCTACATCGACGGTGAGGCTTCGGTTGAATGGGCGCACGCAACGGAGTCGTTCGATGACATCGCCGCGATGATTCCCGATTCGGCGCGCGTGAAGCTGCGGGTTGTGGAAGCGGACCCCGAGGAGCGGGGGATGCGGAAGGCGCTGAACTTTGGGCACACGGTGGGCCACGCGTTGGAGGCGGTGGCGTTGGAGGCAGGAAGGCCGATTGCGCATGGGTTGGCCGTGGGATTCGGGATGGCCTTTGCGTTGCGTGCCTCCGTAGAGCTGGGGGCTGGACTGCGGGAGGAGCAGGCGGACGAGGCGGTGGAGCGGTTGCGGTTTTGGCTTGCATCCACGCCGTTGCCGGAGGCGGAGCCCGATGCACTTTGGGCCGCGATGTTGCACGATAAGAAAAACCGCGACGGGGTGGTCTTGGAAGTTTGGTTGGCCGATTGGGGGCAGCCGCGCTGGGACGAGCCGTTAAAAAAGGAGGATTTCCTCAGGATTTGGTCGAAAACCCGCGCCGAATTCGCCCGCTGACCGGTGGAGTCGTTCTATTTTTGTCCCATGCAACGCACCGCTGCGGAACTCGCACACCTACTCGAAGGGACCCTGGATGGGGATGCCGCAGTCGAGGTGAACCAACTTTCCAAGATTGAGGAAGGCGTGAAAGGAGGGATCACCTTTTTAGCCAACATGGACTACGAAGGGCACCTGTACACCACGGCGGCGAGTGTGGCGGTGGTGGCAAAGGCTTTCCAGCCGACCCGCGCCCTGCCCCAAGGCCTGACGTTGATTCGCGTGACGGATCCGTACGCGGCCTTTGGGAAGTTGCTCGAGTTGGTCAGCCACGAGGAAGGGCGTGCATCGGGCATTCACCCGACGGCCATCATTGAGCCCGGAGCGGAGTTGGGTGCGGAATGTTCGGTCGGTCCTTATGTGGTCATCGAAGCGGGGAGCCGCATCGGGCGCGGTACGGAATTGCGCGCCCACGTTCACATCGGGAGAAACGTGACGGTGGGAGAACGCTGCGTCTTTCACTCGGGCGTCCACGTCATGGATCGCTGTGTGGTGGGAAAGGAATGCGTGTTGCACCCGCGGGTGGTCGTCGGTGCGGATGGATTTGGATTTGCCCCGCAGCAAGACGACACGTATAAGAAGGTGCCCCAAACGGGAAACGTCATCATCGGAGATCGCTGTGAAATTGGCGCCGGCACCACCATCGACCGCGCGACGCTCGGGGCCACCCGTTTGGAAGAAGGGGTGAAACTCGACAACCTCATTCAGGTGGCGCACAACGTCACCATCGGCGCGCACACCGTCATCGCCGCCCAAACCGGCATAGCCGGCTCGACCCACATCGGAGCGCGGTGCATGATCGGCGGCCAAGTCGGCATCGCAGGTCACCTCCGCATTGCGGACGGCGTTCGCATCGCTGCCCAAACCGGCATTGCCGCCAGCATCACCCGAGAAGACGCCGTCTACCAAGGCACACCTGCCCTGCCCATCAAGGACTTCCAGAAGCAGCAGTTGGCCGTGAGGAAGATGGCACGCGAAGACCTGCTCAAGCGGGTGACCCATTTGGAACAACAACTCAATCAACTCCGCTCGTAAGTCCCACTGCGAGCGCCCGACACCATGCACACCTCACAACGGACCTTGGCTTCGGCCATTACCTTTGAAGGCATCGGCCTGCATACCGGCGAGTTCAACCGCATGACGGTGGAGCCCGCGCCAGCAAATCACGGTTACAAATTCCAGCGCGTTGACGTAGAGGGCCAACCCATCATCGATGCCGATGTCGACCGCGTCGTCGGCACGCAGCGCGGAACCACACTTGAACAGCACGGCGCGAAGGTGCACACCACGGAGCACATCCTCGCGGCGCTTTACGGCTGCGAAGTGGACAACGTGCTCATCCAACTCGAAGGCCCCGAAATCCCCATCATGGACGGGAGCGCGCGCGCGTTTGTGGCGGCCATCTTGGAAGCGGGCTTCGTGGAACAGGACGCCCCGCGCAAGTTCTTCACCCTGAAGGAGAACATCGCGTTCGAGGACACCGAAAAGGACGTGGAAATGCTCGCGGTCCCCGAGCCCGATGGGGAGTTCCGGTTGACGGTCATGGTGGACTACCATTCGCCCGTGTTGGGCACGCAGCACGCCAGCATGTATAAGATGGAGGAGTTCGCGGAGGAGATTGCTTCGTGCCGAACGTTCGTGTTTTTGAAGGAAGTGGCGAATTTGGCGCGTGAGGGCCTGATCAAGGGTGGGGACGTGGACAATGCCGTGGTGCTGGTGGAGCGGCCGTATTCGGATGCGGAGTTGGCGGAGATCGCCGATCTCGTGGGCAAATCGTCGCTCGAAATGCACGTGGAGTCGAAAGGCGTGCTGAACACCACGCCGCTGCGGTTCGACAACGAGCCGGCCCGGCACAAGTTGTTGGACATCGTGGGGGATTTGGCCTTGACGGGGCACTTCATCCAAGGGCACATCCTCGCCGCGCGCCCGGGACACGCGGGCAACGTGGCCTTCGCGAAACTCCTGAAACAGCGCATCAAGGCGGAAGCGGGTTTGCCCAACCTCGACCCCGAACGCCCGTCCATCCTCGACATCAACGACATCAGCCGGATGCTCCCGCACCGGTACCCGTTCCTCCTGGTCGACCGCATCCTCGAGATGAACGAATCGAGCATCACCGGCGTGAAAAACGTCACGATGAACGAGCCGTTCTTCACCGGTCACTTCCCCGGCAACCCGGTGATGCCGGGCGTGTTGCAGGTGGAGGCGATGGCACAAGTGGGCGGGATTTTTGCGCTGAGCAGCGTCGAGAACCCCGAGGAGTACACCACGTACTTCATGAAAATCGACAACGTGCGCTTCAAGCAGAAGGTGCTGCCGGGCGACACCATCGTCTTCCACCTCGAGCTGTTGTCGCCGATTCGCCGGGGGTTGGTGAACATGCGCGGCCGTGGATTTGTCCGGGGCCAGCTGGTTTCCGAAGCCGAGATGTTGGCCCAAATCGCCAAGCAGCCCTAACCGCGGACTCCGCCGTAACTTGACGCCGTGATTTCACCCCTCGCCCACGTCGACCCCGCCGCCCAGATCGGCTCCGGGGTGCACATTGAGCCCTTTGCCTACATCGGCGCCGACGTTGTCATCGGAGATGGCACATGGATCGGTCCGCACGCGACGGTGCTGGACGGCGCGCGCATCGGCAAGGACTGCAAAGTCTTTCCCGGCGCCGTCATCAGCGGCATCCCCCAGGATTTGAAATACGCGGGCGAACAAACGACCGCCGAAGTGGGCGACCGGACCATCATCCGCGAATGCGTGACCATCAACCGCGGCACCTCGGATCGGAACCGCACGGCCGTCGGTTCGGATTGCCTGTTGATGGCCTACACCCACATCGCCCACGACGCCCTCCTCGGCGACCACGTCATCGTGGCGAACTCCGGGAACATCGCGGGACACGTGACCATCGAAGACTGGGTCATCATCGAAGGCATGGTCGGCGTGCAGCAGTTCGTCACCATCGGCCAGCACGCGTTCGTGGCGGGCGGATCGCTCGTGCGCAAGAACATCCCGCCGTTCATCAAAGCCGCCCGCGAGCCCCTCTCCTTCATCGGCGTGAACAGCATCGGATTGCGGCGTCGCGGCTTCTCCCACGACCGCGTCCTCCGCATCGAGGACATCTACCGGACGCTCTATGTCCAAAACGGCAACCTCACCCAAGCCCTGAAAATCGCAGACGCGGAATTGCCTGCAAGCGACGACAAGGACACGGTGCTGGCGTTCATCGCGAGCAGCGACAAGGGCGTCATCCGCGGGCCGTTGTGACCCCCATTGCGTTCGAGGCGCAGGATTTGGGACATCGGTTTGGCAATCGGTGGGTGTTCCAAGGGGTGTCGGGATCGTTCAACGCGGGGGAGCACGGCGTAATTCGCGGGGCGAACGGGAGCGGGAAGTCCACCCTCGGACGGATCCTCACGGGAGCGCTGCAGGCTACGAGCGGAACGCTGACTTGGAGTGCGGGACCGGAAGCGTGGGATTGGCAACGCCGGGACGAATTGGTGTTGCAGACCTTGTTGATGGCACCCGCCGCGTCTTTGCATCCGGACCTGACGGTTCGGGAGGCGTGCGCCTTCCACGGGCGGTTCCGGTCGTGGTGGGCGGATTTTGATCCGCTTCAATCGTTGGACGCTGCCGGAATTGCGCACGCCTTTGATAAGCCCCTGCGGACCTTGAGCTCCGGCATGCGCCAGCGCGTTCAACTCGCCATCGCCCTCGGCACCGAGTCCGGGCTGATTTGCTTGGACGAACCGTGCGCGAACCTCGATCAGCGGGGCATCGATTGGTACCGTGAACTGTTGCAAACCACCCGACCCCGAACCACCACGCTCATCTGCTCCAACGACCGAAAGGAGGACCACCTCGAGCCGGATTGGGTGCTTGAATTGCGCTGATCGGTTTTTTTTTGCTCCCGCAATCCCTTGCTGCATCAGGACCGTTGATGGATTGACCTGATTTTTTTCTGCTTTCATCGAAACTTTCACGGAGCCCCCTCCGTAAAGGTGTTCGAAACTGAAAATGAATTAAATCCCTCAGTCATGAACCTCAAAACGTTCTTCTCTTATTTGGCGGTTGTGGCGATCCTCGTCACTTGGGCCGTCAACGCGAATGCCCAATCGGCCTTGTCTTCAGAACCGAGCATTTTCGACGGCATTTCCCACGACTGCATCACGAAATCCGACGTGGGCACCTCTTCCATCTGGATCAAAGAGACCTCGGCCAGCCAAACCTTCCGGGCGTGCAGCAACGGCATGTTGCAAGCATTGTACCTCAACGTTTTGGAATCGCCGCAATTCAACCAGTTGGGCGTCCAATTGTACGGTCCACAAGGCGATTTGTTGGTCAACAACACGATCGAAATTCGCGAAGGCCAAACCGGGCTTATCAAGATCAAGATGCCGGTGCTGGTTACTGAAGGCGTGGAGTACAGCATCGCCCTGCGCGGCGGTTCCTGCCGGGTGAAGCTCGGTGCGGTGCGCACGAGCGAATCGGACGGCACGTTCTCCATGGACGGCTGGTACTTGGCCGGACAACTCGAGTTCGCCATCGGCCAAACCGACCGCAACGTCGAAGAGGCCAACATGGGCCGCGTGGACATCCCGAACACCTACGACGACGGTTCCTCAACGGACAACCCGCTCGCGGACTCCTTCATCGCGTTCCCCAACCCGTTCCAAGGCGAATTGAACGTCGAGTTCACCAAAGCATTGAAAGGTGAAACGCAAATCATCCTCTCCGACTTGAGCGGCAACGTCATCAGCCGCGAAGTGCGCTCCGATGTCCAGTGGGGCGAGCGCATCACCATCCAACCTCGCTACGACTTGCTGCCAGGCGTCTACGCCGTGCGCATCCTCAACGGGACCAACGTGACCAATTACACCGTGCTCAAGAACTGAGCATCCCGTGTCACTTGAAAACCGCTTAACCAAGGAAGCCTCTCCCTCGTGGAGGGGCTTTTTTTCGTTTCAGCGAGCGAGGTCGAAAACGGTTTTCACGGGGGCGAACACTTCGGAAGGAAGTTCCACGAACCGGGTGAGCCAACCCGACATGGAACCGTTCCAAAGGCCGGGGCGTTCGAGGATGCGGAGGGGTACGCCATCCACCACCTTCTCAGCCGTGAAGAACGCCCGCTCGTCCGCAAAGGCGCGAATGTCGAGGCGCGCGCCCTCGAGTCCCAGGAAGGAAACCGCGAGATCCACCGGGTTGAAGTGGGTTCCTGCGGCGACTTTTCCATCCGGCAACTCCGCAGCCTCCACGATGCCCGGCCGGAAAAATCCGTCCACATCGGCAACCCAAAAAGGACCGCCTCCAGGCTGGCCAGTGTTGGGCACCACGCCCGCAACGCGCATGGGCCGATTCAGGTGATAACGCCACTGTTCGAGGGTTCTGGGGCGATCGGCGCCTTGAACGAACCGGCTCAGCCAGGCCCAAGCTGAAGCGTCCGCTTCGGGCTCACCCCGACGCAACCGTTCCCACAGCGCGGCGCGCTCGTCTTCCAGGTGCCACAACGTACCCATCAGGGCCGCGCGCCAAGCATTGCGCTCGTCGTAGCGGGTGGAATCGACGGCATTGTCGATGTTCCGAATCACCACCGCAGGAACCTCCATCGACGCGAGGTTCTCCAGCAACGCCCCGTGGCCGCCCGGCCGAAACAGGAGCTCCCCTTTCGCGTTGCGCGCCACCTCATCGCGCGCCGGGTTCCAGGCCAAGGTATCCGTCGAAGCATGCTGCACCTCCCACCGGACGTCCACCCAATCCGCATACCGCACGGGCAGGTCGGACCGAAAAGCGGGCGGAACGGTGAACACGAGGGGGCCTCCACCCAAAGCCTCCCACTCCGCACGATGGGCTTCGAATGCGGTCTGTGGGGTGCCCGCCGCATCCGTAAAGAAGGGCACTTCGCCTTTGGGAAGGGCGGCGAAGCGGTCCAAGATTTGGCCTGCCAACTGCCCGATGTTTCCTTCAACTTCAGCGAACTGCCCCGCAAACGGCAGCGACCGCCAAACCGCGGCCAACCGCGCCGCAACCTCCGACCTCATCGGCGCATGCAAGTCGTTGAACATCCGCGTAGCCGCCCCCGAAGCCGGCACAAAACCCGCCACCTGCCGCCCCCCACGCACCTGCTCACGCGCGTACGCCACCCGCTCTTCCCGCTCGCGCTCGGACCATTGCGCCACCCCTGAACCCAACGTGCACGCCCCTTCAACCCGTCGAACCCGATGCCCTTCACGCAACTGCATCGCCTGCCGTTCCGCCTCCTCCACCGTCCAACCGCGTTCCGCGAACGCCTTCACGTCTTCCTTTTTCCAATCCATTCTCCTCAAATTTACTTCAAGCCGCACGGAATCGACGGGGACGGGCAAACCTTTACCATTCGGCAACCTCGGTTTGTAACTTAGGGGCATGAGCAAAGGAAACGTGCTGGTCACTGGCGGTGCAGGATTCATCGGATCGCACACCGCCGTGGAATTGGTTGCCGCGGGGTATCGGCCGGTGGTGGTGGACAATTTGGCCAATTCGAACCGAGACGTGTTGAAGCGCATGGCCGCGATTGTGGGCGAACCGGTGGCCTTCCACGAAGTGGATTGCACGGATGCCGAAGCGCTCGAGGGGGTGTTCCAAACCGAAGGACCGTTCGTCGGCGCCATCCACTTTGCGGCCTACAAAGCCGTGGGAGAAAGCGTAGAACGGCCCACGGCCTACTTCCTGAACAACATCGGTTCCACCGCGGTCTTGCTCGATGCGTTGACGGCGCACGGCGTTCGGCGTTTGGTCTTCAGCAGCAGCTGCACCGTTTACGGCGAGCCGGAAACCACGCGCGTGGACGAAACGGCTCCCATTCGGACCGCGGAATCGCCCTATGGGTATACGAAACAAGCGTGTGAGCGGCTCATCACCGACCACCACACCGCACATCCCGCGCTGAACGCCACGCTGTTGCGCTATTTCAATCCCATCGGCGCGCACCCGAGTGCGCAGATCGGCGAGCTGCCCATCGGACGGCCGAACAACCTCATTCCCTTCCTGACCCAAGCGGTCGCGGGGTTGCGCGAGCCGTTGACGGTCTTCGGGGATGACTACCCGACGCCCGACGGCACGTGCATCCGGGACTACATTCACGTGGTGGACCTGGCGCGGGCGCACGTGGCGGCGTTGGAACGTGCGCCTGAGGGGGTGTCGGTGTACAATTTGGGCACGGGGAATGGCGCCTCGGTGAAGGAGGTCATCGACGCGTTTGAGCGGGCGACGGGCAAGGCCGTTCCGCATGCGATGGGGCCGCGGCGGGCGGGCGATGTTGTGGCGATTTACGCGGACGCTTCGAAGGCGTGGCGGGAGTTGGGGTGGAAGACGGAGCGGAGCTTGGAGGAGGCGCTGGCGGATGCGTGGCGGTGGCAGGAGGCCGTCACGCGCTGAGCAGGACGCAGCCGTACATGGCGAGCGCGCCCCAGAGGAAGCCGGCGTAGATTTCGCGTTCCGTGTGGGCTTGGAGGGCGAGTCGGGAGGCGCCGATGAGGCCGGCGGCCACAACCCAAAAAGCGAGGAACGGGAAGTGCGAGGTGAATTGGATTTGGCCCAACGCGAACACCGCGCCCACCACGCCCCCCGCGGCCATCGCGTGCATCGACAGCTTGAACCACCGCGTGACCACGATGCCCCCCGCGATCGAGACCACCACCCCCAGCAGCATCCCGACGAATTCCGGCGGCGTGTGCACCGAACGATCGGACGCCACCAAGTACAAGGTCATGCTGTAATACGCCAGGACCAGCGTGAACGGCCACGTGCGCTGGGCACGCACGCGGATTTCCAGGTCGCCGATGAAGCCGCGGCGAAACAGCAAATACAGCGAAATCGCCGCCCCGAGCGTGTTCACCAGCAAGATGAAGCCGAAGTACAGGAACGATGCGGGGTGGGCTTGGAGGAAATCGTTCAGCGCGAACAGCGTCACGAGGGTGTAGAGCGGCATGAGCAGCGGGTGCCCGACCGTCGAAACCACGCGCGCCCACAGCGGTCCCTTCACAGTTCCTTGCGCATGCGGGCCACGGGGATGCCCAATTGCTCGCGGTACTTCGCGACGGTGCGGCGGGCGATGTTGTAGCCCTTGTCGTTGAGGAGGCGACCGAGTTTTTCGTCGGTCAGGGGGCGGCGCTTGTCCTCGGCTTCGATGGCGTCGGAGAGGATTTTCTTGACCTCGCGGGAGCTGACTTCTTCGCCGGTTTCGGTGGTCAGGCTCTCGCTGAAGAAGCTCTTGAGGAGGAAGGTGCCGTAGGGCGTGGCGACGTATTTCGAGTTCGCCACGCGGGAAACCGTGCTGATGTCCATGCCGATGCGGTCGGCGATGTCCTTGAGGATCATGGGCTTGAGATCGGTTTCGTCGCCCGTGAGGAAGTATTCGCGCTGGTGTTCCACGATGGCCTCCATGGTGGTGGAAAGGGTGGCGTGGCGTTGGCGGACGGCGTCGACGAACCATTTGGCGGCGTCGACTTTCGCTTTGACGAAGGCGAGGGCTTCCTTGCTGGCGGCGTCGGTCTTTGCGCCGCTCGCGTAGGTTTGCATCATTTCCTTGTACTGCGGGCTGATGCGGAGGTCCGGCGCGTTGCGCTGGTTGAGTTGCAGCCGGATTTCGTCGTCTTCAACGGCCAAAAGAAAATCCGGCACGACGACCGCGGCCGTGCCCCGGCTCGAGTCGGAACCGGAGCCTCCGGGCTTGGGGTTCAGCTTTTGGATCTCATCGAGGGCATCCTTGAGCTCGTCTTCGGAGAGCTCGAGGCGCTTCATGATGCGGTCGTAGTGCTTTTTCGAGAAGGACTCGAATTGGCGGTCGATGACGCGGAATGCCACGCCGAGGGCCCAGCGCCGGTCGCGGTCGAGGTGCGGGTCCTCGAGCTTCCGATCGAGTTGGAGGAGCAGGCATTCGCGCAAGTCGCGGGCGCCGACGCCGGCTGGATCCAGGGTTTGGACCACCAACAACGCCTCCTCCAGCGCTTCCGGCTCGACTTCAATGCCTTGCGTGAAGGCCAAATCGTTCACCATGCTCTCGATGTCGCGGCGCAAGTAGCCCGCCTCATCGAGGTTCCCGATGACCAACTCCGCAAGCTCGCGCTGCTCCTCGTCGCGCACGAGAAAGCCCAACTGGGTCGTCAGGAACTCGCGGAACGTGGTTCCGCCCGCGTACGGCACCGAACGCTCCTCGTCGTCGGCGCTGTGGTTGTTCGCGCTCAGCTTGTAATCCGGGGTTTCGTCGTCGAGGTATTCGCTGAAATCGAACTCCTCCATCGCCTCCGAGGTCTCCGTAGCCTCCTCGCCGAGGTCATCGGCTTCCCACTCCTCGCCGCCCTCCTCCAAGGCCGGATTCGCCTCCAGTTCCTCCTTGATGCGCGCCTCGAGTTCCATCGTGGGAACCTGCAGCAACTTCATCAACTGAATTTGTTGCGGGGAGAGCTTTTGGAGGAGCTTCTGTTGGAGGCTCTGCTTCAGCATGGCGTCAGAATTCGGCGTTTTGGGGGGTCCGGGGGAACGGGATGACGTCGCGGATGTTGCCCATGCCCGTCACGTACATGACGAGGCGCTCGAAGCCCATCCCGAAACCGCTGTGCACCGCGGACCCAAACCGCCGCGTGTCGAGGTACCACCACACGTGCTCCTCGGGAATGTTGAAGTCCGCGCATTTCTTCTGCAAGACGTCCAAGCGCTCCTCCCGTTGGCTGCCGCCGATGAGTTCGCCGATGCCGGGCACGAGCACGTCCATCGCGGCAACCGTCTTGCCGTCTTCGTTCGCCCGCATGTAGAAGGCCTTGATGGCGGCCGGGTAATCGGTGATGATGACCGGGCCGTTGAAGTGCTTTTCCACGAGCCAACGTTCGTGCTCGGATTGCAGGTCGATGCCCCATTCGACGGGGTACTTGAACTGCTTTTTCTTGAACGGCTTCGACTGCCGCAGGAGCTCAATGGCCTCCGTGTAGGTCACGTGTTGGAACGGCGTCTCGGCGACCGCGCGCAGCCGCTCGCGCAGCGGTCGCTCGTGGCGTTCTTGCTGCGGAAGCCCTTTTTCCGCCTCGATTTCCCGGTTCTCTAGGAAGGCCAAATCCTCATCGCACCCCTCCAGCACTTCCGCGAGCACGCTCCGCAAGCAGTCCTCCGCAAGCGCCATGTTGTCCTTCAAATCCGCAAACGCCACCTCCGGCTCGATCATCCAAAACTCCGCCAAGTGGCGCGACGTGTTCGAATTTTCCGCCCGGAACGTGGGCCCAAACGTGTACACCTGACCGAGCGCCATGGCCCCGAGCTCGGCTTCCAGCTGGCCGCTGACCGTGAGGTTCGCGGTCTTGCCGAAGAAATCCTGGGACAAATCCACGCTGCCGTCTTCCTTCCTCGGCGGGTTGTCCGCATCGAGCGTCGTGACGCGGAACATCTCCCCTGCCCCTTCAGCATCCGACCCGGTGATGATGGGGGTGTGCATTTGGAAGAATCCGCGCTCCGTGAAAAAGCGATGCACCGCGAAGTTCAGCGCGTGGCGCACACGGAAGACCGCCCCGAACGTATTCGTCCGGAAGCGCAAGTGCGCCTTCTCCCGCAAGAAGTCCAGCGAGTGCTTCTTCATCTGCATCGGGTACGTCTCGGGGTCCGCCCCGCCCAACACTTCGAGCACGTCCACCTTCAATTCCACCGCCTGCCCGCGCCCCTGCGACGCCTCGATGACCCCTTCGGCCCGGAGCGCCGCCCCCGTCGTGATCAGCTTCCGTGTGGCTTCCGGCGTGGCCTCCCGGTCGATGACCAATTGCAGCGTTCCCAAGCACGACCCGTCGTTGAGGGCAATGAAGGTGTCGTTGCGGAAAGTCCGGACCCAACCGGCCACGGTGACGCGCTCCCCCACTCGGGATTCGTCACGAAGGTTCACAATGCGTTCGCGTGTCATGTTCAAGTTCAATCGTTGAAGGCAGAAAACGGGCCCAACGCCCGACTACAAAGAAACAACGGGAAATCCGTCACAGGGTTACACATCCAACTTTCCATCGCGCAACCGAATGACGCGTTGGGTGCAGGCGGCAATGTCCTCCTCGTGCGTCACGATGAGCACGGTATTGCCGGCCTCGTGAATTTGGGCGAACAGCGCCATGATCTCCATCGAAGTGGCCGTATCGAGGTTCCCGGTGGGTTCATCGGCCAAAATCAAACTCGGCCGATTCACCAACGCCCGCGCCACCGCCACCCGCTGCCGCTGTCCACCGCTCAACTCGTTCGGCTTGTGGTCCATCCGGTCGCCCAACCCCACCTGCTCCAGCACCTCGGTCGCCCGCGCCTCGCGTGCCGCCCGGCCCACGCCCGCGTAGATGAGCGGCAAGGCCACGTTTTCGAGCGCGGAATAGCGCGGCAAGAGGTTGAAGGTTTGGAACACGAACCCGATCTCCCGGTTCCGAATGTCAGCCAATTCGTCGGCAGTCATCCCCGCCACTTCCCGACCGTTCAATCGGTACGTCCCCGCTGTTGGCGTATCGAGGCAGCCCAACACGTTCATCAGCGTGGACTTCCCGCTGCCGGACGGCCCCATCAGCGCGGCGTATTCGTTCTGCGCCACGTCGAGGTCCAATCCATCGAGCGCATGCACGACTTGTTCGCCGATTCGATAGGTCTTGCGCAACCCCCGGACGGAAATGAGCGTCTCGTTCATGTCGCAAAGGTATTCCTGACTTTTGGAATCCTGACTTAAGTTTGACCCGTCATCAAAACGACCTTCATGAACCGTCGCATCCTCTCGGCCTGTGCTTGCCTGTGCTTGGCCCTCCCTCTGCAGCTGCGGGCGCAAATCACTGTGGATGAATCCTTGACCGCCATCGAGGTGGTGACGCAAGTGCTGTTGGGCGAAGGCGTTGAAGTGAGCAACATCACGTTTTCTGGGGATTTGGACCAAATCGGATCCTTTGCCAACAACGGCAGCAACATCCTCATTGAGGAAGGCCTCATCATGGCCACCGGTTCCTGCTCCAACGTCATCGGCCCCAACAGCTCTGGAAGTTCCACAACTGGCGGCGGGAATTTCGGCGTTGGCGACGACGACCTCACCGCCTTGAGCACCTTCAACACGAACGATGCCGCCATCCTCGAATTCGACTTCGTTCCCTCGGGCGACTCCATCAAGTTCTTCTACTCATTTGGTTCGGACGAGTACAACGAATTCGTGTGCGGAAGCGTGAACGACGCGTTCGGCTTCTTCCTGAGCGGGCCGGGCATCAACGGGCCCTATTCGAACAACGCGGTGAATTTGGCCATCATCCCCGACACGGACATCCCCGTGACCATCAACTCGGTCAACAACGGCACCGTGGGCAGTTCGGGCACGGCGGCGAACTGCGCGCAGGTCTCGCCCGATTGGATGAACAACACGGAATTCTACATCGACAACGCGAACAACAACGATCCGCTCGCTACGCAGCTCGATGGCTTCACCGTCAAGCTGACGGCCGAGGCCCAGGTCGAATGCGGCCAAACCTACCACCTGAAAATCGCCATCGCGGACGCAGGCGACACGGCGTATGACAGCGCGGTGTTCATCGAAGGCGGCTCCTTCGGTTCGAACTCGGTGGACCTCATCGCCAGCGCGTCCGTCAGCGGCAACGCGGTGTTCCTCGGCGACACCACCGTGGTCGAATCCTGCAACGAAGCCCTCTTGACCGTCCTCCGCCCCTTGACGGACCTCGAGGAGGAAATCGAATTGACCATTTACGGTACGGCAGAGAACGGGGTGGACTACGAATACATCGACCCCATCATCGTCATGGGACCGGGCGAGACGTCCTACGACATCCCCGTCATCCTCATCGACGATGGGATTGCCGAAGGCCCCGAAACCCTCATCGTGGACTACGTGTACGTCAACCTCTGCGGGGACAGCGTCCTTCGGACGGCGACGCTCGTGCTGATGGACCCCGAACCCATCACCTTGGACTACGATACGCCCGTGGGCATCTGCAATGGAGAGGCCACGCTCGAAGTTGACCCCATCACGGGCTACGGTCCGTTCGGATTCTTGTGGGACACGTCTCCCACGGATACCCTGGCCACGAACACCATCGAAACGGAAACGGCCGGGGTGGCGACTGTGGTGGTGACGGACGTCTGCGGCAACGAGGTCGAAGCGACCATCGGGTTCGAACTCCCTCCGCCCTTGGACGTGGACGTGGCGCAGGAAAACGATCCCTTCTGCCCGGGCGATGACGTGACCATGAGCTCGGTCATTGTCACCGGTGTGGGGCCGTACAGCTACGAATGGTTTGTGGGCGACTACCTTTCAAATCCCACGTCCACAGGCGGAACGGACGATTCGGAGGTCTACAACTTCAACAACTCAGGCAACGTGTCCGTAGAGGTGACCGATGGTTGTGGCCAAACCGCCTATGCGAACTGGACCATCGTCGTGCCGGGCTACCCCGCGCTCCTCTCGGAAACCATCGATGTGTGCACGGGGGTGCAAAATGCAGCAGCCATCGAAGGCGGAACCGGCAGCTACACGTTCCAAACTTACCAGTACCTCGACATCGACCCGTTCACCGAAATCCCGGGCGACTCCGTGCTCGTGAACATCGATGCAGCGCTCGATACGTTGGTGACGTTCGTGGCGCCGACCGGGCAGTTCCAAGCGGGATTTGGCAACGGATGGCTCTGGGTCCTCGCCACCGACCAATGCGGCTCCCAAACCGATTTCTACATCGAAGTCGTGGCCTGTGACACGGAAATCCCCAACGTCTTCTCGCCGAACAACGACCAGCACAACAACACCTTCGTCATCAAAGGCATCGAAGGATTCCCGCGCTCCAGCCTCGCCATCTACAACCGCTGGGGCAACCTCATTTACGAGAACGCCGACTACAAAGGCGGTTGGGACGGTCGGATGGGCACCGAACCCGTAGCCGAGGGAACCTACTTCTATGTGTTCAATCGTTCCGATGGCCAAACCTTCCACGGTTCGGTGACCTTGGTTCGCTGATCGCACGAAAACGCCCCGGCCACCGCGCTGGGGCGTTTTGCGTTTCGGCCATAAAAAAAGCCCCCGCTGTGCGGAGGCTGGGTGGGCGATACTGGGCTCGAACCAGTGACCCCCTGCTTGTAAGGCAGGTGCTCTGAACCAACTGAGCTAATCGCCCGAACGTCCTTGCCGCTGCAAGGGACGGCAAATTTACAACAAGCCCCCGTAACTTGCACCCATGTCGCGGGATTTCTTCTTTCAGTTGGGGGCGTGGGCGCGGTGGGGATGGAAGGCAAAAAGCTGGCGCCTGACCCATCCGCCGCACTTGTTTGCTTGGTTCGAGGCGGTGCGTCGGCCCATGCGGCAGGAGGACCTGGAGTCGCTGCGGCGTGCATTCGAACGGAACTCCACGCCCTTGACGGCGCCGGATGCGGGTGCGGGAAGCCGCGTCCGCGGAGCGCGCACTGTGGGCAAGGTGGCGCGCACTGCGCTGAAGTCCGCTCGCCAAGCGGGACGCCTTGCGCGGCTCGCCGAAGCGGTCGGGGCGGAACGCGTGTTGGAGTTGGGGACGTGTTTGGGGGTGACGACGGCGTACATCGCGCGGACCGGGGCCCACGTCACGACGCTGGAGGCCGACCCCGTGCTGGCCGCTGCGGCTCGATCGGGCTGGGAACGAACCGGATGTGCCGAACGCATCGAAGGACACGTCGGAACCTTTGCCGAACTCTTGCCGAACTTGATGGCGACGTGGCGCGCGGAGGGACATCCCGGGTTTGACCTCATCTTCATCGACGGGCACCACCACGGGCCTGCGCTGCGGGAATACGTGGAACTCCTGCGGCCCTGGTTGCGCCGAGGCGATCGGCCCGCGGCCCTGGTGTGCGACGACATTCGGTGGTCACCGAGCATGTGGCACGCCTGGGAAACCCTCAGCGCCGAATGGACCGTTGCCGTGGACTGCGGAAGCAGCGGCTGGCTCGTGGAGGGATCGCGATTGACCCCCTTCCGGCGGGCGGTGCGGCTCAGATAAGCCCGTACCTTTGCGGCATGTCTTCTGCACGTCCCATTACCCGGAGGTTGTTCGCGCTGTTGGCCGCGTACGTGATTTTCCAGCTGGTTTGGTGGGCGAGCCTGTTGATTCGCTTGCGCGGGAAGTACCGGGATTTGAGCACGCTCACGGGCGTGGAAGAGGTGGACATGGCCCAAACAGGGTTCGAGCGATTCCAATGGATGATCGCGGGGGAAGGTGCCGTTTTCCTCGCCCTGCTGGTGTGGGGGCTGTGGTCGATTTGGCGGATCAGCGAGCGGGAACAACTGCAAGCCGCTCGGGAGCGGAATTTCATGCTCGCCGTGACCCACGAATTGAAGACGCCGATTGCGGTGATGCGTTTGGCCTATGAAACGCTGCAACGAGCGAAGCTCAGCGAGGCCGACCGCGCTTCCCTGCTCGACGACGCCCAAGCCGCCCTCGGTCGGCTCGAAACGCGCATCAACGCCATCCTTCAGAGCGCGCGCGTCCACCGCGGAGCCGCCGTGGAACACACCGAAGCGTACGACATCGAAGAAGTGCTCCGCCGGTGCATTCGCCAACTGCGGGTGCCGCCATTTGCCGAGCGACAGGTGAACCTCACGTCCCAGAGCGAACCGCAAGGGCTCGCCATCGGCGACGTGGAAGCCTTGGAACTCGCCTGGACGAACCTCATCGAAAACGCCCTGAAATACAGCCCTTCGAACGCTCCAGTTGACGTGCAGTTCAATGCTTCCGACCGGTTCTTGACCGTCCACGTGGACGATGCTGGTACGGGCATTGCACCCGCCGACCGGCGCACCGTGCTCCAGCCCTTTCGGCGCCTCGGGGACGAGGTCAAACGGAGCACCGAAGGAACCGGCCTCGGCCTGTACCTCGCCCAAGCCATTGTGCACATGCACAAAGGGCGGCTCCAAATCGGTTCCAGCCCGCAAGGCGGAACCCGCATCACCACAACGATTCCATTGAAGCCATGACCACACAAAAGACCGCACTCATCGTCCTCGACGGTTGGGGCATCGGAGCGCAAGACGCCAACGACGCCGTACACGTCGCGCACACGCCATTTGTTGACTCGCTTTGGCAAGAAGCCGCCCACGCCACCCTCCGAACGGACGGGGAACACGTGGGACTTCCCGCTGGCCAAATGGGCAACAGCGAAGTCGGGCACATGAACATCGGCGCCGGCCGGGTCGTGTACCAAGACCTCCTCCGCATCGACCGTGCGGTGGCGTCCGGCACGATGGCCGAAGAACCCGTGTTCAAGGAAGCGCTCCAGCTCGCCAAGGAAGGCGGGCGTCGGTTGCACTTCATGGGACTCGTTTCCCAAGGCGGAGTGCACAGCCAACAGGCCCACCTGCACGCCATGTGCGAGGCCGCGGCCGCCGAAGGACTGAACGACTTCGTGGTGCATGCCTTCACCGATGGCCGCGACACGGCACCCCGCCAAGCCGTGAACTACCTCACGGACCTCGAAGCCGTGCTGGCGAAAACGGGCGGGCGCATCGGATCGGTTCACGGCCGCTACTTCGCCATGGACCGGGACAAGCGCTGGGAGCGCATCGCCCGAACCTACAACTGCCTCGTCAAAGGCGAAGGCGGCCACTTCGATTCGGCCATTGCCGGAGTGGAATCGCACTACGCCGACGACATCACGGACGAATTCATCGCACCCTTCACGGTCGGGGACATCGATTCCACCATCAAGGAGGGCGACGTCGTGATTTGCTTCAACTTCCGGACGGACCGGTGCCGCGAAATCACGGTGGCGTTGACGCAGGAGGCGTTTCCTGATTTGGACATGGCTCCCCTCCCGGTGCATTACGTGACGATGACGAACTACGACGACACGTTCAAAGGCGTCCACGTCATCTACGACAAACCGAACCTCGAAGCGACGCTGGGCGAAGTCATCGCGGGGGCTGGGCGCAAGCAAATTCGCATCGCCGAAACCGAAAAATACCCGCACGTGACGTTCTTCTTCAATGGCGGGCGGGAGGAGCCATTTGAGGGCGAGCAGCGCATGATGGCGCACTCGCCGAAGGTGGCCACGTATGACCTGCAGCCGGAGATGAGCGCGCGGGACATCGTGCAGGCCATCGTTCCGGAGCTGTTGGCGGGCCATCCGGACTTCGTGTGCCTGAACTTTGCGAACCCGGACATGGTGGGGCACACGGGCGTATTCGAGGCGGTCGTGAAGGCGGTGGAGACGACCGATGCATGCTTGAAGGAGGTCGTGGAGGCCGGGCGGCAGCAGGGGTATGCGTTCGTGATCTTGGCGGACCATGGGAACGCGGACCTTGCGCGGAATGCGGACGGGTCACCGCATACGGCGCACACGACGAATCCCGTGCCGGTGTTCGTGATCGGCGAGGGCGTGACGGGGGTTCGGGATGGGATTTTGGCCGATGTGGCGCCGACGGTGCTGGATTTGATGGGCATCGACCAGCCGGACGCGATGACCGGTCAGTCCCTCCTCATCAGGGGGTGAACCGGTCGTCCGGAAGGGCTTCTGCGACCGTGAAGATGCTGCCGGTGACGAGGACGAGGTCGGCGGGGGCGGCTGCGGTGCGGGCGGCATCGAAGGCGGAGGCGACGGAGGGGAAGTGGGTGCCGGCGTGGCCGTGTTGGGCGGCTTCGGCCGCGAGGTCGGCGGCGGCTCGGGCGCGTGGGATGTCGGCGGCGCACCAGTAGTAGGTGGCGGCCGGGAGGACGGGCCAAATCCCCGCCATGTCCTTGTCCGCGACCGTGCCATACACGACATGCAGCCGGTCGAATTCGAGGGTGGCGAGGGTGCCCGCGAGTGCGGTGAGGCCGTCGAGGTTGTGGGCGCAGTCGACGAGGACGCGAGCGCCGGAAGCCGTGGGGGGCAGCCATTCGAACCGGCCGCGTTGGCCCGTGAGTTCGGCGTAGCGTTCGAAGCCGGTGGCGATGGCGGATTCGGGGAGGTGCCAGCCGGGAAGGGCGGCGAGGACGCGGCAGAGGGCACGGGCCGTCGCCCGGTTTTCGGTGAAGACCGCAGAAGGCGCAGCGGGTTCGTTTTCGAGGTCGGCGGAATAAACTTCGGCGGCGTGGCGCAGGGCGTATTCGTGGACCACGGACAGGGCCTCGGGCCGCATGCGGCCGACCACGACGGGGCAGCCGTCCTTGAGGATGCCGGCTTTTTCGGTGGCGATGGCGCGGATGGTTTGGCCTAGAAACTGCTGGTGATCCCATCCCACGTTCGTCACCGCGGTGACCAGCGGCTGCGAGAACACGTTCGTCGAATCCAGCCGCCCGCCCATTCCGGTCTCCAGCACGACCACGTCCACGGCGGACGCCTTGAAATGGTCGAGCGCCATGCCGAAGGTCAACTCGAAAAAGCTCGGGGCCACCTCTGCCCATTCCCGCTCGTAGCGTTCCACAAAGGACACGACCTCCTCCTCGGGAATGCACGACCCATTGACGCGAATGCGTTCGCGGAAGTCCTTCAGGTGCGGGGAAGTGAACAAGCCCACGCGGTAGCCCGCGCTTTGCAAGGCCGCCGCAACCAGGTGGCAAACCGTTCCCTTGCCGTTGGTGCCCGCGACGTGTATGACCTGCAGGCCCTCATCGGGCCGGCCGAGCATTTCCAGCACGCGCCACGTGCCGTCCAAGTCCACTTTGTAGGCCGCGGGGCCTTGGCGCTGGAACATGGGGAGCTGGGTGAACAGCACCTCCAGCGCTTGGGCGTACGTCATTCGAGCTCGTAATGGAATTCGATGTAGGCCGTGCGGCGGGGCACGGTCCGGTTGGGGGTGAACGTGGCCGTCAGCGCCGCGTCTTGGGCGATTTTAATGTGGTAGGAATCGGTCAAGGTCGAGTGCTCGGGGTCGTATTTGGCCGAGACTACCTTGCCGTCGGGATCGACCATCAACTTCACCCGCACCACCCCCGTGGCTGAGGGATCTTTTTCTTGCTGCGGACGGCCGAGCATGTCGCCCCCATCGCTGATGCCGACGATCAAGTTGCCAACGGTCGTGCCCGATTCGAACATGTCGCCTTCAGGATCCCCCTCGTTGCCCGTTCCTTCGGAAGCCGTTCCTTGGGAACCGCCACCGCCGGCGGTCAAGGCATTGAGCCGATTGGAGAGGGCCGTCGAGACGGTTTGTTCGGGTTCGTCCGGCTTCGTGTCGGGCTCATCCACAACGGGGTCGGGGGAGGTCGGGACGGCCACTTCGCTCTCGGTTTGGGTCACCACCTCCTCCACGGGCGGCGTCTCCACCGCTTCGGAACTCGCCACCGACTCCTCGACCACCTCCTGCATCTCCTCGGACGGGACCTCCGTCTCGTTCTCGCCCGCCGCCGCGTCCACCTCACCGAAATCGGCCAAACCCACCGCCACGTACTGATCGCCCGGAGGCGGAATCGAAATCGAATACGCCGTCAGGAAGAAACACAACGCCACCACCGCGAGGAACAGCGCCAGCGAAATGCCTGCAGCCCGCCGCTGGTGGGCGCGCTCCACTTGGAGCCGGATGGTTTCGAGGGAACGGTTCATGCACTCATTTCTTTGCGGGCGATGCACCGAGCATCACCTTCCATTCGTTCGCTTTCGCCATGCCGATGAGCTCGACCGTGGCTCCGGTGGGAACGGACTCGTCGACTTGCAAGTAAAGGACGTTGTCTGGCGAGTCCGCCATCCGCACTTTCAAGAGCGACTCGAGGTCGGCCTTCGCCACTGCCCCGCCGTTGACGTAATAAGATTCGTCCGCCATGATGGAGACCGTCATCTTGGCCGTGACGCTGTTCGTGCCTTTGGCCTTCGGCAATTCCACGTTCACGCCGTTGGACACCAACGTCGAGAGGATGACGAAGAAAATCAACAACAGGAACACGAGGTCCGTCATGGACGACATGTTGCCCGTTACGCTTACCTTATTCCGTTGCCCGAGGTTCATCGCGCGGGTTCTTCGAGGATGTCAATGAATTCGATGGATGAGGCCTCCATTTTGTGGATGACCTTGCTCACCTTGCTGACGAGGTGGTTGTACGCCATGTAGGCCAAAATCCCCACCACCAACCCCACGATCGTCGTGATCATGGCTTGCTTCGTTCCGCTCGAAATGTCCTCCACCCGGACCGTTCCTGCTTGCTCCATGTCGAGGAACACGTTCACCATGCCGATGACCGTTCCCAAGAACCCCACCATCGGCGCGGCGCCCGCCACCGTGGCGAGCGAGCTCAAGTTCTTCTCGAGGTTGTAAATCTCGAGCTTCCCGATGTTTTCAATCGCCACGCTGATGTCCTTGAGGTCCTTGCCGATGCGGCTGATGCCTTTGTCGAGCATGCGCGCCATGGGCGTTGCGCTGCCTTGGCAGAGGTTGCGGGCGCTGTCGAAGTTGCCGCTGGAAACGTAGTCCTTGATTTTATCCATGAAATCGGGCGCCACCTTCGACGCCCGTTGAATGGCCATGAGCCGCTCGAAAAACACGTACATCGCGATGAGCGACATGAGCGCCAGCGGGAGCATGATGTACCAGCCGCCCTCGAGCAGCAATTGCAGGATGCTCACCTCCATCTCTTGGATGGGTTCAACCGCGGTCTCTTCTGCGCCCGTCGTCAGTCCGGGGGTCGCTTGGATCAGAAATTTCAACATGGGGGTCGTTCGAAGTTGGTCTCGTTTGCAACGCGGAAGTTGCACCAATTATTGAGCCAAATCCGATGCCCCTCACGTTCTTTTCGACGCGTCCCGGTTCACAACCCGCCCACCCCTCAGTGGAACATCAGCCAGTACGTGGCCGCCCCAGCAAAGTAACCGAGCAACGCCAACAAGCTGATTTTCTTCAAGTACCAAACGAAATCAATGCGTTCCAATCCCATCACGGCCACCCCTGCAGCCGATCCGATGATGAGTGCGGACCCCCCCGTTCCCGCGCAGAACGCAAGGAACTGCCAGAAAATGCCGTCGCGGACAAAGTAGTGCGCGAAGGCCGTCGCCTCGGTGGTTGCTGGCGCGATGTCGTACATGCCCATCGATGCGGCCACCAACGGCACGTTGTCCACAATGGCCGACAGCAAGCCGATGATGATGTTGATGGCATAAACGTTGCCCATCGCATCGCTCAACCAACCCGCTGCTGCGAGCAACAAGCCGGCCTCTTGCAACGAAGCCACCGCCAACAAAATGCCGAGGAAGAACAGCACCGAAGCCGTGTCGATTTTGCGCAACACCCCCAGCACGCTCAAGTCCTTCCGTTCCTCTTGGTTCTTCGACCGGTGCAGCAACTCGGTCACCACCCACATCACGCCCAGCGACAGCATCATGCCCATGAACGGAGGAAGGTGCGTGACCGTCTTGAAAACCGGCACGAACAACAGCCCCGCCACGCCCAACGTAAAAATCAAGTTCCGTTCCGCAGGCGTCGTAGGATCGGCTGCATGCTCGTCCACGACCCGAGGACGCGTGACTTCGCCTTTCAACGTAAAGCTCAACACCCCCAGTGGCACGAGCAATGCCACCAAAGAAGGCAAGAACAAGTGGGAAACGATGACGCCCGTAGAGAGCTGCCCGCCGATCCACAACATCGTGGTGGTCACGTCGCCAATGGGCGACCAAGCGCCCCCAGCATTCGCCGACACCACCACCATGCCCGCAAAGAGCCACCGGGTCTCCTTGTCGTCAATGAGCTTGCGAAGCAGGGAAATCATGACAATGGACGTGGTCAAGTTGTCGAGCACCGCTGAAAAGAAGAACGTGAGCAAGGACAGCACCCACAGCAGCTTCACCTTCTTCGTCGTCCGGATGCGGTCGGTGATGACCGCGAATCCTTCGTGCGCATCCACCAATTCCACGATGGTCATCGCCCCCATCAAGAAGAATAGGATGGAACTGATTTCCTCCATGTGGTGCAACAGCCGGTGCTCGAAAAACCCGCTCAACAGCGGGACGTGCCCATCCCCGTGCTCTGAAGAAAACAGCTTGAACGCCTCTTCAAGGTGTTCCGCAGGAACGTCTGTCCCCGTCACGAATAGCCCCCAACAAATCGTCCCCGTCAGCAGCGCAGAAGCCGCTTTGTCAATGTGAAACGTGTGTTCCAAGGCGATGAACACATAGCCCAGAACGAAAACGGCGAGGATGATGTACTCCATGACGTGCGGTTCAATTTTGCGCCTTCAAGGTCGGGCGGAAGTCCCGCCTGACCAAATCAAACGAGCTGCTCGAGCGCAATTTCGAACGCCGCGGCACTGAGCAGGGTCCGCGAGCTGTTTCGCGCATGGGTCGCCTCGAGGGCACGGCGAATCGTCGCCGAGGTGTCCTCGAAGATCGCACGGTCGCTCATGTCCACGTCCGCGTGGCTCATGAGGTAGGCGAACACCCGCGCCATTCCGCAGTTTGCAATGAAATCGGGCACCACTGCGAGGTGCTGATCCGCGTGCTCAGCGATGGAACCGTAGAAGATTTCCGGATCGGCGAACGGCACGTTGGCACCGCTTGAGATGACCTCGACGCCGGCTGCGATCATGCGATCGAGTTGGTTTTGGCTTACCAAGCGCGAAGCCGCGCACGGCAAGAAGACGTCCGCCGCCACATCCCAAATCCGCTCGTTCACCTCCTCGAACGACAGCATGCCATCGCGGTTGAGCGCGTTGCCCTTCTTCGTCAAAAAGAGGTCGAGCACGTCCGCCGGTTCCATGCCTTCCGGTTCGATGAGGCCGCCCGCCCGGTCAATGATGCCCACAATGGACGCCCCGGCTTCGGCGAGGTAGTAGGCCGCGGCGGCGCCTACGTTGCCCCAGCCCTGCACGATGACGCGCTTGCCCTCCAGGGTTCCGCCGTACAGGTCGTAGAAATGGCGCACCGATTCGCTCACGCCGTACCCGGTGATGAGGTCGGCCACGCGGTATTTGCGGGTCACGTCGGGTGAAAGTTCGAGGTCTTCTACGATTTGGCTTACCCCTTGGCGGAGGTTGCCGATGCGCCGCACCTTTTCGGCTTCATTCGGCTGGAAATGCCCCGTGAACACGCCTTCCTGTGGATGCCAAACCCCGCACGCCTCGGTCATCGGAATCACCTCGTGGATCTCATCGACGTTCATGTCACCACCGGTGCCGTAGTAGTGCTTCAACAACGGCGTCACCGCCGCATACCACCGGCGCAACACGCCCTCCTTGCGGGGATCGTTGGGATCGAATCGGATGCCGCTCTTCGCGCCTCCGATTTGCGGTCCGCTCACCGTGAACTTGATCTCCATGGTCTTCGCCAAGCTCTCCACCTCCCGCTTGTCGAGGTTTGGGTGCATCCGCGTCCCCCCTCCCGCAGCCCCGCCGCGCAAGGAGTTGATGACCACCCAACCTTGGGCTTCCGTTTCGGCGTCGTGCCACTCGAATACAATTTCCGGGTTGCGGCCCTCGTAGCGCTTGAGCAAGTCTTTCATGGTCGATGAGTTGATCGGCGGCGCGAAGATACGTGTTGGTTTATGCCAAAAGCCGCCTGACATCACCATAAATGCACCCCCCACACGAATCCCGCCTTGCTCCCGTCACCGAGGCCCAGGTGTTCGGAATGCCGTGCACCCGCATCCACGCGAGGAGCGCGAAGGCGTGGGCTTCCTTGCCATCCACGGTTTCGGGACTCGCGGGCAGCAAGCGCAAACCGGGCGCTGCGGCGATCCGCGCCATCAAGGCCGCGTTCCACGCGCCGCCTCCCGTGATGAGGGCGGTCCGGGGACCGATGGCATTGCCCACGTGCCGAGCAATGTCGGCGGTGACGGTGGCAAGCAGGTCGTCGATGGGCCGGTCATCGAAAGCGCGGATGGCGGGCCACCAGTGCGCATCCACGTCCTCCCGGCCCAGGCTTTTCGGTGCCGGCGCCGCGTGGTACGGCATGCGCTCAAGCGCCGTGGCCAAATCCGCAATGACCTGCCCGCGTGCAGCCCGCTCCCCTCCTCGGTCATACCCCTCCCCCACGCGTTCAGCAAGGCCATTCAGGAGCAAGTTGCACGGGACGATGTCCCAAGCCCGCTGCGCATCGCGCTCGCTGAGGTTCGCAATGCCTCCGAGGTTGACGGCCACTTCCGCTTCCGGGTAAAGGAGCGCATCCGCCACAGGAACAAGGGGTGCGCCCTGGCCACCGAGCGCCACGTCCAGGCTGCGGAAATCGCACACCACGGGGATGCCCGTTCGGGCGTGAAGGTGCGCGCCGGAAGCGAGCTGAGCCGTGAATCCCGTGGCGGGGTCGTGGAAGGTGGTTTGGCCGTGGAAGCCGATCGCGTCCGCGGTGAATCCCGTGGCGAGCACGGCCTCGGCGCACCACGTCGAAAACGCGGCTGCACAGGCCGACCACTCCCGGGCGTCCGCGGTGTACAAGGCCCGGAGCCGCGCGGCGAGGGCTTTCGGGAACGGCACCGACTCGAAAGCCAGCAGCTCGCCCCGGATGTGCCCCGTCGCCGTGCGCTCGAACAGGGAGCGGGCGATGTCGAGGCCGTCGAGGGAAGTTCCGCTCATGAGGCCGATGGCGGTTTGGGGCGGGATCGGGGCGGTTTGTGCGGCTTCCATGCTTCGAACGGTCGGAGGGGCTGTATCTTCGCAAGCGAACGGATTTGTTAACCTTAGCGAGATAGGCAATGAACCTCCAACTCACCGAAGAACAAATCGCTGTGCGCGACGCCGCCCGCGATTTCGCCCAAAATGTACTCAAACCCGGCGTGATTGAGCGCGACCGGGAGCAACGATTCCCCGCAGAAGAAATCAAGCAGCTCGGCGAGCTCGGTTTCATGGGCATGATGGTCGACCCGGCGTACGGCGGTTCCGGCATGGACACGGTTTCCTACGCCTTGGCGATGGAAGAAATCTCGAAGATCGATGCGTCGGCGAGCGTGTGCATGAGCGTGAACAACTCGTTGGTTTGCTATGGATTGCAAGCGTTTGGCACCGAGGAGCAAAAGCAGAAATACCTCGTTCCGTTGGCTTCAGGCCAAAAAATCGGCGCCTTCTGCCTCAGCGAGCCGGAAGCCGGATCCGACGCCACGTCCCAGCGGACCACGGCCATCGACATGGGCGACCACTACCTCCTGAACGGCACGAAGAACTGGATCACGAACGGCAACTCCGCTTCGACCTACCTCGTCATCGCCCAAACCGATGCGGAGAAAGGCCACCGCGGCATCAACGCGCTCATCGTGGAGCGCGACATGCCCGGCTTCCTCGTCGGCGCGAAGGAGGACAAACTCGGCATCCGCGGATCCGACACGCACACCCTGATGTTCAACGACGTCAAGGTGCCGAAGGAAAACCGCATCGGCGAAGACGGCTTCGGCTTCAAGTTCGCCATGAAGACCTTGGCGGGCGGCCGCATCGGCATCGCCGCGCAAGCGCTCGGCATCGCGTCGGGGGCATACGAACTCGCCCTCGCCTACTCGCAAGAGCGCAAGGCGTTCGGGAAGGAGATTTCGCGCCACCAGGCCATCGCCTTCAAGCTGGCCGACATGGCCACGCAAATCGAAGCGGCGCGCTTGCTCGTGCTCAAGTCGGCGTGGTTGAAGGACCAGGGGGAGGATTACGATTTGGCCTCGAGCATGGCGAAGCTCTACGCTTCAGAAGTTGCCATGAAGCAGACGGTCGAAGCGGTCCAAATCCACGGCGGCTACGGCTACGTGAAGGAATACCATGTGGAGCGCCTGATGCGGGATGCGAAAATCACGCAGATTTACGAGGGCACCTCGGAGGTGCAGCGCATCGTCATCAGCCGTTCGGTTCTGAGCTGATTCGCTCGTTGCGCTGGTTCCAAATGGAGCGGGCGCCTTGGGCATCGGTGACCACCACTTCCGCCTTTCCATCGCCGTCAACGTCTTCGGTTGCGACGGCCACGCCCTGTGTGAGTCGGTCCATTCCGACCGGCTCGTTCGTGCCCAACGTCCGCTCTTCGACCCACCCGTCGGCACCGATGTACAGCACGGTGCTGCCCGCAATGCTGCCTCCGAGGCGGAAGGCGGGAGGAGCGGTGGGAGGCACTTGGACGTCGGTGGTGGCGCGGTCGTTGCCGGTGCGGCTGAGGAGGCGCACGTGGCCATCGGTTTGGCCTGCAAACAGGTAATCCTTCGACCCGATGCGCAGGTGGGCCAAATGCGCAATCGCCTCCCCCGTCGGCTTGAAATTCCATCCCGGCGTCCGCTCGCCCTCATCCCGGTAATTCAGCACCTTGCCACTCGGCGTGGCCACCAAAAACCGATACTGCTCATTCCGGTCGTAATCCGCGAGCAACCAAGCCGAAACGCCGCCCGTGGGCTCGATCGGAAACCCCTTGACTTCCCGCCCCAGCACATCGATCACATGCACCCCTTCGGTCGTTGCGAAGGCGCACTGGTACTTGTTGTTCCGGTACAAATCCACTTCCTGCACACCCCCCAGCAACTCGCCGCCCACATCCACGCTCCAAACGAGCGCTTCGCCGTCGTAGGCCTTGACGGCGCCTTCCACCCAACGCACGTCCATGCGCTTCCCGGAGCGGTGGTTCCGGACGCGACCTAGGGTGCGCTCGGCCAGCGCGCCCAGTGCAGGGGCCGCTTCGGCCATCGGTGAAGCCATTCCCTCAGGCGTGGGCGATCCGGTCCAGGCCATCCGCCCTGCCCCCAACGCCGTCGCCTCGCGGTAGCCCCCTTCCCGTGACCATGCCCATTCGTCGACTGGCGACAAGTCCGCAGCAGAACCCGGAGCGGCCCACGTCCCCGTGCCCACATGCAATCCGTCCGGCATGATGCGCGCCCACGGCAGGGAATCGCCCCACCCCCATCCACGCACCGCCCATTCCGCCGCCACGCCCGTGCTGTCCGTCCAACCGAACACGGTAAGCCGCTCGCCGTTCACGCGTTCGATGACCAGGCGCGTTCCGTCCCCCCGACCGCACAACGCGGGGTGCCCAGAATCGCCCGCACGGCGGTCCGCTTTGGCGTGCGCCCATGCGGTTTGGCCCCCGCGCATCGCAGCCTGCCTCCACCCCGACCAAGCCTCGGGCAACTCGGCCCCTCTCGGCTCCTCCCCGAAGAACGTCGCCTGCACCGGCCGCGCCTCTCCCTCCAACCCCACCCCCTCAAACGTGCACCACACCCCACCATCCCGCACCTCCAACCGCGTCACGCCATGCCGCTGCGGATGCCAAGCCCCCCGCAACTCCCCTTCAACCGGCCCCGCCCCCCACATCGCCTCCCCCGCCACATTCGCCGCAAACCACCCCCCCGGCACCTGCCCCCACGCCAACGAATCCACCGGCCGCCCCTCCCCCTCGGCAAACCACGCCCAAGCCGAGTCCGCCTCAAACCGCATCACCCGCTCCACCCCCCACGGCGCAGCAGCCCGCCCCTCCCAAAGCGTCCACCGCTTCCACCCCACCCCCGCCACATCCAACGAATCCCCCCCCACCTCACCCCCCGGCACCGCCAAAAACGCAGCCACCGCCGCCACCACAGCAACCACCGCCCCCAACGCCCAACCTTTCCATTCCGCATTCATGCCCCGAAGTTCAGGAAATCCGGCTCCAATCCGGCCGCCCCGCCGCCACACGTTTCAACTCCCGATTGAGGATAGCATGCTCCGGCTTCGCCAGTTCCGGATCCTCCTCCAAAACCCGCGAGGCGATGTAGCGCGCGGCGCTCAACACCTCCCGGTCCCGCATCAAATCCGCCATCTTCAAATCCGGCACCCCGGACTGCTGCGTTCCCATCAAATCGCCCGGCCCCCGCAATTCCAAATCCACCTCCGCGATCTCAAACCCGTCATTCGTTCGGCACATCGTCTCCATCCGCAGCGCCGCCTCTTTCCCGAGCTCGTCCTTTGTCATCAAGATGCAATAGCTCTGCTCGGCCCCACGCCCCACCCGGCCGCGCAGCTGGTGCAGTTGGGAAAGGCCGAAGCGCTCCGCAGACTCGATGATCATCACGGAGGCGTTGGGGACGTTCACGCCGACCTCAATGACCGTCGTCGCCACGAGGATGTGCGCTTCGCCGCTTGCAAACCGCCTCATTTCGAGGTCCTTGTCTTCGGCGGGCATGCGGCCGTGTACGATGCTGAGGCGGTACTTTGGAAGCGGGAAGCGGCGCGAGAGGCTCTCGTAGCCGTCCATGAGGTCCTTGTGATCGAGGGTCGCGCTTTCTTCAATGAGCGGGAAGACGACGTAGACTTGGCGGCCACGCGCGATTTCTTCCTCCACGAATTGCAGGACGCGGAGGCGCGCACCGTCCGTTCGGTGAACGGTGCGGATGGGCTTGCGACCGGGCGGCAATTCGTCGATGATGCTGACGTCGAGGTCGCCGTAGGCCGTCATGGCAAGGGTGCGCGGGATGGGCGTAGCCGTCATGACGAGGACGTGGGGAGGAGGGGTGGATTTGGCCCAAAGCTTCGCCCGCTGCTGCACGCCAAACCGGTGCTGCTCATCGATGACGGCCAAGCCCAGGGCCTTGAACTTCACCCCGGGCTCAATCAGCGCATGGGTGCCCACGAGGATGTGCACCTCGCCGTTCGCTAACCCTTCCAAAATCGGCACGCGATCCGCCTTTTTCACCGACCCGGTAAGCAGCTCGACGCGCACGTCCATTTCAGCAAGCAACTCCTTGAACCCGAGAAAATGTTGGTTCGCGAGGATTTCAGTGGGCGCCATCACGCAGGCTTGGTAGCCGTTGTCGATGGCGAGCAGGGCCGTCAGGAGGGAAACGACCGTTTTTCCCGACCCCACGTCGCCTTGAAGCAGGCGGTTCATGTGCCAACCCGTGTTCGTGTCGGCGCGGATTTCGCGCATGACGCGCTTTTGGGCGCCGGTGAGCTCGAACGGGAGGTGGTTCGCGTAGAACGTGTTGAACCGATCGCCGACGGCTCCGAAGCGCACACCGGGTTGATCGGTGGTCGCAATTTGCTTCTTGCGGACAAGCAGAAGCTGGAGGTAAAGCAGTTCCTCGAACTTGAGGCGGTTGCGGGCACGGTCGGCGGTGGCGGGGTCGGGCGGGGAGTGAACGGTTCGAAACGCTTCATCCCGAGAGGGCATGCGGAGCTCAGCAAGGAGTTCGGCGGGAAGGGTTTCCGGGATGGTGAATTCGTTTTGGCCCAGCACCGTGCGGATGAGCCGGGCGATGCCGGCCGAAGACAAGCCACGGTTCGACAGCTTCTCGGTCGAGGAGTAAACCGGCTGCAGGCCGAGCCCCTGGCGTCCCTGAAACGCCTCCAGGCGCTCCACTTCCGGGTGCGCAATGTTCCACTTGCCCCCAAATTTCGCGGGCTTGCCAAAAATGACCACTTGCTGGTGAACCGGCAACTGCGAAACGATCCACCGACCGCCCTTGAACCAAACGAGTTCCAAGCGCCCCGTGGCGTCTTCGAATTGAGCTACGATGCGCTTGCCCCGCTTTGTGGGCACCTCGTTCACCTGCGTGATGACGCCCTGCAACTGGATGGACGTGGCATCGGATTGAATGGCCGCCACGTCAACAAACTGCGAGCGGTCCTCGTACCGAAACGGAATGTGCTCCAACAGGTCACCCGCGGTGTGGATGCCGAGTTCAACGCGCAGGAACTCCGCGCGTTGGGGCCCCACGCCTTTTACGAATTCAATCGGGGTATCGAGTTGGATCGAGGGCATCGCTGCTGCAAGGTCGCGCAGGGGGCGTTTCAAAGCAACACAGCCGCCCCCATTCAGGGACGGCTGTGTCAATGTTCAAGACGTGAGGGCGCTCAGGCGAGCATCGTCACGGGATGTTCCAAGTACGTTTTCAACGTGTTCAAGAACGCGGCGCCCGTCGCCCCATCGACCACGCGGTGGTCGCAGCTCAAGGTGACCTTCATGACGTTGCCTGGCACCACGGTTCCGTTCTTAACGACTGGGACCTGCTGGATGCCACCCACTGCCAAAATGCACGCATCCGGCGGGTTGATGATGGCCGTGAATTCCTCAATGCCGAACATGCCCAAATTCGAAATGGTGAAGGTGTTGCCTTCCCAATCGCTCGGCTGCAGTTTCTTATCGCGTGCCTTGCCCGCGAACTCCTTCACCTGCGCTCCGATGGCAGTCAGCGGCAACGTGTCCGTGTGGCGCACCACCGGGACGAGCAGGCCGTCCTCAACGGCCACCGCGACCCCGATGTGCACGTGTTCGTTGTACCGAATGCGATCGCCCAGCCACGAACTGTTCACTGCCGGGTGCTGCTTCAGCGCCAGCGCGGAAGCCTTCACCACCATGTCGTTGAAGCTGACTTTCGTGTCGGGAAGGGCATTGATTTGCTTGCGAGCCTCCATCGCTGCGTCCATGTCGATGGAAATGGACAGGTAGAAATGGGGTGCGCTGAATTTGCTTTCTGCGAGGCGGCGGGCGATGGTTTTCCGCATTTGGGAAACAGCCACTTCCGTGTAACGCTCTTGACCAGCCAAAGCCGCAGCCGGCGCAGCCACCGGAACAAACGCCTCAATGTCGCGCTTCACAATGCGACCTGCGTCTCCGCTTCCAGGGACCACGCCCAGCGGAATGCCGCGTTCTTCGGCCAAGCGCTTCGCCAACGGCGATGCCTTGACCCGCCCGTTGACCGCAGGGGCAGGAGCCGGAGCCGCCACAGGGGCCGCTACCGGAGCGGGTGCCACTGCAACCGGCGCAGCCGCAGGAGCCGCAGCCACCGGAGCCGGAGCCGGAGCAGCTTCTGCGGCAACAGGAGCAGGGGCAGCCGATGCTTCGCTATCCAACAGCGCTTGGAAGTCCTCGCCAGCTTCGCCAACGATGGCCAACACGCTGTCCACAGGCGCAGAACCGCCTTCTGGCACGCCAATGTGCAACAACACCCCGTCGTTGAACGATTCAAATTCCATCGTCGCCTTATCGGTTTCGATTTCCGCGAGCAATTCTCCGCTCTCAACAGCGTCACCGATGTTCTTGTGCCAAGCCGCGACGACCCCTTCGGTCATCGTGTCGCTCAACTTGGGCATCCGAATGATTTCAGCCATGGCTCAGTGTAGTGGGTTCAGTTGGGTTCAGGATACCGCGCATCAATCCTTGACGAACGGATACGGGTCGGAATAGACGTCCTCGTAGAGCTCGGACGCATCCGGCAACGGGCTCTCCTCTGCGTAAACGATGGACTCTTCAACGAGGGCCTTCACCTCTTTTTCGACGGCCTTCAACTCGTCCTCGGTGGCCCAACCTTGGTCCAACAAGACGTTGCGAACGTGCAAAATGGGATCCTTTTCCAAGTACTCATTGACTTCCTCCTTGGTGCGGTACTTCTGGGGGTCCGACATGGAGTGCCCTTTGTAACGGTACGTTTGGATGTCCAAGAGGTACGGCCCGTTGCCGGCACGGCAGTGCGCGGCGGCCTCCGTCAAAGCGTCGTAGACCGCTTCTGGGCTCATGCCGTCCACAGCAGCAGCTGGCATCTCGTAGCTGGCCCCAAGCTTGCGGAGGTCCGTCACGTTCGAGGTGCGCTCGACGGACGTGCCCATTGCATATTGGTTGTTTTCGACGATGAAGATGACCGGGAGTTTCCAGGTCATCGCCATGTTGAAGGTTTCGTGGAGGATGCCCTGGCGGGCGGCGCCGTCGCCGAAAAACGTCAGGGTGACGTGGTCCTCTTTGCGGTACTTGTCGGCGAAGGCGATGCCTGCTCCGAGTCCGATTTGGCCACCCACGATGCCGTGGCCTCCGAAGAGGTTGCGTTCCTTATCGAACATGTGCATCGAACCTCCCTTGCCTTTCGACGTGCCCGTGCGCTTGCCATAGAGCTCCGCCATCACCTTTCGAGGGTCGGTGCCCAAGGCGATGGGGTGCGCGTGGTCGCGGTAAGCCGTGATGAAGCGATCGGTGGGGCGCATGGCTTCCGTCATGCCCGCCAAAATGGCTTCTTGTCCGATGTACAAGTGGCAGAAGCCACCGAATTTTTGTTGAATGTAGAGTTGACCGCAACGCTCTTCGAACTTGCGCATCAAATACATGTCGCGAAACCAGCGTTGGTAAACCTCCTTTGAATGGGGAGGGGTTGCTGATTTGGATGAGCTCTTCGCCTTGCCAGCGGCGGCTTTCGTGCTCCGAGCGCGGGTGGTAGTGGCCATGGTTGTACGATTCTGTCGTGCAAATATAGGTTCAGAACCCACGAGAGTGCCGAATGGTTCAAACCAAAAACCCCCTGCAACCGCCGTTCGTGTCCAAGCGACACCAACTCCCGGAGCGCACGAATTGAGCCCTGTTGTCCATATCTTCGCCACGTTGGACCTGCAAGACCTTCTCTCCGCCGCGCCGGGCATCGGACTGGACGAAATCCAGGATGCCGCGCTCCTCAGCCGCCTTGACTCGAAGTTCATTGTTCGGGAATCCTGGTTGCCGGAGCTGATTTCGGCTGTGCTGGAGGCGGGGGAGCATCGGGTTTTGGCCGTTAACGGGGTGCGCCAAACGACGTACGACAACAGCTTCCTCGACACGCCCGATTTGCGCTGTTTCCAAGCCCACACGCGCGGCCGAAACGACCGCTACAAGGCGCGCATCCGCCGCTACCGATCGAACGGGCGCGCGTTCTTGGAGGTCAAGCACAAAACCGTGCACGGGCGCACAGTGAAGCAGCGGTGGGAGCGGGCGGGGGGAGCGGATTGGGACGCACCGCTCACGGTTGAAGAGCGCGCCGCACTCGCGGAAGCGTTTCCGTTCGCTGCAGAGTCCGTGCCGGTGATGTCGAGTGCCTTCGAGCGATTCACGTTGGTCGCCCCGGAGCGGGCGGAACGCTTTACAGTGGACACCGGACTGACCTTCCGATCGGCCGACGGCTTCGAAGCGGGCTTGCCCGGTTGTGCCATCATTGAAATGAAGCAGCAGCGCATCGACCGCCGGAGCCCGTTGTTCAACGCCCTCGACCCCTTCCGCGGGGCGCATCCGCCCCTCGGACGCACCACGCGCGTGTCGAAATACATCGTCGGAACCGCGCTGACGCGGCCCGAACAATCCGTGCGAACGTACCGCCCGGTCATCCGAGAACTTGAACGAACTTTCCTGCCATGAATTGGGAACCTTTGATGGACTTTTTGATGTTGTTTGGCGCGAACCTCTTGTCCGCGGTGGTGTTGGTGCTGTTCATTTACCACCAAGCTTCGCAGCGTCGGGAGTTCGTGTTCACGTTCTTGACAGTGAGCGCAGCGGTGTTTACGTTGTGCCAAATGTTGGTGGGGGTGGAATTGGATTTGGCCTTCGCGCTCGGGCTGTTTGCGATTTTCGGCATCATCCGCTACCGCACGGACGCCATCCCGATTCGGGAAATGACGTACCTGTTCATCGTCATCGCGCTTGCGGTGCTGAATGCGCTGGCTCCTGGCACGGTGGCCTGGGCGGCCATTGCTTCAGCGAACGCGGCGATGTGGTTGCTGACGTGGATCTTGGAACGCGTCTGGACGATTCGGCACATGGCCACGAAAATCGTGGTGTACGATCGGGTGGACCTCATTCACGCAGGGCGGCGAGCGGAATTGCTCGCTGACCTGGAGGAACGCACGGGCGTGAACATCGACCGCATCGAAATCGGCAAGGTGGACTTGTTGCGCGATACGGCCGTGATCAAGGTGCACTTCGATTTGGCCCAACAACCCGATCACTTCGAGGGCACCGGCGCGAACGACTGACTTCAGGAGGCGCGCTGCAAAAGCACGACCGCGTGGGCGGAGACCCCTTCCTCGGTTCCAACGAACCCCAATTGCTCGGTCGTCGTAGCTTTTACGCTCACCTGACCGACGTCGACACCCATGACGCCCGCGATGCAGGCGCGCATTTCCTCTATGTAGGGCAACACCTTCGGGCGCTGCAAACACAACGTGCAATCCACGTTGCCCAACTCCCAACCGGCATCTGTGATGAGCCGATACGTCTCCACCAGCAATTTCTTGCTGTCAATGCCCTTGTAGGCGGGGTCCGTGTCGGGAAAATGGTAGCCGATGTCGCGCAAGGCCAAAGCGCCAAGCAGTGCATCGCAAATGACATGCAACACCACATCGGCGTCGCTGTGTCCGACCGCACCTTTTTCATGCGGCACCTGGATGCCCCCCAACCAGAGTTCTTCGCCCTCCTTCAGCTGGTGGACGTCGTATCCGTATCCGATGCGCATCATTCGTTGTCGCCCCCTGCGAGTTCCGAGAACTGCAAACGCAAGGTGAACCGGAGCGTATTCGCGAGCGGATTTTGTTGACGCGTGGAAATCAGGTAACTCAAATCCACGGTGAAGACGGTGTACTTGATGCCCGCCCCCAAGGTGATGAATTGGCGATTTCCCTTCGAGTAATGCTCATTGAAGAAGCCGGTCCGGAAGGCAAACACGCTGTTGTAGTCGTATTCGATGCCTCCACCAATGTTGTATTCGCGCAACTCCTCGCGGAAAATGGAACCCGGTTCCACTACGCCGTCATCGTTGACCACTCCAGGCGCGTCATAGAAACTCTGTACGATGGCCGTCGCTACACCGACGTTGGGGTCGTAGCCACTGACGATGCTCGTGCCCGATTCTTGGTCGTAAATCGGCGTGGTCGGAACGAGCAATTTGTTGATGTCAGCGGTGAAGGTGAGGCTGTTGTACTGGTCGATGTAGGTTTGGTAGGCGAGTCCTGTTTTCAGGTTCATCGGCAAAAAGTCCCGCTCCGCACTTTCCGTGTACCCCATCTTCGCTCCGATGTTGCTCACGGTCAAGCCCCAGTTGAACATGCCATCGCGCTTGCCCAACTTCGCGTAAGGATTCGTGTAAAACACCCCCACATCAACGGCCACGGAGCGACCTGGTTTGGAGTTAGCCCCCAATACGTTGGTGCCGCCTGTCAGGTTCGAGTTGATGAAACGGCCCGAAATGCCCCCGCTGAACTTCGAAGTGAACGCCTGGGAAAATCCTACATCCAAGCTGAATTCTGCCGGTTGGAAATCGCGGATGGTCGTCCCCGTTTCGTCCGTGAACGTGATGTTGCCCAAAGAGAAGTACCGCAAGGCGCCGCCCCAAGCTTGCCGCTTGTTGATCTTCCGCACGCCCGTCAGGTAAGCCAAATTCATGTCATCCACCAGCGCGCGCAGCCACGGAGCATAACTCAAGCTGAACTCAAAATCGTTTTCCAAAAACGACATCTTCGCTGGGTTCCAATGCAGGCTGTTTCCATCCGCCGAAAGCGCAACCCCCGCATCACCCAGTGCACCCGACCGCGAGTCGGGAGCAATCATCAAAAACGGCACCGCCGTGGTGATGGTGTTCAACTGCACGATTTGCGAGCCTTCATCGGGGGTCAACTGGGCCCAAACGCCATGCCCTCCAAACCCTGCAGAAAGCACGGCTGTTGCGGCTAAAGTCAAAATACGTGTGCGCATGTTCAAAGCTATCGGGGGGCAAAGGTAACGATTCAAATCACGGACGAAGAACGACAATGCGCTCGGAATGTTGTGTGACCTCACCTGAAGTTGTTTCCAACGAGATACGGCAAAGGTAGGTCCCGGGTTTCACCGCGCTTCCGTCGACATCGCGCAAGTCCCAGCGGAAGGGCGCGATGCGGAATCCGGGCGACTCCACTTCCCACGCCGCCGCATGCACCCGCCTGCCCGCCAAATCGAACACGTCCAACCGGTAACTCACCGACTCACACGCCGCCGTATGTTCGACCTCGAACCACACCTCATCCGTTGCGGGATTCGGGTAGGCGTTCACCACGTCAAACACGACGTCCTCGCCTTCCACCACCGTGAAGGATACCGAGCCGCGTCCTTGGTTGTTTTGGACGTCCCAAAGGATGACTTCAATCGTGTGCTCCCCCGCTGAAAGCCCTTCTAACGGATAGCGGATGGTCCCCCGACGGTAAGTGTCGAGGTCGGAGGTGTAGAAATCGTTGAGGGAGATGGCCCCAGCCCAGTCGCCATCGATGACGGCTTTCATTTGGTGACCAATGCCTGAACCTGCCGAGTTGATGCCCCCCTCATCGAAGGCGCGAACGACGAGAAACGGATCCGGAGTCGCAATCCCGCCCGAAACGAACAGGGTGTCGTTGAGGTAGACGTCCACCTGCGGCGGGGTCAAATCCGGAACGAAGTTCGCATTCACCCCACCGATGTGCCACGCCTCGGACGCCCCGTGTGCATCCGCGCCGCTGGTCAAATCCAGCGCATAACAACTCACGCGTCCCGTTCCCCATTCGTAATCGATGTCCCGCGGCACCACGAACTCGAACGAGAAGGCCCCGTCCGTCACGGTGGCGAGCCCTTGGTGAATGACGTTGCGGAAAACCGTGAAGGCAAAGGGTCCCGTCCCCCCGTCGTTGTTCAGGGTGTTGATTTGGCTTCGCTTATCGAACACCCGAACGGTTACGACCCCATTGAAATCGTGCAACGTATCCCCTGCCGCATCCGCCACGAAGCCGGACCCCGAGAACGCTTCCAATGCGCGCACCGAATCCGGCAACTCCGAAAGGATCACTTGGTGCTGCGGATACGCCAACTGCATGGCCGCGTCGCCGAGCAACGTGAAGTTCCGCTTGTTCGAGGTGTTGCTGACTTGCGGGTCGTTTTTCGTCACCCGCGCGATGTCGCCCAAACGCAAGTCCGCCACCTCACCGTTTTCCAAAGCGATGTCGTAAAACGCCCGATTCAACTGCTGGTTCGAACTGCTGAAGACCACGCGCGTGGTGGTGAGCATTCCGATGGCCCCTCCATCCGGGTTCATGACCATCAATTCCCCGGCACTTTCCACTTCCGGATCGTCGAAACGGGCCAATTCGCAGGTGGCCGTCATGAAGAGCGGCATCCGGCTGCCATTGGTCCAATCCCGGATCATGGACGAAGTCAATACCCGCTCATGCGCCCAACCCCGTTCCCCACCGTGACCGATGTAATTCACGATGAGCGCCCCATCTCCCACACGCCGATCGATGGCTACGGAGGCATCCGGGTAGCGCTCTCCACCGGGGGTGCTCAACTGGGGATAGGCGTCGAAGTAAATTTTGTCCACGTCGTACTCCGGGTGCTCGGCGGCCAAGGTGTTCGCGTGCTCCTCGCTGTTCATCATGTGGGACAACTCCGTGGGGCCTCCGCTGCCGTCCATATCATCGCTCACGAACGTGATGCGGTTGCGCCAGGGCCCCTTCTCCGGTTGGTGCTCGTCCAAACCGCACCCGCCATCTGCCCCATCGATCCTCCCCGCATACCGCTCGAGCTTTTCGACGAATTCCAGCGCTTCGGTGGCATTGGAACAGGGAATGCGTCCGATGCCGATGGCCATTTTATCCCCGATGCCTTCTCCCATCTCAGGCTCGATGAAACCGAAGTAATCGTCGCTGACGTAGCTGCTGGTCGGACTGAGTGAATTGGCGGATTGGTAGGTGATGATGTAAGGAGAAGAGGCCAAACCGCCTCGATTCGCAAACGTCCCATCGCCCATCAACTGCAAGAACCGGGGATGCCCGCCGCCCGCGTCTTCTGCGCGGTCCCACAACATCATCATCAGCATCTTCAGGGCTGTGGGGTCCGGCTGGCCGCTGGAGAATTCGTTGAAGACCGTCTGTTGGTCGACGATGCCCACCGCCAGCCCTTCATCGGCCCGCATGGCCGCCCAGCGCGCCGCGGCCTCAGCGTAGATCGGTCGGGTCACCACCACGGCATCCAATCCCACCCATGCATGGACGTTCGAATGGGCCACGGGACCGCGGACTTCCGGAACGGCATGGCCGTAACCGGGCAAGGCAACGAATCGCCGCATCACATCGCGCTCTGCATGGAAAACCGCCGTTTCGCCTTCGAGTTCAAACGGAACGCGGACCGGCTGCGTGCCATCGGTCACGTCCCAAATCGACTCGAGCAGTGCCGCATTGCTCAACTCGTAGCGCACCCAGCCGGCTCCCGGTTCCGCTCCAAAAAACGATTCGGTGCTGCCCGAAAAACGCAGCGCACGCTTTTGCTCGATGCGGATGAAGTCGAGCCAACCCCGGGCGTCGGAGTTGGCGGGATTGAAGGCCACGTTCACGTCGATGCGGGCGTTGTTTCCACTGCCCGTCACGAGTTGCCCTTGGAGCGTCAGGCCCGCCGAGGTGGCCACCGGCGAGGTGGACGCCGTGGACGTGATGTTGTGGAATGCCGTGGAACTCGCTGCGCCTGCGCTCACGGTGAACGAGCTCGCGGCCTGCATGGACCGGGCGATCAGCTCGATGCGGATTTGGCCCGTTTCCGGCTCAGCGAAGGGCACAGGGAACGTGAACGTGCGCTCTAAAACGGTGCCGAACTCCTCCCCGTACCATTCGCGCCCCGATCGATTCGGACTGTGCTTCTCCTCCTCATGGAACGCCACGTGCATCGTCGTGGTGAGGGTGTCATCAATCACCACACCGGACGGAAGGCCTCCCGCGATGGGCATTCGACTTCCAGGACGTCCGGGGACGTCGTCGATGCGCACGAAGAAGGTCGCGGAGTCGGAATAGGGGTTCCGCTGGTGCGCGAATTGCCCCGTTTCGCCATCGTACGTGATGGCGTGAGGTCCCTCTGCCCAAAACAAAAACTCCCCTTGCCCCACATGCTCTGCCGCCTCATCCCCCCGCCACCACAAGGCCACCGTGGACGGGTCCAACGGCCGTTCCACATCGTTCGACATGGGCAGGGCGTGCCCCCCATTCCCAAAAACGGTCACGGACCCCGGTGCTACCTCCTCGGGATGGACGCCGATGGCCTCCCAAAACGCTCCGTCGAGTTTGTACACCCCATCGCGCGGAACGTCCACGCGAAACAACTGCCCCTCGGCCAGCACCGAAGTTTCCGGCCAATCCCTCGTGCGATCCGCAATCCCCTCACCGCCCATGGGGTGCTGCCCCCACTGCACTTCAAAGCGGTCGAGCCGCTCGATATGGCCCGTTGCTTCGTCATAGCGCAACAGGGGAGCCGTCCATTGCATCGCCCCATGCACCCAGCGGAAGGAAGCCCCGGGCCAGCCCTCCTCACCGCGTCCCGAGCGCGCCAAGTCACTCAGGCGACTCGCCATCCCGCCCTGCACCCCTTCAATAGCAGTCCATTCCGCATCGACCGTCAACAGAACACCCCTTCCCCACTCCGACTCGGTGGGCCACTCCCAAACCCCGTAAGACACACCGTCCAGTTCAAATCCCTCCTCCGGAAGCCATGGGAGGTCGGATGACCACCGGATTTCGGCGGAGCCTGAGAGCACCTCGGACGGGGTTTGGCCCCAACCCGGCTGCATCCCTGTCAACACCGCCAACAGGCCCCAAACCAGGGCGAATCGCACCTTCCATATCACCATGTCGCGAAGTTCATCATTTTCCATGTATGCAACACCTCAGCAGGAACGTGCGTTCATGGATTATCGTGTACCCAAAGCGCACTCACCCCGAAACTCCTTTGAAAAACATGCGTTGCCTCGCTTTTTTCTCTATTATTGTGGATTCATTGGTCAAACCTGCGATGAAGCTACGATTCACCCCCGTCAATTTGTCCGTTCTCAGCGGATTGCTCCTGCTGTCAGCAGCCCTTGTGGCGCCTGACACTGCGCGGGCGCAAGACCCTGAGTTCACACAATATTACGCGAACCCCCTTTACCTCAACCCCGCCTTCGCGGGAACGGAGCGGTGCCCGCGTTTGACGATGTCCTACCGGAACCAGTGGCCCGCGATGAGCGGCAACTTCGTCACCACAGCTGCAGCCTACGACCAGCACGTGGAATCCATCCAAGGCGGTCTGGGATTTTTGGTGGTGAATGACCAAGCGGGGCAGGGCACGTTGACCACAACAACGGCCAGCGGCATCTACAGCTACCAGCAGGCTGTAACCCGGAAGTTTTCCATCAAAGCTGCGCTGCAGGTGACCTACATGCAGAAGGCGCTGGATTGGAGCCGCTTGACGTTCGGCGACATGATCGACCCACGGCGTGGCTTCATCTATGAAACGCAGGACATTCCGCGCGGCGAGATGGTGAAAGCGGTGGACTTCAGCACAGGGCTGCTCGGTTTCAGTGACAAATACTACTTCGGCTTGGCGGTTCACCACTTGAACGAGCCCAACGAGTCGCTGGTCATCGGCACCAGTCGGCTGCCGATGAAATACACCTTGCACGGTGGAGCGGTGCTGCCGTTGCAGCGTTCCGTGAAAGGCGTCGAAGCGACGATTTCACCGAACTTCTTGCTCCGCCAACAAGGCGAGTTCCGTCAGTTGAACCTGGGCGTCTACGTAAAGAAGGGACCGCTCGTCGGTGGCGTTTGGTACCGTGGAATTCTCTTCACCGACTACCGCGATGCCTTCATCGCCACGGTGGGCATCGAATCGGACGTCATCCGCTTCGGATACAGCTATGACATCACGGTATCGGAATTGACGCCTGCTACAGGTGGTGCACACGAAATCAGCATGACGATTCAGTTCGATTGTCGGAACAAGCGTTCCAAGTTCCGAGCAATAAAATGCCCCGCGTTCTAGTTCTTTGGGAACGAAACGCGGATTGAGTAACCTGTTGCACGTTGAACGCGTAAGCAAGATTTGAAGCAAGAAATGGAAACCCCCTCACAGATGATTTGGAATTCCTCTCGCACGATGGCCTTTGTGGTGGCGCTCGGAGCGCTCACCCTTTCTGGATGCGTCAAGGAGCGTTCGGGTGCCACGGGTTGGGCCTACAACGACAGCTCGAATGGAGGATTCGAGAAAAGCTATGCTCCTGACCAAGAGACGGGCCCAGGCTTGGTGTTCATCCAAGGCGGAACCTTCACCATGGGGCAAGTCGAAGATGACTTGATGTTCTCGTGGGACAACGTGCCGCGTCGGGTGACCGTATCCTCCTTCTACATGGACCAAACGGAGGTCACGAATGGATTTTGGTTGGAGTACATGTACTGGCTGCAACGGATTTACGGAAGTTCCTATCCTGAAATCGTCGAACGGGCATTGCCCGATACTGCGGCATGGAGGGAAAAGCTCGGTTACAACGAGAACTACGTCAACTACTACTTGCGCCATCCCTCCTACAATGAATACCCTGTTGTGGGCGTGTCGTGGGTTCAAGCGAACGATTTTTGCAAGTGGCGGTCGGATCGAGTGAACGAACAGATTTTGGTGCGGGAAGGAATCATCGCCCACAACCCGATGGGACAGGTGGATGATGAACACTTCACCACGGAAACCTACTTCAGCGGACAGTATGTCCCCGAATCAGGTGACCGCGGAAGCCTCATCGACTACAACCCCATGGGAGCGGGGACCCGGAGTGCGCAAATCACCGACGGCATCTTGCTGCCGAACTACCGCCTGCCGACCGAGGCGGAATGGGAATACGCTGCTTTGGCCTTGATTGGAAACAGCAACGAAGAACTCATCAGCGATCGCCGCACCTACCCGTGGAACGGCCACTACACCCGGAACGACAACACGCGCCAGAATAAAATTCCCGGCGCTCCGAAGCGGTACACGGGTGACATGAACGCCAACTTCGTGCGCGGTCGCGGTGACTACATGGGGGTTGCAGGGCGCTCTGCGAATGGACAAACTTCGTTGAACGACAACGCGGACATCACTGCCCCTGTAACGGCCTATGCACCGAACGATTACGGATTGTTCAACATGGCGGGCAACGTCAGCGAATGGTGCATGGACGTGTACCGTCCGTTGAACCACATGGATGCCGCTGAATTCCGTCCTTTCCGGGGAAACGTTTACGAAACGAAGGTGCTGGATGCGGAAGGAAACGTCTACGATCGGTACGATTTCGTGGTGTACGACGTGGACCAAATTGAAGAAGACATCATCGCCTACCAAAAGGCCGCGGCACCGACCCTCAACGACGAGGACCTCAACCTGATTGAAAACATCCTCACGGCCATCGACAACGCCCAAGAAGAAATCAAAGTCAAGCGAGTGGAAGAGGGCAACCTGATGATGGAAGATGCATTGCGTGACTTCATTGAGGGCAGCGAGGCGTGGATTGCCGCAGACCTGCGCCGGTACTTTGCGGAAAACATCCTGGCCCTGCCAGGAAAAACGCGTTACCGCACCGAAACGCTCGAAGAAAACCTCGACCGCGACAACTACCGCGTTGCAAACAACATCGATTACCGGGATGGTGACGTGGAGTCTTCATTGCTTTACGCACAACCCGCAGCAGCCGTCAACGACGAAAGCCGGATGTACAACTACGGAGAGACTTCGCTCATCACGAACGAGTCCCGCGTGTACAAAGGCGGAGGATGGGACGACCGCATCTACTGGATCAGCCCAGGAACGCGGCGCTTCCTTGACCAAAACAAGTCCTCAGCGAGCATCGGTTTCCGCTGCGCCATGGACCGGGTCGGTAGCCCCGCAGGCCTGTGATCAACGGGCAACCGCTCAAAACGTTTCAGAACGCCCCGCTTCAATCGAAGACGGGGCGTTTTCTTTGTTCCCATGGAAGCAACTCCTCCTTCAGAACTGCTCGGCTGGTACGATTTGGGGCACCAAATCAGCACGGATACGCGATCGATTCAGCCCGGAGATCTGTACTTCGCGCTGAAGGGCGAGCGCTTTGACGGGAACCGGTATGCGGAGCAGGCGCTGGAATCCGGCGCGTTTCGAGCGGTGGTGGACGATCCTGAGCTGGCGGGAAAACCCGGAATGGCCTGGGTGGAAGATGGGTTGAAGGCGTTGCAAGATTTGGCCCGTGCCCACCGAAGAAGGTTTCAAGGGCGGGTCATCGGCATGACCGGTTCGAATGGCAAAACGACGACCAAGGAACTGCTCCTGAAGGTGCTGAATCAGCGGTTTCATGCGGTCGCCACCAAAGGCAACCTGAACAATGAAATCGGGGTGCCGCTGACGTTGCTGTCCATGCCGGCGGATGCGGACTTTGCCATCGTGGAAATGGGTGCGAATGCGGTGGGCGAAATCGCTGCGCTGTGCCAGATTGCTGAGCCCGACTGGGGGCTCATCACGAACATCGGATTGGCGCACTTGGAGGGGTTCGGTGGGCCTGAAGGGGTGAAGCGCGGAAAGCGGGAGTTGTTCCAATTCCTCTCGGATCGACCGGACAGCCGGGTGTTCGTGAATGCGGGCAAGGCGAATTTGATGGAGGTGTCCGAAGGCCAAAACCGAACGCTGTTTGGCACGACCAGCCACCCGCCTTACGCCGAGCTGCTCCCGACCTTGCCCGACGGACTTGAGGGCAGCAGCGCCTTCCTGATTCACGGAATCGATGACGTTCCAAGGGGACCCTACGCCATGCACATGGACGGGGCGCACAACGTCGAGAATGCGCTGGTTGCGCTCGTGGTCGGCCACGCGTGCGGGGTGCCCTGGGCGGACGGCCTGAAGGCGGTGGCTGACTACCGCCCGACGAACAACCGCTCCCAATGGACGCGAACCGAGCGCAACCGCATTTTACTCGACGCCTACAACGCGAACCCGTCCTCGATGGAACTCGCGCTGAAGACCTTTGCTGCAGGAGGACATCCTCGCCCGCTCGCGGTGCTGGGGGACATGGGCGAACTCGGCGAGCACGCCACGCAAGCACACCGTGACATTGCGCAGGTTGCGGCTTCGCTTGACGTAGAGGTTTGGCTGGTTGGAGACCACTTCGGAGCGGTGGCCGCGGAGTTTGGGCTTCGGGGATTCCGCTCGGCACAGGGACTGCTGGAGGCGCTTGAACAGGAAGGATGCGAAGGACGCACCGTCTTGTTGAAAGGTTCGCGCTCGTTGGAATTGGAGCGCGCTGTCGCCTACTTGTGACCGCCGTATCTTTGGCCTCCGAAAAACGAACCCATGGACTTCATCAGCGAATTGGAATGGCGGGGCATGTTGCACGACATGATGCCCGGCCTGAAGGAACAGCTCGAACAAGGCAGCACCGCCGGATACGTCGGCTTTGATCCCACGGCCGATTCGCTTCACATCGGCAACCTCGTGCCCGTCATGTTGCTGGTGCACTGGCAACGGGCAGGGCACAAACCCATCGCGCTCGTCGGAGGCGCAACGGGCATGGTGGGCGATCCCAGTGGAAAAACAGCGGAGCGCCAATTGCTCGATTTGGACACCCTCCAAGCGAACCTCGCAGGCCAGCAAGCCCAGCTCGAAAAGTTCCTCGACTTCACGGGCGACAACGCCGCAGAGGTCGTCAACAACTACGATTGGTTCAAGGAGTGGAACTTCCTTGACTTCATCCGCGAAGTGGGCAAGCACATCACCGTGAACTACATGATGGCGAAGGACAGCGTGAAGAACCGGCTCGAATCGGGCATGAGCTTCACCGAGTTTTCCTACCAGCTCGTTCAGGGGTACGACTTTTACCACCTTTGGAAGGAGAAGCGCTGTTTGGTCCAAATGGGCGGCAGCGACCAATGGGGCAACATCACCACCGGCACCGAGCTCATTCGGCGCATGGGCGGTGGCTCGGCTTTTGCGGTGACGGCTCCGTTGATCAAGAAGGCAGATGGGTCGAAGTTTGGGAAGAGCGAAGGGGGCAACATTTGGCTCGATAAAAAGCGCACTTCCGCCTACCAGTTCTACCAGTACTGGATCAACGCAGCGGACGAAGATGCCGCCAAATACCTCCGCATCTTTACCTTAAAAACGCGCGAAGAAATCGAGGCCATCGAGGCCGAACACGCCGAAAACCCTGGCGCACGCGCCATGCAGAAGGCCCTCGCAGCCGACGTCACCACCCGCGTGCACAGCGCGGAAGACCTCGAAACCGCCCTAGCAGCTTCCGAAATCCTGTTCGGCAAGAGCACCCGCGATCACCTGCGCGCCCTGCCCGAAACGGAATTCTTGAGCGTGTTCTCCGGCGTTCCCCAAGCCCGCGTTTCCCGAAGCACCCTCGAATCCGGGGTCAGCGTCATCGACCTGCTCACCGACGTCTCAGGATTCCTTCCCAGCAAAGGAGAGGCCCGCCGTGCGCTGAAAGAGAACAGCATCAGCGTCAACAAAGAGAAAGTCGGGGAAGAGACCGTGTTCAGCACCGAGGATTTGCTCAATGACCGGCAATTGCTCCTGCAACGCGGCAAGAAGAAGTACTTCCTCCTGAACGTGGAGTGATCAGCCGAAAAGCAGCGTCAAGTCCCTCCCCTCGGCGAAATACAGCAGCACGACGAGGAGGATGCTGATGACGAGCCCGATGGTCGCCTTGCCCAAGTCCATGAACACCATGACGGCCAGGTTCTGGCGGCCTTCATTCAGTTTCAGCTGAAGCCGCATCGCCACTTCGCGACCGGCCAGCATGCCGAGGAAGACCCACGTCGTGCTCATCGGAATGCCACCGTCCCAAATCCCCAGCGAGTCGTACTTGAAGAACAGCAGGGTCAGGGCGTAAAAGAAGTCGATGAAGGTGGCGGAGCGGATGTCGGTGGTGTTGGTTTTGGCCAAAACGATGTCTTGAATGCGCCCTCCCCGCTGGTAGAAAATCAAGCCCAACAAGAGCAACAGCGTCACCAACGCAAACGCGAACGTCCCCGGCCCCACCTCCGTCGGTGAACCGAGATACACCATGATGTTGACCAAATCCTGGGTCAACCACTGGCTCCACAAAAACCCCGTGCTGATCCACTGCAAGATGCTCCAAAACCGGCGGCTGCGCATGGGGCCCTTCCCCTCGGCCAGCGGATTGCGCAAGAAGTACGATTCCGTCACCTTCGAAAGGACCAAGTACATCACCAACGCAAACAGGAACGCCACGCCATATCCGCCTAAGCTCTTCGTCAACATGGACGGCAAGCTTTTGATGCTGAAAAACGAAAGCACTAGAAACGTCGTGCTCACGGGAATGCCGATGCGCGTGATGGCGAGCAGCACCAACGGAGGCAACACATACCACCACGACAACGTCGGAAAGGGATTGCCTTCAGGGAAGAGCTTCGTGAACTTGCCGAAGGTCAAGTCATCCGCAGCAGCCCCTCCCAAGTAACTCCCGAGGCCCATGTACCCCATGATGAGGGTAATGGCCATGATGCTCCCCGCGAACAACCACAACTGCCACCACGGGCGGTGGTTGTTGGACGAGAGGAATGTCCCCAAGGTTTGGATGCAGTCGTTTCCAACCACCGCGTATGCAGCAAGAGAAAAGCCGATGAGGGCGATGGCGAACTCCATGGTACGAACCGAGGTTGAGATTGCGGGCGCAAGATGGCACCTTCACCCCGCACGACCAAAGATTTGATGTTACGTATTTGAGGAAACGGATTAACGGGTTAGGCCGCCATGAGCTGTAAATACGAGGATTTCGGTGCTGTTGCCATGGTGGCAAGAACCTGGATGGCTTGCTGTCCCATTTTCAATCGATTGTTGAACCGGA
>JAUICJ010000021.1 GCA_030427925.1 Bacteroidia bacterium | reverse complement strand
TGATCGAACGCGAGTTCAATCAGACCACCCTCCGGGGGGAGAGTGGATTTTTGTGGACCACTTCTTTAGAAAGTGGCCCGGGCTGCTGCATCAAGTCAAAGAACGTTTTCCAACTCCACTGGCACTAAACCAGCTTCGTCACGTTTGTTTCTGTTCAATCGGTCTCGCTTCGTGCAGCTTCCTGCTAAAGCGGAGGGCAAAGGTAGGAAGGTTTTTTGTCTTCCATGCAACGTTGTTCAAAACTTATTTCGAACCCCGTCGCTAACCCCGTTCCTCAATGACCTCACCCTCGTAAGGGGCCGCAAAGGTAGTGTAGTTTTTTACTTCCACAACACCTCGCTGGAACTTTTTTTTCGAAGCCCGGTCGCTTGCGCTAAACCTCGCTCTCAATCCAAGTCCCCAGCCCCTCAACGAACGCGCCTTCCTTCGAAAGCGGCTGCAAATGTAGTGTGACTTTTCATCGCTCACAACCCCATCCCCCCAACTATTTTTTCACCTTCGAACAGAACCTCTCGTAATGAGCCCTTTACCGCATCCGCACCCAGCGATAAATGATCGGAATGACGTACAAGTTCAGCAACGTCGCACTCAAGAGCCCTCCTAAAATGACCACCGCCATCGGACTTTGGATCTCGTTCCCCGAGGCGTCGCCGTTCAGGGCGAGGGGAATCAAAGCCAACGCCGTCGACAGCGCCGTCATCAGAATCGGGTTGAGGCGATCTGCCGCGCCCTGCAGGAGAAGCGCCTCGGATGCCAAGTCGGTGGTTTGGGCCAAATCCTCATAGCGGCTCACCAACAGCAGCCCATTCCGCGTGGCCATGCCGAAGAGCGAGATGAATCCAATGACCGCCGCAATGCTCACCGATCCGCTGGTCAGCGCGACCGCCGCAATGCCGCCGATCAGGGCGAGCGGTAGGTTCAGCAGCACGATGCTCGCGAGCGTGAAGTTGCGGAACTCCATATAGAGGAGGAAGAAGATCACGAGGATCGCCAGGACGGCCGACCATTTAAGGAGTCCGGCGGCCCGTTCCGCGCTTTCGAATTGGCCTCCGAGCTCGAAGCGGTAGCCGGGCGGGAGGTCGAGGGATGAACGGAGGGAGGATTTGATCTCGGCGACGGCGGACCCGAGGTCCCGGCCCGCGAGGTTGACGGCGATCACCGCCTTGCGCTGGACGTTTTCGCGCGACACAGTGAAAGCGGCGCTCTTCGATTCGATGTCGGCGATGGTGGACAAGGGAACCGCGCCCCCGTCAGGCAACGGAAGGTTCAGGGTGCGCAGGGCGTCGATGGAAGAGCGGAAGGCCGGGGCCAGGCGCACCACAATGTCCGCGCGGCGGCGGCTTCCCAGGAAGGCTTCACCGAGGGCCTCACCGCCCACGGCCACTTCCACGAAGTGCCCCACGTCGGCCACGGACAGGCCGTAGGCGGCGAGCAGTTCGGGGCGGGGGGTAATCCGCACTTCAGGCACTTCCATCATCGGCTCCGGCGTCACGTCCGCCAGCCCGTCGATGCCTTCGAGCACCGCCACCGCCTCCCTCGACAGGGCTTGGAGGTCCGGCAATTCATCGCCGTACAGCTTCACCGCGATGTTCGCCCGCGTCCCGCTGAGCATGTGGTCGATGCGGTGGGCGATGGGTTGGCCGAGCGTTGCATTGACGCCGGGGATTTGGCCCAAAACCTGGCGCACCCGCTCAAAAAACGCCTCACGCATAGAAGGGTCAGCCAGCGTGAACGGCACATCCAACTCCGACGAGTTCACGCCTTGGGCATGCTCATCCAACTCCGCCCGACCCGTCCGCCGCGTGACCACGTCCACTTCCGGAAGGGCCAGCAACAGCGCCTCCGCCTGCCTTCCAACGCGCTCGCTCTCCGCCAGCGACATGCCCGGAGGCCCCACCAAGCTGATCACCAGCGAACCCTCGTTGAAGGACGGCAAAAAGGTTTGGCCCAACTGAAAGAACCCCACCAACGCCGCCACCAGCATCGCCACCGCCACCGAAACCACGGCAACCGGCCGGTGCAAAATCGGCTTCAACGACGCCCGATACGTCCGCGACAACCAGCGCTCCAACCGCGTCCCTTCCGCCGAACGGTTCAGCGAACGCTCCGATCCCAACAAGTACGAGCACATCACCGGCGTCACCGTCACCGCCACCAGCAACGACGCCATCACGGACGTCAAAAACGCGATGCCCAGCGGCTGCAACAACCGCCCCTCCATGCCGCTCAAGAAAAACAGCGGCACGAACGACACCATGATGATCAACGTCGCCACCAAAATGCTGCTCCGGATCTCCATCGACGCCCCCCGAACCACCTCCAACAGCGGCAACCGCCGATCCGCGGGCACGTGCCGATTCATTCGAAGCCGCTTGTACACGTTCTCCACGTCGATGATCGCATCGTCCACCAGCGCCCCGATCGCAATCGCCATCCCGCCCAAACTCATCGTGTTCACATCGTACCCCAGCGCATTCAGCACGAGGATGCTCGCGAGCAGCGAAAGCGGAATCGCCAGCAAGCTGATGAGGGTCGTCCGCCAATTCATTAGGAAAATCAGCAGCACCAGGATGACGAAAAACGCGCCCTCAAGCAGCGTCCGCTGAAGGTTTTCAATGGACACTTCGATGAAATCGCTTTGGCGAAAAACGTCGCTGCGCAGGCTCACGTTGTCCGGCAGGCTCAAGGCCAAATCCCCAATCGCCTCATCCAGCCGCGCCGTCAATTCCAACGTGTTGACGTCCGGCTGCTTCGAAACGGTGAGGATCACCGCCTCCCGCCCGTTGCACGACCCCGCTCCGATGGGGTCGCCCCCACCCCACTTCACCTCCGCCACGTCCTCAATGCGCAGCGCCGTCCCCGGAATGATGGCACGCTCGAGTTCCGCCGGCCCCCGAACCCGCCCCACCGAGCGCACCGAGTACTGGTTCCCGTAGTCGCTCATCACCCCACCGCCCGCGGCACCTTGCGCCCCTTCGACCGCCGCCATCACCGCGTGCAACGCAACCCCGTGGTGCTCCAACAGCAACGGGTTCACCTGAACTTGCAGCTGCTGCAACTCGCCCCCGAGCACCGACACGTTCGCCACCCCGCCCAGCGACATCAACCGCGGCCGCAATTCCCAATCCGCCAACGCCCGCAATTCCGCCAAGGACGTCCCCTCCCCCTCCAGTGCCACCAACATCACCTCGCCCATGATCGACGAAATCGGCGTCATCGTCGGGTCGCCCACCGCCGGCGGCAAGCTCGCCCGAACGGCCGCCAGCCGCTCGTTCACCAATTGCCGCGCCCGGTACACATCAGTCGACCAATCGAACTCGACCCAAACGATCGAAATCCCGGCCGCACTCGACGACCGAATTCGGCGCACCGAAGGCGCACCGTTCATCGCCGTCTCCACCGGGAACGTCACCAGTTGCTCCACCTCGCCGGCACCCAGGCCGTGGGCTTCGGTCATGATGGTCACCGTCGGGGCGGTCAAGTCGGGGAAGACGTCCACGGACATTTGGCGCGTCACCTGCACGCCCACCACCATCAGCATCGCCGCGCCCAACAGGACCACGATGCGGTTCGCCAAAGCGGCGTCTAAAATGCACTGCAACATGGCTCAGTGGGTGTGTCCGTGAGCGGGCGTGGAGCCCTTCAATGAAGCCATCCGCACCGCATACGCGCCCGTGGTCACCACGCGGTCGCCGGCGTCGAGACCGGACAGGACCTCGGCTTGGAGGGCATTGCGGGCGCCGATTTGGACGGGCTGGAGCTGGAATTGCTCGCCTGCAACCTGGACCGCCACTTCGAACTGGCCGTACTGCTCGAGCAAGGCGCTCGCAGGGAGCACGAGGGCCGGCGTGCCGGTGCCGTATTCGATTTGGACTTCGGCGAAGCTGCCGGCGGTGGGCCGGGTGCCGGGCACGACCTCATCGAGCGCGATGTAAGCGTTGAGCAGGCCGCTTTGCGCATCGATTTGGTTCGCGATGGAGGCCAAATCCCCACTTCGCCAGCCCCCCTCTGTGCGCACCCGAACGGCGTGCGCGCGTTCGAGGCGACCTCGGTGCACGGGGTTCACCCGCACTTCAATCCACTGCTCCCGATCCGTGGTCAGGACACACAACGGCGCATCCGGCCCGACGTAACTGCCGCTGGTCGCCTGCACGGACCGAACGAATCCGTCCATCGGTGCCCGGACCTCCCACGCGGCTTGCGAGCGGATGGATTGCAAGCGCTCCCAGGCTTCCGTGGCTACGGTTTGGCGCGCCAACGCCGCCTCCCACTCACCCGCCGTCACCATCCGCGCGTCGTGGAGCGGCTTCAACCGGCGCACGGCCGATTCCGCCGCTTCCCACTCGGCTTCCGCCTGAGCCGCCTCCGCGGCAAGGCCCGATCCGGCGAGGTCTCCGACGTCGATGCGGGCCAGGACTTGGCCGCGCACAACCGCCGCGCCCGCAACGGGAACACCCGCCGACCAACGCAACGTGCCGCTCGCGCCGGCGGAAACCACCCGGTCATCCCCGGGCGCAGCCATCCACCGGCCCGGCAGCGACATCGCTTCCCAGACCGTGTCAAGCGCGACCGCAGCAGTGGCGAACGGGACGGACCAAACTTGTTCCCGGCCAAATGCCACGGCATCTTCCGGGCTGGCCCAGCCTTCCCAAGGACCTGCGGCCGTGGAACGGCCCAATGGGATTTGGCCATCCGAATCCGGCGTGGCCCACCACAATGTGGCCTCGACTGGAAGCGCCCCCGGCGTCCATTCCACTTTCCATATCCCCGCCTGCACGGGCGTGCCCTTTACGCGGTCCACGCCGTCCGGTGACTTGAATTCCATGCGAACCGACACGTCACGCGCTGCTTGAAAATCCGCCAATTCCGTAAAGTGAACGTAAAACGCTGCCGCAGAATCGGGAACGGCAGCGTCGATGAACACCTCGTGGTGTTCGGTGAATCCCCACCACTCCATGCGCGGCGCCTCGACTTCGGCGTGCTCGTGCTCGTGGGTGTGGGTGTGGCAGCCCGCGCTCAACAGCGCCGCCGCGGCAATCCAGGTGATGTGAAGGTTCATGATTGGGGCATTTCAAGGGATGAACGCAACCGCGCGCGCAACCGCCGCAGTTCTTCATCGAGGTGAATGAGTTCCCGTTCCGCTTGGAACTGGGCATTGAGGAGGCGGTGAAGTTCCGCCACCGAAAAGTGGTTGGTGGTGTAGGCCAAATCCCGCACCGCCCCCACCGAAGATTCCGCAAGCGCCTCCGACCAAATCGGCCGAACCGCCCGGAGCGCCGCATACCGCTCCGCCCACACCGTCCATTCCGCGCGCGCCTCCGCGACCCGCCGCTCTCCTTCAAACCGAACACGGCTCCGCTCCAAATCCGCCAATTCCTCCCCGCTCCGAGCGCCCCGGATGGGAATGGCCAGCCCCGCAAACACCCCGCCGTACACCTCGCCGGTCACGCCCTGCGCATTGTAGCCCAGGGTCCACTCCGGCAACCGCTCCCGCCGGGCCCGCATCCACTCCGCCTCCGCGTATCCGTTCGCCGCTTCGGCGGCCGCCTCCACCGGCAGGTCGCCTGCATCGAGGTTCAACGGGCCGAGTTCAGCATACGCCCCTGCGCTGACCGACGCGGCGGGCAATGCCCCACCGCACCACGCCTGCAACTGAAGTTCCAAAGCGCGGGAACGCAACTCCAAATCCGCCCCCACCGTGCGCACCTCCGCGACGCCCCAACGGGCCAGCTCCACCTCCATCGCCGTCGCCTCCCCCGCCGCATTTCGCTGCGCGGTGACGTCGAGGACCTCCTCGAAGGATGCGATTTGGCGCGTCACCACCTCACGCTCCTCGATGAGCGCGAGCCAAGCGAACACGTGATCTGCCACCTCCCACCACAGCTGCTGGCGGAAAACGGCACGATCGGCGATTCCCGCGGATTCAGCCGCCTCCACAACCGAGCGTCGAGCGGCGACCACCGGCGGCAGCACGCCGGTTTGGTCCACTTGCCATTCCGTGTAATCCGGCAACGGCGACGCCCCCGGGGTAAGGTAAAATGCGGAGGCTTGGAGCGGTGCCGGCCGAAACCGAACCTCCTGTTGTTGACGGCGCAACGCGGGCTCCAAGTCCGCGGCCGCTTGGGCCACGTGGTGGCCAAATACGTAGTGCATCCACTCCTCGGCCGGAAGGGTCGCGGGTTGGGCATGCACCACGCCGATGAAACCGATGCTCAAGGCAACGGCTCCAATGAAACGCTTGTTCATGTTGAGAAATTGAGGGCTGAATCAGCCCGTGAGCACAATGAGGTCAGGGGGCGCCGAAGCGCAACCGATCAACCTCGGCTCGGTGGTCCGCGCAGCGGACGCACCTCCATGGGTTCCTCCGACCGAAAGGCAGGCGCCTGGGGCGGCTGGAAACCGGTGGTCGGTAGCACGATGCGTTCGATGGCACATGGTGGAGCGGTCGAAACCACTTCGAACTCCAGTTCAGATGCCGGTCGGTAACGTTCATCTTCGGACTCGCAAGCCGAAGTTTCCGCGTGCCGGTGAACCAAATCGTGCACACCTTGAACCACCGCCTCCCACCAGCTGTCCTCGCCCCCTTCATGCACGTGACAGACGGCACCGCACGAACCCGATCCGCCCTGGTGTTGATGCGGAACGGCCGCATGGGCCTGCACCAGCAACATGAGGCTGAAGAAGAATTGCGAAATGATGCGATGGGTCCACATGCCGCACGAATGTACGGACAGAAGCAACTGCCATTCAAAGCACCTGCGCCAAAACCTGTTATTTCCTCTCAGGTGAACCGAGGCCCTGATGGGAGCGGGGTGGATTGGGGAACGGATTGCAGTTGCGAACGCTTGCGCGGCAACGAAATTCACGGGAACCGCAAATTCAACGGAGGAATGGGACCGCCTTGCTTCCAATGGGCAGGGCGTTCCAGCGGATGAGCCCAACCTTGAGCGGGTCAATCACGCCCATACCGCTCAACCGATCAAAGCCAGCGCAGCACCGCGTTGATGAGCTTGCGCTTGAACGGCGTGTACGGCGGGGAGAGCGCTTCCGCCGCACTGGGGAGCAGTTGTTGGTAGACGCCCCGTTGGTGCGTGAATTCGAGGAAACCGTAGTGTCCGTGCCCTGCGCCGATGCCGCTGTTGCCGTGGCCGCCGAAGGGCAGGGCCCGGTGGCCTACGTGGACGACGGATTGGTTGATGGCTGCGCCGCCGGATTGGAGGCGGTTGAGGAGGCGGCGGATGCGTTTGCGGTTCGTACTATATAGGTATAGGGCGAGCGGGGTCGGCCGGCTTTCCACTTCCGCGATGACCTCATCCTCGTGGGAGAAGGTGAGCACCGGCAGGACGGGGCCGAAGATTTCCTCGGTCAGGATGGCAGCGTCGCGGGGGACATCCACGAGGATGGTGGGCGCGATGTAGGCGCTGTCGGGATCGGTCGCGCCGCCGTGGGCGATGCGGGCGCCTCGGTCGACGGCGTCTTGGATGAGCGCTGCGATGCGGTGGGCATGGCGGGGATTCACGATGCGTTGGAAGTCAGGAGCCGTCGCAGGGTCGGGGCCGTATTGGGCGACCATGGCGTCGCGCAGCGCGTTGACGAAGGCGTCGCGCTGGGCCGTGGGAACGAGCGCGTAGTCGGGGCTCACGCAGATTTGGCCTGCATTCACGCATTTTCCCCAGGCCAAACGACGGGCCACCACCTTCAAATCCGCCGACTCGTCCACGATCGCCGGCGACTTCCCTCCCAGCTCCAGCGTCACGCTGCACGGATGCTGCGCTGCCGCCGCCATGACCAAACGCCCCACCGCCGGTGACCCCGTGAAGTACACGTGGTTGAACGGCTCCGCGAGCAGGGACTGCGCGACATCGGCTCCGCCTTGCACGAGCTGCACCACGTTGGGGTCGAACGCTGCTTCCACGATTTCCTGCAAGACTTGGGCGGTCTTCGGCGTCAATTCCGACGGCTTGAGCATCGCCGTGCAGCCTGCGGCCAACGCCGACACGAGCGGCCGGAACAGCAACTGCATCGGATAATTCCAGGGCGCCAAGATCAACGCCACCCCCTTCGATTCCGCACGCACCCAAGCCGATGAACCGACCATCGCAAGACCGCCTCCAACGCGCTTCGGGCGCATCCACCCCTTCAACCGGCGCTTCACGTAAGCGATTTCGCTCTTGAGCACAAAGATCTCCGTGAGGTCCACCTCCTCGGCAGGCTTCCGAAAATCGGCGTACATCGCGGCATGCAAGTCTTCACGTCGGCGCCACACCTCGCTGTACAAGGCGTCGAGCAACGCGATGCGCTCACGCGCTGTCGTTAGGCGCTGCTTCGGGACGTGCGCTCGCAACCGCTGGAAATCGTATCCGTTCATGGGGTTCAAGTTGCTGTGGAATCAACCAAAAAACAACACCTTTGCACCCGATAAAGTTGACCTCCCATGAACGAGTTTTGGAACGAGCGCTACCGCGCAGAAGAAGCCGCGTACGGCAAAGCGCCCAACGCATTCCTCGCCGAACAATTGGCGGACCTGAAACCGGGCAGCCTCTTGTTGCCCTGCGACGGAGAAGGCCGCAACGCCCTGCACGCCGCTCGGAACGGCTGGGAAGTGCATTCCTTTGATTACAGCGCAGAGGGAGTGGACAAATCGCAACGCTGGGCGCGCGAAGCGAACGTGGCCATCAACGCGTGCGTGGCCGACGCCTTTGCATTCGAGCCCGAACGCACCTTCGACGTCGTCGGCCTCGTGTTCGCTCACATGCCGGCTGACAAGCGCCGCGCATTTCACCACCGGGCTGTGAACTGGCTTCAGCCAGGCGGAACGCTCATCCTTGAAGGGTTCAACCCCGACCAGTTGCAGTTCACATCGGGTGGACCGAAGGATCCGAGCATGCTGTTCACGGAAGCGATGTTGCGGGAAGATTTTGCTGATTTGGACATTGTGCGGTGCGAACTCGTCCGCACCACGCTCAACGAAGGTCCGTTTCACCAAGGCCCGGCGGCAGTCGCTCGCCTGGTCGCCACCCGCCGCGCATGAAGCACCTGCTGTGGTGGTGCCTGTTGGCCGCGTGCACCAGCGGCCCCGCCGTCCTCGATTCCAGGACGGAGCTGCAACTGACTTCGCCCGATGGCCGCATCACCGCCACCGTGGCCCTCGACGACAGCAGCATCCTGTACTACACGGTGAAACGGGACGGAAACGAAGTCGTCGGTTACTCGCCCATTGCCTTTGAATTTGAGGACGCAATGGGGCCCGAGCGCGGCCAGCGCATCGTGGAATGCGTCGGCCCCGAGTTGCGCGTTCAGGACTACGAACTTCCTTGGGGGGAGCAGCGCTGGGTGCACGATGAGGCCCAAGTCGGCCGCATGGAATTGCTGGACGTGTGGGACCATCGGTGGAGCGTGGAGTTCAGCGTGATGGACGATGGGGTGGCGTTTCGAACCCATTTTCACCAACGGGAAGAGCGCGACAGCATCACCGTGCTTGAGGAGTTGAGCGCCATCAACCTGACGGGCAATCCGGAAGCGTGGTGGATTCCCGGCGACTGGGACAGCTACGAGTTGGTGTACCAAAACACGCGACTGGATGAAATCGATGCCTTCGCCGCTTGGGACAGCACCGCCATCATCAGCACGACCGTCAAGGAAAACGCCATCGCCACACCGGCGACCTTCCGTTACGACGACGGACTGCACGTCGCCCTGCACGAAGCCGCGCTGTACGATTACCCGGAAATCACGTTGAAGCGGACGGAACGCGGTTTGGTGACGGACCTCGTGGGCGCAGCGCGCATCGGTTTGCCTTTCAGCACGCCGTGGCGGACCATCACCCTGTCCGACGACGCCGGAGGGCTCCTCGAAAGCACCATGGCGTTGGACCTCAACGCGCCGCAAGTTGAAGATCCCACCGGGCAAGATTGGAAGTGGGTGCGCCCGATGAAGTACGTCGGGATTTGGTGGGAAATGCATTTGGACAAATCTTCGTGGTCCTTGTGGAACACCGACGAACAAGGCGCGCCGATCGTGGGGGATGCGCATGGACGGCATGGCGCGACGACCGAGAATGCCCGGCGCTACATCGACTTTGCGGCGGCGCACGGATTCGATGGCGTGCTGGTGGAGGGGTGGAATACGGGGTGGGAGCGGTGGATTGGCTTTGATGACCGGGAGGGGGTGTTTGATTTTGTGACGCCTTATCCGGATTATGACGTGCGGGGTTTGGCCTTGTATGCTGAAAGCCAAGGGGTCCAACTCATCGCCCACCACGAAACGAGTGCGGCCGTCACCACGTACGATGCGCAACTGGATACCGCGTATGCCCAAATGGCGGCGCTCGGTCAACGCGCGGTGAAAACCGGTTACGTCGGGCCCATCATTCCCCGAGGGGAACACCATCACGGGCAATGGATGGTGCAGCATTACCAACGCACCGTGGAAACGGCGGCGCGGCATGGCGTGGCACTGAACATCCACGAACCCATCAAGGACACGGGCATCCGCCGCACCTGGCCCAACCTCCTCAGCCGCGAGGGCGCACGCGGGCAGGAATTCAATGCGTGGGGGCGCAACGGGGGCAACCCCATCGATCACAACGCGACGCTGGCCTTCACGCGCATGCTCGCGGGTCCGATGGATTTCACGCCGGGAGCGGTCCACTTGTCGCTCGACCCGTGGCGCCCTGCAAACCGCATTCCCACGACCCTGGGAGGACAGCTCGGCCTTTACGTGGTCTTTTACAGCCCGCTCCAAATGGCCTGCGACCTTCCCGAACACTACGAGCGCGAGCCGGTGTTCTTGGACTTCCTGGAACACGTCGCTGTGGATTGGGAGTGGACGGACGTGCTTTCGGGCGAAGTCGGCGAGTTCGCGGTCGTTGCGCGGCAAGAGCGCGGGGGCGACCGGGTGTTCATCGGCGGCATCAATGCCGAAGCTCCGCGAACGGTGGAAGAACCGCTCGGCTTCCTCGATCGCGTTGGCCACGACGGGCGGTGGGAACTCCTGCTTTGGGAGGACGGGGCGGAAGGCATCGTGAAAACCAAACGCACGGTTGCCGCGACCGACACGTTGGTGCTGGAACTCGCTTCGGGCGGGGGCTTTGCCGGATTCGCCTACCCCGCGCCTTGAGTCACAAACTTTGAATGAATTGCAGCAGGTTCTCGCTCGGATCGAGGCCCAACCGCTTGCGTAAGCGCGACCGGCTCACTTCCACGGCACGCACCGTCACGAACGTGAGCGAGGCGATTTCCTTGGAGGAAAGGTTCATGCGCAAGTACGTGCACAGCTTGAGGTCGTTCTTCGTCAAGTCGGGAAATTGCTCCAGCAGCCGCTTGTGGAATTCCACGTGGACTTGGTCGAATTGCTGGGTAAACTGTTCCCAATTGTCATCGAGCCGTGAGCTGGCACCGAGCACCGACAGCAGCTTATCGACTTGCTTGCGTTCCGTGGTGGCCACGCTCTCGCGCAGGGCTTGAAGGCCCGTTTGCAGGGTCGCGGTCATCTGCGCTTTTTGGACCAAATGCATGGTGGCCGACGCCAACTCCTGATTCTTCGCCGCCACTTCCGCTTCAACGCGGCGCAACCGTTCGGCTTCCAAGCGGAGTTCGGTGGACTCGATTTCGCGCCGGTAGCGCTCTTCGGACCGCACCCGGTCGGCTTCGATGCGCGCGGAATCCCGGGCGTGTTCGATGCGGATGCGCCGCTGCTTCCACCGGATGAACCAAATCCCGCCCGCGAGGAGCAGGGCGAGCAACAGGGCCCTGAACTCCCAGCGCTCGTGCCAAGGGTGGTCCACCCGAACCTCCCAATCCGTCACCGGACCGGTGAAGCCGTCCTCGATGATGGCGCGGAACTGAATGCGGTGCGTTCCGGGGCCCAGCCCCCCGAGCATGACGCGGGCGGACTCCTGAGGACGGGACCATTCCGCCCCCTCGCCATCGAGGCGCCACTGGTAGCGCTGGACGCCGGCCCAGTTGGGGTCGAATCCCCGAAGCCGGATTTCCAACGCGTGGTTGCCCGGATTCAGCGTGGTGTGATCGACCGGCAAATTGCGGGCGCCCTCTCCGCTGTTCAAATGCGTCACGGAATGTACGGTCAGCGCAGGCGGTGCCGCGTCAACCGCCATCCGATTCGCATCGAGGTACAGGAAGCCGCTCTCAACGGGGACGCACACGCGGTCTTCCGTCAACAGCTCCAACCGTTCGAAGGGCGCCACCAACGGCGTGCCGGTGAGCGGGATGCGGCGCACTTCCATGCTCGTTTTGAGGTTGGAAGTTTGGGGGTGGATTTGGCCTGCGGTTTGGCCTTGAAGAAACCACCACGTCGCATGCTCACCCGCATACAAGCGCTCGACGTGGCCTTCTCGTGGAATCATCCCCGCGAACGCCTCGCGCGCAGGCACCAACCGATCCGCCGCCGCATCGTAGCGGTAAAACCCGTCGTTCGTGGAAAAAATCGGATCGCCCGCGGCATCGAACACTTCCACATGAACCGGTTCCGGCAACCCGTCCGCACTCGCATACAGACGCACCTGCACGGCCCGCGTCCCCTCCTCGTCCAGTTCAACCCGATACACACCCTTATAAGGATAAGCGACCCAAACAACGCGCTGCGACTCAAAGGCCACGAAGCGCGCCGTCTCCTGAAATCCCTCAACGGGAACCGGGGGATGCTTCCCGGACAAATCGAGGCGCATCAATCCGTTGAAGGTGCCGGCATAATGGAAGGACGTTCCGGGCTGATCGATCACCTCCCAAACCCCCACCCCCTGGATGACCGGCACGTACTCCGCTCCCTCCAACCACCCCGCTCCGCTCAAGTGCGAAACCCACGGGCGGTCATTGAGGAGTTGCAAGGACCAGGTTTGGTCTTCCACCCCGATCACCGGCACCAGCGGCGCATTCCGCGACGCCTGGGTCTTCACCCCCAGGGAAGTGCCCCAGTACCGGCGCCCCGAGGCCAGGTGCAGCGAAGAATAACCCGACTCCTTCAGGGATTCCGTCATCTGAGGAACCCGTTGTGGCCAACTGAATCGGATGATGTTCAATCCGCCTTCCGCTGCCACCCACGCATTTCCGATGTCATCCACGGCGATGTCAACGACGGAAGTGCCCGTCAAACCCGCCGATTCCGCGTACCGGGCACTCACAGAAGACCAATCCCGGGTAACCACCACCCCACCCTGAGCTGTGCCCACCAACCATCCCTCCGGGGAAGCCACCACCACGTTCGCCCGGGCCTCCGACAGCGCCGCACTGGCCGGCGTTGACTCACGCAGCCAACTCGAGCCGTCCCACTGCCAGACCCCACGGGAGTGCGTGAGCACGCGCGGGTCAGCTCCGTCAATCCATGCCTGCACCCGCACCCCCTTTGGCAACTCCCACTCCCCCATCAATCGACCTTGAGCGTCAAAGCGGAGCAATGCCTCCCCGCGTTGGCAAGCGTACCCCTCATCGACCTTGAATCCGGTCGTAACCGAACCCGACGCCAAAACCCGGAACGCGCCTTCTTCTGAAAGGAATCCAACAAAGGACGATGTCCGGACGAACATCCCGCCCTCTCCAGCCTCCAAACCCCACACGTCGCCGAAGTCGCCCGCCGCAGCAATCAACTCGCCCGTCCAATCCTGCCACTCCACGGGCTCCAAAGAAACGAGTTTCCCTAAAAAGCCCTGACCGCCCACCCAAACGCCTTCCTCAACGGGGAGCAAGCTTCGCGACACCCCGCGATTCGGCATGGGAACCAACTCCCAACCTCCACCATCGAACACCAACAGCCCACTTTGGTTCGCAGCATAAACGCATTCCCCCGGAACGACTTCCAAATCGGTGGTCATCAGCCCCCCTCCAACCTCGCTCCGGCTGAAGGCATGGACCACGGCAAGATCGCCCCCCAAGGACTCAATCGTGTCCTGTGCGCCCAACCAAACCGAGAGCGCAACGAGAAAAACGCTGTATAGGTGTTTCTGCATCCTTGCTAAGGTAATTCAAAGTCGCCATGTGGTCGAACATTGCACAAATACAAGCTTAAATCACATATCTTGTGCAGTTCATGAGCAATATTGTAAATCGCACACTAAGTAAATTGTGCAGGTTGTGTAGCAGTTAAAAACGCACTGAAAAGACCCCAACGTGAACACCGGTTGTACTTTGCACACGATGAAACCTCGTCTGTTTTTAGGAATCGCCATGGCCGCTCTCGCTTGCACGTCAACGGAGGAGCAAACCGCTCCATCGAACGACCGTTCGGCGTGGATCGAATCCACACTCGGTGCCATGACGCTGGAGCAGAAAGCGGGCGAGATGACGCAACTGACGCTGGGATTCATGCTGGAGGGGGACGACCCGTTTGAGCCCGTGGAGCCGCAGCGGTTGGATTCGGCGAAGGTCGCTGAGGCGGTGACGACCTACCACATTGGAAGTGTCCTCAATTGTGGCGACCATGCCCACACGTTGGAGCACTGGAGGAACATCGTTTCAGGATTGCAAAAGGTGGCTGCTCAGCGCACACCGATGACGCCCCTTTTATATGGAGTGGATGCCGTTCACGGAGCGAACTACACGACCGGCGCAGTGCTCGGCCCGCAACAAATCGGTCAAGCCGCCACGTGGAATCCCGCCATCGTTCAAGAACTGGCCGCAGGAACGGCCGCAGAAATTCACGCTGCGGGGACCCCTTGGAATTTCGCACCCATTTTGGATGTGGGCCGCGACCCCCGTTGGCCGCGGTTTTGGGAAACGTTCGGGGAAGACCCGTTGCTGGTGAAGACCATGGGCGTTGCCTCGATCCGGGGCATGCAGGAAGGGGACGTTCCGGTGGCCGCCACCATGAAGCACTTTTTGGGATACAGCCAACCGCTGTCGGGGAAAGACCGCACGCCTGCGTGGATTCCCGAACGGCAACTGCGCGAAATTTTCCTCCCGCCATTCCAGGCCGGTGTCGATGCAGGCGTCATGACGGTGATGGTCAACAGCGGTGAAATGAACGGCATCCCGGTGCATGCAAACCGGGCCATTCTGACGGATCTGCTGCGCGATGAGATGGGATTCGAAGGACTTGTGGTCACCGATTGGGAGGACATCAAGTACCTCGTGACGCGACACAAGGTGGCCAGCACGTACAAGGAGGCGGTCGAACTGGCGTTGAACGCGGGGATTGACATGAGCATGGTGCCGTTGGATTTGGAGTTCCCTGAACTGGTTGTTGAGTTGGTGAAGGAAGGACGGATCGCAGAGGAACGCATCGACGCATCGGTTCGCAGAATCCTGGGCTTGAAGTGGGATTTGGGGTTGGTGGAGCAACCGGGACCTCCCGTGTCGCACCCCGTTTCCGATGCGTGGCGCGCAGGACAGCGGAACCTCGCTCAACGCGCTGCTGAGCAGGGAATTACCTTGTTGAAAAACCAAAACGGGGTCCTTCCGCTTGAAGGCGACGAAGCGATTTGGGTTACCGGACCCACGGGAGCTTCCTTGGCTGCTTTGAACGGTGGTTGGACGGGCACGTGGCAAGGCACGAATCCCGCATACGACACGCCGGGGGCGCTCACCGCCCTTGACGCCTTGCGCGCACAGTGGGACGCTGCGGTTTCCCATTTCCCGCTTGAGATGGATTTCACGGAGGACGACATCGCCCGTGCCGTGTCGGACCTTCGGGCGACGGAACGGACGCAAGCCGCGGTGGTCTTTTTGGGCGAGATGCCCTACACCGAGCTGGTCGGGAACGATGAGGAAGTGGCCTTGGCGGCGAACCAAACTGCGCTCGTCGAAGCCCTTGCCCGCACGGGAGTGCCCGTGATCGGAGTGTACCTCGGTGGACGCCCTCGCCGCATGGAAGCCGCGGTGGAAGCACTGGACGGTTTCGTGATGGCCTACCTGCCCGGCAACGAAGGAGGGGCTGCGATTGCCCGCATTTTGGATGGCACCGTGAACCCAAGCGGTCACCTGCCCTTCACGTGGCCCCGCAAAGCCGGGACGCATTTGACCTACGACCACAAGCACACCGACCGCATCCACACCGACTTCTCCCTGTCCGCATTCAACCCCCTGTTCACTTTCGGTAGTGGGTTGAACTACAGCGCCGTTGAAGTGGTTAACCTCCGCGTAGACGGTGATGAGTTTGGACTTCACGACACAATCGAAGTCACCGCCACCCTGCACAACACCGGTTCACGGGACGCTGAGGACGTGGTGATGCTGTTCAGTCAAGATCGCGTTGCTTCGGTCACCCCCAGTGTGGATCGCCTTCGGGCTTTTCAGCGAGTTGCCGTTCCTGCTGGACAGCGCGTGAACGTCCTTTTCCAATTGCCCATTCAAGAGCTGGGTTTCATCGGACACGACCTCAACTACGTGGTGGAGCCCGGTGAATTTGGCCTCCGAATCGATAGCCTTACAACAACCATTCTCGTCAAACCTTGATTTCATGAAATCATTCTACACCCTTTTGGCATGTGCCCTGTGCACCGCCTCCGCGTGGGCCCAAACCCACCAAGTCACGTTCGAAGTGAACATGGCGAACGAAACCGTTGCCGCATCCGGCGTGTACCTCGCTGGCGGGGCTGACTTCGGGGTTCCCGGAACCAACCCGATGACGGACGATGACGGAGACGGCATCTACTCCATCACGGTCGAATTGCCCGACGGCTACAGCGGATACTACGCGTTCACGAACGGACTTTGCCCCGATTGGAGCTGCAAAGAGAGCCTCGTTGGACAGCCTTGCGGTGATCCCGCGAACTACAACGACCGGTACATCGAAAACGTCACTTCCGACACGACACTTTCTACGTGCTTTGCGCAGTGCTCAACCGATGGCACGTGCAGCGCTCCTGCCGACCCTGTGGACGTGACCTTCCAAGTCGACATGAGCACCACTGCGGTCGTCGGTCCGATTTACATCACGGGCTTGGCCATCGATAACTGGTGCGGCAACTGCGTCGAAATGACGGACGGTGACGGCGATGGCGTTTACGATGTCACGCTCGAACTCGAGCCGGGTGGCTACGAGTACCGCTACAACAACGGTGGATGGGACGGTCAGGAAGAGCTGACCCCCGACATGGACGCAGCGTGCACGTTGACCACGGGCACGTTCACGAACCGCATCGTTACCATCGAAGGAGGCGTGACAGCGGACACCCTCGACGTCGTCTGCTTCAGCGAATGCGTGGAATGCTCGGGCGACCCGGTGGAACCCAGCACTTCGGACGTGACCTTCTCTGTGGACTTGTCGAACGAAGCCATCCTCGGGCCGATTTACATCACCGGCAACACCATTGACAACTGGTGCGGAACCTGTGTTGAAATGTTGGACGACGACGCCGATGGCGTGTACACCGTGACGGTCGCGTTGGGCATGGGCAACCACGAATTCAAGTACAACAACGGCGGCTGGGATGGCCAAGAAATGCTCGATCCCGTTGAAGACGCTGAGTGCACCTTGACCACGGACGGATTCACGAACCGCTTGATCACGGTGTCGGATACCCTCGCGTTGGAAGTTCCCGAAGTTTGCTTCAACAGCTGTGCCGCTTGCGAACCCGCAAGCGTCGAGGAGTTGAGCACGTGGGAATTCGATGTGGTCCCTTCGGTCACGGATGGATTGTTCACTGTGCGCTTTGGACGGACCGCGGGCGATGCGTCGCGCATGACGGTTCACCGAATCGATGGCGGTTTGGTCCAAGAACTCAACATCCCTGCAGGAAGCGAGGTGCTCACCTTCGACGCGAGCGCCTGGGAAGCAGGAATTTACCTCATCCACTGTGCTTCTCCCCTCAACGGCGGAGTTCAGCGCCTCATCAAGATTCAATAAGCACGCATGCGGCATCTGCTCACACTCACCGCATTGCTGAGCGTCGGTTTCGGTTCCTTGCTCGCCCAAACCCGGGTGGTGCAAGGAACCGTTGGCGGCTCAGACATGGAAGGCGGACTTCCGGGCGTAACGGTCGTTCAGAAAGGCACCTACACGGGTGCGTTCACCGACCTCGACGGACGCTACAGCATTGAAGTCACTGGACCCGATGCGAAATTGACCTTCTCCTACATCGGTTACCTGGAACAAACCTTGGCGGTTCCTGCGGACGGCAAGCTCGACGTCATCCTCGAACTCGATGTCACCGGCCTGGAAGAGGCGGTGGTCATCGGCTACGGCAATGAGAAGCGGAGCCGCATCACGGGTTCCGTGGGAACCATCGACAGCAAGGAAATCACGTCCATGCCCGTCCTCCGGACCGAACAAGCACTTCAAGGCCGTGCGGCCGGGGTTCAGGTCACCCAGAACTCTGGACAGCCGGGAAGTACCCAAAGCATCCGGATTCGCGGAACGGGCTCGCTCAACAACGCCGAACCCCTCTTCGTGGTGGACGGCATTCCGCAATCGGGCATCGACTACCTGAACCCCGCGGACATCGAGAGCATTTCCGTCCTGAAGGACGCTGCATCCGCCGCCATCTATGGAGCGCGGGGCGGAAACGGGGTTATTTTGGTGACAACGAAGAAGGGCAGCGCAGGAGCACCGCCCCAAATTTCTTACGAAACCTACTACGGCATCCAGGAGCCTTGGAAGTACATGGCCCTGCTCAACGCCGAAGAGTACGGCATCCTCATGAACGAAAGCCGCGTGGCAGCGGGCTTGGCACCGGATCCACTTTTGGCCAACCCCGCAACCCTCGGCGAAGGCACCGACTGGCAGGACGAAATCTTCCAGCGGGCGCCCATCATGAACCACAGCTTCAGCTACACGCAAGGCTCGAGCGTGGGATCGACGGCCATCACCGGCAGCTACTTCACGCAAGACGGCATCATCGGCGGTGAGAAAGGCAATTTCGAGCGCTACACCTTCCGCGTGAACACCACGCAAACGGGCGGTGAACGCTTTCGGATGGGCCAAAACGTGAACATCACCCACCTCAATCGCTCCGCCCTTGCGGAAAACAACGAATTCACCACGCCGGTCGTGCGGGCACTGAACATGGACCCCACGACCCCGGTGACCCGTCCCGATGGCGAGTACGCGTATTCGCAATTCATCGACTCGGACATCGCGAATCCGGCGAACCAAATCGCCACGACGTTCGACGACTGGACCACCAATCGCGTGGTGGCCAACGCGTTTGCCGAAGTGGACCTGTTGCCGGGTTTGTCCTACCGTTCCACGTTCTCTGTGGACTACAGCTTGGGCAGCCAGCGGATTTTCTTCCCGACGTATGATTTGGGCATCGGAGCGAACGACCCGAATCGGCCCGCCTATGAATTCCGCCCCGTCAACTCGGTGGTGCGCGCGGAAAACCAATGGGCAAACTGGCAATGGGAGCAAGTCGCTCGGTACGACCGCGAGTTGAAGAACGGCAACGAGCTCAACCTCATTGCGGGCTATTCCGCCCTGAAGAACACCTACCAGAACGTCGTGGCCAGCCGCGATAGTTTGACCACAAACGACCCGGAGCAGGCCTTCTTGGACAACAGCTTGAACGCCGCCGAACAGTCGCCGCGTGCAAGCGGCGGATGGGGCGAGTCGTCCTTCCTGTCGTCCTTCCTCCGGGGGAGCTACGCCATCGGCGACGAATGGAACGTGTCAGCCACGGTGCGCCGTGACGGCTCGTCGCGTTTCGGCATCAACAACCGCTACGGATGGTTCCCATCGGCGTCGGTCGCTTGGAATTTGACCGAACGCCCGTGGGTCGATGAGAAGGACTGGATCGAGTTCTTGAAAGTTCGAGCCAGCTGGGGGATGAACGGCAACGCGGACGGCATCGGAAACTACGATTACACGTCCATCGTCATCAACGGGTTGAACTACACCTTCGGTCCCGATCAGCAGCAAGTGAACGGGGCGGGGCCGGTGGTTACCTCGAATCCGGATTTGAAGTGGGAAACGGTGTCGCAATCGAACATCGGTGTGGATGCGGATTTGTTTGAAGGCAAATTCAACATCATCCTCGATGCGTTCGTGAAGCAAACGAATGACATGTTGGCGGTGGTCCCGATTGCCGGGGTGGTCGGGTTCAACCCGTCGCCCACCAACGTAGCTTCTGCGCGGAATGCTGGGGTGGAATTGGCTTTGGGCTACCAACACGTTGGCGAAGATTTCTCGTACAACATCAATGGTAACGTGAGCGTCATTCGCAACAAAGTCACGAACTTGGGTGAAGGCGGTCAGCCGATTTCAAGCGGCAACGTATTCGGTTCTGGTGACTTCACGGCGTTGACGGAAATCGGCATGCCGATGGCCTACTTCCATGGCTTTGAAACGGCGGGCGTGTTCCAAACCCAAGCCGAAGCCGACGCGAACGAGGCGCAGCCGGACGCCGTCGCGGGCGACCTCATCTTCGTGGACCAAAACGGTGATGGCGTGCTCGACAACGACGACAAGGTCATGATCGGCAACCCGCACCCCGACTTCACTTACGGTTTGAACTTCAATGCATCGAAGGGGCCGTTTGACCTCAACGTTTTCCTGCAGGGTTCTCACGGCAACGACCTGTACAACGGCATCTTCCGGTACGACCTGAACATGACGAACTTGCCGATCTCGGCGCTGGAGCGTTGGACGGGGGAAGGCAGCACGAACGAACAACCGCGGTTGTCGCACACGGACCCCAACCGCAACAACCGCGTCTCCGACCGGTTCGTGGAGGACGGCTCCTACATGCGCATCAAGAACGTGCAGCTCGGCTACAACTTGCCCGAATCGGTTCTCGACCGCCTCAGTTTGGAAAAGTGCCGCGTTTACCTCGCAGCGACGAATTTATTCACCTTCACGAAGTACAGCGGACTCGACCCAGAAGTCGGAACCCGCGGTACGTTGGAAATCGGCATCGACCGCGGATTCTACCCGAGCCCGCGCATGTTCATGGCCGGTTTGAATGTAACTTTCTAATCCTACCCGCATGAAACCCACTACCCTACTCCTTCTCGGAACCGTGGCCTTCGCGGGCTGCAAGCAAGAGTTCCTCGAAGCCGAACCCCTCGTCGGTTCCACGGCTGCGAACTACTACCAAACCGCCGGAGATGCGGAAGCCGCCATCGTGGCGTGCTACAACCCGCTCCAGCAAGAAGTGACCACGCTGCAAGGCTCAGGCCAACTCGCCACCCACTTCCGCTGGTACTTCGGCGACATCGTATCGGACGACGCCGACAAAGGCGGATCGGGCGACGGCGATGAGCCCGAATTGTTCCTGTTCGAGCAATTCGCTGGACAGGACAACGCGCGCATGCTGCTCGGTGAATGGCAGTCGGCCTACCGGGGCATTGCCTATTGCAATTTGGCCTTGGCGAACATCCCGAACATCGACATGGACAGCTTCGACAAGGAGCGGTTCCTCGCAGAGGCGAAGTTCATTCGGGCTTACTGGTACTTCAACCTCGTGACCACGTTTGGCGGGGTTCCGCTCGTGCTGGACAACTTGGCGCCGAGTGAGTACCAGCAACCGCGGGCGACTGCGGAAGCGATTTGGGACCAAATCGAAACCGACCTCACAGAAGCGGCTCCCCGCCTGCCTTACCGCAGCGCGTTGTCGCTCAACGAGCTCGGCCGAGCCACCCGCGGAGCCGCCAACGCGATGCTCCTCAAGGCTTACGCCTACCAAAGCAAGTGGTCCGAGGCCCTGCCGATCGCGGAAGAAATCGTCGGTTCGGGCGAATACGCTTTGGCCCCCGACTACGGTAGCATCTTCACGCTTGAAGGCGAAAACGGACCGGGCTCGATTTTCGAAATCCAGTTCATGAACGCTTCTGGCGGCAACTGGGGCAACTCACTCGAGGGCACGTTCACCAACGTGTTCCAGCGTGCCCGTGGCCAATTCGGCGGATACGGGTTCAACTTGCCCACGGAAGACTTCGTGAGCGAATTTGAGCCGGGAGACCCGCGATTGGGGGCAACGGTGTTCCAAGAGGGGGACGTGATGGGCGATCGCGGTTTGTTCACCACGGATGCCACGGGATTCCCCTACCCCTATTACCCGAAGAAGTACTTTACGAATGCGGCTGATGAAGCGCCGTTTGGGGATCCCAACCCCAATGGACCGTCGAATGACCGCGTGATCCGTTACGCAGACGTCTTGTTGCTGCACGCGGAAGCGGCGTACCACAACGGATTCGAAGACATCGCGCGCCAATCGTTGAACCTCGTGCGGGAACGTGCTCGCGGAGGGGACAACACGATCCTGCCTGACGTGACGGCCAGTGGTGCGGATTTGCTCGACGCGATCTACCACGAACGCCGGGTGGAATTGGGCTTGGAAGGGCACCGGTTCTTTGATTTGGTCCGCCAAGGACGCGCGGCTGACGTGCTCGGTCCGTTGGGATTCGTGCAAGGAACCCACGAAATCTTCCCGATTCCTTCCGCTGAAATCACCCTCTCTGGAGGACTCATCGAACAAAACCCAGGATACTGATGCAACGCGCACTCACCTACCTCGGACTGACCGGCGCAGCCATTGCGCTGCTCGCCGGATGCCGTCCGTACGAAACCGATGGCATCGACCTTCCCGAAGGCCCCGTCGCCGACTTCTCGTGGTCTTACGTGGAGGGCGATTCCAACCGCGTGGTGTTCACCAGCAACAGCGAAGACGGCTTCCTCCATTTGTGGGAATTCGGCAATGGGCTGACCTCCACGCTGAAGTCGGACACGGCATACTACCCACAAGCGGGTACCTACGGCGTGACGTACAGCGTGAACAATGCAGGAGGCATGGCGCAGGCCTCGGACTCCATCACCATTGCCAACACCGTGGAGCTGCCCTGTGAAGGGCCGTTGGCTTTGCTCACGGGCTGCGACAACCAGAAAACCTGGGCCTGGTCGTCCGTTGCGGGTGCCATTTCGGTGGGGCCGATTCCCTATTCGACGGAATGGTATTCCTCTCCCGCGGGAGGTTTGGTCCCCGAACAATACGATGACACGTACCAGTTCAGCTTCGACGGCGATTACGTCTACAACAACAATGGCGGCACTGTGAACCCCTATGAAGGGTACGTGGTGAGCGCGTTGGAAGTGCCCGCCTTGAACTACACCTTCTTGGAAGGCACGGGCACGTCAGGTGAAGACCAAATCGTGTTGCCTTCTTGCTGGTTCATGGGCGTATGGGATTCGGGGCCGGTCTACGACATCGTTGAACTCACGGAGGAGACCCTCGTCCTGCATGGTAAAATCCAAAACGGCGATTGCACAGCAGGCGACGGCTACTTCACGTTGACCTTCACCGCCCAATGACCCGCCTCGTTCTCATCGGTTTGACGGTTTGCGCAATGGGGTGCTCCTCGTGCGACAACGGCGGAGAGACGGCCTTGGCCGAAATCCGATTCGTTTCCGATCGAACCGCCTTCGAAAACGCGATCAACTCGACCTATTCCTTCGAGGTCATCCTCGATGCAGCTTCGACGAACGAGGTCACCGTGCAATACGAAACGCAGGAAATTTCCGCCCAGGTGGGGGAAGACTTCACTTCCACGTCGGGCACCCTCGTGTTCGAACCCGGTGTCACTTCAAAGACCATCGAGGTGCCTGTGGTGATCGATGCGTACTTGGAACCCGATGAGCAGTTCTCCGTGGTGCTGAGCAACCCGGTCAATGGGTTCTTGAAGGACCAAGAGCAAGTGGCCATCGGGACCATCCGCAACGACGACACCGCCGTGCAGCTTGCCGTTGGAGGGTACGATGCCCCGACTTCGTATCCGGGATTGAGTTTGGTTTGGGCCGACGAATTTGACGGCCCCGAAATCGACCCTTCGAATTGGACGTATGACCTCGGAGCCAACGGATGGGGCAATCAAGAGTTGCAGAACTACACGAACGATGAAACGAACAGCTACATCGATCAAGGCAACCTCATCATCCGCGCCGAGAAGGTAGCGGATGGCCAGTTCACATCGGCTCGACTGAAAAGCATCGACCTGCACGAGTTCCAATTCGGACGGGTGGATGTCCGGGCCGTCTTGCCGATTGGGCAAGGAATTTGGCCTGCCATCTGGATGCTTGGAGCCAATTTCTCGGAAATCGGCTGGCCCGATTGCGGCGAAATCGACATCATGGAGTGCATCGGATCGGACCCCGGACGCGTTCACGGAACAGCGCATTGGGGTGCCGACCCCAGCCAACACACCTACCTCGGTGGGTCCACCGCAGTGCCGTTCCCCGAAACCCTCGCCGATGAGTACCACGTGTATTCGATCGAATGGGAACAGGACAGCATCCGTTGGTATTTCGACAACGAGGAATACTTCTCGATCTCGCCCAGCAACATGAACGGCCAGCCGTATCCGTTCAATGAACCGTTCTTCTTCATTTTGAACGTTGCAGTGGGCGGCATTTGGCCCGGTTATCCGGATGAAACCACGCCATTCCCTGGCTTCATGGCCGTGGACTACGTTCGGGTGTACCAGTGAGTGCTTTGAATGCGCGAAGCGGCGGGATTTTTGGCGTTGTGCAGTTGTTGTGCAGTACCAATAACGTGTTTCGTCGACACGATTTCTTAACTTAACGAACCAAATCTGTTAATTCGATTTCTCATGAACACTTCTGCTTTTTATGTTTCAGCCTCCAAGCGCTTGTTTGGCATGCTGAGTGGTTTGGCCTTGATCGGCAGCCTTTCGGCCCAAACCACGCACCAGGTGACCTTCGAAGTCAACATGGCGAATGAAACCGTAGCTCCCTCGGGCGTGTTCATCGCTGGTGGCACGTACTTCGGTGTCCCGGGTGACAACCCCATGACCGATCTCGATGGCGATGGCATCTACTCCATCACCTTCGAATTGGAGGAAGGGTTCAGCGGACACTACGCCTTCACCAACGGTGCCTGCGGGGACTGGGGATGCAAGGAGAACCTCGCAGGACAACCTTGCGGTGACTCACAGAATTACAACGACCGCTTCATCGGTCCCGTCATGAGCGACATGACCATCACGACGTGTTTCGCGGGCTGCTCAACGGATGGCAGCTGTTCTGCATTCATTGAACCCGTTAACGTGACGTTCCAAGTTGACATGACCATGGAAACCATTTCCGGGGGCGTGTTCATCTCGGGTGGAAGCATCGACAACTGGTGCGGCTGCACGCCACTCACCGATGACGACGGAGACGGCATTTACAGCATCACCTTGACCATGGCACAGGGCGCGCACGAATACAAGTTCCTGAACGGGGGCTGGGGCGGCGACGAGCAATTCGACCCGGCCGTTCACGGAGCGTGCACGCTGACCACTGGTGTTTTCACGAACCGTTTGCTCATGGTAAATGGTGCGGAAGACATCGTTCTGGATGCTGTTTGCTTCAATGAATGCGTGGCCTGTGAAGGCGATGTTCTCGGATGCACCGACGAAGCTGCGGTCAACTACAACCCCTTCGCCACCGTGGATGATGGTTCTTGCATCTTCGGTACGCTGGGCTGCACGGATGATGCGGCAGCCAACTACAACGGCGATGCCACGGTCGATGATGGTTCGTGCTTGTACGCTACGTTCTTCAACGTTGACATGAACTGCGTGGAGGAAGCCTTCTCTACGGTGCACATCTCCGGCCCGTTCTGCGGCTGGTGTGCAAGCGAAGGTTACAACGACCTCCTCGATGACGACGGAGACGGCGTTTACTCTGGAGAGCTTTGGCTCCCCGCAGGCACGACCGAATACAAGTACATGGTCGACAATTTCGCCGGGCAAGAGAACTTGGTCGACGACATGGTTGCCGGCGCATCATGCGCTCCAGTTACCGACTTCGCGGGTTACGCGAACCGCTTGGTTGAGGCCGGTTCAACGGTCAACGAAACCTACGGATCTTGCACGCCATGCAATCCTTCTGCTGTGCTCGGTTGCACGGACGAAACCGCCGTCAACTACGACGGTGCGGCAACGCAAGATGACGGATCGTGCTTGTACGTGACCACGTTCAATGTGGACATGTCCTGCGCCGACGTGGCTTTCACCACGGTTCACATCACGGGCCCCTTCTGCGGTTGGTGCGGAACCACCGACTATAACACGCTCAGTGATGACGACGGTGACGGCATCTACACGGGTGAATTGTGGCTCCCAGCAGGTGAAACCGAATACAAGTACATGGTCGACGGGTTTGCGAACCAAGAAAACTTGGTGGACGACATGCAGAACGGGGCTACGTGCGCACCGGTGACCGACTTCAACACGTACGCGAATCGCCTCGTTGAGGGGGGAAGCACCGTGAACCAAACCTACGGTTCGTGCACGGAATGCGGCACGGTGGTGCCCACGGTCGTGGTGGACTTCGCCATTGACATGAACCTTTCGGAATACCCGAACGCGGACTTCGATAACGTCGTCATCAATGGAGCCTGGAACAACTGGAACGGATGGGGCGTGACGCTCACGGACGCTGACGGAGACGGCATCTTCACGGGAAGCGCTGAATTTGAGGAAAACACGAACACCGAATTTGTCATCGCAGTGACCGGTCCTGCAGACGGTTACTCGGGATGGGGTGCAGCCATCAACGCGCCCGCCGAATGCAGCTCAAACCCGGAGTTGCCGCTCGGACAAGGCGGAGGCAACTACGCCCTGACCGTTGGAACGGAAAACCTCTCCGTGGCTTACTGCGCAGGCAGCTGCTCGGCGACGTGCCCGGACCCCGGTTGCACCGACCCCTTCTACGTCGAGTTCGATCCCTACGCTACGCTGGACGATGGATCCTGCGCGACGCTGAAGGTTTGGGGTTGCATCTACGACGCGGCTTCGAACTACAACCCAGCAGCCAACACCGACGACGGTTCGTGCATCATCGAGGCCACCGCAGCGTGCCCCGGTGACTTGAACAACGATGGTGCGGTCGGAACTTCTGACCTGCTCGCATTCCTGTCGTTGTTTGGTCTCTCATGTGATTGATTTTGGTTTGATCAATCTTGAGCGGGCTGGCCGAAAGGTCAGCCCGTTCTTTTTTTATGCCAGTGAACGTTGCTGTTCATGGGGGAAGGTGCGACCTTTGCCGACATGCAACGGCAGGCGCGCATGATTTGGGTTTTGGGCATCGCTTGGATGTGGCTTTTAGGAACGCCTGCGTGGGGCCAAACTTCACCCCGACTCACCGCCGATGAGGAGAAGGCGTTGCGCTCGGCCCCTGTAAGTCCGGATGCGCCGGATACCGCGGTTTGGGTCTACACGGGAAAACTGGATGTCAACTTCGCCCAGGTCTTCCTGAGCAATTGGGCTGCAGGGGGCCAAAGCACCTTGTCGCTCATCACGAAATTTGACCACACCTGGGAATTCGACCGCGGACCGATCGGTTGGGACAGCGAAATGCACGGAGCCTTCGGCCTGCTTCACCGCCCAGAGGAATCCGTGCTGCTGAAAACCGATGACCGATTCGAATTTGCTTCCAAGTTCGGTTTGCGCGCGACCACGAACGGCTTTGCGACGCTGATGGCAAGTTTTCGATCGCAATTTGCCCCGGGCTATGCCCTCATCAACGGGATGCCCGACCGCACAAACCGCACTTCCAACATCATGGCTCCCGGATATGGCGTCATGGCAGCGGGCATGGATTATAAAAACGCCGACCGGCAACTCACGGTCTTTCTCGCCCCGGTGACTTACAAGGCCACCTGGGTCTTGGACGACAGCCTTTCCGCTGCGGGGGCGTTCGGGGTGACTCCTGGTGAACGGAGCCGCCACGAGGTGGGGGGCTACTTGAAGTTGGGATGGAAAACACCGGTGGTCGAGAATGTGGATTATGCCGTGCGACTGGATTTGTTCTCGAATTACTTGAACAACCCTGAAAACATCGACATCTTTTCCGACCACACCCTCTCCATGAAGGTGAACGACTACATGACGACGACCATCAGTGCCACCATCATTTACGACGACGATGTGATGCTGCAGAAGGAGGAGGCGGTGGTGGACGCAACCGGGAATGAAATCAAACCCGCCGTGGTGGGACCTGGACTCCAGTTGCGCGAAGTCCTTTCCGTGGGCTTCTCATTGAAGTTTTAAGGCGGGACGTGCCTATTTTCGCGGCATGAAAGCATTTGTCTTCCCCGGACAGGGCGCCCAATTCTCTGGAATGGGCAAGGACCTGTATGACGCTTCTGAACAGGCCCGAACGCGGTTTGAACAAGCGAACGCCATCCTTGGATTCGACATCGCCTCCATCATGTTCGAAGGAACGGACGAGGAGCTGAAGCAAACGCGCGTCACCCAGCCTGCCATTTTCTTGCACTCTGTGATTTTGGCGGAATTGCTGGGCGATTCGTTTGACCCTGTGGTGGTAGCTGGGCACAGTTTGGGTGAATTTTCGGCGCTGGTCGCTGCCGGAGCCTTGACCTTTGAAGACGGATTGAAGCTCGTTTCCGAACGTGCACTCGCCATGCAAGCGGCCTGCGAGGCCACGCCTTCCACCATGGCTGCGGTGCTCGGGTTGGACGATGCGGTGGTGGAGGAGATTTGTGCCGCTACCGAAGGCGTGGTGGTTGCCGCGAATTACAACTGCCCAGGCCAGCTCGTGATTTCTGGGGCCGTTCCAGCCGTGGAGGCCGCTTGCGCCGCGCTGACCGAAGCGGGTGCACGGCGGGCGCTGTTGCTGCCGGTAGGCGGAGCGTTCCATTCGCCGTTGATGGAGCCCGCACGTGAACGGTTGGCCGCAGCCATCGATGCAACCGCATTCCACGCGCCCCGCTGTCCCATCGTCCAGAACGTCAACGCACAAGCCGAAAACGAACCTGCCCACATCAAAACGAACCTCATCGCGCAATTGACCGGTGCCGTGAGGTGGACCCAATCGATGCACACGATGATGGAACTCGGCGCCACGGAAGTCGTCGAAGTGGGGCCTGGTAAGGTCTTGCAAGGATTATTTAAAAAGGTCGATCGCGCCTTTCCCACATCGAGTGCCTCCCTGTGAGAGCACCGCTATGGACAAGAAAAAAGGGACCGACAAAGCGGTCCCTTTTTTCTTGCGCGTCCAGATGAGCTCACATCGCCGACAACCCTGCGTGCAGGTTTTGGACCTCCACTTCCGCCGCATGCAATGAGGACTTCAATGCACTGTTCTCCGAACGCAATTCATCGCAACGGCGCTGCGCCCGAGCCAATTCCGATTTCAATCGCATGAATTCATGCAAAGCAGCCGTTCGCTCCTGTCGCGCTGCTTCCAATTGAATGAGCAAATCCTCCATGGTTCAAAGATGCAACACATGAAGCGGTGTTGGCCCAACGCTCAGAATGGACTTATGCACGAAAGCAGGTTCATTATGCACGAAGCCTCAGCCGAATGCTGTGCACCGTCAAGACCACGCCGCTCAGGGCCGCCACTCCAGCTGACATGGCGTAAAGCGAAGGAATGCGCGCCAAAACGCCTTCGTACATCGCCCCGGAGAGGAAGGCTCCAAATCCAATGCCCAGCTCCAACGCCATGAGCATCGTGCCGAGGGCCAAGGCGATGCGCCCTGGACGCGCCATGTCCGCGGTCCAAGCGAATACCGTGGGCATGTTGATGCCGACGGACATGCCATACACCAAACCGGCGAGCGCTGCGGTGAGCGGGGTTTGGGACAATGCCAGCAGCCCCATGCCCGCTGCGAGCAGCCACGCTCCCACCACCATCAGCGGAACGCGCCCGTGGCGATCCGAGGCCTTCCCCGCAATGAACCGCATCGAAATGCTCGCGATCACGACGATGGTGTTGAAGGCGCCTTTGTAGGTGTAGCCCAAATCCGCCACAAAGTCCGGGGTCACCGTCAGAAACGTACCGAAGGCGAATGCGGGCGCGAGCATGGCCAACGCCGATGGCCACGTGCTCCAATCAAGGACCTTTCCCTTGAACAAATTGAAATCGGACCGGACGATTTTCCGAGAATTCGGTAGCGACTCATTGAGCATGGTGGTCAACAACAGCGACACCAAGCCGAGGATGGTGGAAACCGCGAACATGGCGTCCATCCCCACCTCGACGGCGAGGAAGCTGCCGATGGCAGGCCCAAGCGCCATGCCCGCATTGCCCGCTACCCCTAAAAACCCCAGTGCCTCTCCCCTTCTTGAAATCGGAGCCACATCGGTGAGAAAGGCCGTCGCCCCCGTCGGACGAAACCCTGTACTCAGTCCGTGAAACAGCCGAATGCCCAGCAACAACGTCACGGCAACCGACATCGTCCCATCCGGCCCCGCGTCACGCGGTGCCCACCACCAAACCGCCAGGTATCCCAATCCCGCAACAAAGGTCACCGCGCTGCCAATGAGCATCACGGGAATGCGCCCCGCCCGGTCGGCGATTTTGCCGCTGTACAACCGGGCCACGAACGCCCCGATGGTGAACAGGCCGACGAGCCATCCGATTTTATCGGGATGCCCCAGCTCCGTCAATACCCCGGGCAGTTCCGGCAGCACCATCCCAAAACTCGCCATGAACACAACCGTTCCGGAGCACAAGACCCAGAACTGCCGGGTAAATAAAGGAGGTGGGCTGGATTGCACTGCTCGAAGGTACGGCCGATTCGCCTGGGCGACTTACCTTCAAGCCATGCAATATCCGGCAAAAGTGCTGCTCGCTTGGGGCGAGGCCATCTCGGGGAACAAGGAGTTGAAAGACTGGCTCGCGGGCAACGGCTATCCCGAATTGGCCATGTCGTGCCACGCCATCCGGAACCACGGCCCCTCGCGGACCTGGTTGATGGAAAACGGGCATCCGCACTTGATGGCCATGATCCGGGGAAGCGAGGGGGACCGCCAGGCCGTGGGGTGGTTGCGCGGATATGGCTATACGTATTTGGCCTGGGTTGCTGAAGGCGCTGACAACCTCGACGATTCCATCAAATCGCTGCTGCAGCAAGACCAGCGCGAATGGGCGGGCATCGCGCTTAAAATTCGTTCCGTTAAGAACCAAATCGAAGGCGACCACAACAGCCTCTACAAGATTTCGCGCAGCTGATCAGCCTCGGTACACGAGGTGGCTCAACCCATCCGGTTGCAGCACGTCTTGAGCCAAACGCTGCAGGTTCTCCGCCGTAACCGCCTCAATGGCAGCAAACACGGAAGCCAGCGATTCCACCCGGTTGTACAGGAGGTAGCTCTTCCCCAAGCTGGTCATCACGCTGTTGCCCGAGTCCTGCCCGAGCGCGATGTGTCCGAGGACTTGGCGCTTCAATTCGGTGAGTTGGCGTTGACCCAGCGGGCGCTCGCGGAGCAATCGAAACTCCTTGTAAATGAGTCGCTCGGCCTTTGAATGGAACTTTGCATCCGTGCCGAAGTAGACGCTGAACACGCCACTATCCGTGTACGGGGTGTACGCGCATTCGATGTTGTAGGCCAAACCGTAGCGCTCGCGAATGTTGAGGCTGAGCCGGCTGTTCATGGTGGGTCCACCGAGCAAGTTCGCGAGCATGGCCAACCCCACCCGATCCGGGTGATCGTGCCCGACCGTCGCGCAGCCCATCACGTGGTGCACCTGATGCACGTCTTTCTCCAACCGGACGTCAAACGGCGAAATCGGCTGAAACGGCTTCCGCAACAAATCCGCCTTGCGCATCGGCCGCGCCCCAAAGTGGCGCTCACACAATGCACGCACCCGCTTCCATTCGACCGGCCCGACAATGCTCACCACCATCTGCTCTGTTCCGTAGTGACGGTCGACAAAGCCCAGCAACGTCTCGCGCGTCATGCCCGCTACCGAATCCTCCGTTCCCAAAATGTTCCCCGCCAAAGGGTGCCCCGCAAACAGCCGCTCCTCGAATTCATCAAACAAGGCATCCACCGGACTGTCCCAATACGAATGCAACTCATCAAGGATGACATCCCGTTCCTTGATGATTTCCTTCTCTGGAAACGTGGCATCGAACGTGATGTCCGATAGGAGTTCCAATGCGCGATCAAGGTGTTCTGGAAGGAATGCGGATACGAGCCACGTGTCCTCCTTGGAGGTGTAGGCGTTCACTTCGCCTCCAACGCTGTCGAGGCGGTTCAGCACATGGTAAGCCTTCCGCTTTCGCGTTCCCTTGAAGAGGGTGTGCTCAATGAAATGCGCCGCTCCCGCCTCAGCAGGACCTTCGTCGCGCGTCCCCGCATTCACGACCAACCCGCAATGAATAACAGGGCGATCCACTTGCTTGTGGATGATTCGAAAGCCATTGGAAAACTGGGCGGTGCGGAACTCGTCCGCATGCGCCTCGATGGCGGGCGCGTTCACCGAGCGTTAGAAGGGCAAGTCGTCGTCGTCCGTTTCGCCCGATGCTTGCATCGAGGGCACTTCCGGAAGGGGCTTCGGGGCGGCTCCGGCAGAAGGAGCGGCAGGTGCTGCGGGCGCGGCACCGTCAGCTGCCTTGAGCTGCCATGCATTCAAATCGACGTAGTAATTGCCGTTGTATTCCCGACCTCGAACATCGAAACTCACGGTGAGGGCCTGTCCCTCTTGAAATGCATCGAGGAAATCCACTTTCTCCTTTACCAGCGTGAATTTCACGTCCTGGGGATACTGCTCTTCCGTCCGCACCACAAAGTCGCGCTTGAAGAACCCACTCGGAAAATCCTGCCGGTCCATCATCTTGACCAGCGTGCCTTTCAATTCGTATGCCATGTTACGAAATTAGTGCGATTTGGTCGGAGTTGGCGGGCGTTTGGGGGACAACTTTTCCACGAAAATCAGCCCGCGTTGAAGGCCAACAGCGTGAGCCACGCGTCCCGAACCTCACCGCGCCGAAGGGAAGCCGCTGCTCGCTCATGCAAGGCCTTTTCCAAGGCAACCGCGTCGTCCTCGAGGTCCATGAAGAGGTCCGACAACTCGATGAGCTTGTGCTCGTTCACTTCCGTCTCATCCGGCAGTTCCGAAACGGCCGCCAATTGAGCGAGGGCGTTGCGGTCGAATGCGGGGCTCTTTCGGACGTCATAGGGAAGGGAGTCCACACCGATGCCTGGGGCGGCCAAGGGTTTGGCCACTTCGAACAAGGCATCACCCGACGCGCGCACGTACCAATTCCCACCGCAACGGCCCACCAAATCCAGTGCGTGCGCATCCGGCCTTCCCCCCTCCCGCATGACATCGGCTCGGTAATGGATGCGCGTGATTTCACACACGACCAACTGCCCGGCGCCCGGCCCATCCCCGAGCGAATCCACACGCAGGACGCGGCACTCCAACTGGACCGGAGATTCCGCCACCCGCGGCGGACGAATCGTTTCCGATGGCAAGGCCGTCAACCCGGCCTTTTCGAACTCGTTGACGCCTTCGGGGAAATCGCCGCTCGCCAGCGAACAGGCCTCCACCATGGCATGATCCACGAGGTTCACCACGACCTCCGGAACGCGCAGAACATTTTCCAAGGTGTGCTTCGTCGTGTTGTCTTTTCCTCGCCGTGCCGGACTGAAAATCAGAACGGGCGGATTGGCGGAAAAGACGTTGAAAAAGCTGAATGGCGCCAAGTTGGGGCGGCCCTCAGGGTCCACCGTGCTGGCAAAGGCGATGGGTCGGGGTGCAATGCCGTCCAGCAACAACGGATGCAGGGTACGGACATCGAGTGCCTGGGGGTCGAAGGTTACGTATTCCATGGCTCAGACGGCGTGGTTTTCGACGGAATCGATGCTGTTCATGACCTTTTCCTTCAAGGCCTCTTTGAATGCGGCAAGTCGCTCGAGGAGCGCGGGATCGGCTGCGGCTGCGATTTGGGCGGCCAAAATCCCCGCATTGCGCCCGCCATCCAACGCCACCGTCGCCACGGGAACTCCGGCAGGCATTTGGAGGATGGACAACACGCTGTCCCAGCCATCGATGGAATTCCGGCTCTTGATGGGCACGCCGATGACCGGCAATGGGGTCACCGAAGCGGTCATGCCCGGAAGGTGCGCTGCGCCCCCTGCTCCTGCAACGATGACCTGAAGGCCCCGATGCGCTGCCGTTGAAGCATATTCCATCATGCGTTCCGGTGTGCGGTGTGCAGAAATCACCGTCATCTCAAACCCCACTCCCAATTCCTTGAGCACCTTCGCAGCTTCCTCCATGACGGGCAAGTCGCTTGCCGACCCCATGATGATGCCGACGCGTGTCCGATTGTTCGTTTCCATGGGCCAAAGATAGCCCCCGCAGCGCCTCGGCCTCAGCCCTTGAGCCGCTCGATTTCGTCGCGCAACTGGGAAGCGCGCTCGTAGTCCTCGCGGTCCAACGCCTCGTCCAACTCCGCTTGCAAATCACTCAAGCTCTTTTGCTTCGGGGCTTCTTCCTCGCCGGTGATGTCGTCGTCGAAATCGAACTCCACCTCCACGTCCTCGGGGTTGATGCCCACTTCGGCCAGCACCGCCTCTTCGCAGTAAATGGGACAATCGAATCGGTATGCGAGCGCCACCGCATCGCTCGGGCGCGCGTCGACCTCGTTCACGCGGTCGCCGTCCGTGATGACCAAGTTGGAGTAGAAGATGCCCTCCACCACGTTTTGGATGACCACTTCGGTGAGCTTCAGGCCAAAGCCCGTCAGCGCCGACTTGAACAAGTCGTGCGTCAATGGCCGGCTGGCGCGCATCTTCTCAAGCTCAATCGCAATGGACTGCGCCTCCGTTTCGCCGATCACAATCGACAACTTCCGCGGGCCTTCCTTCTCAGCGAGCACCATGACGTAGGCCCCCGAAGAGGACCCGCTGGGCTCGATGTTCACGATTTCCATGGCAACTTTTCTCATCCCTTCTGCTTCAGGGCGCAAAAGTACATCGCGCCATGGGATTTTGCGAACCTTCTCCGATCAGGCTTCGAGGGCCTTGACCGCCGCGGTCAATTTGGGCAACACCTCGAAGGCGTCTCCGACGATTCCGTAGTCAGCGGCCTTGAAGAACGGGGCTTCAGGATCGGTGTTGATGACCACGATGACCTTGCTCTGGTTGACCCCAGCCAAATGCTGGATGGCTCCCGAAATGCCCGCCGCGATGTAGAGGTTCGGACGAATCGCCACGCCGGTTTGGCCAACGTGCTCGTGGTGAGGGCGCCATCCGATGTCAGCCACCGGACGCGAGCACGCCGTGGTCGCTCCCAAGGCCGAAGCCAAGTCTTCCACAATGCCCCAGTTCTCCGGCCCCTTCAATCCCCGACCGGCTGAAACCACCAACTCCGCCTCGGGGAGTGGAACCTGGCCATCGGCACTTGAAGCGTGGAAGGCCTTCACTTTGACCCGTGCTTCACCGACTTCGGCTTGAAACGCTTCAACGGCCGCCACGCCGCCGTCCGCCGCCACGGGGAACGTGTTCGGAGTGACGGTGTAAACGGCCTGGCCCGTAGCCACTTCGACGTCCGCCATGGCCTTGCCGCTGAACACGTTCCGGCGCACCGCACCGGATGCGGGGAGTTCCGTGACCCCGCTGACGAGGCCGGCATTCAGGTGGACCGCAACGGCGGGAGCCACTGCACGCCCCACCGCGTCGTGGGCGAGGATGACAGAGGAACCGGATGCCGCGGCGGCAACGAGTTTCGCGATTTGGCCTGCATCCTGCAGTTCATCGGCGTAGTGGAGCACCTTCGCAATGCCCGTTGCACCCAAACCGCCATCTCCTTTCAACGGCCCGTGCACCACGGCCACCGCTTCCGTTCCTTCCGCTTTCGCCAGGGCCACCGCGTAGGAAGCCGCTTCGAGGCTGCCCTTCGTGGCGAGCCCGTCCTTGAGGGTAATCGATGCAATCATTTCAGATGACTTTAGCTTCTTCACGCAACAAACGAATCAATTCTTCGGCTTGGTCGGCCGGGATCATTTTGCACGAGCCCTTGTCCTCGGGGAGGGAAAACGTGCGCACCACGGTGGCCGCATCGGCTGAACCGGCTTCCACTTGAAGCGGCTTCGTCCGAGCACTCATGATGCCGCGCATGTTCGGGATGCGCTGTTCAGCCATGCCCTTCGCTGCGCTGACCACGGCCGGCAAGGTCACCTCCACCTCCTCTTCGCCCCCCGTCACCTCGCGCATCACGGTCGCCACGCCGTTGGCCACCTCGAGCTTCGTGCCCAACGCCACGTACGGCAAATCGAGCAACGCCGCCACCATTCCCGGAACCACCGATCCGTTGTAATCAATGGTTTCCTTGCCGCACAAGATGAGGTCGTACCCCTTTCCTTCGGCATGCGCTGCAATGAGCCGCGCGGTCTGCATGCTGTCCGTGGGCTTGAAATCCACCCGCACCGCCGCATCCGCACCGATGGCCAGCGCCTTGCGGATGACCGGATCCGTCGACGCATCCCCTACGGTCAGGGTCGTAACGGTTCCGCCGCCGGCCTCCTTCAATTCGAGGGCACGAACGAGGGCATACCATTCGTCATAGGGGTTCACAATGAATTGCACGCCGTTCGGATCGAACTCCTTGTCGCCATTCGTGAAGGCGATGCGGCTCGTCGTATCGGGCGCTTGGCTGATGCAGACCAAAATGTTCATGAGAAGCAATGTTGTGCCACAAAGTTAGGCACCCGCGGACCAAATGATGTGCGCATCCCACACCGATTCGCAACCTATTTATATAGCAACATCCGATGTGTGTGTGATGTTAGTTCCTTGCCGTACATTTGCACTCCAAAAATCCACCCACCATGCGTGAAGTACAATTCCGTGAGGCCGTTGCCGAAGCGATGTCCGAAGAGATGCGCCGCGACCCCAATGTGTTCTTGTTGGGCGAAGAAGTGGCCGAATACAATGGCGCGTACAAGGCGTCGAAGGGAATGTTGGACGAGTTTGGTCCCGAGCGCGTGATCGACACGCCGATTGCCGAGCTGGGCTTTGCGGGCATTGCGGTGGGCGCTGCGATGAACGGCTTGCGTCCCATCGTGGAGTTCATGACGTGGAATTTTGCCATCCTTGCGGCAGACCAAATCATCAACCACGCAGCGAAAATGCTGCAGATGTCCGGAGGCCAGTACAACGTACCCATCGTGTTCCGCGGCCCCAACGGCACCGCTGGTCAGCTCGCCGCTACCCACAGCCAGAGCTTCGAGTCGATGTACGCCTCCATCCCTGGCCTCAAAGTCGTGACGCCCTTCACCCCCTACGAAGCGAAGGGCCTCCTCAAGAGCGCCATCCGCGACAACGATCCGGTTCTCATCATGGAATCGGAGAAGATGTACGGCGACAAGGGCATGATCCCGGAAGGCGAATTCCTCGTCCCCATCGGCAAGGCGAACATCCGCCGGAAGGGCGATGCGGTGACCATCGTTTCGTTCGGAAAGATCCTCAAGACGGTTCACGAAGCCGCTGATGCGCTGGCCGCGGAAGGCATCGAGGTGGAGATCATTGATTTGGTCAGCATCCGCCCGTTGGACATCGACACCATCGTGGAGAGCGTGAAAAAGACGAACCGCCTCATCATCGTGGAAGAGAGCTTCCCGGTGGCCTCGATTGCCACGGAAGTTACCTACCGCGTGCAGCGCCACGCCTTCGACTACCTCGATGCGCCCATCCGCCGGCTCTGCCAGTCCGACACGCCCTTTGCCTTTGCATTGCCCCTCATTGACGAGGCGCTTCCGCAGGTCAAGGACATCGTCCAAGCCGTCAAAGACGTCACTTACGTAAGCTAAACCATAACAACCGCTCGGCTCAAAGGGAGCCCAGCACAATTCAACCCTATGGATCAAATCCTTTACCTCGTACCAGTTTTGGCCGTGGTCGGCCTCGTGGTCATGTTCTTCCAAGCCTCTTGGGTGCGCAAGCAAGACAAAGGTGAGTCCCGCATGGCGGAAATCGCTCAGCACATCCACGAAGGCGCCCTCGCCTTCCTCAAAGCCGAATACCGCATCCTCGCCATCTTCGTGGTCATTGCAGGAGCTGCGCTGGGCCTGGTTTCCACCATCGTCGAAACGACGCACTGGTTCATCGTCATCGCCTTCGTCATCGGTGCGGTCTTCTCCGCATTGGCCGGAAACATGGGCATGCGCATCGCAACCCAAGCGAACGTGCGGACCACGCAAGCAGCGCGCACTTCGTTGGGCCAAGCGCTGAAGGTTTCGTTCACGGGCGGCATGGTCATGGGATTGGGCGTGGCTGGCTTGGCCGTGTTCGGGTTGAGCATGTTGTTCATCGCTTTGCTCTCAGGCTCCATCATCCACACGGAAGGCCTCATCCTTACGGATAAAATGACCCTCATCTTGGAAGCCCTCGCGGGCTTTTCATTGGGTGCTGAGTCCATCGCGCTGTTTGCCCGTGTGGGCGGCGGCATCTACACGAAGGCGGCGGACGTGGGTGCCGACCTCGTGGGAAAAGTCGAGGCAGGCATTCCCGAGGATGACCCCCGCAACCCTGCGACCATCGCCGACAACGTGGGCGACAACGTGGGTGACGTAGCGGGCATGGGCGCTGACCTCTTCGGTTCTTACGTCGCCACCGTCCTCGCCGCCATGGTGCTCGGTAACGCTGTCATCAAAGGCACCAGCGCCAACGGTTTGGACGACAACTTCGGTGGAATGTCCCCGATCTTGTTGCCCCTCGTGATCGCTGCGCTCGGCATCATCTTCTCGATCATCGGATCGTGGGTCATCCGCGTTGCAGACAATGCGAAAGAAAGCCAAGTTCAAGCTGCTTTGAACCGGGGCAACTGGGGTTCCATTGCTCTGACGGCCATCGCTTGCTTCTTCCTCATCAACTGGATGTTGCCGGCTGAGCTCACCATGGAAGAAATCGGTGGGGCCGAGTCGATGACGTTTGCGAAAATCAACGTCTTCTATGCGGTCATCGTTGGTTTGGTTGTGGGAGGCGTCATCAGCTACATGACGGAGCACTTCACCGGTCTCGGTAAGAAGCCGGTCCTCGGCATCGTGCAGAAATCCTCTACGGGAGCGGCCACGAACATCATCGCCGGCTTGGCCACGGGCATGATCTCGACGTTCGGTCCGATTTTGCTGTTCGCAACGGCCATTTATGTGGCATACGCTTTCGCCGGGTTCTATGGCGTGGCGATTGCCGCTTCGGCCATGATGGCCACGACGGCCATGCAGCTCGCCATTGACGCTTTCGGTCCGATCGCGGACAACGCTGGCGGCATCGCGGAGATGAGCGAATTGCCGGACGAAGTGCGCGAGCGCACCGACATCCTCGACTCGGTGGGCAACACGACGGCTGCCATCGGAAAGGGCTTTGCCATCGCTTCTGCGGCGTTGACGGCTTTGGCTTTGTTCGCTGCATACGTGGAGTTCACGGGCATCCCGGGAATCAACATCTTCAAGGCGAATGTGCTGTCTGCCTTGTTCATCGGCGGCATGGTGCCGGTGGTGTTCTCGGCTTTGGCCATGAATTCGGTCGGTAAGGCCGCCATGGAAATGGTGCAGGAAGTGCGCCGGCAGTTCAAGGAAATCCCCGGCATCCTGGAAGGAACGGGCAAGCCCGAGTACGGCAAGTGCGTGGACATTTCGACGAAGGCGGCTTTGAAAGAAATGATGTTGCCGGGTGCGATGACCATTGCCTTCCCGCTCATCATCGGATTGTTGCCCTTGGCCTTCGGAATGGAGCACGCGTGGGCTGCAGAAACCCTCGGTGGCTACATGGCGGGTGTGACCGTCAGCGGCGTGTTGTGGGCCATCTTCCAAAACAACGCCGGTGGTGCTTGGGACAATGCGAAGAAGTCCTTCGAAGCCGGGGTTGAGATCGACGGCAAAATGACCTTCAAGGGTTCGGACGCCCACAAGGCTGCGGTCACCGGTGATACGGTGGGCGATCCCTTCAAGGACACGAGCGGTCCTTCGATGAACATCCTCATCAAGTTGACGTGCCTCGTCGGCCTCGTGATTGCCCCGATTTTGGGCGGACACGGCGGCGATCAGCACGGAGAAGAGCCGGCGCCGAACAATGCAATCGAACTCGCTGAAGTCGTTCAAGACTGAGCTCAAGCGAACGTTATCTTTGAGGGCCTCCTGACCGGGAGGCCCTCTTTTTTTGCCCATGATCGCCTACAACCCCAAGCAGTGGTTCCGCCTGATTTTCCACGCCTACAGCGCGCAGGTGTTCCGAAAGTTGTTTCCTGCGTTGTTGGCCATCGGCGGTTACTCGGCTGCGGTCTGCTATGTGGAATTGGTGGTGTTGGAATCGCCCATCAATTTGGCCAACACGGTGCACTCGTTGCTCGGGTTCGTCTTGTCGCTGTTCTTGGTGTTCCGGACGAACACGGCGTATGACCGCTGGTGGGAGGGGCGCAAGCAATGGGGGGCGCTGGTGAACGTTTCGCGGACGCTGGCGCAGCGGGTGCGTTGGGTGCCGGATGCGGCAGGCCAAACCCCGTTCCGCCTCGGCATTCCCGGCTTCGCCTCCGCCCTCCGCCACCACCTGCGAAGCGAACCCGCCCCGCTGCCGGACGACGTCGAGGGCGTGTCGCATGCTCCGAATGCGTGGATTGCGTCGATGGGAAGGCAGGCTCGGGTTTGGCGCGAAAATCGGACCATCACGGACCACGAGCACTGGCTCATCGAAGGCAACCTCGAGCGCATGACCGACGTGCTCGGCGCCTGCGAGCGCATCCTGAAAACGCCCATCCCGTACAGCTACAGCATGTTCATGAAGAAGTTCATCTTCCTCTACGTGGTGACCCTTCCCATCGGCTTCGTGGGCACCTTCCTGTGGTGGACGGTGCCGGTGGTCATGGCCATGTTCTACGTGCTGGTGAGCATCGAGCTCATCGCGGAAGAAATCGAAGATCCATTCGGCTCGGACGAAAACGACTTGCCGCTCGACGGGCTGTGCGAGACCATCGCATCTTCCACAGCGGAGTTGATGGACTGAACCGGATCAGCCGAATAGGCCGTGGAGTTCGGCGTCGACCCGCTCGATGATGGTGCCGAGGTCCTGCTTGTTCTCGTGGAAGGCGTTGTTGTCCACGTCCACGATGAGGAGCTTGCCCTTGTCGTACTGTGAGATCCAGGCTTCGTAGCGCTCGTTCAAGCGGTTCAAGTAGTCGAGGCGGATGGCCTCTTCGTAGTCGCGGCCGCGTTTTTGGATGTTCTCGACGAGCTTTGGAACGGAGGCGCGGAGGTAGATGAGCAGGTTCGGCGGGGTGATGAATTGGTCCATCAACTCGAACAACGACTGGTAGTTCTCGAAATCGCGGGACGTCATCAGGCCCATCGCATGGAGGTTGGGCGCGAAGATGTGCGCGTCCTCGTAGATGGTCCGGTCTTGCACGACCTTTTCGCCCGACTTCTGCAATTCCGCGAGTTGGGCGAAACGCGAGCGCAGGAAGAAGACCTGCAGGTTGAACGACCAACGCGGCATGTCCTTGTAGAAATCGTTCAGGTACGGGTTGTCGTCCACTTCCTCAAAATGAGGGGTGTACCGGTAATGTTTCGCCAACAACGTGGTGAGCGTCGTCTTCCCTGAACCGATGTTTCCTGCAATCGCCAAATGCATAGCCATACCTTAAAGTGAAGAGCGAAAATAAGCCGCATTGACCGGCTGCCCAACTTGGGTTATCCACAATGCGCGGCGAGACCGGACTGGGCGAGGACCTCATCGACCCAGCGGCGGTGGGAGGCGCAGCGCGGGACTTTGAACTGGCCTCCGAGGCGGCCTTTCGAGCGGAGCCAGGCTTCGAACGTTCCGGCTGGCATCGCGTTGAGTGCGGGCGGGCCGATGGCGAGGTCGCCCGTGCGCTTCGCTGCGTAGTCGGAATTGAGTCGCTGGAGCGCATCGTCGACGAAGGCCATGAACCGCGCCGGGTCGCTCGGGGCCACCGTGAACTCGATGAGCCACTCGTGTGCGCCCGTGGCCGTCGAGGACATGAAGACCGGAGCGACGGTGAATTCGCGGACGGTGGCGGAAGTGGCGGCGCAGGCGGTCGTGACCGCTTCCTCGATTTGGCGCGACATCAACTCCTCGCCGAAAGCGTTCAAACTCGCCTGCGTGCGGCCCACCACCTGGAGGCGGAACGGATGCAACTCCGTCATGCGCACCACATCCCCGAGGCGGTAGCGCCACAAACCCGCCACCGTCGTGATGATGAGTTCGTACTCCTCTCCGACCTGCAACTCCCGCAACTCCAGGGTGTCGGGCTGCTCCTTCTCCCACTGGCTGCTCGGGGCGAATTCGAAGTGGATGCCGTAATCGGCGAGCAGCAGCAAGTCCTCGGCGTCGATGCGGTCTTGCAAGGCGAAGAAGCCCTCGGACGCGTTGTACGTTTCCATGTAGGCCATGCCGTGGCGCACGTTTCCGATGAGCGCTTCGAATTGGCTCCGGTAAGGCGCGAAGTGAACGCCGCCGTGCATGAACAGCTGGAGGTTGGGCCAAACCTCGCCCAAGCTTTCCTTCCCAGTCAGCTCCAGCACCCGCTTGGCAATCACCAACATCCAACTCGGCACCCCAGCCAAGATCCGCACGTCCTCCTTCATGACCCCCGTCGCAATGGCGTCGACCTTTTGTTCCCAGTCGGACATGAGCGCAATGGCGCGGTTCGGCGTCCTGCGGGCCTCGACCCAAAACGGCAACTCGTTCATCAAGATGGCGCTCAAATCCCCAATGAACGGTTGGTCCGCCGACTCCGGCGCCCGCGCCCCACCCAACACCAGGTGGTGCCCTTCGTACAACCGCGCCCCCGGCCGCTGCTCGCAAAACAGCGCCAGCAAATCCTTCCCGCCCTTGAAATGCCCTTCCCGCAGCGCATCCTCCGTCACGGGCAGGTACTTGCTGCGATCGGAAGTGGTGCCCGAAGACTTGGCAAACCAAGGCGTCCGCCCCGGCCACAGCACATCCTCCTCCCCTGCAATCGCCCGCTCAATCCACGGCTTCAGCTCATCGTACGGCCTCACGGGCACCCGGCGCTTGAACTCCTTGAGCGTGCTCGCCTCCCCCAATCCATGCTCCCGCCCAAACGCCGTATCCGCTCCCTTCGCGATTAAATGCGCCAACAGCGCCCGTTGCGACTCCACCGGCTCGCGCCGAGCCAAATCGATCTGCGCCATCCGGCGGCGGATGTACCAATTGAAGGTCAGGTTGAACGGCATGACCAACGAAAGGTACTCCCAATGCTTCGGGAGTTCGTCGTGGAGCAGTCGAAAAATTCGCTTCGCTCAAATTGAAATCCCCAAATTCCAGCCAACGCGCGGCACGCCCGTCGATTGGATCGCACGCCTGAATCGCTCAACCCCAAGTCCAGCGGGCCCTCTAGAGCCAATCATCCCGAAAACACCCATTTGGGCAGCGAAAAGTTCGCTCCGCTCGAATTGAAATCCCCAAAAAGTGGGGATTTCAATTCGAGCGCTTGCAACGCTCCAGGGTTTTCTCCTGCAGATTGGGTGGATTTTGGACTTCCGCAAGCGGGCCTAAAAGTGGGGATTAGGATCCCAGCACGCCGAATTTCAAGCGGTCACACCGGCGAACACGCGATCGACGGCCTCCAACGCGCGGTCAATCTCCGCCTCCGTGTTGTACCGACCGAACGAGAAGCGCAAGCTGACGCGCGTGGGATCGTGGAAACCGAGCGTCCGCAACACGTGCGAACCGAGCGTCGCCCCGCTGCTGCACGCGCTGCCGCTGGAGCAGCACACGCCCTCGAGGTCCAACAGGAACAACGCCATCCCGCTCTTCGGGTGCGGCGGGAAGCTCACGTTGAGGACGGTGTAGAGCCGGTCATCCTTGTCCGAATCGGCGTTGAACCGGATGTCGGCAAACCGCGCCCGCAGCCCCTCGACCATCCGCCGCTTCAGTCCGCGGATGTGCTCCTGGTGCTCCTCGAGTTCGCTGAACGCCAACTCCATCGCCTTCGCCAGCCCCACGATGCTGTGCACGTTCTCCGTGCCGCCCCGCATGGAACGCTCTTGGCCGCCACCCGCGATGACGCTCGTGATCTTCAAGCCCGGAGCGACGTAGAGGAAGCCCACGCCTTTCGGCCCGTGGAACTTGTGGCCTGCGCAGGTGATGAAATCGACGGGAAGGGCTTGGAGGTCGAAGCGGTAGTGGCACATGGTTTGGACCGTATCGCTGTGGAACAACGCTCCGTGCGTTTTGCACAACGCGCCCACGCGCTCCAAATCGATCATCACCCCAACCTCGTTGTTCGCGTGCATCAAGCTCACGATCGTCTTCGGCCCGTTCGCCAACAACTCCTCGAGGTGCGCCAAGTCCACCTGCCCATCCGGCAAATGCCGCACCACGGCCAGCTCCACCCCCGTCCGCTCATTCCAGCGCTCGGCGGTCTTGATGACGGCGCTGTGCTCCGCTTCCGACGTGATGATGCGCTTGCACCCGAGGTCAATGACGGCCGCGTTCAGCGCGAGGTTGTCCGCCTCGGTACCGCCCGACGTGAAGATGAGCTGCGAGGGATGGCAGTTCAGGCCTTTGGCGATGGAACGCCGGCTCTGCTCCACCTGAACCCGCGACCGGCGCCCGATGGCGTGGCTCGACGAGGGGTTTCCGTAGGCGTGATGCATCACCGGCCACATGGCTTCGAGGACTTCGGGGGCCATGGCGGTGGTGGCGGCGTTGTCGAGGTACACGGTCATTGCGCGGATTTTTCGGCTCCGAAAGTTAGGCCAAATCAGCCCCGCAGCAACCCGGCCAGCTCCTCCTTGAACCGCCCTCCCAGCGCAGCCGCGGCCTCGGCGGTCTCCGCTTCGGCATAGACCCGAATGATCGGCTCCGTGTTCGATCGACGCAGGTGCACCCAGCCTTCGGGCAGGTCGAACTTGACGCCGTCCACCGTGTTGACTTCGGCGTCGGGGTGCGCGGCCACGAGGGCGGCCAACGCCCCCTCGACGCCGCTGTCGGGCAAGTCGAGTTTGTCCTTGGAAATCACCCACTCCGGGTAGGACGCGCGGAGGGCCTTGGCGGTGAGGCCGCTGCGAACGAGGTGCGTGAGGAACAAGGCCGTGCCGACCACCGCGTCGCGGCCCCGGTGGCTCGTCGGGTAAATGACGCCGCCGTTGCCCTCCCCGCCGATGATGGCGCCGGTCGCCTCGATGGCCGCCACGACGTTCACCTCCCCGACCGCGCTCGCCGTGTACCGACCGCCCCGCGCTTCGGTGACTTGGCGCAGGGCCCGGGTGGAACTCATGTTGCTGACCGTGTTGCCCGGCGTGCGGCTCAGGACGTAGTCGGCGACCGCGACGAGCGTGTACTCCTCGCCGAACATGCTGCCGTCCTCGCACACGAAGGCGAGCCGGTCCACGTCGGGATCGACGCTGATGCCGAGGTCGCAGCCGTGGCTGACCACCGCGTCGGCTAGGTCGGTCAGGTGGGCAGGCAGCGGTTCGGGGTTGTGGGCGAAATCGCCGGTGGGGTCGCAATGGACGCGGACGACCTCCACGCCCATGGCTTCGAGGAGCATCGGGAGGATGAGGCCGCCCGTGCTGTTGACCGCGTCGACCGCGACCTTGAGGCCGTGGGCGCGCACCGCGGGCGCGTCGACGAGTTCGAGGCCCAGGGCGTGATCGATGTGGCGCTGCATCCAGTGGTCGTCGTGTCGGATTTGGCCCAAATCGTCGACCTCAACGGCCTCCAATTCCTGGGCAGCGAACGCGAGGACGCGCTCGCCCTCCGCCGCATTGAGGAACTCCCCGCGGGCGTCGAGGAGCTTGAGGGCGTTCCACTGCCGCGGGTTGTGGCTGGCCGTGAGGATGATGCCGCCGTGAGCGCCCTCCGCGGGGACGGCGAGCTCGACGGTCGGGGTCGTGGACAGGCCGAGGTCGAGGACGTCGACGCCCATGGCTTGGAGGGTGCCGGCGAGGACGTCGCGCAGCATTTGGCCCGAAAGCCGGGCGTCACGCCCGACGACGACCAGCGGCCGCGCGCCCGCCGCCTGCTCCTTCACCCACGCCGCATAGCCCATCCCAAACCGCACGATGTCCTTCGGCGTCAGCCCCTGGCCCGCCGGCCCACCAATGGTGCCGCGGATGCCCGAAATCGATTGAATCAACATGCCCGCGAAGGTACACCGCCGACGGGATCCCCACCCCACCGACGCCCCATCGCACGCGGGAGACGCCCCATCACCGCTTCAATCGCGCAGGCAACGCACGGAAAATCCAAACTTTGAAGGCATGCTGTACCCATCAATGGCAGAATCGCCGGAAACAAGAAGCCGCATCACCGGATCGTCCCAATCGCCTAACGAACTGGTCCACCAGAAGCCCTTTGTGCCCAGATCACTGTATGCTCCTGTCATTCCTCGCATTCCACCCGGCAAAGCTGAAAAACCGCTGCTGTTGCTGCCATCCCAAGCAGGCACATCCGAACCCGACGATTTCAACGCATTGCCCTCCCCCGGCGCGAGGTAGTTGGCCAATGTCGTCCACTCACTGCTCGTCGGAACATGCCATCCATTCGGACACAATCCGCGCGCATCAGCCACCGCATAATGATTGTACAAGCGACCATATGCCTCTACGTTGTTCTCATCATCCCCAAAGACGGCTGTGGATCCGAAAGATGTAATGAACCATTGTTGGTCGGTAAAACCTGCAAGAATCGCTTCCCCGTTCGCGTAGTTTTCACTTCTTAGGTTTTCTGCAAACCAGCATTGATTTCCGATCAAAATCAACTCATAGACATAGCCTTGGTGTTTCAACCACGTGCAGGACAAGCTATCAATCGCATGCGCCATGGCTTCGAGTGCAACAAGTGATGCACGCTCAGCCGGGGTCAGGTAGAGGTTGGTGCTGCCTTCGGCCAAATCGTCCGTGCTGTGATTAGCCAAACTGCTCACCTGACCGTTGATGACGTCCGTGACGCTGAGGCTGTCGGCGGTGACCGTGGCAGATGCTTCCAGACCGGTTAGCGTGAGATCGTTCGCGATGTAGACGTCACCCTGCTCGAAAACCATGGAATCTCCGTAAAAGAACAACTCCGACTTTTCACCGCTGTTACCGTAATACATTTCAATCCCGGCATCATCATCCACATGAAGCTTCATGTCCCACCACCCATCGATCTCTAAGAAACTCTTGTTGTTTTCAGAAGCATGATTGAAGTAATTCGAATCTGCAAAGAGCATGCGAATAGCTGGAGAATCACCAGAGTCTTTTTCACCTAAGATTTCAAAATCGCCATCGAGTGCTTGCAAGGAAAAATCCGAAGCCGAACGCATCACGAATCCCGAAACTCCACTAACAAGGCTATCGTTTAAGGTAGTGACCCCTGATACAGTCAAGGGACCTGACGATTGAAGTGAGTTCGCGGTCAGTTCATCAAACGTAACATCGCTGGTGGTTGAAACGTCTTGACCGATGGAGATCTGGCCTTCAATCATGGTGACCCCCATCCCGGATGAGAAAGCGCTTCGGGCGCGGGCGTCGGTGTAGTAGAGGTTGGTGAACCCCTCGGTCAGTCCATCCGTATCGTGGTTGCCCAAGCTACTCACCTCGCCACTGATGACGTTGGTCACAACAAGGCTTTCTGCACTCACGGTTCCTGTGGCTTCAATTCCGGCAAACTCAACGTTGTCCGTGGTGCCCACCGATTGGCCGATGGAAATTTCGCCGGAGTTCAGGGTGACGCCGGTGCCGGAGGTGAAGGCGCCTTGGGCGCGGGAGTCGGTGAAATACAGGTTTGTGGCACCTTCCGTCAGCCCATCCGTGTCGTGATTGGCGAGGCTGCTCACCCGGCCGTTGATGACGTCCGTCACCGAGAGGCTGTCGGCCGTGACCGTGGCGGTGGCGGCGATGCCAGCGAACGAGACGTTGTCCGTTGTGCCCACCGATTGGCCGATGGCGATTTCGCCGGAGTTCAAGGTGACGCCGGTGCCGGAGGTGAAGGCGCCTTGGGCGCGGGAGTCGGTGAAATACAGGTTCGTGGCGCCTTCCGTCAGCCCATCCGTGTCGTGATTGGCGAGGCTGCTCACCCGGCCGTTGATGACGTCCGTCACCGAGAGGCTGTCGGCCGTGACCGTCGCGGTGGCGGCGATGCCAGCGAACGAGACGTTGTCCGTGGTGCCCACCGATTGGCCGATGGAAATTTCGCCGGAGTTCAGGGTGACGCCGGTGCCCGAGGTGAAGGCACCTTGGGCGCGGGAGTCGGTGAAATACAGGTTCGTGGCGCCTTCCGTCAGCCCATCCGTGTCGTGGTTGGCCAAATCACGAATCTGCGCATTCAACACCTTCCCCGATGCGATGCTATCCGCCACCAGCACGCCCGAAACGTTCGCCCCCGCTCGCATTGCAGTCCCGCCTTCTATGATCAGGCTGTCGCCGAACGAAGTCACCCCCATCACCTCCAATGCGCTCGCGAACGAAACGGAGTCGTGAGCGCTGAGCTTGCCCGCAATGTCCACCTCGGACCCGAACGTAGCCGCTCCGTCCACATGGAACAGGGCGTCCAAATCCACGTTGCCGACGACATGAACGCTGTCGCCGAATGCCGAAACGCCCGATACGTGCAACCGGGAACCCACGGCAACAGCCTTCACCACGCGCAGGGAATCGGAAAGCACCACGGCGCCTTCGACCCACAACGAGTCACCGATGGTCGCCACCCCAACCACTTCCAACCGCCCCGCGATTTCCGCGTCTTTGTTCAACACCAGGCTGTCCCCTTCAAAGGTCCCCGAAGTCGTGACCGCCCCCAACCCCAAGGCCTCGTAACCATAAAAATCAACGTCGACACCGGGGTTGGTTCCATTGCCCAACACCGCGGCCCAGGAAAGGCCTTCCAATTGTTGTTTTGCGCTAGCGGATGCGGCGAACAAGGTGTCCAAATCACCACGAAGCAACGAAGGATCGATGCGGAAGTAAGCCTTCGATCCATCGATGACCTGTTTCACAGCAACCTGCTGGGCCACCGAAGTCATTGTTAGCAATGAAAAAGCACCTAAAAGAAAAACAAAGCGAGCAAACATGTGGATAATGATTAAGGTTTTCGCGGCTAAAACTATCGGGCAAGTGCTCGCCTTTCACCTCCACTCGGCGACCTCAGAGGGGCACTGAATCAAATCATGAAACGCTTCATCCTTTTTCATTCACACGTTTTTCACGCATTCCGCTCTCGACCCTGATGCCTCGACCTGCTGAATCCGTCGTGCTTTACACATGATTCCGCCCAACCAAATCGCAATCTCACCCCCATCGGATTCACCGTGAATAGGCTCTGCCCATTTGCTAACTTCGTGAACACAATCATGAAGCGATAATGGAATTCCGTGTGCTTCCGCAATTCCATTTGCTTTGCTAGGAAGTCCGTTTCCACCCCAGAAAACACGCGTCAATGAGGGGCACCTGCACTCCTCGAGCAGCGGTTTGCCGAACTCAGAACCCGTCGATCGCGGCGTCGGCCGCATGGATGGCCGCCACGATGCACAATTTCCCGACCGCAGCCGCCCCGTGTGTCGCCACTCCGCGCAGGTCACATTTGGCATGGTGCCTAGATGGAAATTTTGGTGCTGACCGTATTTCCGGGAGTTTGGCTCATTGCGCAATCGTCCTTCCGCAACGGATTTCAGTACCTCAACCGCGGATGTGGGGAACGCTCGCCCTCCGCCGCAACGGCGAGCTCGTGGACGGACATGGCGTTGAAGTTGCTTAAGGCGACCCCGCAGGCCCTTTGGTTCGAAAGCCGGCCATCACGCTCGACGAAGGTTCACGTGCGATCGGGACTCAACGATGCGAGTCTGTCCATGTTGAAGGAGTTCGCTCAACCACTTGTCTTTCGATCAATCCCGAACGCATCGCACAGAAAAACCGTTCAGTTGAAAGTCAGAATAACGGCTAACCCAGCCGTTGTCAGACGTGAGCATGCGAAACCATGAATTGCCACCGGAAGACGACGAACTCCACCAGATGCCTTGGTCTCCGACACCACTGAACGTCCCAAAAAGGTAGCGACCGCCTCCCGGCAAACCCGAAAAACCCGATTCATTGGTTCCGCCCCAATCAGCAGTCTTCATCTTCACTCCAGCTCCAAATTCCCCACCCAATGCATCGGTCAATGCTGTCCAGTCCTCATCCGTCGGAACGCGCCAGCCCCACGGGCACAACTTGCCTGTGTTGACCGCATACCAATTGTAAAGCCGTCCGTAAATGGCCAAATTCACGGCTTCATTGGCTCCGCCTTCGTCATAAACGGCTGTCGCTCCATCCGTTGCATAGGGCCAAGCGAACCCGTCCACCCCACTCGTAATGGGCACCCCATCGTTGTACGAAGTGGCCCTCAAGTTTTCAGCGAACCAACACTGCGAACCGATTTCAACCGTCGCATAGTCATAGCCTTGGTGCGTTACCGGATTACCGCAGGAAAACAACAGTGCGGCATGCAACAATTCAATCACACCCACGAAGTAGGCAATGGTGTCTGCAACGGCTGCAACGGCGCGTTCGTTCGTGAAATACAGGTTCGTGGCGCCTTCCGTCAGCCCATCCGTGTCGTGGTTGGCCAGATCACGAATCTGCGCATTCAACACCTTCCCCGATGCGATGCTATCCGCCACCAGCACGCCCGAAACGTTCGCCCCTGCTCGCATTGCAGTCCCGCCTTCTATGATCAGGCTGTCGCCGAACGAAGTCACCCCCACCACCTCCAATGCGCTCGCGAACGAAACGGAGTCGTGAGCGCTGAGCTTGCCCGCAATGTCCACCTCCGACCCAAACGTAGCCGCTCCGTCCACATGGAACAGGGCGTCCAAATCCACGTTGCCGACGACATGAACGCTGTCGCCGAATGCCGAAACGCCCGATACGTGCAACCGGGAACCCACGGCAACAGCCTTCACCA
>JAUICJ010000020.1 GCA_030427925.1 Bacteroidia bacterium | reverse complement strand
CAGAGACGGGCGTGACGGCGGAACTCACCGATGGATTGGACCGCATCAACGTGGTGCCCAACCCCTACTACGCCTTCAGCGGGTACGAGACCAGCAAGCTCGATAACCGGGTGAAAATCACCAACCTACCAGAAGTCTGCACCGTCAGCATCTACAACCTGCACGGCACCCTCGTCCGCCAGTTCCAAAAAGCCGACCCGCTGACTTCCCTCGACTGGGATTTGAAGAACGAGGTCAACGTCCCGATTGCAGGCGGCGTCTACATCATCCACGTGGACGTGCCCGGCGTCGGCGAGAAAATCCTCAAGTGGTTCGGCGTGATGCGCCCGACCGACTTGGACAACTTCTAATTAGAGAACCTGAACGATCATGAACAAGGCAATCCTACCACTTTTCGCGCTGCTCCTTGCAGGAACGACGGCGCTGGCAGGCAATCCGGATCGCGCTGGCTCCGCTGGTGCTGGGCAGTTGCTCATCAACCCGTGGGCGCAGTCCAACGGGTTGGCCGGAACCAACATGGCCACCGTCCAGGGGCTGGAATCGTGCTTTTTGAACATCGCGGGGTTGGCCTTCGTCGAGAAGAACGAACTGTCGTTCGCGAACACGCAATACTTGAGCGGCTCGGGCATTTCCGTGAACAGCGTCGGCTTCGCAACCAAGGTGGGTGGCGAAGCGGTCCTCGGCATCACGGTCATGACGATGGGCTTCGGTGACATCGACATCACGACAGTGGACCTGCCCGAAGGCGGCATCGGTACGTTCTCGCCCTCCTTCTCGAACATCGGCGTCTCGTACTCGAAAGCGTTCTCGAATTCGATTTACGGCGGGATGACGGTGCGCATCATCGGAGAAGCGATTTCCAACGTGCGTGCAAGCGGTGTGGCGTTTGATGCCGGTATCCGGTACATCAGCCCCATTGACGAGCGGTTGACCTTCGGCATCGCCCTGCGCAACGTCGGCGCGCCCATGCGCTACGCAGGCGATGGTTTGACGGTGACGGCCACTCCGCAAGGATCCGCGAACAGCTTGACCGTGCTCCAACGTGCTGAACGCTACGAATTGCCTTCCCTCGTGAACATCGGCTTTGGCTACGACGTCGTCTCCCTCGAGGAGGTGACGGGAACCTTGACGGGGCAGTTCGTCTCGAATTCCTTCACGAAAGACCAATTCGGTGCGGGATTTGAATTCCAATACAAAGAGTCGTTGACGCTGCGCGCAGGCTACATGTGGGAACAAGGACTCATCGGATCCGAAGCCATCACCACCGCTTACACGGGGCCCGCAGCAGGCTTGACCGTCAGCGTGCCTGCTGGACAAGACGGCGGCCGCATCGGACTCGATTACGGTTACCGCACCACGAATCCGTTCGGTGGCAACCACAGCATCGGACTCCACATCTCGTTGTGAAGCAACCCCGCTCCCTTGCGGAGCTTTGATTCAAATTGATTACTTTAGTGAAAGAGAAAGCCCGTGTTGCGGGTTTTCTCTTTTTTACGTGAAGTCCACCTTCATGTAATGAAACCCGCCATACCATGTCGAACTTTTCATACTTCACGCCCGAAGGGCTGCAAAAACTCAAGGACGAAATTCACCACTTGAAAACGGTGGAGCGTCCCCGCATTTCGCAACAAATCGCAGAAGCCCGAGACAAAGGGGACCTCAGCGAAAACGCAGAATACGATGCGGCGAAGGAAGCGCAGGGCATGATGGAAGCGCGTTTGGTGAAACTCGAAAACACCCTCGCGAACGCACGGCTCGTGGACGATTCACTCATCGACAACACGAAGGTCTACATCCTCAGCACGGTCAAACTGCGCAACCAAAAGAACAACGCCGAAGTGACTTACACCCTCGTTGCCGAGAACGAAGCCAACCTCGCGGAGAAGAAAATTTCCGTGGAGAGCCCCATCGGACGAGGGCTGCTCGGCAAGGCCGTCGGCGACGTGGCCGAAGTCCAGGTACCCGCAGGCCTCATCCCCTTCGAGGTCCTCGAAATCACCCGGTGATGCCGTCCATTTTCAGCCGCATCGTCGCTGGAGAAATTCCGTGCCACAAGGTGGCGGAGAACGAACGGTTTTTGGCCTTCCTCGACGTGTTTCCGCTGGTGAAGGGCCACACGCTCGTCATCCCGAAGCAGGAGGTCGATTACTTCTTTGACCTCGATGCCACAACGCTCGCGGAAATCAATGCCTTTGCGCAACAAGTCGCAGGCCAAATCCAGCGCGCCATCCCCTGCAAGCGCATCGGCGTTTCCATCATCGGCCTTGAAGTGCCCCACGCCCACGTTCACCTCATCCCCCTGAACGCCGTCGGGGACATGAACTTCGAGCGCCCCAAGCTCGAAATCAGCCCCGAGGAACTGGCCGAAATCGCGGAACGCATCCGCCAAGCCTGATCCTCACGGCGCGAAATCCAACAGCGCCGTCCAAATGCTCAGCACGCCCCGGTCTTCCCGCGTCCAAATCGGACGCACCACCCCTCCGTGTGCGGAAATGTTGTTGTAGTCCCCGAAAAACGAGGCTTGACCCGGGACGAAAGCCGACTCGCTCGCCACGACGTGCTCCCACGTGACCCCGCCGTCCCACGAACTGGCCACCACGACCTCGGTGGCCACGTCACCCACGGAAACGTTTCCGCTCCGGTCATAATAAACGATGTGCACCCCTCCCGTAACCGCATCCACGGCCATCCACGTAAAAAACTGGTCCGTCGCGGTATCGTCCTCATTCACCCGCACCGCATCCGACCACGTGCGGCCCGCGTCGTCGGAATAACACAGGAACACGTCGCTGTCGCCCGAACGCAAATCCGTCCAGTTGACGTAAATCCGCCCGCGATGGGGTCCCTCGCTGCAATCCACATCCGTAACCGGCATGCCATTGGCCCTTCCAATGCCCGGCACCTCCCGATCCCAGCCCCCCACGATGTCCGCTACGGCCCGCTCCGACTCCAACCACCGCCGCCCTCCGTTCTCCGAACGGTTGAACCAAAGCTGCTCACCCCGCGCCCACACCACGTTCAACGCCCCATCCGGCCCATAGGCCGGCACCGCGCCCTCAACCGTCTCATCGCTGTCCTCGCAGTCCCCCGCAACCGCGCTGACGCGGACCGGCTTTGACCACCGCCGCGCCTTGCGGTTGGAAGTCGAACACAAGATGACGGAACTGTCCTGATCCGCCGTGCTGCCGTACCGATCAAATTGCGTCCAACACGCCGCGATGCCTTTGCCGTCCAGCGTCACATCCGCCCATTCCTTGTCCTGGTCCTTCGCGCCGTTCAGTCCCATGAAACTCCCGCGCGACCAGGACTGCCCACCGTCCTTCGAGCGCTGGCAAACGATGCGGTCCAACAGCCCCGCATCCGACCAACCGCGGCCTGAAGGATCGCTGAGGTGCAGGTAATAAAAATCGCCCGAAGGACTCGCCACCACGCACGGGTCGCCGAACACCCCATGGGGCGACGTCAGCCGATCCAACGTCCACGAGGCCCCACCGTCTTCACTCCAGTACACGTTATCGAGGATGGATCCAGCGACGATGCGCTGGGGATTCGCGGGGCTGATTGCAATGGAAGGTTCGCACGGCGCGTAGCCCATTCCGGCGTACCGATGAATCTCCACGTTCGCAGGTCCTTGAGCCGCAACCCCCGCGAAGAGGCCACACGCCAAACAAATGAGCAGGCCCCTCATTCAGCCGACCCTTCCAGCGCCTTGAGCTCGGCACGAATGGCCTCCATGCTCTCCTTCAACGCTTGCTGGATCTCCAAAATGGCCTCATCGCTCATCCCTTCCAAACTGGAGGCGCTGTGATCATGGGCATGGTCGTGGTCGTGCCCATGTTCGTGGTCGTGCCCGCAATCGTGCGCATGACCCGGCACCTCCACCACCGCCTCCGACACCTCGTGAAACCGCATGTCCAGGGCGCTCAACTCTGCCTCGAGCCGTTGAAGTTGCCGAGCCAGCGCCGTATCTCCTTCCGCGAAAGCCGCTTGGATTTCATCCGCCTTCTCCCCCAACTCAGCCACCAGGGACTCGTGCAATTCATTCGATAAGCGCACCACTTCATCGTGAACGGAAATGGCCTCCTTCAAGGTGGCCGATTGCTCTTCGCCGCATCCCGCAGCGAGCATCAGGACTGCCGCAGCAGCCGCAAGGAGGAACGATTTCATGGATTCTGTGTTTTCGTGGATGGATCTTTCGGAGGAACGGGGTCGAAGCCGCTGTCCCCCCAGGGGTGGCATTTGCTGATGCGCTTTGCCGACAAGGCCAAACCCCGCCACGCCCCGTGCACCCGAAACGCCTCGATGCTGTAGGCCGAACACGTCGGATGAAAGCGGCAATTGGACCCGAGAAGGGGACTCAAGAGGATTTGGTAAGCCCGCACAAGGGCAATGAACGCATGGCGCATGGCCTAAAATTACGGCATCCGCTCCAGCGCCATCATGAGCGCGACCGCAAACGTCCCCGCACAAACGAAGACCTGTTGCTCGCGCTGCGTGACGCCCAACGCGCGGAGCAGCGATGCAACGGCAAGAAACGTCAACAAGAAGGCCAGTTGGCCGATTTCCACGCCCAAGTTGAACCGCAGCAAGGGCATCACGATCCCCTCCCCCGGATCCCGCGTGATCCGGAAAAACGACGAGAACCCGAGGCCGTGAATGAGCCCGAACGCAACGGTCACGAGGTACAACCACTTGCCCGGCCGGTACCCCTGCCCCTTCGCCGCCGAGCGCCGCAAATTCAAAAGCGCCGTGACCACAATGCTCACCGGAATCAGGAACTCAATCCATGCGCTGTTCGGCCGCACCCAGTCCATGCCCGCTAAAAACAGCGTCACGCTGTGCCCCACCGTAAACGCCGTGGCAAGCAACACGAGCCGCCCCGCCCCCTTCCAGTCGGCCCACGCCGCGAGCGCCAGCAAGTACAACATGTGATCGTAACCGCGCCAGTCCAGGATGTGCTGAATCCCCCGTAAGATGTCGTCCATGATGCCAAGTTAACGCCGGCGCGTGTAAGCCCAAATCTCAAACCCGTGCTCATTCCGCTCATCTGCCTCTTGCCCCCCAATCCGCTCCGCAATCCAATCCGATTCCTCGAACGCCGGGTAAAACGCGTCCCCCTCTGGCTCCGCTTGCACGTGCGTCAACAATTGCCGGTCCACGGCGCCGGCCTCCAGGGCGAGTTGGTAGATTTGGCCTCCCCCGATGATGAACGCCTCTACTTCTCCCGCGTTCCGCGCCACCTCCAAGGCCGCCTCCAACGAGGCCACCACGGTGGCTCCCGGTGCTGCATAGTCCGGGTTCCGCGAAATGACGATGTTCGGCCGATCCGCCAGCGGCCGGTACTTCGCGGGAATGGATTCGAAATTGCGCCGCCCCATGATGACGTGGTGACCCTTCGTCGTGTCCATGAAGAACCGCATGTCGTCCCGCAGGCGCCAGACGAGGTCGTTGTCCTTCCCGATGACGCCATTCGTCGCCACCGCCGCAATGCTCGTGACCCGCATCAGACGCTCACTTCAGCTTTAATGTGCGGATGCGCCACGTAGTCGACCAGCTCGAAGTCCTCGTACCGGAAGGCGAACAGGTCGGTGACGTCGGGGTTGATGCGCATTTTCGGCAAGGGGTAGGGCTCGCGGGTCAGCTGTTCTCGGGCTTGGTCCACGTGATTCAAGTACAAATGGACGTCCCCGAAGGTGTGAACGAACTCCCCCGGCTCCAATCCCACCACCTGCGCGACCATCATCGTCAGCAGCGCATACGACGCAATGTTGAACGGAACGCCCAGGAACGTATCCGCTGAACGCTGGTAGAGCTGGCAATTCAGCCGGCCTTCCGCCACGTGAAACTGGAACAAACAATGGCACGGCGGCAACGCCATCTCGTCGATGAAACTCGGGTTCCATGCGCTCACGACGTGGCGACGGGAGTACGGGTTGTTGCGCAGGCCGTCGAGCAGCTTGGCGATTTGGTCCGTGTGCGAGCCATCGGGGTTGGGCCAGCTGCGCCACTGGTAGCCATAGACCGGCCCGAGATCGCCATTTTCGTCCGCCCACTCGTCCCAAATCCGCACCCCGTTCTCCTTCAGGTACGCGATGTTCGTGTCCCCTTGCAGGAACCACAGCAACTCGTGGATGATGCTGCGCAGGTGCAGCTTCTTCGTCGTGAGCACGGGGAAACCCTCGCTCAGGTCGAAGCGCATTTGGTAGCCGAAGCAGCCGAGGGTGCCGGTGCCGGTGCGATCTTCCCGCTTCACGCCGTGGGTGAGCAGGTGGTTCAGGAGGTCGTGGTAGGCGCGCATTGGGCCCAAAAATAGGCCACCCGGCCCTTAACTCTCCATCACCCCCACCACCCGCCGGCCTTCGGCCCACCGATAAATCGCATTGACCACCACCAAATGCGCAATCAACGCCACGTGCAACGGCGCCAAATACCCCGGCCATCCCCAATCCGCCCGCACCAGCGGGTTGTCCACTTTCGGCGGCTCCCACATGTACATGTAATTCGCCACTTGGTGCGCCGGCACAGGCCAGTACGTATTCAACCCCCAATTCACCCCCGCCATCAACGTCGACACCACCGCGGCCATCCCATACGTCTTCAGCCACCCCATCCTAGGAAACCGCATCCCAAAATGCCGCGTCATCACGATGGGCATGAAGATGATGAAGCCGTGGCGAATGCAATAATCCACCAGCACGATGGGCGCATCGCCGACCGTCAACTGCGGCGTGATGAACGAATGCAGGCCCCCGATGGTCCCGAGGAAGGCAGAAAACGTGTACACCCACGTGTTGCGCCAAAAGCAATTCAACGCCACCAACACAAAATTCAACCCACAAAAGTGCAAGGGCAACGACCGGTGCAACGTAAACTGCTGCTCCGGATGCACTGTCGCGTAGACGGGCAACAACAAATTGAATGCGATGAGCAGCCAGCCCAAACGCGGCAACAGCCGCTCCCGCTGCTCCGCATCCAACCGGTCCAACACCTTGACGAACAGCAGCCCTCCGACCACCGTGGCCCCCACCATCGCCCAGTACCGCGGCTCGTCCTGGTGTATGATCACATCGTAACGCATGGCGAAATGCATAGGTTTGACCCGCCCAAGATATTCCCTTTTGCGGTCGATGTCGTGCGCACCGCTCGGATTGAAATCCCCACTTTTCGGACCGGGATTGGGGATTTCGCATAAACGGGGCAAAAATTGACCTGACGACGAGAAAATTCGCACCGCTCAAATTGAAATCCCCACTTTTCGGGCCGACACCCCGCGAATTTGGCGATTTCAAATCCAGCGGCGCGAAAAAAAACCACACGAGCCCCCGACATGGCACCGCGCCAGCTTCGTCCTGCTGCGCAGGCGATGGCTGGTCTAATTTGGGGATTTCAATCCCAGCGGATCGATCAATTGGGCTGCTGCACGAGCACCGTCTGCGTGGGGAAGGCGAATTCGAGGCCTTCGGCGTTGAACCGCTTCAGAATCTCCAGGTTGATGGCGCTCGGCGTCAGCGTCACATCCGCTTCCTTCAGGACGAAATACACCGCACTCACGTTGAGGCTGAAATCGCCGAAGCCGCTGAACCAAACGGTGGTGTTGTCCTGGGTGCCCACATGCGCCACGATGATCTCCTCCAGGATGCTCAACGCGAGTTCGATCCGCTCCGGGGTGGTGTCGTAGGTAAGGCCCAAATCCACCCGCACCTTGCGCGCCGGCTCCGCCGTAACGTTCTCCACGACGCCGTCTGTGAATTTGTGGTTCGGGATGGTCACCATCCGACCGGCCAGGGTTTTGATGCGCGTGCTGCGGATGCCGATTTCGAGGACTGTGCCGTCGATGCCCGCCACCTGGACGCGGTCGCCGACCACGAAGGGCTTGTCGACGAAGACGGTGATGCCGCCGAAGATGTTGGCCACGAAATCCTTCGCCGCCATCGCCATGGCGAGGCCGCCGATGCCGACCCCCGCCAACAAGGCGCCCACATCGTAGCCCGCGTTGTTCAAGGCCATGATGGTGCCCAGGACCCAAATCGTGGCCCGGAGCGTCTTCTGCAAAATGGGCGTGACCTGACCTACCATCTTCGATTCGGACCGCTCGGTCACCCGGGCGAGGAAGTTGCCGACCAGGGAATCGATGAGCCGGGCCGCAAGCCACGTCACGTCGAGGGCCACCGCGATGCTGAAGACGTGCTCCATGAACGTGTCGACGCCCTCGCCGAAACGAAGGTGGTCGTAGCCGAACCAAGCGCCGAGCAGCACGACCGCCAGGGCGATGGGCTCCTCGATTTGGTCCACGATCAAATCGTCCACCTCCGAAGACGTGCGCGCCGCCAAACGCTTCAAACGGCGGGAAAACCAGCGGTAAACGAGGCGCCCCACGACCACGCCGCCGAGGAGCCAAACCAAGGCCACCCCCCACTCGCGCAGCGGATTACCCAGGAAAATGACTTCGAAAAATTCCATGCCGCAAACTTCGCAAGAATACCTTTGCGGCATGCGAAACGATGTGGCTTTTGGCGCGGAACTGCGCGTGGGCGTCCTCGGTGGCGGACAGTTGGGACGGATGATGATCCAAGCGGCGGCCGATTGGGACCTGCGGGTTGAGGTGATGGACCCCGCGGCCGACGCGCCCTGCCGGCACTTGACCCACCGGTTCGTGCAGGGCGACCTGCAGGATGCGGATGCGGTGTTTGAATTTGGCAAGGAACTCGACGTCATCACCATCGAAATCGAGCACGTCAGCGTGGACGGCCTCCGGCGCCTCAAAGCGGCCGGCGTGGAAGTGCACCCCGACCCGGAACACCTCGCCACCATCCAAGACAAGGGGCTGCAAAAGCAGTTCTTCGCCGCGCACGGCATCCCTTCCGCCCCGTTCACCCTGAGCGACGCTCCGCCGACCGCCTTCCCCGTAGTCCAAAAACTGCGCAAGGGCGGCTACGACGGCAAAGGAGTCGCCATCCTGCGCACCCCAGACGACGCGGGGTTCGACGCCCCGTGCGTGCTGGAGCAACCCGTGAACATCGCGAAGGAACTGAGCGTCATCGTGGCCCGCAACCCGTCGGGCGCCACGGCGACCTTCCCCGTGGTCGAAGCGGTCTTCGACCCGGTGGCGAACCTCGTGGACTACCTCATCGCCCCCGCCGACGTGAGCCCCGAAACGGCGAAAGAAGCCGAAGCCCTCGCCCTGCGCGTGGCCGACGCCATGGGATTCACGGGCTTGCTCGCGGTGGAACTGTTCCTCGACCAGGAGGGCGCCCTTTGGGTCAACGAACTCGCGCCGCGCACCCACAACAGCGGCCACCACACCATCGAGGCGAACCACACGTCCCAATTCCAGCAGCACCTCCGGGCCATCCTCGACTTGCCCCTCGGCGACGCTTCGGCCCGCAGCGCCGGCGCGATGCTCAACCTCGTGGGGGCCGCGGATGCGCACGGCAGCCCCGTCTACACCGGCCTGGGCGCGGCCCTTGGCTTGCCCGGCGTTTACGCCCACATCTACGGAAAAACCGCCGTCAAACCGTTTCGGAAAATGGGCCACGTCACGGTGACCGGCGCGACGGTCGAAGCCGTGAAAGCCCGGGTGCTCGAGCTGCGGGACGCCTTGCGCGTGGACGGAACCCGCGTATCTTGACGCCCTGAGATGAATGCGCCCAAGCTTCGTTTGGCCGTGGTGTGCGGGGGATACTCCGCCGAGGCCGCCGTTTCGCGGAAGTCCGCTGCCAACGTCATGGAACACCTCGACCGGGAGCGGTACGAGCCGACGTTGATCCACATCGACGCCGACGGGTGGTGGGCCGAAGTCGCGGGCGAACGCCGCGCCGTCAGCCGCGAAAAATTCACCGTGCCCGGGCTTCCGCCCTTCGATGGGGTGTTCATCATCGTTCACGGCACGCCGGGGGAAGACGGGCGCCTGCAGGGCTACTTCGAGCTGCTCGGCATTCCGCACACCACCGGCAACGCCCGCAACATGGCCCTCACCTTTCACAAGGGATGGACCACTGGTTTGCTCCGAGCGAAGGGCCACCCCGTGGCGCCCTCGAAGGAGATTCCGAAAGGGGCGGATGTGGAAGGATTGGATTTGGAATTGCTGCTGGTGGGCATCGACTTGCCGTGCTTCGTGAAGCCCAACGAAGCCGGATCGAGCGTTGGGGTGCACCGGGTGGACCGCGTGGAAGAGCTCCGGGCCGCCATCCGGGCCGCCTTGGCGGCTGAATCGTCGTCGGTGCTCGTGGAAGGCTTTTTAGACGGACGTGAATTCACCGTCGGCGTGTTGCCCGATGGCGCAGGCGGCGTCATGGCTTTGCCCATCACCGAAATCATTTCGCACAACGCGTTTTTCGATTACGCCGCGAAGTACGAAGGTGCTTCGGACGAAATCACCCCCGCCGATTTGCCCGCGGAAACGACCGAACAACTGCAGGAACTGGCGGTGGCGGTGTATCGGGATTTGGACTGCGCGGGCATGGCGCGGGTGGACATGATCTTGATGGACGGCATTCCGCGGATCATCGAGATCAACACGGTGCCGGGGTTTTCGGCGGCGAGCATCGTTCCGCAACAGGGGGCGGCCATCGGCCTGAGCAAGCAAGACATCCTGACTCGGGTGGTCGAGGCGACGGTGGGTTTGGCCAAAAAATAAGAAGGGCCGCCCCGTTGGACAGCCCTCCCCAGTTGAATGAAAACAAGTAAACTGTTATTGAAGCCGAAGCTTCAAGGTCTTTAACGAGGCCAACTCCGCGAAGGTTACGCTTCGGTGAAAAAAATTTCAACGCACCCGATCCGGGTTGTCGGCGATGAAGGCCTTCCACCCGCTGTGGCCCGTCTGCATGCGCGGCGTAGCGAGCTGAAACGCGTGGCACAACGCCACCGCCACCCCGTCCGTCGCATCGAGCTCCTTCGGCATCGAAGCCTCCGGAATCTTCAACGTCCGCGCCACCATCGCCGCCACCTGCTCCTTGCTCGCCGCGCCCGACCCCGTGATGCTCTGCTTCACCCGCCGCGGCGCATACTCCGCAATGGGCACGTCCCGCGACAACGCCGCCGCCAACGCCACGCCCTGCGCCCGCCCCAACTTCAACATCGACTGAACGTTCTTCCCGAAGAACGGCGCCTCCACCGCCAAATGATCCGGATGGTGCGTCTCGATCAACGCCACCACCCGATCGAAAATCCGCTTCAACTTCACCGCGTGGTCCTTGTACTTCGACAAGTGCAGCGCACCCATTTCCAAAAGTTCCTGCTGCTTGCCGACCACGCGGATGACGCCGTACCCCATGATGGTGGTGCCGGGGTCGATGCCGAGGATGATCTGCTCTTTGGGGGGGGACATGCTCGGCTAAGGTACATTTGGGAGCATGAATCGGCGGCTGCTTTCCATCGGGATTTCACTGCTCGCGCTCGGTTGGGTGGCGTGGGAGGTGTGGCGGCATGAGGTTTGGGCCGTGGAGTGGCCGGAGCCGAGGTGGGCCGCGGTGGGGGGCGTGCTGGCGTTGATGCCCGTGAATTGGGGGGTGGAGGTGGCCAAATGGCGGTTCCTGAACCGCGGGCTCGCGTGGGGGACGGCGGTGAGGGAGGTGCTCATCGGGGCCGGTTGGGCGTTCGTGACGCCGAACCGGATCGGGGAGGTGGCCGGGCGGGTGGCGGCGGCGCCGGCGGACCGGCGGGCTTCGGCGGCTCGGGCGTTCGCGACTTCGGGGGCGGCGCAGTTGTTCGTGACGGTGGCGGCGGGCGGCGTGGCGCTCGAGGGGCGCTGGGGGTGGGCCGCGGGGCTGGCGGCCGCGTTGGGGGCGTTCCTGCTTTGGAGTCCGCGGGTTCCGAAGCGGTTCGGCTGGGCGGATGCGGAGCCGATGTCGGTGGGGGCGCGCCTCGGAACGTTGGGGTTGAGCGCCGCGCGGTATGCGGTCTTTTCGGGACAGTTTGTGCTGGCGTTCGCGGCGATGGGGCTGGCGGTGCCGTGGCGGAGCGTGGCGCTGATTTTCCTCGGGAACACCGCGGTGCCGAGTGCGGCCTTGGGGGAACTGGGCGTGCGGGAAGCCGTGACGCTGGCGGTGTTGCGGCCGGAGGGGGGCGCGGTGGGGGCGGCGGTGGTGGCCGCGTTTTTGATTTGGGGCGTGAACTTGGCGGTGCCGGCGGCGGTCGGGGCGGTCCTTCAGGGGAAGGCCAAATGAGTTTCCTCCTCACCGCCCTTTGGCTGACCCTGTACGGCGTGCGCGTGGTGCGGTGGGGACGGGATTTGGCCCGGCCCAGCACCCCGCTTGCGCCGGTCGCCCTCGACCTCACGGTGGTCATCCCCTGCCGCAACGAGGCGGCGCACCTCGGCGACCTGCTCGACGACCTCCGCGGACTCGACGTGCTGGTCATCGACGACGGCAGCGACGACGGCACCGCCGCACTCGCCCGGCAGCGCGGCGCCCGCGTCCTCCCCAACCCCGGCACCGGCAAAAAATCCGCCCTCCGCGCCGGATTCCAAGCCGCCACCACCCGCTGGGTCGCCACGCTCGACGCCGACGTCCGCGTCGGCCCGGACTGGGCAGCGGCCCTCCTCGGCGCGGCCTCCGACAAGGTCGACGCCGTCATCGCCCCCGTCCGCCTCGCCCCCCACCCCGACGCCCCTTGGAGCCGCGTCCAAGCCCTCGAGTACGCCTGCATGATGGGCTGGGCCCTCTCCACCGCCCGGCGCGGCCAAGCCGAAAACGGCTCCGGCGCGAACCTCCTTTGGCGACGCACCCGCTGGCTCGAACTCGACCTCCGCGAAGACGAGGCCTCGGGGGACGACCTGTTTGCCCTCGAAGCCCTCGCTGCCGAAGGCGGTCGGACCGCAGCTGCAACCGGCCCCGCGGCCTGGGCCACCACGAACCCGGTGAGCACCTGGCGCGGTTGGATCCACCAGCGCGCCCGCTGGGGCAAAAAGTCCCGGAAGTACCGTTCAGCCGGTGCGCGCACGGTCAGTGCCCTCGTGGCCGGCTACGTCCTGCTCCTCATCGGCCTCCCCCTCCCGGCAGCCGCCGCCCTGTTCCTCGGCAAAACCCTGCTCGACACTTGGTACGCCCACCACGCCGCGCGGGCCTTCGACCTCCCCTGGAACCCCGTTGCAGACGACCTGCGGCTCGCCGTCGGCTACCCCGTCCTCATCGTGGCGGCCGCCGTCCGCATGCTCCGCCCCATGGAGTGGAAGGGCCGCCAAATTTGACCCGGCCCTTGCGTAACTTGCCCACATGAAGGGCCTTTCCGCGATCCGTCAACACCCCTTGGCTTCCGCCGGAGCAGCTTGGATTGCGCTGTGGACCCTCATCGCCCTCCTCGGCCCTTGGGTCCGTCCCGACGGCAGCCGCTACGCAAACGACCAACAGCTCGAACACGCCCTGCTCACGCCCGGCAGCACCTCCGTGCGCGCCGACGGAACCGAGATGACGCACTGGCTGGGGACCGACCGCTACGGCCGCGATTACCTGAGCCGCCTCATGGCCGGAGCCGGCATCAGCTTGGGCGTCGGGGCGGTGGCCGTGCTGATTTCGCTCTTCATCGGCGTGACGATCGGGGCGTGGGCGGGATACCGCGGCGGGTGGGTCGATGCCGTGTTGAGCGGCTTCATCCAGGTCGTTTGGACCCTGCCGACCTTGTTGATGGTGCTGGCCATCACGCTCGCGTTCGGAAAGGGGTTTTGGCAAGTCTTTGTGGCCATCGGACTGACGATGTGGGTGGATGTGGCGCGGGTGGTGCGGGGCCAGTTCCTTTCGTTGCGCGAGCAGGATTTCGTGGAAGCTGCGCGGGCGTTGGGCCTGCCGGAGCGGCGCATTTTGTTCCGCCACATGTTGCCGAATGCCGCGGGGCCGCTCATCGTGGTGGCGGCGGCGAATTTTGCGGCCGCCATCCTCATCGAAGCGGGGTTGAGCTTCCTCGGAGTGGGGGCCCAAATCCCGATGCCCTCCTGGGGCAACCTCGTCCAAGAACACTACGCGCTCATCACGGGCCGACACGCGTGGCTCGCCCTCGCACCCGGTGCCTTGATCGTGAGCGTGGTGCTGAGTTTCACCTGGATCGGCGACGCCCTGCGGTCGGCGGTTTCGAAGTAATTTTGGCGCATGAAGGCATTCACTCCCAATCCCGAACACCGCGTTTTCGTGGCCGGACACCGCGGCATGGTGGGATCGGCGATCGTCCGGGCGCTTGAGGCGCGCGGGTACCGGAACATCATCACGCGCACGCGGGCGGAATTGGATTTGCTGGACCAACGAGCGGTGCGGGAATTCTTCGCCGCGGAGCGCCCGGATTTGGTCTACCTCGCAGCCGCAAAAGTCGGCGGCATCCATGCGAACAACACCTACCGCGCGCAATTTCTGTACGAAAACCTCATGCTCGAGGCGAACATCATCCACGCCGCGCACGAAGCCGAGGTGCAGAAACTCCTCTTCCTCGGATCCAGCTGCATTTACCCGAAGCACGCGGAACAGCCGATGCGCGAAGACGCCTTGCTGACGGGGCCGCTCGAACCGACGAACGAACCTTACGCCATCGCGAAAATTGCGGGCATCAAGCTCTGCGAAACCTACCGCGAACAATACGGCGACAACTTCATCAGCGCCATGCCGACGAACCTCTACGGTCCCGGCGACAACTACGACCTGCAGAACAGCCACGTCTTGCCGGCCCTGTTGCGCAAAATGCACACAGCGAAGGCCGAAGGAGCCGCTGAAGTGGAAGTGTGGGGAAGCGGTCGCCCGAAGCGGGAGTTCTTGCACGTGGACGATTTGGCCGCGGCCTGCGTGCACCTGATGGACACGTTCAACGAGGCGGGCTGGGTGAACATCGGAACCGGCGAGGACTTGAGCATTCGGGAACTGGCCGAACTGATTGCCGACGTGGTGGGGTTCACGGGCACGTTGCGCTTTGACCCCAACATGCCGGACGGCACACCGCGGAAATTGCTGGACGTTTCGAAAGTGAATGGATTGGGATGGAAGGCCGGCATCGGACTGCGGGAAGGCATCGAATCCGTGTACAACGAGGTGCGCAACCGGTTCTGAATGCGCTGGCTTGTCCTGGCGGGGCTGTGGGTGGGCTTTTCGGGCGTTCGCGCCCAAGAAGCCGATTCGACCCGTTGGTGGGACCGGGATTTGCTGGACTTTTCTGGGGATGGGGCGGAAGTTCTCGTGAATCCGTTCATGGACCTTCGGATCGGCGGGGGGTCCAACGGCACCGTGTTCGAGAACAACCGCGGCGCGCGGTTTGAGGCGGTCATCGACGGGGAGTGGCGGGTGCGCGGTACGTTGCAAGAACGGCAAGGAGCGGCCGATCCGCTGACCTCCTATTGGGCGCATGCGACGTCCGATTTGCAAGCGGGAACAGTTGCCCTGCCCGGTTGGGGACGGGCCAAATGGATCGACCGGACCAGCTACCAGCCCGGAACTCCCCTGCGCTTCGATGCCTCGCGCGCAACGACAACGCTGGAGCGCCAAGTGGAACGCCTTGAATTCCGCGCCGGCCTCGATCACCAGCACGAAGGGAGCGGAAGGGGCAGCGCGTTTTGGAGCCGAAATGCGGCGCCTTTGCCGTTCGTGGGGCTTTCACGGAAGGGTGCCAAATGGCACGCGGGCGGTTGGGTCGGATCGGCCATCGGCTCAGAGCGCGGACCCCTTGGGGCCACGGCAGAATCCCTGTACGCCCGGCAACGCGTCAGCCGCGTGGGCGTGGGAATGCACGGCAGCGAACGCTGGTCCACGGACGTGCTGTGGTACCGGATGGCGCGCGTCCCCTTCGGATCGGAATCCCGGTACGTGCGTCATTGGGGAGGGGTCCAAGGCGCGTTTTCGCGGGGTCCCTTCAGCGGGTACTTCGGCGTGTCCATGGATTGGGCGGCCTGTTTCCGTGCCGATGGGAGCCCCCGGTGGATGGGTGAAATCCTGAACGTGAATTGGCACCGGCCGAATTCCCTTTTTTGGGCGGAATGGCATCGGGCCCGGGCCGGATCGGCGAGTTCCATCCGATTGGACGGCTCGTACCAGCTCCCCTTGCTACATTCGGCAACTCCACTGGCTCACTTTTGGGGTGATGGCGTCTCCACTTTGTCATGTGGTTGGTCGGCCAAATTCTTCACGCATTGGTCCGTTCGCACCCAATTCGAACAGGTCATCCCGCACCGCAATTCGGGAAACATTGGCCCCGAAAATACGTGGAGTAGCACCAAAGTATCCATCATGACACTGTCATGCGCACGCACCTTGTCCACCCATTGGCCCATCGCTTTAGTGGCTGAAATACAATATGTTGAAGGACATGAACCTTCACTTGAAAACGCACCTTACTTCGGCTCGATAACGCATTCAGTCGGATTGTCACATAAAATTCACGGGCGATGAAACCCCATCGCACAACGCTTTAGGGTACTTTAGAACCGTGGATTCACTTACAATCTTTTTGAAATCCTTCTTGCTCGCGGGTGGCTTGGTGCTCTTCTCCATGCCCACGTTGATTGCGGTGGCACGCCGGAAACGGCTGGTGGATGAACCCGAAGGGGAGCGCAAGCTTCACACGCGCGCCGTGCCTACGATCGGCGGCGTTGCGGTCTTTTTTGGCTTGCTCACATCCGTGACCCTCTTTCTGCCTGATGCCATCCAATCCGCCCAAACAGGCGAGCACTGGGGAGCTGCGATTTCCGCCTTCGTGGTGCTCTTCTTCTTGGGGCTGAAAGACGATTTGGTGGGCCTGTCTCCGAGTAAAAAGCTGCTGGTGCACCTGTTGCTTGGTGGGTTGCTCATTTTCGAAGGCGGCTTCCGCATCACGACGTTCAATGGGCTCTTTGGCATCGAGGAGATCCCCTTTTACGTTTCGAGCCTCTTCAGTTTGTTCGTCTACATCGTGGTCGTGAACGCGATGAATTTGATCGACGGGGTGGATGGACTTGCTGGGGGATTCGGGGCGATTTCGTCGTTTGCTTTCGGGTTGTTGTTTGCGTCGGTGGGCCAAATCCACAGCGCCGTCGTTGCCTTCGCCCTCTGCGGTGCCTTGCTCGGTTTCCTCCGGTTCAATTGGTATCCCGCCAACATTTTCCTCGGCGATGGCGGGTCCTTGCCCGTGGGCCTTTTGGCTTATGTGTTTGCCATTGAGTGCATCAATTTGGACGAAGCCCTCTTACCTGAATTTTTGAGCGCGGTCCCTGCGCCGGTCATTGCGATGACGCTGTTGGCTTATCCGTTGGTCGATACGCTCCGGGTCTTCACGTTGCGCATCAAGAAAGGCCGTTCACCTTTTGCGCCCGACCGCAACCACTTGCACCACCGGATGATGGCCCTCGGCTGGGGTCACCAGCGGACGAGCCTCGCTGTGCACGCGTACACGCTGCTGATTGCGGGAATCGGCTGGGGCCTTTTCGCGTTCGTTCCGGGCAACGACACCGTCAAATTTGTCGCGTTGTTGGGATTGGCTTTCGGATTTTTTACGCCCATCCTTCGGAAATCTGCAAGCGTCAAGGCGAACCGAAGAGAACGACTTGAGAAGGAGCGCCATCACATGCGGCACAACAGCCGCGGGGCGATTCTGTGAACGACCTTTGCCGCATGCACCGTCTGTTACTGGTCGTCGCGTGGGGAATGTTTTGGGGTTGGGGAAGCGCGTTCGCTTTCTCCGGGAGCGATTCATTGGCCCCCATGCTGACCCACTCACTTGGGGGTGACATCGCGTTGGATTCGGCGGGGTGGAGCGTTGGGGCGGGCGTTGAGCCCCTGTTGGCCTTGGGAGCACGCCAAAGCCCCTTGTTCTCTGGAAGTGGCGGTTGGGGCGGCACAGCGCTGTTGGAAGTTCGCGGTCAAGACGAAGCGGAAAAGTGGGAGGTCCACGTGAAGGGCCAATACCGCCGCATCCCCGGGGTGTCGGGGCCGTGGCATGAATTGGCCTACACGTGGGGCGTATTCGATGGATGGGGCCGAGCGAACACCCCCAACCTCACCTCCGTGGGCGCCACCCGCTTAGAAGGGTTGGTGGCCTACCAAATCAGCCCGTCCATTTCCTTGCAAGCGGGCCAACTTGCGCGCCATTGGGGGCACGGTTGGCGATCGGTTTGGATGGATCAAGCGGCGGCGCCTCTCCCCCAGCTCGCCCTGCAAGTGGACGGCGGGCGCGTGCGGTACGAACACCTCATCGCCGCGAAACGCCAATGGTTCGAGGGTTCGCCGCCCGATGTCCCAGGAACCGACCCCAATGCGTGGGCGCCGTGGCAGTATGCGGAGCGGAACCGGTCGTTCCTTGCTGCCCATTCCGTCAGCGCCGACCTCGGGCGTGGATTCGAAGGGACGTTGTTCGGTGCGGTCACTTGGCTGGCCGTCGATTCGGGCATTCCCTTTCGGCTCGAGCCGGCCTACTTCGTGCCGTTCGTGGCGTTCCGGCCGACCGAATACCGCCTCGGTTCCGCCGACAACGCCCTCGTGGGCCTCGAAGGTGCATGGCACTCCCCCGACCGCAGGTGGTCGCTCAGCAGCCAGTGGCTCTTCGACGAATGGGTTACCCGCGAAGTGTTCAGCGACCGCGGGTGGTGGGCGAACAAATGGGCAACAGTCCACACCGTGCACCACCGAGGAGACGTCTGGCATGCCGTTCTGGAACGGTGTGCTGCCCGGCCCTACACATACAGCCACGTCGTGGAGGAGACGGCCTGGACCCACGACCGGAGCCCCCTCGCCCATCCCCTGGGAGCCAACTTCATCGAATGGCGGGTGCACGGCATCGCGACCTGGGATCGCGTGCGGCTTTCCATCGGGGCGACCCACGTGCGGCAAGGCGTGGACGACGTGCAAGCCGCGTTGGAAGGAGGGCGCAGCATCATCAGCGCGGCCGACCCCAACGCTTCGACGAGCTTGGGCACCAGCCCGCTCCTCTCCTACACGCTGCGGCCTGTCCAAGACGGCGTGGGCGAACTCTTCGGTGAGGTGGTCACGACGTGGCGCGGGTTCGCGGATGTGGAGTGGGCGCACGAGCGGTTCGGGTACGGGCGGCTGTTCATGCGGGCCGCCGGCCGGTGGGCCGAAGCGGGGGAAGGCGTGTGGTGGGGGCGATTGGAATTTGGCCTGCGCGTCCAACCCGCATTGGAAGAGCGGGATTGGTAACCCGCAACACACTTTGCGCACCTTCGTGCAGTACTTTTGCCGCGCAAGTTGTTAACCTACCATGTCCGGAACCCTCAAAGACGTCGCCACCCTCTTCAAACTCCGCTTGGGGTTCTTCGTCGTGCTGTCGGCTGTGCTCGGTTGGTTCATGGCGACGGAGGAAATCGATTTGCCCACGCTGCTGAAGATTGCGGTGGGCGGCTACTTGCTTACGGGCGCGTCGAACGGGTTGAACCAAATCATCGAACGGCGCATTGACGGGCTCATGGCGCGAACGGAAAACCGCCCCCTTCCCACGGGTCGGATGTCGCCGGCCCAGGCCTGGGGATGGAGCCTCGCAGCGGCCGCCATCGGACTCGGCAGCTTGTTCTCCCTCAACCCATTGAGCGGCTGGCTGGGTGTCGCAGCAATCGTCAGCTATGCGTTCATCTACACGCCACTGAAGGGCAAAACCTCCCTCAGCGTCTTCGTCGGTGCCTTCCCCGGTGCCCTTCCGCCCATGATCGGCTACGTGGCCGCCACCGGCGACTTCGGCATCGAGCCGGGCACCTTGTTCGCCGTGCAGTTCATGTGGCAGTTCCCGCATTTTTGGGCCATCGCTTGGCTCGCACACGACGACTACGCAAAGGCCGGCTACCAACTCCTGCCGTTTCGCGGTGGGCGCACGAAGGAATCGGCCTTCCAAATCGTCCTCTACACCGCCTTCTGCATTCCCGCCAGCCTCCTTCCTTGGGCGTTGCCGACGGGCGCGCCGATGGTGGGAAATGCCGCGCTCATCGTGTCCCTCGTGGCCGGAATCGGCTTCCTTTGGGCGGCCCTGAAGCTTTACCGCTCGCTGGAATTGGCAGATGCGCGGCGGCTGATGTTCGCCTCGTTCCTCTACCTGCCTTTGGTCCAAATCGCATACGTTCTCGATCAACTCTAACGCCATGACCACCACCACCCGCACCGACGTTTTCGAAGGAGTCGACCCCGCTGTTCGCGCACGGACGAAGAAGATGCTGATGTACTTCATCATCTTCGCCGTTGTCATGATGTTCGCCGGTTTCACCAGCGCCTACATCGTTTTGAACATGGGGAAATTCTGGGTCCACGCCACGGCACCCGACGCGCTGTGGTGGAGCTTGGCGTTCCTCGCGGCTTCCTCCGCGACGGCCATTGTTGCGCTGCGCCAAATGCGCGCAGGTTCGAAAAACGGGACGCTGCTCGCGCTCGGCGTGACGCTCGCGCTCGGCGTGGCCTTCACGCTCTCCCAATCGGCGGGCTGGCGGGCGTTGTCGGATCTGGGTTTGGGCTTCACGGTCACACAAACCGAATCCGGCGAGGCCTACCGCTGGAACTCCATCAAGGACCTCGTGGACGGTCCGGCCGTCTACGGCGTCGACTACACGGTCACAGTGAACGACGAGCCGCTGCTCTACGATGCGATCCGCAAGGAATTTTACATGCCGGATGACAAACTCATGGCGCAGCCCATTACGCCGGACGTCACCCGGACGAGCAACCTCGGCAGCGGCCTCTTGTGGGTCCTCATTGCCATCCACATTTTGCACCTCGTGTTCGGCTTCATCTACCTCGTTGTCAATGGCATCCGCGTGTTCCAAGGCACCATTCACGCCGGCGACACGGTCCGCCTCCAAACGATGAACACGTACTGGCATTTCCTCGGAATCCTCTGGCTCTACCTGTTCGGATTCCTGTTTTTGATGAATTGATGGGATTTGGCCTAGTTTAGAACGATTCTCAATAGGTCCCATAAGGTGGGGATTTTCGCAGTTCCTTTAGTAAGTTTGCGCCCAAATTCCCACCATGGGCGGAGAAGCAACAAAAGCGATTTCTAAAGAGATCCTCTGGGGCGGCGGACGGTCGCCATTCAGCGTCACCTACGGCAAGATGATGATGTGGTACTTCCTGGTATCGGACGCGTTGACGTTCGGCGGGTTGTTGACTGCATACGGATTTGCGCGGGCAGGAAGTGAAGACGCTTGGCCAATCGGCGAACAAGTTTTCCGAGCGCTTCCGGGCCTCGAAGGCGAGTACCCCTTGATTTATGTGGCCTTGATGACGTTCATCCTCATCGTTTCTTCGGTGACGATGGTGTTGGCGGTTGAAGCGGGACACCGGAACGACCAGCGCGGCGTGGTCCGGTGGCTGTTCGCTACGGTCATCGGCGGTTTCTTCTTCCTCGGCTCGCAGGCTTGGGAATGGTCGCACTTCATCCACGGTTCGGGCGGGATGTTCCTGCTCGCTGAGGAAGTGACCGTGACCGATGTCGACGGCGAGCAGTTCACGCTGAACGCGGGCGATGCGGTGTACATGGACCACCACCTCGGTGATGCCGTGGCCAAATGGCGGGAAGGTGACCTCACCGTGTCGATGCACGAGGGCCACGGGAACGTGATGTTCGTGGACAACGGCCATGAAGTCGCCCTCGAGACCTTGACGTTGAACAAGTACGTGGAGAACGAAAGCGCGGTGTCGGGTGCGGATGCCCTGAAGCTGTGGAACGCCCGTTCGGAAAACTTCGCTTTCGGAGCGAACATGCACGACAGCGAATACGCCGTTCAGCAATCCTACGCGAACTTCTTCTTCTTCATCACGGGTTTCCACGGATTCCACGTCTTCAGTGGTGTCATCATCAACCTCATCGTGTTGATCATGGCCGTGAATGGAGTCTTTGAGCGCCGGAAGCACTACGAGATGGTTGAGAAGGTCGGCTTGTACTGGCACTTCGTAGACCTCGTTTGGGTATTCGTATTCACCTTCTTCTACCTCATCTGACGCCATGGAACGCGACGACCTCCTTGTCAATGACAGCTACGCCCTGAACGCTCACCACAGCGAAGAAGAGGGCATCAAGATCCGCAAGAACATCGTGAAGGTGACCGTGCTGTTGACGGTCCTGACGACCATTGAGGTGCTGATGGGCATTTTCTTCAAGCGTTCGGAAACGTTCACGTGGACGGCCATCAAGTGGACGTTCATCATCATGACGCTCGTGAAGGCCGCCTACATCGTCATGGTGTTCATGCACCTCGGTGACGAGCGCTCGAACTTGAAGCGCGTGGTGTTGGCGCCTTACCTCGTGTTCATTGCTTACCTCATTTTCATTGCCATCACCGAGGGCTTCGGGCACTTGAGCCTCTTCAGCACCTTCCATTGATGGCACAACTCCGGAACGCATGACCCGGATTCACGCATTGAAAAAGTACGCCCTCCTCGGGGGCGTACTTTTGTTTTTGCCCTTGTTTGGGCTGGTGCTTTTCGGCATCATGGGCGAGCACGAATTCAACACGCTGCCCTATTACACCGTCGACGGCCCGGTGGAAGGACGCACCCCAGGGGTTCAACGGGTGGGCGACTTCGAATTGATCAACCAAAACGGTGTGGCCTTCACCCGCGACTCCCTCGCAGGGAAGGTGTGGCTCGCGGCCTTCTTTGCGACGGATGCTCCCCACGTAGCCAGTGTGACGAAGCAGTTGCTTTGGCCCAACTTCCGCTACCGGGCTGAGGAAGACATCGTGACCGTCTGCTTCACGCTCAAGCCCGAACAGGACCGCCCCGAAGTGTTGCGGGATTACGTGGAAACGAATACGCGCTACAACGAGGTCGATGGCAAGTGGCAGTACTTGACGGGCGACCGGGCGGAAATCGACCGGTTGGTCTCGGAGGACTTCATGATCCAACGCGACCCGGCGGACCCCTACAACGTGGCGACGATTTGGCTGGTCGATGCGTCGGGGTACTTGCGCGGCGTCTACCACGCTGCATCGGAGGACGCGATCCGGGATGCGGTGGAGGACATCGCGTTGTTGCAAAAGGAACTGGATGAAGCGGCGTATGCGCGGGAGAAGGCCGCGGAGGCGTTGGCGGATGCGGAGCCGTTGCCCGTGATGGGGCCTGAAGGGCATGTGGTGCCACCGTTTGCCTTCACGAACTTAGACGGTCGGGAGTATTCGCACCGGGATGTGGGGGAACGGGTTCGGGTAGTGGATTACTTCTTTACGCATTGCCCTACGATTTGTCCCGTGATGAGCAGCCAACTGGTTCGCTTGCAAGCCCAACTGCGCAAGGAGGGCATCACGGAAGACGAGGTGCTCATCCTCAGTCACACAGTCGACCCGGTGCGCGACACGCCGCAGCGGTTGCTCGAATACGCGACCCGCATCGGAGCGGATACGGCGCAATGGAAGTTCCTGACGGGCGCTGAGGCGGACCTGTACGACATGGCGCGCAACGGGTATTACCTGACGGCCTTGCCCAGCGACACGGCGGCAGGCGGTTTTTTCCACTCCGACACGTTCGCGCTCATCGACGGGCAAGGACGGATTCGCGGTTATTATGACGGAACGGCAACCGAAGAGGTGGATGAGTTGTTGAACCACTTGAAGCAGCTCTTGGCAACGGAGCCTTGAGCCCTGAAAACTTGGATGGCATGAGCTGGATTGAAAACGAACGCACGGTGAGTCGGGTGATTTGGGCCGCAGCCTTGGCCGTTCCCGCGGTGGTGGCGTTGTTGTTCTTGATTCCCCCTGCGGAATCCCTTTCGGAAGAAACGCGGAAGGCCTTGTACCTGCTTCCCGCACTGAATGCCGTGTTCAATGGTACGGCGTTCCTGGCGTTGGTTGTGGCCTTCATCGCCATCAAAAACAAGCGCATTGACATCCACCGGGCAGCCACCACCACGGCGTTGGGGCTTTCGGTGCTGTTTCTGGTTTCCTATGTGGCGTTTCACCTCACGACGGAATCGACGAAGTTCGGTGGCGAAGGGTGGATCCGGTCCGTTTACTTTTTCGTGCTGTTGTCGCACATTTTGTTGTCAGCGGTGATCATTCCGTTGGTGTTGTTTACGTGGTTGCGGGGGTTCCGGATGCAAGTGGAGCGCCACCGGAAAATTGCCCGCATCACGTGGCCGCTCTGGATGTACGTGACGCTGACCGGGGTCATCGTGTACTTGATGATTTCACCTTACTATCCCGCATGATGAAACGAATCGCTTGGTTGATGGCAGGCCTGGTCCTGTGGGGCATGTTTCCCGGAGACGTGGAGGCACAGTGCGTGATGTGCAAAGCCGTAGCGGAAGACAGCGCTGCGGATGGGGGCTTGGGGCGCGGGCTCAACGCGGGCATTTTGTATTTGATGGCGATCCCGTACGCGCTGCTGGCCACCTTGGGGGTGGTGTTCTTTTGGCGCAAGAAGGCGCGGAACAACTCCTGAAACCTTCGGAACAGCAACTGCGTATGACAGCCCATGCGCGGTTTTCTACTCGTGTTGATGTATTGGGGACTGGGTGCATCGTGGGCGGCCGCTCAGGGAGCGTCGGGGTGGGCCGTCATTCATGCAGCAAAGCGTTTGCCGGTGGAGGCGGAATTGGTGCTGGAGGTTCCCGACAGGCCAAAGCCAATCCGTTCGGAAAAAGCCGCCTTCCACGAGGTGCCGTCGGGCGTGGAAGGGAAAGTGCATGCCCTCGTCTTGGAGCCCCAATTCCTGTTGCACTCAGCGGAATTTGAGGTGCCATTTCTGGGCACCGACACCATCGCCCTCGCGCCGCTCAAAGCGGGACTGCGGATGGAACTGCCGTGGGTGCAGTTCGTGGAGGCCTCGTTTCGTTTGGACTACCACTCGTTGCTGACCTTGGAATACCTCGTGCAATTCATGAACCTGCATCCCTCGTCGGAACTCGTCATTTCCTGTTCAGTGGAGGGCGTGGATGCCTTGGAATGCGAACGGTTGGGGAGGCAGCGGGCGCGCTCGGTTTGGGAGTTTCTCGTCACGGAGGGCATTGCGCCGGGCCGGCTCTCGCTGGAAGGGAGGTGCAGCAACGAGGAGGAGCCTCGGATTTCCTTGGAGGTGCGTGCGATTTGAGTGGAGGTTTTGGGAACTTGTGGGGGATTCGCTGCCTCAGGGTTTTGTAGCTTTGGTGCATGGTATGGAAACATTTGGCGCCGCGCTGGTGGGCGCTGGCTTTGGCCGTCCTCGTAAGCGCAGGGGCCAACGCTCAAGAAGTGTGGACGTTGCAGCGGTGCATCGATCACGCGTTTGAGCACAACTTGTCGTTGCAGGAAGCGCGTTTGGGCGAGGTTTCGGCGGCCATTGGGGAGGAGGCGGCCCTTGGGGCGTTCTTGCCTTCGTTGAATGCCTCGGCTTCCCACGGCTACAATTTTGGCCAAACCATTGACCCCTTCACCAACCAATTCGCGTCTGCCCGCATCCGCTCGAACAGCTTCGGCCTGTCCTCTGGCGTCGTGCTGTTCAACGGCTTCACGAACCATTTGAACCTTGAGCGCGCGAGGCTTTCGGCCCTGCGCGCGAACGTGGGCGTCGAACAAGTGGGAAACAACCTGGCTTTGACGATCGCGGCCGCCTACCTGAACGTGCTGTTCCAAGACGAATTCATCACGGTAGCGGACGTGAACCGGCAAGCCTCCGCCCGCCAAGTCGAGCGCGTCGCACGCCTGGTGGAAGCCGGTGCAGCCGCGCCAGCGGACTTGCTGGACGTTCAAGCCCAACTTGCAGGGGACGAAGCCAATGTGGTGGCCACCGAGAACGCAGCTTACCTCGCACGACTGAACCTGACCCAACTGCTGCAACTGCCGAGCAGCGCCGCCAGCGGATTCCAAGTGGCTCGGCCTTCCGACGAAGACCTGGAGCGCCTCGTGGTGCCCGCCTCTCCGAACGCGGCCGTCCAACACGCCCTGTCGAACTTCCCCGAAATCAAAGCGGCCGAATACGCCGTTGAGGACGCCCTCATCGGAGAACGGCTTGCCGGCGCAGGCCGCATGCCGCGCGCGTTCATGAGTTATTCCATGGGAACCGGCTATTCCGGTGCGCGCCAGGCTCCGGTCGGCAACCCCATCACCGAGGAAATCGCGTTGGGCACCGTCAACATCAACGACACCCTTTCGTTCCTCTTGACGACGGAACAGACGTACTACGAGAATTTCGAGACCGTGGCCTTCGGTGATCAGGTGCGGGATAACCGCAACCAAAGCCTGTTCTTCTCGCTCAGCGTGCCCCTATTCAACGGGTTCAGCGTGCGGTCGAACATGAAACGCGCGGAGGTGGAATCGCTTCGGGCGGATTACCGGTTGGAGCAAGCCCGCCAGTCGTTGACCCAAACCGTCGAACAGGCTTGGGCCGACGCCTTGGCCGCGAAGAGCACGCTCGACGCGCAAGAGCGGGCCTTGAGCGCCGCCGAACTCGCCTTTGCCAACGCGGAAACCCGCTTCGAGGCGGGGACGGTCACGGCACTGGATTACGCCGACGTGCGGGCCCGGCTGGACAATGCGCGGGTGAATCGGTTGCGGGCGTTGTATGATTTGGCCTTCAAGAGCCGCATCCTTGACTTCTATTCCGGCGCACCCCTCACCTTCCGATAACGCGAAATGAACAAGAAAAACCGCCTGTGGATCCTCGGCATCGCCCTCATCGTGGTGCTGATCGTCGTGGCAAAAATCGCGGGTCCACGCACGGAAGAAACCGCCGTCACCACGGAAAAGACGGAACGCCGTGACCTCATCGAGCGCGTTTCCGCTTCGGGGAAAATCCAACCGGAAGTCGAGGTGAACATCACGGCTGAAGTCAGCGGCCAAATCCTGTCCCTGCCCGTCAAAGAAGGCGATTACGTGAGCAAGGGCGACCTGCTCTGCGTCATCAACCCCGACGTCTACGAAGCAGCCCTGAACCGCGCCACCGCAAGCCTGAACTCGATGCGCTCCAGCTTAGCGAGCGCCCGGGCGCAACTCGTCCAAGCCGAGGCCCAGTTCGCCGCGGCCGAGCGCGCGTGGAGCCGGACCCAGCAGCTCTTCAACGACCAAGTCGTTTCCCAAGCCGAATACGATTCCGGTCAAGCGAACTTCGAAACCGCCAAGGCGACCCGGCTGGCCGCGGAGCAAAGCGTTTTGTCCGCGGAATACGCCATCAGCAGTGCCGAAGCGTCCGTTCAAGAGGCCCGGGACAACCTCTCGCGCACCACGCTGCGTGCCCCCCAATCGGGCACGGTCACGGCGCTGAGCAAGGAGGAAGGCGAGAGCGTGCAAGGAACGGGCTTCATGGCTGGTGAGGTCATCATGAAGGTCAGCGACTTGCAGGCGATGGAGGTCAACCTCGAAGTCAACGAGAGCGACATCGTTCGGGTGAACCTCGGCGACCGGGCGGAAGTCGAAGTGGACGCCTACCTCAAGGAGGTCTTCGATGGGGAAGTTTCGGAAATCGGCAACACGGCCTTGAACGCAATGGCCACGGGCTTTTCGATGGACCAAGTCACGAACTTTTCGGTGAAGGTGCGCTTGTTGGAGGCGAGTTACGCGCACCTGTTGGGCGAGCGGGATTCCACGTACTCGCCCTTCCGGCCGGGCATGAGCGCCACGGTGGACTTGTTGACAGCGCAGGAGGAGTCGGCGCTTTCCGTTCCGATTCAGGCGGTTACGACGCGGGCGAAGGAGTCGGAATCGGAGTTGGGGGTGTTCGTTGAGCGCGAGGGGAAAGCGGTTTGGGTTCCCATCGAAACCGGCATTCAGGACAGCCGCTACATCCATGTGCTGAGCGGTCTCGAAGAAGGCGATGCGGTGGTAACAGGGCCTTATGAATACGTGTCGCGCAAGTTGGAGGACGGCGACGCCATCACCGCCACGGCAGAGGAGGAATGAGCCGGCGGGTTCTCGTCATTGAAACGAGTACGAAGCGGTGCTCGGTGGCGGCTTTCGTGGGGACGGAATGCGTCGCCCAGCGGGCGGAGCGCGACGACACGCGGCACCTCCATGCCGAGCGGTTGATGCCCCTCGTGGACGCGGTGGTCGCCGATGCTGGTTGGACCCCGCAGTCGCTGGAAGCCGTGGCGGTTTCGGCGGGTCCGGGTTCCTACACCGGCCTGCGCATCGGGGTCTCGACGGCGAAGGGATTGTGCCATGCGCTCGGCATTCCGTTGCTCGCGCTGGACACGCTGGAATTGCTGGCGCACGGGGTGGACTTGGTGGGGGACGATGTGGCGGTTTGGCCGGTGTTGGATGCGCGGCGGTTGGAGGTGTACGTGCGGCCGTTCCGGGTGACGAACGGGGTGTGGACCGCGGAGGGGTCGGCGGCGGCAGTGGACTTGCGGGAGGCGGTGCCGGCGGGTTCGGGGCTGGAGGCGCCGGTGCTCGTGTGCATCGGGGATGCGGCCGCGAAGGTGGAGGCGCTCCGCTTGCGGACGGACGCCACGTTCATCGCGTGCGAGCCGGATGCCGCGCGGGCGGGGGCGCTGTTGGAGCGCGCGGAGCCGGTGGATTTGGCCTACTTTGAGCCCCGGTATTTGAAAGAATTTCAGGCGGGCGCGCCGAAGGATCCGCTGGGATTGCGCGCGGCCGCCCTTGATCCGCCTTCCCATGCGTAAAATTTGGTGGCTGGTTTTGGCCCCGCTCCTCTTGCAGGCCAAATGCGATTCCCTCCAGCAAGACATTCCCTACGTGCCCGTGGACTTCGACATCAACCTCGACCTGCCGGCTTACCAAACCCTCAACGTGCCCACCGGCCACGTCCTGCTGACCGGCGGCTCGAAGGGCATCGTGGTCTACCGCTACACCGACGACCAATTCGTCGCGCTCGACCGCCACGCGACCTACGACATCCCCGAAGGCTGTGCCGTGACCGTCAGCGACGACGGCCTCTTCCTCGAAGACCCGTGCAGCGACTCGCAGTGGCTCATCATCGACGGTTCCGTCATGAACGGCCCCGCCACCATCCCGCTCCACCGCTACTACACGAGTTGGACCCCTCCCGTCCTCCGCGTCTACAATTAAAAAAACGGGCCGCCCCAATGAAGGAGCGGCCCGTTGTGCATTCCGTCTTTCCGCAATCAGTAGCGGTACGCATCGCCCTTGAACGGCCCTTCCACCGGCACGCCGATGTAAGCGGCCTGTTCTGGAGAGAGCGTTTCGAGCTCGACGTTGATCTTCGCGAGGTGCAAGCGCGCCACTTCCTCATCGAGGTGCTTCGGCAGCGTGTACACTTCGTTTCCGTACGCGTCGTTGTTGTTCCAGAGTTCCATCTGGGCCAACGTTTGGTTCGTGAAGCTGTTCGACATGACGAAGCTCGGGTGGCCGGTGGCGCAGCCCAAGTTCACCAAGCGGCCTTCGGCCAACAAGATGATGTCGTTGCCGTTGACGTTGTACAAGTCCACCTGCGGCTTGATGGTGTCCTTCGTGTGGCCGTGGTGCTTGTTCAACCACGCGACGTCGATTTCGTTGTCGAAGTGGCCGATGTTGCACACGATGGCCTTGTCCTTCATGGACTCGAAGTGCTCCGCGCGGATGATGTCCTTGTTGCCGGTCGCCGTCACGACGATGTCCGACTCCTTCACCGCGTCGATCATGCGCTTTACTTCGTAGCCGTCCATGGCCGCTTGCAAGGCGCAAATCGGGTCGATTTCGGTCACGATGACGCGGCAACCGGCGCTGCGCAACGACTCGGCCGTTCCCTTGCCCACGTCACCGTACCCAGCAACCACAGCGACCTTGCCCGCCATCATGACGTCGGTGGCGCGGCGGATGGCGTCCACTGCGGACTCGCGGCAGCCGTACTTGTTGTCGAACTTCGACTTCGTGACGGAATCGTTCACGTTGATGGCCGGCATGGTGAGCGTGCCTGCTTTTTGGCGATCGTAGAGGCGCAACACCCCGGTGGTGGTCTCCTCGGAAATGCCCTTGATGCCCGCTGCGAGCTCCGGGTACTTGTCGAGGACAACGTTCGTGAGGTCGCCGCCGTCGTCGAGGATCATGTTGAGCGGCTCGCCGTTGTCACCGAAGTGCAGCGTTTGCTCAATGCACCACTCGTATTCTTCTTCCGTCAAGCCCTTCCATGCGAACACCGGAATGCCCGCGGCCGCAATCGCTGCTGCTGCGTGGTCCTGCGTTGAGAAGATGTTGCACGACGACCAACGCACATCGGCGCCCAATTCCACGAGGGTCTCGATGAGAACGGCGGTTTGGATGGTCATGTGAAGGCAGCCCGCGATGCGCGCACCCTTCAGCGGCTTCTCTTGGCCGTACTGCTCGCGCAGCGCCATCAAGCCGGGCATCTCAGCCTCAGCGAGGCGAATTTCTTTGCGGCCCCAATCGGCCAAACTCATGTCCTTGACCTTGTAAGGCAGGATGGTAGCGGGTGCTTGTGCACTCATTGTTCGTTGATTTCGAATGAAAAAAGACGTCACAAAGGTAAGGAACAAGGCGCGACCTGTCAGGGTTCACGGGGAGCGGACTTAACTTCCGTCCGTGAAGTTGCCCAGCTCCCTTCCTCCTGGCTACGCGTGCGCTTTTTCAAGCGTGCCGGACGCGATCGACTGGTCCGCGGTGCAACGCCGGTTTCCGGAACGGAACATCAACGAACTGAACGCCATGCGCCGCCTCGAACACGCTGCCGTGGACGCCGCATTGCACCGCCTCGGCGTGGAGGAACCCGTGACCCATGACCGCTACGGCGGACCGCTGCTGCCGAACGCTGCCTTGTCCATCAGCCACGCCCAGGATGCCCACGGGGTCACGTGGGCAGGGGTTGCCATCGGATCGGCGCCTGTGGGCTTGGACATGGAGACGCCGCGTCCGCAACTTGAGCGCGTGGCGCCGCGGGTATTCAGCGACGCCGAGCGCGCGCTTGTGGGCACCGAAGCGGAGTCCGAATGGCGGCGGTGTGCGATTTGGAATGTGAAGGAGGCCGCATGGAAAGCGCTCGGACCGGATTTGGACTACCTGGGCGGCATCGAGGTGCTCGAGCTGCTGCCCGCCGCGGAGTACCGACGTGGAGGCCAAATCCCCGTGCGCATTCAGCAGAACACGCACTCGTTTTACATCGCGCAACTCGCCGGCGAATTCGGCATCGCCCTCGGCCCACTCCCCTGACGCATCACTCGCCCAAGGGCGTGTACGTGCTCGATCCGAAGCCGAGGATGGGCCAAAAAATGAAGGGCAGAAAAAACATCCCGATCGTGAAGCCCACCGACTTGCCAAACCGCAGCGCCAACCGATTCCACGCCCAAATCAAAAACACGATGTTCACATAAGGAAGGATCATGAGCCAAACCCACCACCTGGGCTTCTCAATGATGTCGCACAGCACGATCAAGTTGTAAATGGGCACAATGCACGCCCACCCGGGCTTCCCGGCTTTCTGATAAACCTTCCAATGCGCGGCGAGCAGCAAGACAAAAATGGGGAGGTAGATCAACATGGATCCGAGGATGACGCTGGATTCGTTCATGATGCGATGAATGGTAAATGAAACACGGCAACTTAGTTAAAAAAATCATTCAGCGAGGGCTGCCGGCGGCGAAACGGTGATTTCCACTTCGATGCGGTTGCCTTGGCCGTCGAGCGCATGCAGCCGGTGCGGACCGGGTGCGAGGGGCACTTCCAATTGATGCGGGGGCGAGGTTTGGCCCAAAAACCGGTCGTCCTCGTACCAAAACACCGTGCTTTCCACCTCCCGGTGACCGACCTCCAACACCACGCCGCCGAGGCGCCCATCCCAATCCCGCGTCCGCTGGATCACCTCACCCCATTGCGGGTAGAGCCACTCCATCGCAGCCTCCTGGTGCCCCGACCGGCACGACGGATTCCACGCCGGCGGCGAAGGCAAGGGTCCTCCTTGCTGGCGATAATACCACTGCTGCGAAGCCGGCAAGATGAGCCACGTCGTATCGCGGGCATCGGGAGCGCACGACTTCATCACGCGCTCGCCCCGATCGTTGAGCCAAATCGGTTGGCAGAGCGCGCACGAGCGCAAGCCATTGGGTGGCGTGAGCTGAACCTCGGAACGGGCGCAGTGCGGCCCCGCCTTGAATCCCGATTGCGCGCAGACCTCGGCTTGGGCGGCTGCGGTTTGGCGTTCGAAAAACGCCCCGTCTGGTAACGCGTTCATCACCTCGAAAAACAACGGGGCCGAAGATTCCACCCCGATCAACCCCGGCCGCCCCTCGTTGTCCGCGTTCCCCGTCCACACCACGACCAGCCACCGCCCGTCCGTCCCCACGGCCCACGCATCGCGGTGGCCAAAACTCGTCCCCGTCTTCCAAGCCACACGCCGCCAAGGCCGCCAATGTTCCCAAGCCCGCGGGCGCACCAGCGTGGTCATCACCTCGAGCGCTTCGAAGACCGCTTCTCCCTCCATGGCTCCTTCCGACGCTCGGATCGGCTCTCCGAAAATCGTTCGCAGCCCCGGCAATTCCGGACAAAGCGGCTTCAACCAATTCGCGTACGTTCTCGCCACCTGCAGCGGACGGACCTCGCCACCGCCGAGGATGAGTGCCAGCCCATAATGGTCCGCGTCCTCGCGCAGATCCGTGAAGCCCAAACTCCGCAGTTGATGGTGGAAGCGCTTCAAACCGACTTCGCGAAGGACGTGGACCGCAGGGATGTTGAGCGAACTCCGAAGCGCCGCCTCCACCGTCACCGCGCCGCGGTAAGTCCGGTCGAAATTGCGCGGCGTGTAGTTTCCGATGCGGGTCGGCACATCCGGAACCAAGGACTTCGGCCCCAGCCTGCCTTCCTCGAATGCCGAGGCGAATAAAAACGGCTTCAAGATGCTGCCCGTTGAACGGGGAACCCGCAACATGTCGATGGCCCCACCCGGGACGCCAGGCATCGAGGCGTTGCCTACGTAAACAGGCACCTCACCAGACTGCAAATCCACCACCATCGCAGCGGCATTGTGCACTTCGTTGCCCGTCGAGGCGCGCACGTGCTGGTCCACGATGTGCTGCACGTCCCGTTGCCAGACCGCCGCAAGGGTGGATTGCACGCGCTCCCCTGGACGCTCCGCCACGAGCCGATCGAGCGCGTGCGGCGCCCGTTGCGGCAGGGCAAGGGGTTCCCGCGGGAGCGGCTCCAGGCGAGCGAGGTGCCACTCCGTGGAATCGAGCACCCCCCGACCGAGCAGCTTGTCCAGCAACCGGTTGCGTTTCGCTAGAAATGCAGCGTCAGACCGCCCCGGCAGGATGGTGCTCGGAGCATTCGGAAGCACCGCAAGGGCCGCGCTCTCTGCCCAGGACAAATCCCAACTCCCCCGACCAAAGTACCGCCAACTCGCCGCCTCAAGCCCCACCACGTTCCCCCCAAACGGCGCGTGCGCCGCATACAACGCGAGGATTTCCTCCTTCGAATGGCGCACCTCCAAGCGGACCGCCCGGAACATTTCGGTCAGCTTCTCAACGTACGTCCGGGGCGGATTGCTCCGGGACAAACGCACCACCTGCATCGTCAGCGTCGACGCGCCAGAAACCACTTCGCCCCGAGTCACGTTCAGGTACACCGCGCGCGCCAACGCCACGGGATCCACCCCCGGATGCCACTCAAACCGCTCGTCCTCAAACGCCAGAATGGCCTGCCGGAACTTCGTCGAAACGCTGTCCACCCGCGGGAAACGCCACTGGCCATCCGCCGCAATCCGAGCACCCAGCAACTGCCCCTCCCGCGATTCGAGCACCGTGGAATGCGGCACATCGAACAAGGTCGCGGGCACGGAAAACCACCACCACAGGAGGACCGCCGCACCCGAAATCGCAATCAGTTTTCGCGAACGACGACCCATGACCCCGCTTCAACCGCTTGCATTCCCAAATCGTACATGCCCTCAACGCGCACCCCGGGCAAATAGAACCGACCCGGATACGTTGCAATGAGTTCAAATTCCAGCTCGCGCACGTTGCCGTAGGCCAAATCGAAGTACGTCAACACCCGATCATCCCGGAAATCCTCGTGTTCCACCCCACCATTCCCAGCTCCCCCACTCAACCGCGTATTCGTCACCTCCCACCCATCGGCAAGCGGCACCGTACAAGCCAAGCGCTCGAAATCGTCCCCGACCTTCGTCCGCTTGACCCGCATCCGAACGCGCATCGTCGAACCCACGCGCACCGAACTCGGGTCCATCGGATTGCCGTTGGCATCGAAGTACGTCACCACCATCTCCAGGCCCGATTGCCGCGCCGATTCCTCCCCGTAGACCGGCACCCCGCTTCGGGTCACGGTCACGAAACAGCCCCCGCTGCACCGAACGCTCAGCGATTGCACTCGGTCCGCATCGGGCACCGGCACCTCCACGATGCGCCGATCGCTCACGTACCGCTGCGAGGTTCCTCCCAGACCGACTTCCACGTCGAGCACCGCGTCGGGCTGGGGTTCGAATACCTCGCTGAGCACGTTCAATCCAAAGGCGATTTCCTGGGTGGATCGCCAACCCGTCCCCAGCGCCTCTGCCAAATCCAGCCCCAGTCGCACCGCCTCATCCCGCCGCCCACAGCGATGCAGCGCATCGACCCACATCGCCAAATCCCGCACGGGACTGCCGAACGTGGCGTAGCCAAATCGGTTCGCCCCACCGGGTAGCGTGCAGGCGCCCAGCAATTCCTGGGCCCACCGCACTTCCCCCGCCGCCGCATACGCAGCCGCAAGGGTGAACCGCGCGCGGTTCGACAACGCTGAGCGGTTCATCAACCGGGTCATCGCCCCGAGTTCAGGCTGGTGGGCCAAAGCAAGAACGTAAAGCCGGTAAGCTTGCGCCTGATCGCTGCTGCCTTCACTCGCCGTCCAGTTGCGCGCCGCCTTCCGCTCATGGCTCAGGTGCGACTTCAACATGCCCACGGGCAAGTCAAACCCGCGCTGCTCCGCCATGACCAAGAAATGACCCACGTACGTGGAAGCCCATTCGTGCGCCGACGTGCTCGAAGGCCAATACCGAAACCCCCCATCGGGCAGTTGCCGCGTCCGCAACGCATTCATCGCCGCCACTACGTGCTCACGAGCGGCCGAAGCGTGCGCCGCATCGAGTTCAATCCAGTCGCCCACGTACAGTTGGGCAAAGGCGCGGGACGTGATTTGCTCGGTGCATCCGTGCGGGTAGCCCATCAGGTACTCGATGCGCTCGGTCAGCCGGAGGCTCGGGAGTTGGCTGATTTCAACAACGGCGGTGTTGCTCGTCGGAATGCCCATCGGCGTGAGTTGCAATTCAAGCGGCTCCGCATCGAGGAACGTGGTCGTGCTCGCGTGTTCCCGCGCCAGCGGATGACGGACCACCACGCGTTGCTCGTCCGTGCTGGTCAAACGAGCGGACCGCGCCGTGGCCGTGAAGGTGGCCGTGCCCACCGCGCGGCGGACCTTCCCTCGGAAGTACAGGGTCTGCTGGCCCTCCTCGCGGAACGTCACGCGCTGCTCATCGGATTCGAATTCCACGAGGTCGTTCGATTTGACCTGCACGTCCACGGTCCCCAGTCCATCGCGCATGGCGAACACCGTCACGGGCACCACCACCGTTTCCTCGGGCGCCAGCTGGCGCGGAACCGTCAGTTGCGCCATCAGGTCTTGTTTCACCCGGACGTTCGCGTGGGCGCTGCCGACGGCGCGGTCGGCGTTCGCTGCGACGACCATCACGCGGACGTTGCCGAGGTAATTCTGAATCGGGATTTGGTGCGTCCGCTGCTTCCCTGCATCCAGCGTGAAGGGGCCCAAATGCGCCACCACCGACTTGAAACGGTCCGAATTGTCCTCCTGCTCGCGCAGCAAGGCCGCGTCGCCGCCCACCGCGAGCACCCGCTCGAGCCGCCCGCCGAACGCGTTCATGACCCATTCGTACACGTCCCATGTCCGAACCCCCAGCGCCTGCCGCTTGCTGAAGGCCGCATGCGGGTCCGGGGTTTTGAAGTTCGTGAGGCCCAGCAAGCCTTCGTCGACCACCGCCAACGTGTATTCCATCGGGGCGCCTGAGCGCTCGCTCACCGACACTTCGAGGGTCGTGTTGGGCTTGACTTCTTCGGGCACCGACACCTCCACTTCGAGCCGGCGGTCGGGGTCGACCACTTCGATCGGGGAAATGCCGTAGAGCCGAAGGGGCAGGTCGTTCGCTTTTCCGTCGAAGGGCTGGATGATCATCGCGTGGGCGTAGATCGTCGGGGACATTTCCGCCGTGAGCGGGAAGCGGACGGTGGTCGTCCCCTGATCGGTCTCGATGAGTTGGTCCCAAACCTGATCCCGGCCATTCTCCAAGCTCAGGAGCAACCGCCCGCCGGCCGCACTGGGCACCTTGAGCGTGACCGTTTCACCCACTTCGTAGCGCTCCTTGTCGAGGGTGATGGCAATGACGCCGGCTCCTTCCTCGCTCGCGCGCTCCGAACGGTCGCGGTCATTGGACCAATCAAAGTAGCTGTACGCCGTCGCCTGGTGGCTGCCTTCCAAATCCGTCACCACCACCAACACCCGGCCCCAGTCCGCATCCTTCACTTCGATGCCCGCGCGCCCTTGGCCGCTCGTGAGCTGAATTTCTTGCGACGAAAGCAAGCGGATCGCGTCGGAATTCAAGTACGTGGATTGGCCGTTGCGCCGGCTCCACCACCAGTTCCAGGTCAGCCCGTACACGTCCACCTTCACCCGGCCCGGGGCCAGTCGGCCTTGGGGATCCACTCGAACCAGTCCGAAATCGTGCGATTCGTTCGTATTCAGCCAACCCTGCTCGCCTTCCTCCGGGGCTTGGATGCCGACGTACGCGGCGTGCGGGTGCAACGGAAGCGCATGCGTCGCCACACTGAACCGGCCGCTCGGTTCGTACACGCGGGTGTAGCTCTTGAACCGCAACGGACCCGGTTGGGCATCCAGGTTGCCGAGTTTCAAGGTGGCGATGGTTTGGCCCAAACCATTCAACTCGCCCTCGGCCAACACCTCATCCCCCAACTGGCTCACTTCCTGCAAGTCATTGAAGAACGCGTAGCGCGGCCAAGCCTCCTTGAACGCTTGGGCATCGCGAACGAGCGCGCCCTTGATTTCGTAGCGCAGGTGCGGAGCCTTGGCGCCCGTCAACCACTCCGCGCTCAACCGCGCAACGGCGCCCTGGTTTTTCACCTCGAGCATGCCCGCCTCCACCGCTTCCAACCGCACATCCAATCGGTTCGGCTGGATGGATTCGACGGACAGGGATTTGCTGAATGCCTTCGAACCGACGACCAACTCGGCCCGGTAGCGGCCGGTGGCCACGTCCTGGTCGAGGAAGAATCCCAAGTTGAAGATGCTGCCCGTCCCGCGGGTCAGGACCTTGCGTTGAATGAGTTGATTCGACGGGGAATAGACGTTGAGCACGAGGGGGTGGTCCGGCGGAAGCGGGTTCGCGGAATCGTCGAGGATGGCATCGAGGTGAATCGAATCGCCTGGGTGCCAAATCCCGCGCTCCGCATACAGAAACCCCTGGATGCCATCTTCGACTTGCTCGCCCCCGACTTCGAAAGCGGAAACGGACAAACTCGCTCCGCGTTCCAATTTCAGGTAGGCTTTTTGTTCCCCGATGGTGGCGATGGCGAGGAAGGGGGTGCCGTCGAGGGGCAGGGTCGCCTTGCCCGTGGCGTCGGTGGTGGCGCGGGCCATCTGCTGGCCTTGGTAGTTGCGGAACTCCACTTGGGCCCCGGCTTGAGGCGCTCCCGAACTGAGGTCGGTCACGTAGACGTACCACGCCTCGCCCCCGCTTTTCACGATGAGTCCGACATCGGAAACGAGCACGTTCTTGCGCACCTTTCTGTCCGCAGTGTAATAACTGACGTGGCACGGGTTGTCGCGCTCGCTGTACCGATAGCCTGGCACGCGCCAAGGATCCCAGTAATCCTCGTCGAAGCGATCCGGATTGGGGGCGTCGACCTCGGGGTCTTCAGGGACCTCGGTGCACGGGTACAGGCTATAGGATGGGCGGAAGCCGAGTTCCAATCGGTAGATCGCGCCGGGCTCCCGTTCCACGATTTGGTCCAAATCCAATCCGAAATTTTCCCATCGGCCACCTTCCATGCCGTCCAATTCGAGCCTCCGTTCCGCAATGGGCCGGGCCACGCTGCGCAGGGCGTCGTCCCCACCGATGGCATTGGCCTGGAAGAACTGGTGAACGTTGTTTTCGTAAATCTGGTAGACGCGGACGTCCACGGCGCGCAGGTTCACGGCCGCAATGGGCACCACCGCATCGCCCGTGCCCGCCACGATGTTCCCTGACGAGGCGAAGCGCACGGCCGGCTTCTCCGCATTGAAAAACGCGCGCCCGTTCCAGTCCATGCTGAGCGCCTCACCCCGCGAACTGCGGAGGCCCTGGGCCACCCGGTAGGCCACGTCCCCCACAATCGGCTCGGCCGGGCGCAGCGTCACGAGGGTTCCACTGACCTCCACGTCTTCCACGTCGACTCCGTTGATTTGGAACATGCCATCGAAGCGCTGCCGGCTGGCTACGGGGCTCGAGAAAAAGAGGCGGAGCTCCTGGTTCGGCAACTGAACGGCCAATTGGTCCAGCATTCGGAAATCGCTGATCGACGGCAAGACCAGCGTATCCAAGGGCTCGCCGCGGTCCGTCACCACGAAAACCTGTTCCTCCGCCACCCGCTGCATCGAGTCCACGTTCACCGTAAACACCTTCGCGCCAGCATCGCTTTCCCACTGAATGCGGTCGCTTGCGATGCCTTCCAAGGCAATCCGCTTCGACACCTCATCGATCGAACTGACGTCGTTTGCGATGAGGGTGGCCTGCAGCCGGTTCCACGTGAAATCCGCTTGGGAATAAGGGTTCAAGCGGAATTCGCGCAGTTCGAAGCCCTGCTCAATCGTCTGCACATTGAAGGCCAAATCCCGAAACACCGCTGGAACCTCCTTCAACTTCCCCAAATGGAACGTCACCTCATACAGCGTTCCCGACGCCAAGGGTTCGTCCGGCAAAAACGCCAACGCGTTGCTCGACTTCCAAACCACCTTTCCGTTGACGGCAGGCCGGAACGTGAACACCTCCTCCTCCAATTCCGTTCCCGGTTCAATGCCGATGGCCAAATCTTCCGCCAGCCGCACCACCACTTCGCTGCTCGCCGACACGATGCCGGCGCTGTGCTCCAGGACATACGCGTGTGCCGCCGGATCCATGTCCTTCAGCTCCCTCCCGGTTTCGGTGCAAGAAATCAACAAAAAAAACAGCCCACCGATCAGGGGCAGGGAAAAAGGGAAGGTTCTCATCAAAGCAGGCGAATGGATAAGGTGACGTTGCGGCGTGATGGTAACTCACCTCGCCCGTTTTTATTATCCAAGGCTGCGATTTTTTTTCAAATCCAATCCCTGGGCTCGGCGCACGAAAAAAGGGACCCGGTTTCGGGTCCCTTTTTTCAGGTTGGTCGTGTTCAATGCCGGTGGAGCGTGAAGCCCCGGGCAGTCTTAACGCTCGATGCCTTTGTGGCGGCGCTCGCTGCTCACCGTGAGCTTCTTGCGGCCCTTGCGGCGACGTGAAGCCAATACGTTGCGGCCGTTGGCAGAGGCCATGCGCTTGCGGAAGCCATGCTTGTTGCGGCGTTTCCGTACGGAGGGCTGGAATGTCCTTTTCATATCGAGCTGTTTCTACCGGCCACGGCGTTTTTTTCCGTTTTCGGGAGGGCAAAGATAGACGAAGTTTTCACGAATACCAAAACCCGACTGTGAATTTCTTTTCCCCCTTCGATGTCGGGGGAAATTCGGCTGCAAGCGCGCGTTCAGGAGCTGTAAAGGTCGCCTAATTTTGTACCATGGCAAGGCAACAACCCGATTCCGATGGCAAGAAGTTCGAATGGAAGAACTGGTCGCGGGTCAAGCGCGTCGGCCGCTACCTCCGACCCTATGCGTGGGGGTACGCCGTCGGCATCCTCATCATTTCCATCAGCAGCGTCCTGACGCTGTTCGTCACCCGGATGTGGGGCCAACTCGGTGGCGTGGGCGTCAGTGGGGAGGCGGCGGCAGGGCCGGACATGTTGGGCGGGTTGGGCATTGACATGGGGGACTTGCAGGCCATTGGCTGGGCGATTTTGGCCATCCTCGGCGTGCAAGCCGTGCTCAGTTTCATCCGCGTTTACTTGTTCGCCCACATGACCGAGAACATGATGCTCGCGATGCGGCGCGATGCGTTCCAGGCGGTGGTGAGCCTGCCGATGTCCTACTACGACACGCACAGCGTGGGCGATTTGAACAGCCGCATTTCAGCAGACGTGACCGCGGTTCAAGATGTGTTCACCACCACGTTGGCGGAATTGCTGCGCCAAATCATCATCGTCATCGGGGGCATCGCCGCCCTCCTCTACTTCTCGGTCCACCTGACCCTGCTGATGTTGGGGACGCTGCCGGTCATGATTTTGGCGGCCATTGGGTTTGGCCGGTTCATCCGCAAGCTGTCGAAGCGGACGCAAGACCAAGTCGCCACGTCGAACGGCGTGGTCCAAGAATCGCTGACCGGCATGGTGAGCGTCAAGAGCTTTGCCAACGAGGCGCTTGAAATCCTGCGTTACCTGGCGAGCATTCGGGAAATTCGGACGTTGGCGATGCGCGGGGCAATTTGGCGCGGGGCCTTTGCGTCGTTCATCATCCTGTTCATCTTCGGGGCCATCACGCTCGTGATCTTCCGCGGGGCGGATTTGATGGCGCAAGGCGGTCTGGCGTCGGAGCACTTCTTCACCTTCCTGCTCATGACGGGCTTGGTGGCGGGCTCGATCGGCGGGCTGGCGGCGCAATTCAGCGCACTGCAGCGGGGGTTGGGGGCCATCGACACGTTGATGGATTTGCTGCACGAGGAGCGGGAACCCGTCCGAACGGCGACGGAGCTGCCGGCCACCGGAAGCGAGCCGGAGCACCCGAGCGATTTGGAGTCGGCTGCGCGGGATTGGCTGCAACCGGCATCCCTGCCGAAAATGAAGGGCGAAGTGGTCTTTGATCACGTGGCGTTCCACTACCCGAACCGTTCGGACGTTCCGGTGCTGCGCGACCTGAACTTGCGCATCGCGGCGGGCGAACAGGTCGCCCTGGTCGGCCCATCGGGTGCGGGCAAGTCCACCATCGCCTCCCTCCTGCTGCGCTTCCACGAACCCACCGAGGGGACGATCTCCGTGGACGGAAAGCCCCTCTCGGAATACCCGCTCACCGGGTACCGGCTGCGCATCGCGTACGTTCCTCAGGAGGTGATCCTCTTCGGCGGGGACATCCGATCGAACATCGCTTATGGCAAGCCCGGGGCCACGGATGCTGAAATCGAAGCCGCGGCGCAGCAGGCGAATGCGCACGACTTCATCCTCGGCTTCCCAGAGGGCTACGGCACACTTGTTGGCGACCGCGGCGTGCAACTCAGTGGCGGACAGCGCCAGCGCATCGCCATTGCACGGGCCATCCTCCGCGATCCGGATTTGCTCCTCCTCGACGAAGCCACGAGCGCGCTGGACACCGCGTCCGAGAAGGAAGTCCAAATCGCACTGGAGCGCCTCATGACCGGCCGGTCGAGCCTGGTCATCGCCCACCGTTTGTCCACGATCCGCCACGCCGACCGCATCGCCGTGCTGAGCGACGGGGCGGTGGCCGAAGAGGGCACGCACGAGGAACTGATGGCGGCTGGAGGGTTGTATCGGAATTTGGTCGAGAACCAAGAACTCATCAGCAGTTCATGAGCATTCAACCCGCGCAGATTGCCTAACTTGCAAGGTTGGGGAACCCCCTATCCATTTGCAAAAGGACATTTCATGAAGCGTGCGCTGATTACCGGAATTACAGGCCAAGATGGCTCTTATTTGGCGGAATTGCTGTTGGAAAAAGGATATGAGGTGCACGGCATCAAGCGCCGGGCGTCTCAGTTCAACACCGACCGCATCGACCACATCTACCAAGATTTACACACCGCAGGGGTGCGCTTTCGGTTGCATTATGGGGACTTGACGGATTCCACGAACCTCATTCGCATCATCCAGGAGGTCAAACCGGATGAAATCTACAACCTCGCGGCGATGAGCCACGTCAAGGTCAGCTTTGACACGCCGGAATACACGGCGAACGCGGACGGCATCGGCACCTTGCGCATCCTCGAGGCCATCCGCATCCTCGGCATGGAGCGGGACGTGCGGTTTTACCAAGCGTCCACGTCGGAGCTCTATGGGCTGGTGCAGGAGGTGCCGCAGTCCGAGACGACGCCCTTCTATCCGCGGAGTCCATATGGGGTCGCTAAGCTGTACGGGTTTTGGATTGTGAAGAACTACCGCGAATCGTACGGCATCCACGCCTCGAACGGCATCCTGTTCAACCACGAGAGCCCGCGGCGGGGCGAGACCTTCGTCACGCGGAAAATCACGCGGGCGGCGGCGGCCATCCACCTCGGACTGCAGGACCGGCTGTACCTCGGCAACCTCGACGCCCAGCGGGACTGGGGCCACGCGCGGGATTACGTGGAGGGCATGTGGCGCATGCTGCAACAGGATACGCCGGACGATTACGTGCTCGCCACCGGCCGGACGGTCGCCATCCGGGAATTCGTGAACCTGGCGTTCGCAGAGGTGGGCATCGTGCTGGATTGGCAGGGCAGTGGGGTCGATGAAATCGGGGTGTGCACGAGTACGGGGCGGACCCTCGTGGCGGTGGACCCGCGGTACTTCCGACCGGCTGAGGTCGAATTGTTGGTCGGGAATGCGGCGAAGGCGAAGCGGGTTTTGGGCTGGGAAGCCACCACGACCCTTGAAGCGATGTGCAGCGAAATGGTCGCCTCGGACATCGAACTGTTCCAGCGCAATGAGCTGCTCAAGGCCGGCGGTCACACCACTTACATCCCCCAAGAATGAACGGATACGCGAAAGGACTTCAGCAATACCGGTCGGCCCTCGCCGATGTGGATGGGGCGCGGCAGGCTTGGCCCGAAGTGCGGTCGTTGCTTCAGCGCACCTTGAACGCCATCGGTTCGGAAGAACGCCTGGCTTGGGAAGTGCAAGTGAACGACGTGTTCACGCACCGGGAATCGGTCATTGCGACCCTGGGTCGGCGTCCTTCACCGTTCCAATACAACCCGGATTCGCCCCTCAATCAGGTCATGAACAACGACCAAGTGCTGCACAAGGAGTTCGGCGCGCTCGTGTTCTCCCAACTGACGAATGGCCGCGTGGCGGCGTGGGTCCAATTCCCGCAGTGCGATCAATTTGCCAGCGAGTCGGACGAAGCCACGCGGGTGCTGGGCATCGGTGGCGCGGAGGAATGGGACGAAGCGCGCATTCATCGGGTAGTCGGCGCGTTTTTTGAAGCGCTTGCCCACTGGGAGCTCGACACCCAAGCCACCGATTCGCCCTCGCCAGTGGGATTCCAAATCAACCGGAACGAGGCGTCGACCATGAACAGCAGCGAGGCAACGGAATGAATTGATAAGTGCTTTCGTCGTGATAATATTCGATTCTGTCGTATATTTATATCATGACATGGACGAAATGCATGCTTTTGGCAGGGGCGTTGCTGACGTTGGGGCGCGGATTCGCCCAAGAAGGGCCCGTGGCCATCGCGGAGGTGGAAGAGGAGCTGGTGTTTGGCCCATTGGTGGCTCCGCAAGAGGTGATGGAGCGGGATGGGTTGGCTTACCAAACCACGCCCTTCGATTGGGGCGTTGCGCCCCTTGGACCGATGGATGCCGAGGCCTGCACGTATGCGTGCACCCAATTGAACGGGAAGTTGATTTGGCCCTTTGAGATGCAGGTTGCGGCGCGGCCGGTTCAACGCCACTTGGTGCGGATGGGGTATCGGCCGGATGCGGTTTGGGTCGAGACGGGAAAGGGCCCAGAAGCCCGACCACTCCCGTACGACGAGCAAGCCAAGGCCATCCGCATCAAACGCACCGCCTATCAGCCGATGTGCCTCTGCACGGGCGCCGTCATCGACTGACCCGCTCAGGCCGCAACCCGCCAGCCAGCCGCTGCACTTCAATCGACGCGGCATTCCACGCCGCGAGGACTTGCAACCGCCCGACCTCTGCTTGGAGCAACGCCAACTGCAATTCCCGCACATCCAACGACGTCAGCGCCCCGAAGGTGTAGCGGTCGGATGCAATGGACACCAGGGCTTCTGCGTTCTCGACCGAGCGGTCCGCCAGCGCAAAAAGTTGGGCTTGGGATTCGAACCGGTCCACGGCATTGCGCAGCACCAACAGGGTGGATTGCACTTGGTTTTCCGTCGCCGTGGAGGCGAGGTCCAGCTGGATGCGCGCTTGATCGATGGCCCGGCGGGTGGCGCCCCCATTGAACAGGTTGAAATTGAGGGTGAGCGCAGCGGAACTGTTCTTCACTCGGCTCTGACCGTTGAGGGCACCGGCGGAGATTTGATTCGACTGGTCGGCGTAGCTGGCGGTCAGGCTGAGCACCGGATAAAGGCGGGCGTGCGCCTGGTCGAGCTGGGTTTCTGCGAGGGCTTCACCGAGGAGGGCGTTGCGGATGCTCGTTTCGGATTGCGCGATTTGGCTTTCGAGTTGGGCCAAATCCGGTAGCGCCCCCGGAATGCCCAACTCCGAATCGAACGTCCAATCCACCTGCTCCTCCTCGCCCATCAGCAGATTCAAGTTCCGAACGGCCGCCCGGCGCGCCAGCTCTTGCTGGATCCAGGCGGTGCTGTCCGCAAGCAACGCGTTCTCGAACTGCAGCCGATCGAAGGAACCCGCCGCACCCACCGCCTCGCGGTTTTCGAGCCAATCGATGCGGTCCCGAGTGAAGCGCATGGAGCGCGAAAGGGCTTCGAGCAAGGCGTCCTGCACCAAGACGGCGTCGTAGGCTTGGAGCACGGCCTGAGCCGTTTGTTCGACCAGCAACTCCACCTCTCCGCCCGCCTGGGCTTCCAACAAATCCAGGGCGCGCTTGTTCGCGAACATGCCCATCCCGTCGAACAGCGTCCAGCTGGCCTGTCCCCCGATGTTGAATCCCGAGGATTCCAGCCGTTCCTGCAGGAAGGCCGCGGGGTTTTCGCGCTGGTCGGAAACGGAACTCGATGGCGTGGCCGTGAGGGTCACACGGGGCAACGCCCCGGCTGCTCCCCAGTCGTTTCCGGCCGCGGCGAGGTCCGCCCGCAATTGCACGAGCTTCAAGCCATAATTGTGCTCAAGGGCCCGCGTCAACGCGGCCTCCCGCGTCAGAGACTCCTGCGCCAGCGCAGCGTGCATGCCCAACGCCAAGGCGACGACGAGCAGCGTCGCGGGGATCAAGGATCGCTTCATCGGTTTCATCAGTGGTGGGTCATGTCGTCCAAATCAACCAGCTCCCTGCGAGCCGGTTCCGCATCCAACGGCGTCAGCCAGTCCCCCCGTTTGACCCACACCCAAGAACGGTGTAACGGGTTGATCCACTGCAAGAAAACCGGCAACAAAATCAAGATGATGACCGTCACAAACAGCAAACCGAACGCCACCGAAATGGCCATCGGGATGAGGAATTGCGCCTGGAAACTCTTGTTCAGCATGAGCGGCGCGAGGCCCGCAACCGTTGTCACCGAGGTCAGCAAAATCGGCCGGAAACGCGACATCCCCGCCTCCCAAATCGCCTCCCGCACCTCCATGCCCTGCTTCAAATAACCATTGAACGCCGCCACGAACACGAGCGCGTCGTTCACCAAAATCCCCACCAACGCCAGCATTCCGAGGATGGAGAACAGGCTGATTTGCGCCCCCATGAACCAGTGGCCGAGGCTCACACCGATCAAGCCGAAGGGAATGAGCCCGAAGACCGCGAGGCCCTGCAACGGCGAGCGGAACGTCAGGATGATGATGAACAGCATGATCGCGAACACCAGCGGCATCACGGCTTGGATGGAACGCTGGGATTTCGCTTGTTCGCGGTTTTGGCCTTCAAAGCTGGCCGTAACGGTCGGATAGTGGGCCAAAATCTCCGGCACCACGCGGGCCCGAATGTCGGCGTTCGCATCCGTAGCCGACACCCACGGGCCGGCCAAATCCGCCCCTACCTGGACCTCGCGCTGACCGTACAGCCGGTTGATGGCACTGACCCCGCGGCCCATGCGCAACTCCGCCACCTCCGTCAGCGGCACCAACGCACCCGTCACGGTGCGCACCCGGAAATTCTCAAGCGCACCCACCGAGGCCCGATCCCGCTCGTCAATGCGCACCCACACGCGCACTTCATCGCGGCCGCGCTGCAACCGCTGCACTTCCGAACCGAAGTAACCCTGACGGATTTGGGACATCACCTCAAGTTCCGTGAGCCCCAGCTGGTAAGCCCGCGGCTTCAGCTCGACCTCCACTTCCTGCGCTCCCTCCTGGTTGTTGTCGGTGACGTCCTTCAAATCGTCCCGGTTCAACATCGCCTCCTTCAATTCCTTCGTGGCCGCCTCAAGCGCCTTCAAATCGTTGCCCAACAACGACACCGAAACCGGCCGACCAAACGGACTGAACGCCGCAAAGCTCAAGTTCTCCGCGCCGTACACTGGCCCCACCCGCTCCCTGATCATCGCGCTGATGTCCGTCGATTGCATGCCCCGCCGCTCCCCATCGAGCAACTGCACGTTGATGAGGCCGTTGTACGTGGTCGGCCCGAGTCGCTTGTCGACGGCCTGGATCATTTGGAGCCCATCCTCCCGCTGAGCACTCAGCTCCTCGTTGACTTCCCACACCACGGCTTCAATGCGATCGAGTTGGGCCTTCGTCACGCCTTCCCGCGTGCCCGATTGCATGGCCAAATTGATGGTCAAGTTGTCCCCCTCGATGAACGGGAAAAAGGTCGTCTTGACGAACCCACCCCCGATGAGCCCCGGCACCGTCACGAGGAACACGAACCCAATGATGGCGAACATGATCCACGGCATCCGCAGCGCAAACCGCAACACCGGCGCGTAAACCCGATCCCGCAGCCCCTCCATGAAGGCCCGCATCCCCCGCTCCAACGCATTGGGCTTGAAGTCCTTGCGCAGCGCCCGAGAATGGCCGATGTGGGCGGGCAAAATCAACGCCCCTTCCACCAACGAAAACACGAGCGTCAAGATGATGACCTTCGCCATGTCCGTGAAAAAATCCCCCAACCGGCCTTCGATGAAGAAGAATGCCGAAAAGGCCACCACCGTCGTCAAGATGGCCGAGAACACCGCCGGCAACACCTCGAGGGTTCCATCGATGGTCGCCCGCACCCGCGAAGCCCCCCGTTCGTAATGTTGGTAAATGTTCTCCGCGATCACGATGCCATCGTCCACGAGGATGCCGATGACCAAAATCATTCCGAACAGCGAGATCACGTTGATGGTGATGCCCACATAATCCGCCACCAAGAACATGCCCATGAACGACACGGGAATGGCCAATGCCACCCAAAACGCAATCCGCACATTCAAAAACAACGCAAGGAACAGCACCACGAGCAGGAAGCCCACCACCCCGTTGTTCACGAGCAAGTCGATGCGCTGGTTGAGCACCACCGACGAGTCGCGGATGACTTCGATGCGCGTGTCGCCTCCGCGGGCGTTGTAGGCCTCGATGTAATCGCGGATGTATTCCGTGATGACCAAAATCGATTCCGAGTTCAAGTTGTTCACCGTGACCACCGCCGCCGGCGCCCCGTTGAACCAGTTGCGCGACGGGTCGTTGTCCGCCCACCGATCCACCACCTCCGCCACATCGGCCAACCGCACCACCCGGCCCTCACGGTCCGCCCGCACCACGATGTCCTTGAGCTCCTGCGCGGTGTACTCCCGGTACCGGCCCCGAATGATGAGCTCCTCGCTCTCCGTCTTCAGGCGCCCGCCCGTCGCCTCGATGTTCGCTGCGCGCACCGCCGCCGTCACTTGCGGTATCGTCAACCCCAATTCCATCAGCGCGTCCTCCCGCAACCGGATTTCGATCTCCTCCTCCGGAAAACCGCTCAACGCAATCTGCGAAATGCCGTCCACCGAACGGAGCTCCTGCTCGATCAGCCGCGCCTCCCGCTTCAACACACGCAAATCGTCCACGCCCGTGATGGCGAACGTGAAGGCCACGCCGACCGCATCCTGCTTGTACACAATCGGCGGTTCCATGCCCACGGGGAAGCTCGCAATGCGGTCCACCGCGTTCTTCACGTCTTGGAGGATTTCGTCCGTCTCGCGGGCGTCGAGCACTTCGATGGTGATGCTGCCGGCGTTTTCGTTGCAAACGGATTTGACCTGGTCCAACCCCGCAATCCCTTGGAGGTTCTCCTCAATCTTCGCGACGATGCCTTCCTCGATCTCCTCCGGCGAGGCGCCCGGGTACACCACTTGCACCTGGATGGTCTTCGAAGCGACCTCCGGGAAGAAATTCGAACGCAGGTTCATCAAGCCGATGTAGCCCCCGATGAGGATGGCGATCATCAGCATGTCGCCGGTCAAGTTGTACTTGACGAAGTAGCGGATCAATCCTTGCATCACTCGGCGGTTTTCACGGCCATGCCGGGGTAGGCGCCGTTGACCGGCTCGGCGAGCAGCACCGTGCCCTCGTCGAGTCCCGTGATGATGGCCGCATCGATGGACCGAAAGGCCACTTGCACCGGGCGTTTCACCAGTTCCCCGCCTTCAATGGCGAAGACCGTGTTGTCGGGTTGGACCAAATCCAATCGCACCGCCATCGCCTCCGGCACCGCCCCACTGCGGATGGTCCCGCTCAGGTACCGACCATCGCGCAACGTGGCCGAACTTCCGTTCACCGGAGTGACGGCACAAAACACGCTGGCGCTTTGGGTCGAGGCATCCACGTTGTTCGCAATGCGCATCACCTCCCCGGTGGCCACCACTTCCCCCGTTTCTTCCACGAACTCCACCTCGTCCGCGGAGCGAATCCGGTCGAGGTAGCGCGCGTGAACCGCGGACTTCACTTCGAACGCATCCTCCCCCACGAACGTTCCGACCGGCTGCCCTGCGCGAACGAGCGCCCCGGGCTGGACGGAAGCGGTCGTGACCGTACCGTTGAACGGCGCCCGCACCGTGTACTTTTCCAGCCGCTCTTCCGCCGCTCGGATGCTGTGGTACGCGCTCAAGATGCCCCGGTTCGCGAGGAACAGCCGTTCGCGATCGCTCATGAACTCCGGCAACGGCGCCAACGCCTCATCGACCCGGAAATTCGTGACGTACGCCTGCCAATTCGGCCAGGCGTCGCCGTAATCGAGGCGCAGGTCCGCGAGGCTCGTGCTGAGCAGTTGCAGGAGTTGGCTGCGCTGCGACACCAGGGCCGCCCGGGGCTCGCTGTCGTCGAGGCGAAGCATGACATCGCCCTGACGGTAACGGGTCCCTTCGCGAAACTCCTTGCCGCCAAGGGCCAAAACGCCATTCACCTCCGCGAACACGTCCATGCGATGCAAGGCATCCACCCGGCCCTCAATGGGCGTCACGGGCACCACATCCCCGGGAGCGAACGCCATCGCCTTCACCGGACGCGGCTGCACAGGGCGCGTAGAAATCGGAGCCTCGGGTTTCATGCCGATCAACGTGCGGGCCACCACCAAGCCAGAAGCGAGGATGGCCGCTCCTGCGACGAAGCGCAGGATGCTTTTTAGGACTGGGGACATGCGGACAAAGTTCGTGACATTTTCGTGACAACCAAGGTGAGCGGGCTCACTCTGGCAGAATGGCTTGGGACGTGGCCAATCGGCCGACGAAGAAGTGACCGAGCGCTTCGTTGGACCAGTGATTGGGCGGGTTGCCCGGCACACCCGACGGACCGAAGGCCCCCAAAATGCTGCTCAGCGCCAGCCAGTAATCGTAGGTGTCGTCGGAGATGGTCCAGGCCCAAACCTGAACGACCTCCTCCGGATTGAACAAGCGTTGGCTCCAACCGAGCGGAATCTCCGTCATTTCCCCCGGCGTGGTCTTCAACCCTTGCAGGACGTCGGTTTGGAGCTCGCCGTTCACGAGGAACTCAACGAAGAGGTTGCGCGATTCCTCGGTCGGCGGGAAGTACAAGTAAATCTCGTACTGTGGGCCCGCAAGGCTATCGGGGGGCGGGCCAAACGGAAAGCCCTCAAATTCCCGAACCTGCACCGAGTCGATGGGCAGCGGCTCGGGAATGGCATTGAAGGCAGTGTATTCCTGCCCGGCGCGGACCACCCGCAACCCAACGGTGTCGCCCGTGTTGAACGTGCCCTCGACCGTGCCGAGGTACAGCGAGTCCGGCAGCGGGCTGATGGCGGTGATGGCGCCGTCGGGCGCGATGAACTCCACCGCTGCCGACGTTTCCAACATCGGCGCCGTCGGGCTGTAGAAGTCCACCGACTCGGAAACGGTGCCGATGACCTGACCGGCGGAAGCGTTGAAGCGGAAGGAGAAGACGGGCAGGGTTTGGTTTTCATCCAACTCCAACTCGATGACTTGCTCGCAACCCGTGAGCGCGAACGCCACGAGCACGGCCCCGGCGAAGTGCTTAAAACTTGAAATCATAGCTGATCGATGGAATGACTTTGAACAGGGCGAAGGACACGGCTTGGGTTTGGGTTGGGTCTTCTTCGCTCGGCTCGAAGTTGATGAGGTACGTGTTCTCGCGTCCGTAGGCGTTGTAGCACGAGAACGTCCATTCGCCGCCGCGGAAGGCTTGCCAACCGGTCTTGCCTCCTCCTGAGCGCGCTACGCCGTCCTTGCTCTTCAAGGTGATGCCGAGGTCGAGGCGGTGGTAATGCGGGAAGCGGCCTTGGTTGCGGCGCGAATACTGCGGGACCAACTGGGTTTCATAGAGGTACCAACCCGTGGGGAAGGTCGCGGGGTCGCCCGTGTGGTAGACCCAGTTCGCGGAAGCGGAAACGCGCGGAGAAACCTGCCACATCGCCACCAAGCTGATGTCGTGGATGCGGTCGCTCGCAGCCGGGAACACCAACCCGTCGTCGATGGCGTCGAACGTTCGGAACGAGCGGCTCAGCGTGTAGCTCACCCAACCGGTGAAGTCCCCGCGTTCCTTGCGCACGAGCCATTCAATGCCGTACGCCTCGCCGTCCCCCGAAACCAGCTCCGTCTCCAAGGTCGTCGGGGCGAACACGTCCGCACCGACCTTGAATTCCAACAGGTCGCGCATGCGTTTGTAGTACACCTCGGCGGAGAGGGACCACATGCCGTCCTCCGTGTTCGTGGACCAGCCGCCCGCGTACTGATCGGCCACGAGGGGCGCCACGTTGTTCGACACCGGCAGCCACAGGTCCGTCGGGTTGCCCGCGGCACTGCTCGAAACCAGGTGCAGGAATTGGCGGTTGCGCTCGGCCGAGAACTTCAGGGCGTGCCGCTTGCCGACCGCGCCTTGCACGGACAACCGCGGTTCGAGGCCGCCGGTCCCGAAGCCCGCGTCGCCGGCCTCGCCCGGGTCGCCCACGAGCTCGCCCTCCGCATTGAGTGCGTAGACCGGACCGCGCACGAGATCAAACCGCGCCGCCCGCAACCCCGCCACCGCCTTCCACCGCGGGGCAAACGACCACTCGTCCTCGAGGTACAGCGCCGTTTCCCAACCCGCGCGGTCGGGCGCCGGTTCGGAGTCGATGCTCACCACGTCGCTGAACGTGTGCTGGATCCACTGGCCGCCGAACCGCACCGTGTGCGAGGGATGGGCATACCAGGTGAAGTCCTCCTTGATTTGGACATCCTGAATGCCTGCATCGCGGAAGAAGCCCGTGTCCTCTGGGCCAAACCCCACGCGGTACGCATAATCCGACCACACCACCGACGTGTTCAGGAAGATCTCATCCGACAGCAGGAAATTCCAGCGCAGCGTCGCGGTGCGGTTGCCCCAGCGCAGCAGGAAGGCCTCGGCGAAATCGAAGTCGTCGCGGCCGTTGTAGAGCGAGAGGTAGAGGCGGTTGCGGTCGTTGATGCGGTAGTTGACCTTGGCATTGAGGTCGTAGAAATAGAGGGCCGTGTTCTGGAGGTTCGTGTCCGCGCTGAAGTTGAGGAACAGGTCGCCGTAGGTGCGGCGGCCGGAGATGAGCGCGGACCCCCGACCATCCGCGAGCGGGGTTTCGATGGTGAGGCGGCTCGAAATCAGGCCGATGCCGCCGCTGACCGTCGTCTTGCCCGCGTTGCCGTCCTTCATGCGGATGTCCAGGACGCTCGAGGCGCGGCCGCCGAACCGAGCGGGGATGCCCGATTTGTAGAGCTCCGCGGTGTTGAGGGCGTCGCCGTTGAACACGCTGAAGAAGCCGAGCAGGTGACTCGGATTGTAGACCGGGGCTTCGTCGAGGAGAATGAGGTTTTGGTCTGCGCCACCGCCGCGGACGAAGAAGCCGCTGCCGCCATCGCTGGTGGCCTGCACCCCGGGCATGAGTTGGATGGCCTTGATGACGTCGCGTTCCCCGAACAGTTGTGGGATGGAGCGCGCCTCTTCGGGCCGCAATTCGAGGGTGCCCAGCTTTTCAGCGCGTTCTTCGGGGGCGCTGCCTTCTGCCTCGATCACCGCCGCCTCCGTCATGATGGTGTAGGGCTGGAGCGCCACGGAAAGTCCCGTTCGCGAGGCGCCGCTGACCTCGATGGTGTCGGTTTGGTATCCGATGTATTGGACGCTCACGCCCGGGCAATCGCTTGGCACCTGCAGGTTGAAAAACCCGTAGCCGTTCGTGAGCATGCCGCTTTGTGTCCCCAAACCGTAGACCTGCGCACCGATGAGCGTCTCACCGGTGGTGGCGTCTGTGACGGTTCCGCTGACCGTTATGCGGGTTTGGCCGGACGCATGCGCCACCAACAACAACCCGAAGCAACCTGAAAGCAACCACCTGAGCATGGGCGTGAAATTTGGGCACAAAAGTCCGCCCCAAATCGACCCCTTTCCCGCCGAAGGCCCATCAAATCCACACGCAATCCCGATGATTTAACAAACCTTCGCGACCGCCATCAAAACGAATCCAAATCGATGGGGCGCATCACGCCGAACCA
>JAUICJ010000019.1 GCA_030427925.1 Bacteroidia bacterium | reverse complement strand
CACCACGCGCAGGGAATCGGAAAGCACCACGGCGCCTTCGACCCACAACGAGTCACCGATGGTCGCCACCCCAACCACTTCCAACCGCCCCGCGATTTCTGCGTCTTTGTTCAACACCAGGCTGTCCCCTTCAAAGGTCCCCGAAGTCGTGACCGCCCCCAACCCCGAGGCCTCGTAACCATAAAAATCAACGTCGACACCAGGGTTGGTTCCATTGCCCAACACCGCCGCCCAGGAAAGGCCTTCCATCTGCTGCCCCGTCGAAGCAACTTTAGCGAACAAGGTGTCCAAATCAGCGCGAAGCAACCGTGGGTCGATGCGGAAGTAGGCCTTCGGCCCCTCCGACACGTGATGCACGGCAGCTTGTTGCGCAAAAGAAGGGGCTGACAGAACGAGCCCAACCGACAGAATAATTGATGATCGAATCCACATGTTATTCAAATCTGCGATCCACACCACCAACACTTTGGGTCGGCTTCAGGCCATTTGCCTCAAAGCAGCTCCCCGGTTTGGCGATTGAATCCATTGATCAGACATTTTCACTCAGCATCCGCCTCACAGCACCATCGGATGATGGTGCGCTCACGGCACCGCAAGCGGACTGGCTTTCGACGCAGCACCGTGAATTGCCAGGATGGAAAGCGCCGACCCGAGAACACGAGCCGACGCTTTCTTCCTACCAAACACCCTTGCCCAAGCGGCAATCAATTGCCACAACTGGACGTAAACCGGGCCAAGAACAACAGCAAGTCCGTTGCGGACACCACGCCATCTTGGTCCAAATCCCCTTCCACAAACACGCAAGAACCGTCGTCAATGGAAGCCATCGCATCATAATTGCACGCACCATCCTCCATGCAACCCCGACAGCTGTAGTCGCACGCGTCTTCACCGAACGCGATCAGGACGATTTCGTTGAATGCCGGAATGCCCGCGAAGTTGCAAGCACTCGGGTCGTAGCATGCTGGCACAACGCACGAACCGTCATCCACGTTCGCTCCTTCATCGAAATTCAAGGCGGTCCCTTCCGTGCACCCTTCGACCACACACGACACGGCCCATTCCACCGGGTCGATGCTGCCATCCTCGCAATCAATCGATTCGTCTGCAAGAATGCTGACGTAAAGTCGTCCCGTCGGAGAGATGATGTAGAGCTCCGTGAGGTCGATGGGGCCGCTGCCATCGCCCATGTCATCGAGCAGCACATTCGCATCTTCTCCGAAACCATCCCGAACAAGGATGCCATCGTATCCGTCGCCTTCCAGCATTCCGCTAGCGAACGTCAAAAGCAACGGCGTCCCATCCGGAGATTCCACGCCAATCGGCACGCTCAACCCGCTCCCGTAGCAGAATGACCCCCCAGCCGAGCACGCAATGATCGGGTACTCGCAGGTCCCGTCGTCTTCCGTTGCCGTTGCATCGAAGTTCAAAGCGGTCGCATCCGTGCAGCCCGCTGATTCGACTGCGCAGGCTGTGTAAGTGATTTGGTCAAATTCACCGGACAAATCCACCGACAGCTCTCCGAGCGTAAACAGCACATTGGCCGCGCCATCGCCGTAACTGTCGTCGATGGTGACCACGGGGCACGCGTCGCTTGCCACGCACGTTTCGAAATAGCTTGCTCCGAATCCACTGGCAAGTTCCTCCTCTCCAACTGCGATGGACCACGCTATTTCCTCCGGGAAGCCATCGTCCCCATCGTAGCTGAAGATCAGCGGTTGTTCGCCTTCGGCACATTCGGCCGCATAAATGCAGGTGGTTTCGTCCATGGATTCGGCTGCTGGATTGAAATTGACCGCATCGGCATCCATGCAGCCGACAATTCCTTCGCAGGTGTTGTACACCAAATCCGCACTCCATTCGGGCAACGCAATCTCCTCCCCCGCAACGAGCAAAGTCAAGCCCTCAACGCCATCCCCGTAAGCGTCAGAGAACGTAAGCACCGGGCAGTCCCCATCCACAAAACAGGTCCCGAAGTTGGTCAATCCCGTTCCGCTTTCGAGTTCCATGCCATCAACGGCGTAACTCCAACTGAATTCCTCCGGGAAACCATCCGCTCCGATGTATGCCAACACAAGTGAGGTTTCACCCGACGCACAAGCAGAACCCGCACAGCTGCCGTCATCGAAAACAGCCTCGGAATCGTAGTTGACTGCTGCTGGATCCGTGCACCCGAACTGACAAAGCGAAACTTCCAAGGGGGAATCCGCAAACTCTTGTGGCCAAATGGAAGCCACCAATTCCCCATTGACTCGAATACTGACCTCGTCAAAAATATCGTATTGATCGCGCTCGCTGTTGTTTTCAAACGTGAACAAGAAGCAGGCATCGGCGGGCGCACAGAACGTGTGTGGCCCTGGACCACTGCCGGACAAAAAGACCTGTCCATCGGCGTCGGTCACCGTCCAGTCGAACGACGAAACGTAGGACAAAAACGCGCCATCGACCACCGCCCATTGCCAACCCGGCCCTTCGTAGCTCAATTCATAATGCTGCTCATAACAACACGAGCCATCGTCCGACTCCGCCTGCGGATCGAAATTCGAAGCCTCTGCGTCCGTGCACCCCAAGAAGCCGCAGCTGCTGTACTCCAAGCGCTCGGTTTCGAACTCATTTCCGACCCAAGCATTCAAAACTTCGCCATTCAACGAAACCGTGAGGGTCGCCTCGCCTGCATAGGGATCGCTCATCCCAAATTCATCGCGCATGAGCACGAGTTCGTGACACCCGCCATCGGCGGGCAGGCAGATGTCCCACGAGTTTTGGCCCACCCCCTCGGCCAAGAGCTCTCCCGACTCCCCGTGGAAAAGCTCCCAAGAAAACGAGGTCGCTTGGCTCGGCCCATTGCCGCCATCGTGGACAATGCTCAGCACATCACCAAAGCAACAACTTCCGTCATCAAATTCCGCGGCAGCGTCGAAGTTCGTGGCAGCGGCATCGGTGCACCCCGAGACCAGCCCACACGTGTTCGCTACCGCCTCATACCCCCAGTTCCCACTGAATGCAGCGAGTTCTTCCCCGTCAATCGAAATGACCACCGTCCCCAATTCCGGTTCGCTGAATGGAAGCAATTGGAAAAAACTCCCATCCCCATTGGCATCCCTCAGAATGACGTTGTAGCACTGCGATTCTGCTAAACAAACAACGTGCGTCCCCTCCTGCGCCCCCTCGCCCACGACGTTGCCTTCGGCATCCACCACTTGAAACGAAAAGGACTCCGCATCCCCGTCCAGGCCATCGTAGGCAACTGTCAGCAGCGAAGCTTCGCAGAACACGCAGCTGCCGTCATCGACCACAGCCTCCGGATTGAAGTTGCTTGCGGCTTCATCCGCACAGCCCAATTCCCCGCAGGTGTTGACGCGAAACGCGCTGGACCAAACCTGCAAGTCGTTGTTCACCGTTCCCAGAATTTCGGAGCCGTACCGCACCAAAACAGTCGCCGAACCATACAGGAAATTGCTCAATCCGTTTCCTTGAGCGTCGTACAGGTAGACATCGTAGCATCCGCCTGTTGGCACGCACACCACATGGTCACCGACGCCGCCCCCTGAAGCCACCGCGGCCCCGGACTCGTCCACGACCTCCCATGAAAACTCATCGAACATGTCCGTGGGATCGTTCTGACCATCGTAGGAAATCACAATCGGGGTCTCGCCGACCGCACAATCCGCGAAGATGCAGTCGGCCGAAGTCACTTCCGCTTCCGGGTTGAAATTGATGGCCTCCGGGTTCATGCAACCCGCGATGCCTGGGCACGTGCTTCCGATGGTCACTCCACCGGACCAAGGACCGCTCAAGGTGTAAGTCGGAAGCCCGGTGATTTCGACCGTTGCCACACCCCCGAAATAGAACCCGAGGCCCGAGGCGTCCTCCAAGTGAATCGCCCAGCACGCGCCCGCAGGTTTGCAAACAATCCACTCCCCTTCCCCCGCGCCAACGGCCACCGGTTCGTCGTTTTCGTTGTACACCGTCCATGAAAAATCATCGGGATCCTCCGCTCCGGCATCGTATGCAATGACGATTTCTTCTTCCGAGCAGTAGGAGCATGAACCATCGTCAAAAACGGCATCGGGATCGTAATTCACCGCCGTTTCATCGGAGCAGCCAGCACTGCATGTGGAGAAAAGCTCCTCACTCCCCCAGTCTTCCGTAGCCGTGTGCAGCGTGTTCCCCTCGGAATCGGCAATGACCGCCGTGCCTCCGCCAGAAAAACCATCGCCGTAACTGTCCTGAAACACCCATTGGAGGCACGTTTCGGCTGGGGCGCAGATGGTCCAAACCCCGTCGCCCTCACCCGATGCGATTTCCGTCCCGTCGGGTGTCAGGACGTGCCATGAAAACTCCTCTGGATAACCATCGAGGCCATCGTAAGACAGTTCGTAAGCCACCTCGCCTTCCCCGCACGGAAGATCGGCCTGCGCATGAACCTGCGCTAGCGGGATGCTCAAGATGACAAAGGCACCCTGGATGAGTCGCGAAAATTGTTTCATGATGATTTGGATTTGGAGTGTTTCGAATGGTTGAACTCGTCGGACCAAAACTATCGGACGCCCCCATGGATTTGGCCTGAACAACGCCGCACCCAAGAGTCCCTGAATCAATTCATGAAGTCCTTCAGGCCTTTTCATTCACTCATTTCTCACGTACTTCGCGACGAGCTAATGCCCATATAATCCGTTGATTTAGCTCGCCGGCGCGCGCGAGTTCACAGGATGAATGCAACCTGCGAACGACCCGCGCATTCTGTCATTGAAGCGGTCGGTGTTCGCTAACTTCGTGAAGACCAATCTGAAGTGACCATGAAAATCGGCGTGCTTTCTACCCTCCTGTTCGTGCTTTGGGGAGGGCAACTTTCCGCAGAAGAAGGCCGGCCATTGTGGAAGGTGTTGGAAGACGCCGTTCTGTCAACCAACTACGACCCCCTCGAAACGGAGCTGCGCGCGCGGGCGATGCTGAGCCGAGCGGACGTCCAAACGAACTGCGACAGCCTGTATTTGGTGGAGCACCTGTTGCGCTTCAGTTCCACTGCGCTCAACACCCCGTGGCCACCGGATGGATTCGCGCCTTCGCCTGCGTGCGATGCTCCGCCGAGCCCACTGATTTATTTGCGTGCAGTAGGCGCTTATCAAACCAATCGGTTCCTGGAGGCCGAAGCCCTGTTTCGCGAAGCGGCTTCCACCGCCCAACGGGAAGGGGTGAAGGCGTTGGAATACCTTTCCTTGCAGGCGGTCGGAGCCACGTTAACCCAAATCAGTCGTTACGAAGAGGCGGTTGCGGTGTTCCTTGAGGCTTACGAATTGGTCCCCGAAGCCATCAACCTGATTTCACTCAACAACCTCGCCATGGCGCACTTGCTTGCAGGCCAATGCGCGGAAGCAATCTCTTGGTCCAACGTCGCGATCGAGCGTTTTGAACTGGGCAAGGAAGGAGTGATTCAGCACGGCACGTACAATGACCTTTCGAAAAACGTCCTCCTGCTGACGCGCCTTCAAGCAGAACAGAACCTCGGGGATTTGGAGGCGTGCAGGCAGACCTTCCGAGAAATCAACCTCAAAGGTGAGTGGAACGGCCGAGAGACTGCCGCCATCGCCACGCTTACGGAATACCTTCAATGGAGCAATGATGTGGACCGCTTTGCCATCATTCGCCCCCTTCTCGATCGCATGGCAAGTGAGGTGGAGGCATCGGAACTGATCGAGGCTACTGGAGCGAATTACCAGCTTTTCTCTCCTTGGTCGGACGAAGGGACCTGGCAGGCCAAATGGCAGGAATTGAGGGACGTTCCTGATGCGTTTCGAGGGGGGTTGGGCATTCCGTGCAATTCAGTCGAAAAGGCGTCCTTGGCAGTGGGGGCCACCCAGCGGACCGCCAACAAGCAAGGTTGGATCGTCCTCACCTTGTGTTTATTGATGGTGGTGGCCGGCACCTACCTCGCACTGCTCCTTCGAAATGCGATGGCTTGGCAGGCCCTTAAGGCCTCATCGCCGGACGACATGAGGGAAGCGCTCGAAGGCATTTTGGCCAACGAAGCGGCCTGGACCTGGAGGGAGCGTTTTTTGGCCTTGAAGTGCGTTGAATGCCTTGCCGAGGAGGAATCGAAGACCCTTCAACAGACGGACATCGACCCCAGTGCGTGGACCCAAATCGAACAAGACGTAGCCGCTCGTTTGGCCCACGGCGAACACACGAAGGCGATTGCGCAACAGCTCAACGTGAGCCTTTCGGCCGTCTACAAAGCGCGTCACACGTTGCGCGCCCGGTTCAACCTTCAACCGCAAGAATCCCTAGAAAAGCGATTGACCGATTTCTTCCCCATTCTGCTGTTCGCGGTGTTCAGCTCGTTGCCTTCGACCGTTGAATCACAACCGGAAAGCGCTACCGATTGGGGGTTGGAAGTCGTAAAATCCATCCAAACCGATGACTACTCGCGTTGGGTGAATGCCATGCAAGAACTCAAAGCGCATGACGAACAAACCCTTCACGCTCCATTCGATGTGGCACTGCTGCCCTTGGACGAACGTCCGACTTGGGCACACGTGGAGGACACGCTGATGTGGATCTGGTTCAAAGCAGGATCCGTGGCCTTGGAAATGGGGAACCGGGAGCAGCCCGGCGAAGCCGCTGTGAACGCCTCACCCACTCCCGCTCTTCAACGGCTGAGCCATGCGCTTTCGCCGAGCAACTCGAAGCTTTGGCCCTGGCTGTCGGCGGTTGTTGGGTTGCTCCTCTTGACCATCGCAGCCTTCGAACGCCGAGCACGCCGTTGTAACATCCATCCCGACCTGCGCGATTGGAGTGAACTCGCCCGAAACATCAGCGGCAATCGTCGGGAACCCGCGCAAGAAGTGTGGCGAATCATCAAGTCGCGGCAGCCCCAAACGCCGATTTCCGCGGGGTTCTGGAACCTGCTGAGCCGACCGGAACAAACCGTGGCGCAGCTCACCGCACAAGACTGGTCCGTTCAGGACATCGCCGACCACCTGTCGTGCAGCACAGGGAACGTCTACAACCTGCGTTCGTCCATCCGCCAAAAGTGGAGCTTGGACCCGACCGATGATTTGGTTCGATTCATTCAATCGTTGCAGGCGGAGGAAAACCTCGGCACGTGAAGGCCGCTCCAGCCGATTCGCCGAAGGTTCACCACGGGAGCTTCAAGGCACGCACTTCGTCTTCGTAGAACGCTTCGAGCTGGGCCCGCAACTCCTCCTGCATGGGCTGCTGCATCGCCCGAATGTTGGCCAGCAACTGCGCTTCGGAGACGGCCCCGGGAATCACCGTCGAAACAGCATCGAACGCCGTGCAAAAGGTCAAGGCCGACGGCATGAGCTCCCCGCCCACGATTTCCTTGACGCGGTCCACGAGGCGCGCCCGCGTGGCGATGTCCTCCCGCGACCACCGCGCCCGCACCCCCTCGAATGCGCTGTGAGCCCCGTACTTCCCCGTCAGCCAACCCGAATCGAAGGGGATTTTCGCAATGACGGCTGCGCCCTTTTCCCGGACGAGCTCGAAGGCCCCTTTCGCATCTTGGTGCAGGATGTTGAAGAAGGACTGGAAGACCCGAGCGTTCGTGGTTTCGAGCAGGGTCGTGATCTCGGAAGCGAAATCCACGGACGCGCCGTAGGCCTTGATTTTGCCTTGGTCGATGAGCCGTTCGAGGACCTCGTAGTGGTCGCACGCGTTGCCGTTGAGGAGCTCGGACTGCGGGCTGTGGATGATGGCGGAGTCGAGGCAGTCGATTTGGAGGCGCTTCAGGCTGCGCTCGATGGAGGGTTGAATTTGGTCGGAGCTGAAATCGATTTGGCCATTATCCAGCCTGCCAAATTTCGTATTCACCACAATCCGATCCCGGTCCACGGTTTTGAACACCTTCCCCAGCCGCTCCTCGCTGGTCCCCATGCCGTAATTCGGAGCGGTGTCGAAGAAGTTGATGCCGCGATCGAGCGCCGTCCGGATCATCCGCTCGGCCTCGGCCTCCGACACCGCCTTCCAACCGGACTCGACGCCCAATTGCCACGCGCCAAAACCGATTTCAGACACAGCGATGCCGCCCGGGAGATAAGGTCGATGGTTCATGCCGCGAACTTACGGCACTTCCGAAATTCACCTCGCGGCGCTCGGGGATCCTCCTGCGGTTCAGTCGAGGAGGCAGCGCACCGAGAAGCCGGCCCGCCGGTCATAATCGTTGCGGTAAACGAAATCGTAATCGGTACCGAGCAAGCGGTACCACGCGTGGTCGCTTTGGTACGCCGAAGACGTCCAAAAAACGCCGTGCACGCCCACGTCCTCAAACGCCCCCGACTCCGTCCGAAAGCCCCCGGGCAAGGCCGAAAAGCCGCTCGCATTCGAGCCATTCCACTCCACCGCCTTCAACGCCCCGGCATCCCCGCCCACGCCAACCTCCAACGCGGTCCATTCCGCATCCGTCGGCACGTGCCACCCCGCCGGGCACAGCCCGCGCTCGTCGTTCACCGCATGCCAATTGTACAACCACCCGTAAGCGTCCACCAAGTCGTAGTTGTAGCAAGGCGGCATGAAGCACCAAACGGTCCCGTCCCAATACCCCATGTAGGCGCCCCCCAGCTGCTCGCTCCACATCCCCGGGTCGTCGATGATGGTGATTGCGTCGCCGTTGGCATAGAACTCCGCTTGCAAGTTCTCCGCAAACCAGCATCGCTCGCCAATGGCCACGAGGTCGTATTCGTAGCCTTGGTAGGTCAAGGTGGACAGGCCGCCACATTGTGCCGGGCCGTAGGCGCATGACCCGTCCTCCGCGTTGGCCTCCGGGTTGAAATTGCCAGCCGCTTCGTCCGTGCATCCGGCGATGGGACAAACAAACGAAAACACCGTATCCACAGCATAATCAAACACATACCACTCCTCCAACGGCTCCAAGTACACGGAGTCGGTGACGTAAATGATTTCCTCCATCACGGGGATGGTCGGCCCGGGACCATTGCACACGCCGCACGCATCGACGCTGCCCACGCAATCGTCCACGTCATCGCACACGCCATCGGCATCGGCATCCACGCCGGAACCGTTGCACACCCCGCAGTCGTCGTAAGCGCCGATGCATTCGTCGAGCGAATCGAAGATGCCGTCGCCGTCGGAGTCCACATCCTCGAATACGCCGAGGAAGCCGAGCAAATCGGAGACGCCAATGACGTCGTCGCCGTCGTAGTCGGGATTCCAACCGCAGTCGGTTTGGGCCCAAATCCGGGACCCCATGAACACACACAAGAAAAGGAAGGTCAGTGGAACGCGTGAACCCATGATCTGGAATTGAAAGTGACTGGTAAATTACTGAATCACAAACGGGAATGCAATTGCCAGCCTGTTCAACGAATGGAAAGTGGGGCGCATTGACCTCTGAGCGGCTGGAGTGGAAAGTTTGAGGCAATGTGTTCAAAAATGCGGTGGGGCGGGAGAAGTTGCCGACCTTTGTGCGCTTAGATTTGGTTTGCATGCACGAAGAGTGGCGTCCATACGAGAACGAGAGCGAGCACGGCGACTTGGTGCGCCGGTTTGAGGACGTGCTGCGCGGCGGCGGGGCTGGCTTCTTCGATGTCGAGGAACTCGAGGCCTTGCTCGATCACTTCATGGAGGTGCGGCAGCACGATAAGGGACGGCAGGTGCTGAAACTGGGACTTGCCATGCACCCGTTCAGCCTGACGTTGCAGTTGCGGGAAGCGCAGTTCATGGCCGTCACCGGTCAGCACGTCAAGGCCGTGCCGAAGTTGAAGCGCTTGCTGGAACTCGAGCCGGGGAACGACGAAATCCACACCGCGCTCGCGAGCATCTACAGCCAAATGCAGGAGCACGCGCTCGCCATTGCGCACTACAAGGCCGCGCTGAAGACCGTGGACCAGGAATTTCGACAGGATGTGCTGTTGGATTTGGCCTTCGAATACGAGCACATGAGCGACTGGCGCCAGGCCGTGCGCTACCTGAAGATGGCTTTGGAGGAGAACCCGCTGAACGAGGGCGCGGTGTACGAGTTGTCCTTCTGCTTCGAGCAGTTGGGCCAATTCACGGATGCGGTGAAGTACCTGGAGCAGTTTTTGGACGACCAACCTTACAGCTTCGGCGCTTGGTACAACCTCGGCAACATCCAAAGCCAGCGGGGTCGCTACACCGATGCCATCGAGGCGTTCGACTTCGCGCTCGCCATTGAGGACGAATTCGCGCCGGCGTACCTGCAAAAGGCGGAGGTGCTGATGCAGCTCGAGCGCTACGACGAAGCGTTGGAAGCGTACCGCGATTCCATCGCCATCGAGCCGGAGGGCGCCACACCGTGGTGCTACCTCGGGGAATGCCTGGAGAAGTTGGAGCGTTGGGACGAGGCGTTTCACGCGTACCACGAGGCGTTGAGCCGCGATCCGCTGTTGGCGGATGGCCATGTGGGGTTGGGCGTGTTGGCGGACCAAGCCGGCGAATTGCGGGAAGCCCTTGCGCATTTCCAACGCGCCGTGGAACTCGAGCCCGGACACGCCGACTACCGGTTGTTGCTCGCTTCCACCTTTTCGAAACTCGAACAACACGAAGCAGCGGAACGCGAGTACCTCGCTGCCGTTCAGGCCGATCCGAAATTGACGGATGCGTGGCTGGAACGGTTGGATCACCTTCAACTGCGCGACCTCCACGCGGAGGCCCTCGCGGTGGCGGAAGAGGCGTTGGGCATCGTGCCCGATGACGCGGACCTGTTGTATCGCAAATTTTTCAGCCTGTACGCGTTGCAACGCACCGCCGAGGCATTTGTTCTACTCGAGCGCTTGCTCATGCACCACTACGACGGTGCCTTAAACTTATTGACCCTCTATCCGGCGCTTGCCAATGATGCGCGCTTCATGGACCGGTACGAACGATTCAAACCATGATGAAGAACAGCCTTCTGAAGCACCTTCCTGACCGCACTTCCAAACCCCGAACCAACGGCATGACCATGGTGATGGACAAGGGCCTGAGCCTGCGCCAAGCCGAGGACATGATTTCCATCGGGGAAGATTTGGTGGATTTCTTGAAACTGGGATTTGGCACCTCGCTGCTGACCCCGAAGGTCAAGGAGAAAATCCAGCTCTACCGCAAGGCGAACATGGAAGTGTACTGCGGCGGCACGCTGTTCGAGGCGTTTTTCATCCGGAACGACCTCGATGGCTACTTGCGATTCGTGGACAGTTTGGGCGTGGAATGCATCGAGGTGAGCGACGGCTCGATGGTGATCCAACACGACGAGAAATGCGAAATCATTCGCAAGCTCTCCGCCAATTACCGCGTCCTGAGCGAGGTGGGCTCGAAGGAAGAAGGCATCCTCATCAGTCCCAACAAGTGGATCCGCATGATGCAAAACGAGCTGGAAGCCGGAAGCTTCAAGGTCATTGCTGAGGCCCGAGAAAGCGGAACCGTGGGCATCTACCGACCCAACGGTTCGGCCCACGTGCAGCTCATCAAGCGCATCCTGGCGAACGTTGCCTTGGAGGACATCTTGTGGGAAGCCCCGAAGAAGCCGCAACAGGTTTGGTTCATCAAGCAATTCGGCGCGAACGTGAACCTCGGCAACATCGGTCCCGATGACCTCATTCCGCTCGAAGCGCTCCGCCAAGGCCTGCGCGGCGACACCTTCTTTGAGTACTTGCCCGAGTCGATGAGCGAAGGCAAGCGGCAGGAGAGCGACCCGGACGAGGACTGAATTTTAGCGCCAAATCGAAATGAGCGACGTACGCGAAATCACCCCTGAACAGCTGAAGTCCTGGATGGACGAAGGCGTGGAACACCAAATCATTGACGTGCGCGAAATCCACGAGGTCAACGTTTCCAACCTCGGCGGCTTGCACATCCCCATGGCCTTCTGCTTGGCCCGCAAGAATGAAATCCGGCGGGACGTCCCCGTGGTCGTGCACTGCCGATCGGGCGCACGTGCCGAGGCGGTCATTTCTGCGTTGATCGCGAAGGGCGACTTCGACAACCTGCACAACCTGCGCGGGGGCATCACGGCTTGGGCCGCGGTTGTGGACCCGACGATGGACGTGGCATGAGGAGCGTTGCGGACTGGGCGCGCGTTTACGGGACGGGCGTGGCGATGGGGATTGCCGACTTGGTCCCTGGGGTTTCTGGGGGGACCGTGGCCTTCGTGGCCGGCATTTACGACGAGTTATTGGGGGCGATTGCTGGGCTGAACTTTTCCCTCCTGGGCGTGGCGCGCCGAGAAGGGGTGCTGGCGGCTTGGCGTCAGGCCAACTTGGGATTCTTGGTGGTGCTGCTGGCCGGCGTCTTCACGAGCGTAGCGGCGTTTGCAGGGCTGCTGCACCGGTTGCTCGAGGAGGAGCCGGTGCGGTTGTGGGCGTTTTTCTTCGGGCTGGTGGCGGCGTCCGTTCCGCTCGTAGGCCGTGAGGTCAAACGCTGGAATGCCCAACGGCTCGTGCTCGCCTTGATTGGCCTTGCAGCAGCTGGACTGATCACCTCACTTCCGCCCTTGGTGCAATCGGATGCTCCCGCGTTTTTGTTTGTGAGCGGGGCGATTGCCATTTGCGCGATGATCTTGCCTGGGATTTCGGGGAGTTTTTTGCTGCTCATTTTGGGGGCGTATGGAGCGGTCATCGGGGCACTGAAGGGATTGGATTTCATGCGGATTGGCGTTTTTGGAGCCGGCGCGGTCGTGGGATTGCTCGGATTCAGTCGCTTGCTCAAGCGGTGGCTTGAACGGCATCGGGCGGCGACCATTGCCGTGTTAACCGGGTTCCTGTTGGGGTCTCTGAATGCGCTTTGGCCGTGGAAGGAAGCTGTGCGCGCATTGTACATCCACAGCGACGGTCGAGTGGAGTACTTCCGCGTGAACGCTGTGCCGCCGGCGGACTGGTTACACGGGGCGGTTTGGATGGTGGTGGGCGCCGCAGTGGTCACGGGCTTGGATGTGGCTGCGCGCCAAATGAAGCGGGGATGAGCCGGCGTTGGGGACTGCTCGGAGGCTCACTGAGCCACTCGTTTTCGCCCGGATTTTTCCAGGCCAAATTCGCTTCCGAAGGCCTCACCAACGCCTCCTACGACCTGTTCGAGCGGTCCGACGCAGCCTCCGTCCGTTCCTTGTTCACGGACTTCCCTGACCTCGAAGGCCTGAACGTGACGGTCCCGCACAAAGTTGCCGTCATCGAACACCTGGACGCCCTCACCCCCACGGCCACGGCGATCGGCGCCGTCAACGTGGTGCGCCGCGAACCCGACGGCCGGCTCATCGGGCACAACACGGACGCGGAAGGCTTCGCGGCCTCCCTCCGGCCGTTCCTCACGGGCGACCACGACCGCGCCTTCGTCCTCGGCGCCGGGGGTGCCGCCGCCGCCGTCCGCTTCGCCCTCGAACGACTCGGCATCGAAGTGGTGCACCTCGTCCGCCGGGACCTCCCCGCCAACGCGCCCTTCCGCTGGGTCCGCCTCGACGCCATCGGCCCCGACATCGTCCGCCATTACCGCCTCGTCGTCCAGGCCACCCCCGTGGGCACCGCTCCCGACCTCGACGCCTCCGTCCCGTTCCCGTGGGACGGCGTCGGCCCCCGCCACTTCGTCGTCGACCTCGTCTACAACCCGCCGCTCAGCCAGTTCCTGCGGCGCGCATCCGAACGCGGTGCGATGACCCTCAACGGCGCCGACATGCTCCGACTCCAGGCTGAAGCGGCCTGGGCGTTTTGGAACAAGTGACCTTCCCAGCGGAGGAACCACTCAAAGTGATCACGGCTGAGCCGGTAGTGCGCATGGGACGCCTCACGGCTCAGGCCAAATCCCACCCACTCCTCCCCACATCGCTCAAACAGCACCCCACTTCGGTCAAAGCAACGCTCCACATTCGGCCGCACCTTCAAGCGCTCCGCCACTAAAAAATTCACCCAAAGCGCTTCCGCATCCTCCCGCCCGCGCCACGGCCGCCAATCCTGAAGCGCCGCGTTCCGAATGCCGTTGTCGTGGAAAAAGACCCGCCGGTATTGCCCCTTCTCCCCCGGCTTCGCCACGCTTGGAAAGCTGTGCACCAAGCCCGCCGCCTCCAACAGCCCCAAATACCGCCCCACCGTCGCCTTGTCCACGCCCACCCGCTCCCCAATTCGCCTCAACGTCACCTCCTCCCCTACCCGTTCCGCCAAAACCCCCACCAACTTCGCTAACCTCCCCTCCTTTCGCACCTCCCACGGAATCCGCACCTCCCTCGGCCCTGTCGGATGCATCCCCCAAACCAACCTCCGTTCCAACTCCCCGCCCACTTCAACCCAACTGAACTGACTCAATCGATGCGTCTTGATCGGCAATTCGACCCCTTGATTCGTCAGCTCTCCCACCCCAACGTAAATGAATTGCACCATGGGATATTCACGCAACTGTTGCTCAATCAGGTTGACCGAAAGTTCAATCCACTCGGCGTTGTCAAACACCAACCGATCCATCCAACCATAATGCGGACGCCCCTCCCGCCTGTGTAGAATGTTCCGCCACTGCAAGTTCCAGCCCGAACAGTACACATGTGGCAAGTTCCCCAACACCTCACGGATCAACGTCGTCTTTCCTACGGACGGCGCGCCACGCAAATAGAACGACTCACGGGACAGGACCGAACGCCTCACTTCATGTTGGATCATTCTTGGAATCATGGGGCTGAAAAATTTCGTTCGCTATGATTGAAATCCCCAATTTTCACATCGCCCCCCACATCACCCAAAGCAATTCACACGCGCCCCGAAAAACTTCACCCATGCACCGAAACCCCACCTCCTGATCCGCTTTCAGCGCCCAAAAAGTGGGGATTTCAATTCGAGCGGAGCTCAATTTGCTGCGCTCAAAAAACAATTTATCCGTAACCTGCGAGGTGGAGCTTGAAAAATCGCGCGCACTGGAATTGAAATCCCCACTTTCAGAAGGAAGCCTCCAGGAAAGTGGGGATTAGAACCTCAGCGATCACTCAATCGACACCACAATGTTGTCCACGAAAGCGCCCGGAGCCGGCTGAGCGTGCGTCCACTTGCGGTCGCCGGAGCGTTTGCGGTCGGAAGCTTCGATGATGAAGGTCTCGTTGGCGGGCAACCGGAGCTGCAGCTCGCCGTTGCGGTCGGTGGTGCCTTCCCAAAGGGTGGCCACGCCTTGGGTGTCGCGCAGCCGGACCGAAGCGTCAGCGGCGGGCTCGCCACCGTGCTCGACTCGGATGGTGACTACCCCCGCCCACACCGCATCGAGGTTGGCGCCGAGCAGCGGGTGGGAGGTCACGTCCATTTCGTAGATGTCCCGCTCGCCGAAGCCTTCGGGGCGCTCCGCCGTGATGAGGAGGCGGTTGCCGTCCGGGCTCAGGGAGAAGGTGGATTCTTCGCGCGGACCGTTGACGGGCATGCCGAGGTTGACGGGAACGGACCAGTCGCCCTCGATGAATTCCGTCCGGTAGAGGTCGTAGCCGCCGAAGCCCGCGTGGCCGTTGGACGCGATGATCAGGACGCGCCCGCCGGCGAGGGCTTGGACGAATTTCTCGTCGCGGGGAGTGTTGACGACCGGACCGAGGTGAGCGGGTTTGGACCAACCGGAGCCGCGGCGTTCGCTGACGTAGACGTCGCCACGACCGAGGCCTTCGGGCCGCTCGGAGATGAAGAAGAGCTTCGAACCGTCGGCGGTCAGGGAGGCCGAACCTTCGTAGTAGGTGGAGTTGACCGGCTTCGGGAGGGGCTCGATGGCGCCCCAGGTGCCGTCCTCGCGGCGGGTGGAGACGCAGATGTCGCCGCTCAGGAATTCGTCGTTGCGGTAGACGAAGATTTGGTCTCCGAAAGCGGGCCAACTCAACAACGCATCGTAGCCCATGCTGTTCACCTCACCCGGGAGCAGGCGGGCGCGCTGCAAGCCGTTTGGCCCACCTTCCGCGATCCAAACATCCGAAAAGAAGCGGAAATCGCCGTCCTCATCGATGGCATCGTTCAGCCCGCCATCGCGGCGCGAAGTGAAGGCAATCGACCGGCCATCCGGCGACCAATGCGGCGCGTACTCATCAAAGCGCGAATTCACCTCCGAACCGAAGTGCGTCACCGGCAAATCCCGCGCCCGGTCCGTCGCAAGCCAAGCCCGCCGGCACTCGTTCACAAACCGCTCCACCTCCTCCCGCGCCTCGCCAGCAGGCTGGTCGAAATCGAGGTGCAACGTGAACGCCGCGATCGCTTCCTCATACCGACCAAGCGCATGCAACACCTCCCCGCGGAACCGCTGCTCCTCGTTCGCGAGCTCCGCATCCGCCTCCGCCACCTTATCGAGGTACGTCAGCGCCAAATCCTCCCGGCGCAATCCCGCATGGCAGCGCGCAATCCACAGCATGACCCGCGCGTCATCGGGCAACTCGTCGAGCAGGTCGCGGTACGTCGTCAAGGCACCGCGCAGGTTGCCCACGTTGTAGTCGTGGCGCGCATCGGCGAATTGCAGCGCGTACTTCACTGGCAGGCCGCTCGGGGCCTCGTCCTCCTGGGCTTGAAGGGCAGCAGGCGCACAGGCCAAACCCAGCCCCAGCACCACCATCGCATAGCGGAATTTCGTCGTCATGACCCGAAAGGTAGGGACGGGGCGCGGCGTATCTTTCGGGCGTGAACGCGAAGAATCAACAGCGGTTTGTTCCCCCGACGGAACAGGAGGGCGACCACGGGCCGCTCGAGGGGGCGGGGGTGGCGGATTTGGTGCAGCGGATGCACCGGGCGGATCGGGCGGCCTGGGAGGCCGTCGGGCGGGCGTTGCCTGAAGTGACGGCCGTCATCGAGGTGCTGGAGGCGCGGATGCGGGATGGAGGGCGGTTGTTTTACCTCGGGGCGGGGACGAGTGGGCGGTTGGGGGTGGTGGATGCGAGCGAGTGCCCGCCGACCTTCGGGGTGGAGCCCGGCCGCGTGGTGGGGTTGATTGCCGGGGGGGATGGGGCGATTCGGACGGCCGTGGAGGGGGCGGAGGACGACCCGCGGGGGGCGTGGGGGGATTTGGAGGCGTTCGGGCCGGACCCGGCGCGCGACACGGTGGTGGGGATTGCGGCTTCGGGGCGGACGCCTTATGTGGTGGGCGGAATCGAGGCGGCGCGGGCGGCCGGGCTGCACACGGTGGCTGTGGTGTGCAACCCGGACTCGGCCGCGGCGGCGGCGGCGCACCAGGCGATTGAGGTGGTCACGGGCCCCGAATTCGTGACGGGGTCGACGCGATTGAACGCGGGCACCGCAACCAAACACGTGCTGAATTTGTTGACCACGGTAACGTTCATTCGACTCGGCCACGTGAAGGGCTCGCGGATGATCGACATGCGCCCCTCGAATTCGAAACTCGTGGATCGGGGAATCCGTATGATCCAGGAGTGGAGCGACCTGTCCGACGCGGATGCGGCCGCCTTGCTCGAACAAACAGGCAGCGTCCGCGCCGCCCTCGAAACCCTGAAACGCCCCGACTGACATGCACACCCTCGAACCCTATTATGCTTGGCGCAACCATTACGTGGCGAGTGAGGACGAGCGGTCGCCGTTTTTTGGGCGGGAGTACAGCGAGTTGGAGTATTCGCGTTTGGTCTACAACCACTACATCCACCCGCAATGGGACGACTTCGGCTCGCCCACCTTGCTGTGCAAAATCCTCTACGTCGATTACGATGACGCGTGCGCCATCCTCGAATTCATCGGGGAATGGAACGACTGCCTGTACAACGACATCGCGCTGCTGAAGCGGAACGTCATCGATGCGCTGGTGCACGAGGGCATCCGGCGGTTCGTGCTCATCGGCGAAAACGTGCTGAATTTTCACCACAGCGACGACTGCTATTACGAGGAGTGGTTCGACGAGGTGGCCGAGGACGACGGTTGGATCGCGTTGCTGAATTTCCGCGAGCACGTCATGCAGGACATGCAGGCGATCGACCTCGATGGCTACTTCGCGTTGGGCGGCGAGCTGGCGGAGCTGGGCTGGCGGACGATGTCGCCGATGAACCTCGTGGAGCGCGTGGATGCGTGCGTGAACGAGCGGTGGGGCTTGCTCGACTGATCAGGCCAAACCCCTTCCACCCGAGGCTCATCGATCCACCGCATCACCCGCGTCACCCCCCGCTCCAACGGTCCCGAAAACACCACCACGAGCACCGGCAGGCAGGAAAGCAGGAAAGCAGCGCGTCGCTTTTTGACCGAGAAAAAGTACCACTGCAAGGCGACAACGGTGCCCAGCACCCCCATCAGCACGAACAGGCTGAGGATGAACAACCACGGGAGCGGATTCCGAATCGCCTCCTCCGACGTAAACGCCATCGAACTCATCGTGATGGCGACCACGAGCATCAGCCCCAACACCCCTTCGAGCAACGTCGCGGCGATGAGCCAAATCAAGAGCAAAATCCGCATGATCACGCCTGCAATACGTGTTCCGCCACGTGGCGATCAATCGGAAAGGCCAAATCCCCCAACTCCTCCACCCGCGCCCACCGCCACTTCAACCCCGCTTCGCCCCCCGCGACCTTCACCGGCGCATCGGGTTTGGTCGGGACGTCGAGTGGCCGGTTGAGGCGGACGTAGTAGTAGAGGGACAGGATTTGGTCCGAAGGGCGGAAGATGCTCCGGACGTAAAAGCCGGTGGTGTAGGCGTGGCCGGTGATTTCACCCGCGCCCGCTTCCCCCAGCTCCTCCCGCAATTCACGCAACACCGCTTCCTCCGGCCCCTCGCCAAATTCCACGCCCCCGCCCGGAAACTTCGTAGCCGGCCCGCCGGGCAAATCCTCCCGCACGGTCAGCACCCTGCCGTCCTCGACGATGAGCGCATACGCCCGGACATTGAACCGGTTCACCGCTTCGCGGAACGCCACCGTCATCTCGCGCTTCCCCGGCGGTCCCGGCGCCTTCTCCACCCGCCAACCCGCCGCCCGCATCGCCCGCCGCGCCTCGCCCTGTGCGCAATACGTCACCAGCCGCCCCCCATCGACCACCCCCTCGCCCAGCGACTCGAACACCTCCTGCCGCCACAACTCCGGCTGCGCCGACGGGGCAAACGCGTCGAAAAACACGACATCGATGGTGCGCCCTTCGAACTTCACATCCTCCAACCGCCCCACCTCCACGTCAAACCCGAACTCGGACGAATCCCAGCTCGTCCCCGCCTTCAACCGCGCGGCCTCCTCCTCGGTCAACCCCGGCACTTCCACCGCCACGGCCACCGGAAACGCCTCCACTGCCCGGTATTCCACCCGCCGCCCCGTCCGCTTCGCCCACGCCCACGCCAGCCCCGCATTGAGCCCCGTCCCAAAGCCGACCTCAAACACCCGAATCGGCCCGTCGCCCGGCACCTGCGCCAGCCCGTGCTCGATGAACACGTGCTCCGATTCCGTGCGCGCGCCGTGCACGCTGTGATACGTCACACCGAATTGCTCGCTCTTCAGGGTCCACGAGCCGTCCCCCGTCTTCACTTGCTCCGTCATGGGGGCAAGTTCGTCAACTCAGGGCATTTGTAAGGCCAAAATTTTTCGTCCACTAGGATTCAAATCCCCACTTTTTTCGAGCGCGGCAGGCGTCCAAAAAGTGGGGATTTCAATTCGAGCGCGCAACGATTTCCTCGTGCTCAAAACCCTTCAATGGCCCCGAGGCCGAAGAGGGCGAAGTCGAGGCGGACAGGATCCTCGGGGTCGATTGCGCGCAAGGAGGCGGTCAGTTCCTCCACCGCCTTCCAGTCGTTCGCCTTGCGCGTCAGCAGGCCGAGCCGCCGGCCGATGTTCGAGGTGTGCACGTCGAGGGGCATCATGAGCCCCGCGATGCCGAGGCCGGGCCAGAGACCGAGGTCCACCCCGCGCGCCGCCGGTCGGACCATCCACCGCAGGAACATGTTCAACCGCTTGGCGGCCGAGCCCTTCCGCGGATCGGCCACGTGCTTCCGGCTGCGCAGGTCGGCCGGCCGGCCCGCGAAGACCAAGTCGTGGAACGTCGCGAGGCGATCGAACGCGGTTTGGCCTTGCCCAAACGCCGCCTCCAACGAGCCGGCCTCCGCCACCGCCCGCTGCACCCCGAGCACCACCTCCCCCGCGTCCACCGCCATGAACGTCCGGTGCACGAAGCCCGCAAAGGCCCGCTCCACCTCGCCCGCCGTCGCCCCCGCCACGAAATCGGCCGGCGCCCCGTCCATCCGCCTCATCAACTCGTCCGCGCTCTTCAAAATCGCCTTCCGATTCCCCCACGCAATCAGCGCCGTAAACAGCCCCGCCATCGCCTGATCGCCCGCGTCGCTGAACCGATGCGGCACGTCCACCGGGTCGTCCGGAATGAACGCCCGCGTCTCGTACTGATCGGCTTTCTCGAGCAAGAACGACCGGAGATCGGCCGCGGTGAGATTCATGGAGTTCTTCGCCATCGGGGTGCAAAATTGGCGCTAAATTTGGCCCGATGGAATTCGTGCATCCGGAAATACTGTGGGGCCTCGGCGCGTTGGCCATTCCGATCATCGTGCACCTCCTGAATTTCCGGCGGTACAAGCGCGTGGCCTTCTCGCACGTCGCCTTCCTCCAGCAGGTTGAACGCCAAACCCGTTCCACCCAACGCCTCAAGCACCTCCTCGTGCTCCTCGCCCGCCTCCTGGCCATCACGGGCCTGGTCCTCGCCTTCGCCCAACCCTTCACCCCGCCGCCAGCCGGCCTCCAAGGCGAGGGCACCAACGGCGCCGCCATCTCGCTGTTCCTCGACAACAGCCTCTCCATGGAAGCCGAAGGCGAACGCGGCCCGCTCCTCGCCACCGCCCGCGACAAAGCCGCCACCATCATCGAGCAATACGGCGAAACCGACCGGTTCCACGTCTTCACCCAGTCCTTTTCCGGCCGCGACCAACGGCTGTTGACCCGCGAGCAAGCCCTCGAACGGCTTCGCGAAATCGAAATCGTCCCCGACGTGCACCCGCTCGACGCGGTGCTGAACCGCGCCGAAGAAGCGTTGGCGAACGAAACGGATCGGCGGCGTTCCCTCTACCTCTTCACCGACCTTCAGCGAAACACCCACGCCTTGCCCGAACGCGCTCCCGGCGCCCCCGACTCCGCAGCCACTGCGGGTTGGCCCGTGGCGTTTGTGCCGAGTGAAGCGGGGGGATTCCCGAATGTTTGGGTCGATTCGGTTTGGTTCGACAGCCCAATGCGCTTGGCGGGAGCCCCTGCAGCGCTTCACGTGCGACTCGATCACAACGCCTCATCGGGAGCGGACGGCCTGCCGATTCGCCTCGAAATCGACGGAAGGCGCACGGCCATCGGCACCTTCAACGTGGTCCCGGGCATGCCCACCGACACGGTCCTTCGCTTCACCCACGGCGCACCGGGCTGGCGCGCTGCGCAGGTGGTCATCGACGACGCCCCTGTCCAATTCGATGACACGTACCATTTCGGCTTCGAAGTCGCAGAGGCTACCCGTGCCATCGGGCTGACCGAAGGCCAAGCCCCCGAAGTGGGTGCCGCACTGTCGAAAGTCTACCAGGCCGATGAAGTCACTTGGGAAATCACGGAAGGGTTCGAACCCGAGCGGCTCGCCGACCAGGACCTCGCCGTGGTCTACGGGTACAAACGACTTACCTCCGGACTCGCTGCCGAGCTGCGAGCCTTTGCTGAGCGCGGCGGCACCGTGGTGGTGGTGCCCGATAGCGGCGACACGGGAAGTGCTGATTTTTATGCGGGGTTGTTGGGTGCATCTCCTGCCGTTTGGCAATCGGCCGATAACCGCGTGAGCAGCCTGCGCTGGGAACACCCGCTCTTCGAAGGGGTGTTCGGCAAAGTTCCCGAACGGCCCGATCTGCCGCGGGCGCGCTGCACCCGTGCCGTGAGCCTCCAGCCGCGGGACGAGGTCCTGGCTACCCTGCAGTCCGGAGATCCGTTCTTGACGGCGTCGCAGGTGGGGGCGGGCGTGGTCTTCGCATTCCACGCGGATTTGGACCCGGAACGTTCGAACTTCACCCGGCACGCCTTGTGGGTGCCGACTTGGCTGCGGCTGGCCGAGCGCGCGCGCGCCACGCCCATCCACGCCGTGACGTTGGGAGCGAGCGGGGTATGGCGACTGCGCCAAGAAGTCACCGAAGCGCCGCTGAAACTCGAGCCGATGGATGGCTCCTCCGCCCCGTTGCTCCCTCCTTTCGCCCAGGTGCGTGGGGCTGTGGAGGTTCAATTGCCCTCGGCCTTGCGGGCTGCTGGCAACTACAAGCTAACGCAGGACGGACGGATTTTGGCCACCGTCGGAGTCAACCACGACCGGCGGGAATCGAATCCCGAGCCGTACTCCGCGAGTGAGTGGCAGGATGCGCTGCGGGAAGCGGGGTGGGAGGCCGCTTCGGTTTGGGATGCTACGGAAGCCACGGTCGGTAGCCTCGTAACGCGATTTGAGCGGGGACAACCCCATTGGCGGTTGATGTTGGCGTTGGCCTTGGCCGCGCTGCTTTTTGAAATCTTGTTGCTGAGACCATGGAAGAAAAACTCCTGATCCGGGCGGCGCGGGTGGTGGATCCGCAGGGACCGCACCACGGAGCGACCGTTGACGTGCGCATTCACGGTGGCGAAATTGTGGAAGTGGGAAGCGATTTGGCGGAACAAGGCGAGCCGATTTGGCAGTCCGAAGGTGCGTGCATTTCGCCCGGATGGGTGGATGCCCAAGCCCATTTCCGCGATCCCGGGGAAGAAGTGAAGGAAGGCCTCGAAGCGGGCTGTGCTGCAGGCCAAATCGGAGGATTTACCGACGTCGCAGTCCTTCCCTCCACCACCCCGCCCCTGGACCACAAAGCAGAAATCCACTACCTCAAGCGCCGCGCCGAAGGCCAGCCCATCGACCTCCATCCCATCGGAGCGCTCTCCTCGAAGCTCGCCGGCAAAAACCTCGCGGAGCTGAACGACCTGCGCCAAGCCGGTGCCGTGGGCTTCTCCGACGATGGTCCCATCGAACATCCGGAGCTCCTGCGCCGCGGATTGGAGTACGCTGCGGATTTTGGGGTGGCGGTTTGGTCCCTCCCCCATGAAACGCGGCTGAACCCCGACGCGGTGATGCACGAAGGCGTCACCAGCACCCAACTCGGGCTCATGGGGTCGCCCGCCATCGCCGAAACCATGCGGCTTCACCGCGACCTCGAAATCGCCCGCTACACGGACGGGCGGCTGCACATCGCGTTGCTGACGACGGCGGAGGGTGTGAACATGGTGCGCGCCGCGAAATCGGAAGGCTTGCGGGTCACGTGCGCGACATCGGCGCACCACCTGCTCTTTTGCGACACCGATTTGAACGGATTCAACGGGACCCTGCGCAACCGTTCGCCGTTCCGCTCGCAAACGGACCGGGACGCGCTGCGCCAAGGGGTGCTGGACGGAACCATCGACGCCATCGTCTCCGACCACCGACCCGAGGACTTGGAGCACCACGATGTGGAATTCATGCTCGCGCCCGAAGGCCTTGCTGGCATCGAAACGGCGTTTGCGGTCGCGTGGGCCGGCCTCGGGGAGGCAGGACTCGACGCCCTCGTGGCGGCCCTGACGGACGGACCGCGCCGCGTGCTGGGCTTGGATTCCGTGCACGTGGAAGCGGGAGCGCAAGCGCGGCTGACGTGGTTCCGATTGGATGGGCCGTTGCCGAGGGGCGCAAGCCGCGGGGTGAACGTGCCGGATTACGCGGGCATCACCGGAACGCCCTTGAAGGGAGGTGCGCTGGGCACCGTCCGCGCTGGGCGGGTTATGCTTCGCCCTGCGGACCGCTGAACGTCATCGGCATCGCCGGATCGTTGCTGGGACCGCCGATTTCCTTGATGGGACCGTGCTGCGCTTCGAAGCGCTGGACGTTCTCGTTGAGGGCGCGCATGAGCCGCTTTGCATGGTGTGGGGCGAGGATGACGCGGCTGCGGACTTGGGCCTTTGCGAGGCCGGGCGCCATTTGGGCAAAATCGAGCACAAATTCCACCGGGCTGTGCGTGATGACCGCGAGGTTCGCATAGACTCCGAAGGCCTGGTCTTCAGGGAGTTCGATGTTGAAAGGAGGGCGGGATTTGGGGTCGTCTGCGGCCATGGTTGCTTGGAATTTCCGCCAAGTTACGTCATCTGCGTGGAGGAGCGGGTGAGCGGGAGCTCCAGGATTTGGCCCAAATCTGTGACCGTGCGCCACACCTGCTCCCGGTGCCGCTGCGACCGCGGATTGAAGTGCACCGAACGCATGCCCACTTTCTGGGCGCCCACCACGTCGCATTCGAGGTCATCGCCGATCATGACCGCATCTTCCGCCCGGCTGCCGGCCGCTTTCAAGCTCGCATGGAACGCCTCGGGCGCGGGCTTTTTGTGGCCCAGCGCATCGCTGGTGTAGACCGCCTCGAAGTGGGGGCGCAACCCGGAGTGCTCCATCTTGATGTGCTGGACTTCTTCGAATCCGTTCGTCAGGATGTACATGCGGTGGCCCCGTGCGGCGAGGGCTTGGACGACCTCCATCGCTCCGGGAATGAGGTGCGGGAGGTAGGGCGAGCGGTCGACGTAGGCCTGGCCGAGGGCGTGAGCGAGGTCGTCTTGGAGGGAACCGGGGGGCAGGCCGAGGGCGGCCAGGGTCCGGCGGAATCGGGTGGGGCGGAGTTCGGCTTGGGACATGTGGCCCGCACGGTACGCGGCCCAACATTCATCGTTCACCCGCTCGTAGACCGCGATGAACTGCTGCACATCGGCCTCGGGCATTTCCGCCGCCGCGTGCTCCGCGAATACGAGCTCAAGGGCTTGGCGGCTGTTGCGATCAAAGTCCCACAACGTCCGGTCCAAATCGAAAAACAAATCCGCTGCCATGCCTCGAAGTTACGCCGCTGACACGCCGTGGCGCACGCCCCAACTCAAAAACGTCAGCAGCACCGCCCACACCCCAAAAGCCGCCATGAGCAACCACGGCATGCGGCCGTCGTGCTGGTAATACTTCGCGGCGAGCAAGGAGGCGACGGGCACCGAAATCAACCCACTGACCACCAGCAATCCCCACACCCCAAAGCGCTTGCGCAACCGCACGATGCGCCGGCGTCCTGGGGTGAATACGCGTTTGGGCCGATCCCTGCGCTCCGTCAGCCGCGCCCAAGCCGCAAACAGCCACCGGCCAAACCGAAAAAACACGCCCACTCCCAACGCGGCACCGGCAGCCGTCACGCCGATGACCTCCCACGGCTCGATGCCGCGAGCCACCATCAGCGATGGCGTGACCAAAAATTTGACCACCGCCGCCAGCATCCAACCGATGACCTCAAGTGGCCCCATTCGTCAGCGCTTCAATCCGTAAGCCAAATCCCCCGCGTCGCCCAATCCCGGCACGATGTACCCCCGAGCCGTCGTCTCGTCGTCAATGGCCGCCGCCCAAATCTCCACGCCCTTCGGCGCCTGCTTCCGCACGGCTTCCACCCCTTCCCGGCTGGCGATGGCGCACACCACGATGATCCGATCGGGCTGACCAAATCGCTGCAACGCCTTCAACACCAGGACCATGGACGCCCCCGTCGCGAGCATCGGGTCGACGAGCACGACGGTCCGCCCTTCAAGGTCGGGGGTGCTCAGGTATTCCACCTCGATTTCAAAATCCCCGCCCTCATCGTACTTCCGGTACGCAGTCACGAAGGCGTTGTCCGCCGCATCGAACACGTTCAGGAACCCCTGATGCATCGGCAAGCCCGCGCGTAAAATGGTCGCGAGCACGGGCTGTTGGACCAGCTTGACCCCTTTCGCATCGCCCAACGGAGTGACCACGTCCGTGGCTTCGTAGGCCAGCGTCGGCGCGATGGCGTGGGCCATGGCTTCGCCGACCCGCTCGAGGTTGCGGCGGAAACGCAGGCGGTCGGTTTGGATGGTGAGGTCGCGCAATTCGGCGATGTAAACGCCCAGCATTCCGGGCTGCTTCGACAGGTCATGGATCATGTCGGAAAGGTACGCCGCGTGCGGGCTCAGCGGAGGGCTTGGGGGCGGTCTTGTAACAAGGTTTGGTAAAATGTGCGCCAAACGTTCCACTCGCCCCGCCCGGCGTACGTCTCGTTGTGCCAAAGGGTGGTGAACTCGCCGCCGACTTGCCGCGCGGCAGCAGCGCAGTCCCAAACGCGCTGGAGCGTGGTGGCGTTTGCGGGGAGGGCCATGTAGCGGGCGAGGGTCGTTTCCATGGCGTTGACGGGGTGGACCGTGAGGGGCAGGGGGCGCTCGGTGCCGAGGTCGTAGGCGGGGAAGGGGCGCGCGAGGCCGGCGCGGTAGCCGATGGCGTCGTGGTAACCGTGGCTCCAGTCGTGGGCGAGTCCGGCTTCGACGAGGGCAGGCCAAGCGCGTGGCGCGTCGTGGAGGAGGTAGTGCTGGCGGGCGTGGTGGACCGAGCGGCCGAGGATGGCTTCGAGGCGCGCGGTTTCACGGCGGACGCGGTCGGGGTGGCCGTGGCTCGCGTGGCCCGGGTGGATGCCGACTTCGGCGCGGGTGGCAACGTGGCGGATGGCGGCTGCGAGGCCGGGTGAGTGGGGGGCGAGGCCTTCGTCATGGGGGCCGCGGTCGGCGAGGAGGAAGAAGAACCGGCTTGGCGTGGCGGCGGCTTCGTGAAAGTCCAGGAGGGCGTCGTAGGTGTCGAATGGATCGGGGATTTGGCCCGAAAGCACGGCCCACCGCTCCTTCATCGCGGCCCAATCCCTGCGCAATCCATCCCGAACGAATCCCGCCACCTTCCGCCAAGCCGGCTTGTGGCGGTAGGCGAACGCGTTGTCCACATCGATGGTCGCCCACCACGTCCAAGGCCGCGGCGCCGGAGTGGGCAACCCCACGTCCGCAGCCCATGCCCGGACCACCTCCTCCAACACGGGGCGCTCAAGCACTCCCTGCCGGGCGGCCCAACTGCTCGCCCCAAGGAAACGACCGTGTTCATCGCGCACTCCATCCCCCCACTCCTCCATCCGCGAAGCCATCCAAAACGCAAACGCGAACGCATCCAACGCTCCCCGCTCCACGAACGGCAACTTCCACTCCTTCCATGGCGACGACGGAGGATCCACCCACCGGACGTCCGAACCCAGGAGTTCCGAGGCTGGGATGACCACCTCTCCATGCGATTCCACCCACTTCCATTCCTGCCCCAAGATGACTTCGAAAACCACCCGGGCCGCGTAATCGTGGCGCGGCGTGCGCACCCCGCCTTGGAGTTGGACGGTTACCGCCATGGCGATCGGCTCATCGCTTCTGCGATTTGGCGGGCAGCATCCCCATGGCCATACAACCCCACCGCCGGCGGCACCGCTTGCGCCACCCATTCCCAAGCCGCGGAGAGCCCATCCGGTTCCCCGCACAAGTGGACCGCCCCGTGCTCCACCAACTCCACCCACTCCGTTACCGGTCGCGTCACCACGCACGGCTTCTGAAACCCATAGGCCTCCTTCTGCAACCCACCGGAATCCGTGATGACCGCGCGCACCGCTTGCACGCGCTCGATGAGCGCCCGATAGCCCAGCGGTCCAGACAACTCAAACCCCATGCGAGCCAGTTCCGCCCGCCAATCCGCCCCCCAAATGCGCTCGCAGACTGCGCCCGTTCTCGGGTGCACCGGAAAATGAACGCGCTCACCCAACAGAGCAATGGATTCAAGCCACCGGCGGAGGCGCTTCGGATCATCGACGTTGGAAGGGCGGTGCAAGGTGAGCAACACCCCTTCTTGAACACCCGGCGAAACCACGTGGTCCGCCATCCACCGGGCTGTGTCCCACTGAAGATCCCCCGTGCGAACAACTCCACGCGTCACCCCCTCCCGTTGCAAATTGTGAACCGCCTGATCCGTGGGGCAAAACAACCAACGCGCCACATGATCCGTCAGCACGCGGTTCACCTCCTCCGGCATCGCCCGATCGAACGACCGCAACCCCGCCTCCACATGCGCCAACGGAATGCCCCACCGCGCCGCCACCCAAGCACCCGCCCACGTGGAATCGGTGTCTCCGTAAACCAACAACCCATCGGGTTGATCGCGATCCACCACCTCCGCTATGCCCTTCATCATTTCTCCCATGCGCGTCGCTGCATGGCCCGAACTCACCGTCAACCGGTGCTGGGGCGGTTCCATGCCCAATTCCCGAAAAAACACCTCGCTCATTTGCTCGTCGTGGTGTTGGCCCGTGTGCAGGACCTGCTCATCCACTCCCCAATCTCCCCGCTTCCACTCCCGACTGAGCGCTGAAGCCTTGATGAACTGGGGCCGCGCCCCCACGATGCTCAGCAATTTCCGCATGCGACGAATTTACAGCACACCCGCTCACAACGCCCCCGCATCCGCAAAACTGTAATACCCGCTTCGCGTAACGATGAGGTGATCCAAGACCGGCAGATCCAAAAACGCCCCCGCCTCTTTCATGTTGCGCGTCAATTGCCGATCGCTCGCACTCGGCGAGCGGTTTCCGGACGGGTGGTTGTGCACCAAAATCAAGGCAGCCGCCCGCAGCGCCAGCGCCTTCCCGAAAATCACCTTCGGATCGGCCACTGTGCCCGACAGCCCTCCCCTCGAAATGCACAACTCCGCAAGGATTGCATTGGAACGCCTCAAGTACACCACCCAAAACTCCTCGTGTGCCAAATCCCCCAACCGGTGCTTGAACCGTTGAAACACGTCGGAAGCTCGGACCACCTTCGTCTCCCTGCCTTCCGCAGCAGCCTGCGCGCGCCGGCGACCGATTTCCATGGCCGCGGCCAGCCCCACCGCTCGCTCCGCTCCGATTCCGTGCACCAACCGGTACGCATCCGCCGGCATCCTCCCCAAATCCCCCAACTGCCCTCCTGCCAACGCCAACAACTCACGCGCCACCTCAAGCGCCGATCGCCCCGCAGGTCCCGTCCGAATCAAGATCGCCAACAACTCCTCATCGGAAAGCGCCTCCGGCCCTTCCAACATCAACCGCTCCCTCGGCATGGCAGCGCGCAACGGCACGCCCACTTCCTTCACCTCGTCCATATCGTTCCATTCTCGTTTCCACCTCGCCCGACCCTCGAGCAAAAAAAAGGCCCCCTGTTCTCACAGGAGGCCCGAATATCGAAAAGCGCAACGCTTATCCCAACTTCGCTACGTGAACGGCGAGGCTGGATTTAAGGTTGGAGGCTTTGTTCTTGTGAATGACGTTCGTCTTAGCGAGCTTATCCAACATGGCGCTCACCTTCGGAAGCATTTCTGCTGCCTCCTTGGCGTCGGTCATCGCGCGCAAGTTGCGAACGGCATTCCGTGCCGTCTTGTGGTAGTAACGGTTGCGAGCTCGCTTCTTTTCGTCAGAGCGGATGCGCTTCAGCGCTGATTTGTGATGGGCCATGTTCTGATGTCCTCGTTTAAGGGAGGGCAAATATAGCCCTTTTTCTATTCGCGCCAAACCTTTTCCACCAAATCCTGTTCACTCCCCCCTTTTCCTCAACCCAAAACGAAAGAAGGACGCACCCCTGCGTCCTTCCATCCTAACAATCTACTCGTACCCATTCGTTGAACGAATACGGCGCAAGGATACGAAACGCACTCTATAAGATATAATTTAACAGACCAATGCGTATAATCACTATATTAAGATTCATTTGCGGGCGCGGTCGTGGTCACCAAGAAAACCACCAAGGTCGCCGTAAATTGTTCGTCAAATTCTGCGCCATGTTCCTTCGGACCCTTCTGTTTGCGCTTGGAAGCCTTGCCTTGGCGGGCCCTGCACAAGGTCAAGCCCTCTTTACCGACGTATCGGAATCGAGTGGTTTGGGGGGAACGCCAGGATTCCACCACGCCATCGCATTGGCCGATTACGACGGGGATGGGCGCTTGGACATTTACGTTGGCACGCGGCTGGGGGTGAATCGGCTGTTCCGGAATATGGGAAACATGGAGTTTCAGGAGGTGGGAGCGGCCGCTGGGGTTGCGGATCCGGGGAACACCATGTCGGCGATTTGGGTGGATGTGGACAACGATGGGGATCCGGATTTGGCCACGGGGAACAGCAACAGCGCGAATCGGATGTACCTCAACAACGGGAATGGCACCTTCACGGACGTGACCGACGATTGGGGCATGGGGGTGTTGAGCACCACGCGGAGCCTCAATGCGGCGGACGTCAATGGCGACGGATGGGTGGACCTGTATTGTTCGAATTTGTCAGCCCAAAACGTGCTCTGGCTCAACCAACAAGGCACCGGCTTCGCCAACGCAACGTTCGCGAGCGGCGCGCTGGACATGGGGGTGGCGATGGGATCCCTCTTCCTCGACGTGGACAACGACGGCGACCAGGATTTGTACTTGACGCACGACGCGAACCAAACCAACCTGCTCTACCTCAACAACGGCTCCGGCCAATTCACCAGCGGCGGCGTCGCGGCCGGCCTCAACTACCAAGGCAACTGCATGGGCGTCGATGCGGCCGATGTCAACCACGACGGCTTCCTCGACCTGTACATTTCGAACCTGTACCCCTCCGAGCTGTTCCTTTCGAACGGCGACGGCACGTTCAACGCGGCCGGTGAAGCGGCCGGCGTTGACGACACCGGCATGACGTGGGGAACGTCCTTTTTCGACTACAACCAGGACGGCCTGCACGACCTGTACATCGCGAACGACTATTTGTTCAGCCCAGCACCGAACATCCTGTACCGCGGAGAGGCGGACGGAACGTTCACGGTGGTGAGCGCGGGGGACGCGGTTCTGGAGCACCCGTATTCGGACAACGGGATGGCGATGGGGGATTTGGACGGAGACGGGGACTTGGACGTGGTGATTGCGACGCACGGGAACAGCGGGCAACCGGGGCCGACGATTTTGCGGAACGACGCCGCGACGGGGCACCGGCTGACGCTGCAACTCGAAGGGACGACTTCCAACCGCGACGCCATCGGTGCGCGCGCCACCGCTTACTACAACGGCGTGGCGCGCATCGCAGAGGTCCATTGCGGGCGGGGCTACAGCGGTGGGGCTCCCCTGGCCTTGCATTGGGGCTTGGGAGACGCCCAAGTCGTGGACAGCATTCACATTCGGTGGCCGAGCGGGGTGGAAAGCACGCACGGACCGTTGGTTGCCGACAGCACCTATGCGATCGTCGAACCTGGGGGATTGCCTTGGTTCTATTCCGGATGCACCAACGACGGGGCGTGCAACTACGTTCCCGCCGCTGTGGAGGACGATGGGAGCTGCGTGTACCCGTTGCTTGGGGAGGATTGTGAGGGCAACCTCATCGACGAGGGGATTTCGACGGCGACGCATTCGGTGGCGCGGATTTGGAATGAAGTGGTGTTGCATGGGGTGCGGCACGATTGGGCGCGGCCGACCATCCACGCCCGGAATTTGTGGCACAGTTCGATGTTGATGTACGACGCCTGGGTGGCCTGGGAGCCGGACACGTTGGGCGCCCCGGCCCCCTATTTCCTGGGGGATACGGTGGCGGGGTTCGCTTGCCCGTTCGAGGGCGTGCCGGATTTGGCGACGCCCGAGGAGCGGCGGGCGGCGCAGGAGGCCACCATCAGTTATGGGGTGGCGCGGTTGATCCAGCACCGGTTCGCGTTGGCGCCGCAGGCGGAGGTGGTGCTGGCGGAGGTGGAGAATCGGATGGCGGATTTGGGGTACGATTTGGCCTTGACTTCGACCGATTACACCACGGGTGATGTGGCCCATGACGCCGCTGCCTTAGGCAATTACCTGGCGGACCAAATCATCGACTTCGGCCTGCAAGACGGCGCGCACGAGTCCCTCGGCTACGCGAACACCTATTACAATCCGATCAACTGGTACCTCGTGATGGACGAGCCGGGCAACGGCAACCTCGACCACCCGAACCGCTGGCAGCCCCTCCAGCTCGCCGAGTTCATCGACCAAAGCGGCAACCCCGCAAGCGGCTCCAACCTCGACTTCCTCAGCCCGGAATGGGGGGACGTGGTGCCCTTCAGTTTGCAGCCTGAAGACGTGAGCGTGTTCGAGCGCTACGGTTCGCAATACCAAGTGTACCACGATCCCGGGCCACCGCCCTACATCGACCCGGAGGTGCCCGCGGAGCTGGACTCCGACTACAAGTGGGGGCACACGATGGTGGCGGTTTGGAGCAGTCACCTCGATCCGGCGGACGGCGTGATGTGGGACATTTCCCCGGGCGCGATGGGCCGAATGGGCGACTACCCAGCATCGTTCGACGAAGCGCGGGATTTCTACCAGTTCCATGACGGGGGCGTGATCGAAGGGCCGGGCCATGCGTTCAACCCCGCGACCGGCGCGCCCTACGAGGAAAACTGGGTGCCGCGCGGGGACTACGCGCGGGTGCTCGCGGAGTTCTGGGCGGACGGGCCGGACTCCGAAACGCCGCCGGGCCACTGGTTCACCGTGATGAACCACGCGAATGACTTGCCGGAAATGGAACGGCGTTGGCGCGGCGTCGGGCCGGTCCTCGACACGCTCGCTTGGGATGTCATGGGCTACTTCGCACTGGGCGGGGCGATGCACGATGCGGCGATCAGCGCGTGGAGCGTGAAGGGCTGGTACGATTATGTGCGGCCGGTTTCTGCGCTGCGTTGGATGGCGGATCAAGGCCAAAGCTCCGATCCCGAAGCCCCCAACTACTCCCCCGCCGGCATCCCGCTCATCCCAGGGGTCATCGAACTCATCACGGACGCGGACCCGGTCGAACTGACGGGCGAAGACGGCGCGTGGATCGGCAAGCCGAAGGTGCGCAGCTGGCGCGGGCCGTATGCCGTGGAAATCCCCGCGACCGACATGGCAGGCGTGGGCTGGATCCGACTCGCGGAATGGTGGCCGTACCAGCGGCCGACCTTCGTAACGCCGCCCTTCGCAGGCTACGTGAGCGGCCACAGCACGTATTCGCGCGCCGCTGCCGAAGTGCTGACGTTGATGACGGGCGACGCCTTCTTCCCCGGGGGCATGGGCGTGTTCCCCGTGGAAGCGAACGAATTCCTCGTCTTCGAGGACGGGCCGTCGGTGAGCTTTGAGTTGCAGTGGGCGACCTACCGCGATGCCGCGGACCAAAGCGCACTCAGCCGCATCTGGGGCGGCATCCACCCGCCCCAAGACGACTTCCCCGGCCGCGCGATAGGCGAGGCCGTGGGCATCGAAGCGTTCCTGTTCGCGGAAACCTTCGCCCGTCCCCTCGCCGGCTGGTCCGGCGGAGAGGACGACATGCTCGGCTCCTGCCCTGGCGACTTCAACGGGGACGGCCTGCGCGCCATCGCGGACCTCCTCGTCCTGCTCATGGAGTTCAGCAACGGCGCCGCTGGCGGATCCAACCCCGCTGACCTCACCGGCGACGGCATCTGCAGCACGTCGGATTTGATGGCCTTCCTCGCGGTGTGGGGCTTGCCCTGCAATTGATGATCGAGCGTTGGAAAAATGAGTGCCGCTGTGTTTGTAATCCCCAGTTTGCGGGTGGATTTGGGGAGCAGGATGGGACCAAAACCCGATTGACCGTTGGATGCCAAGCGTTTCGCCTCCCCGATCTGACCGCATGCCCCCGACGGCTCGGCCCCTTGCGGAAAAGTGGGGATTTCAACTCCAGCGGTCGACGAATTCGGCGGCGATGAATGGATGTTTCCGCTTCCAATCCACGAGCGCCGCTGCGTTTGTAATCCCCAGTTTGCGCGCGGATTTGGGGAGCAGGATGGTAAACCCCGATTAACCGTTGGATTCCAGGCGCGTCGCCTCCCCGATTTGACCGCATGCCCCCGACGGCTCGGCCCCTTGCGGAAAAGTGGGGATTTCAAATCGAGCGGTCAACGCACTTGGCGGCCGTGAACCACGACTTCGTCGGCGAAGAGCCACGTGGGTTCGGTGGCTGCATCGTGCCAAGAGGGGCAACGCCCCGGATTCTTCAGCGTGACCCGGACCGCCCAAGCGCGGCGGCCGCCGACCGCGGCGCTCCAGCGGGCGATGCCCTGCTCGTCGTTGGGCGCGAGGGGTGAAGGCGGCCGCACTTCGGCCGCTTCCCAAACGTCCGAACCGTTCGTCGACCACATGAACTCGATGAGGGACGGATCGAAGATCCAGGCGTTTTGGTAGCGGTAGGTTCGGACCGTGATGGAGTCGATTTCGATGGGGGCGTCGAAGCGGAGGTGGAGGTGCATGTCGGTGCCGGACGTCGCCTGCCAGCGGCCGTCGCGGAAGTCCATCGAGCCGAGGAGGCCGTCGTTGAGGCCGCGCTCGCCCCCGCCCGGGTAGTAGGGGTTGAGGTCGTGGCCGATGGTGGCGCGGGCGGCCGTCAGCCCCACGTGCCCCGCCACCGGAAAGCGCGGGGGATCCATCAACACGCGGAAGCGGTGCTCGACCTCCGTCCACACTTCGCCCTCGCCTTCCACCACCATCGGCTCGCCAAACTCCGCCACACTCGATGGGCAGTCTTGGCCGGTGGGAACGAAACCCGCGATGCCGGTCACCCCCCGCATGGCGGGTTCAACGACGGCGACGAGGGTGCCGGTTGCGGAGTCGATTTGGCTCTCCATCACCACCGGCACGGTCTCGAGGCCATAATCGATGCGCATCCCGTCGAGGCGGTCGTAGTGCACGTCCAAGCGATCGAGGAAGTCGGTGAAGTTGCGGCGGGCGGGCGGCGTCCACATCACTTCGGCGAACGCGGATGCACGGGGGTAAACCTTCGACTCGACCAGGTGCTGCGGCGCGTGCTCGGACCACAGGTTCACCTCGCCGCCGAGCACGCGGCCCGGACCGCCCGAAACCGCTTCCGGCTCGAAGCCATAGACTTCCTCCATGTCCGTTGCCGCCAGCGGGTAGTCGAGGTAGCAGTGGGACGTTGGGGAAAGGATCGCGTCGTTGCCTTGGGCAATGGCTTGGCGCGCGCCGTCGAGGCCCCGCCAGCTTTGGACGGTGGCGCCGTCGGGGAGGCCGCCGTCGAGGATTTCGTCCCAGCCGATGAGCTTGCGACCGTGGGCGGCGAGCCACTCGCCGATGCGACCGATGAAGTAGCTCTGGAGTTCGTGCTCGTCGTGCAGGTGTTCGGTGGCGATTCGGTTTTGGCATTTCGCACAGGCCTCCCAGCGCACCTTCGGCGCCTCATCCCCTCCGATGTGGATGTACTCCGACGGGAAGAGCTCGAGGACCTCCGTGAGCACCTGCTCGAGGAAGGCGAACGTGGCCTCGTCTCCCGCACAATAAATGTCCTTGAACACGCCCCAATCGTTGGGCACCGGCAGCTCCTCCCCCGTGCAGCCCAGCTCCGGATACGCCGCGAGGGCTGCCCGGCTGTGGCCCGGCAATTCGATCTCCGGAATGACCGTAATGTGGCGCTCGGCCGCGTAGGCCACGATGCGCCGGATGTCGTCCTTCGTGTAGAAGCCGCCGTGCTGGCTGCCATCGGCTTCGGTTCGCCAGGCGCCCACTTCCGTCAGCCGCGGGTAGGCGTCGATGGCGATGCGCCAGCCTTGGTCTTCCGTCAGGTGCCAGTGGAGCGTGTTCATTTTATGCAAGGCCAAACCATCGATCACCTGTTCCACAAATTCCACTTCCATGAAATGCCGGCACACGTCGAGCAACAGCCCCCGGTGCCCGTAGCTCGGCGCATCGGCGATCGTGAGCTGGGGCAGGGCAAACCCGTCGCGGCAGCGGTCGAACCGCTCGCAATCCGGCGGCGCCAACTGACGCAGCGTGGTCAGCCCCCGGAAGGCGCCCGCGGCCGTGCTCGCCTCGATGCGGATGTTCTCGCCGATGGAAAGGGTGTACCCCTCCTTCGCCAATCCGTCCACGCGCTCCACGCGCACGTCCACCGGCTCCGCCCCTTTCGGTTCGCCCCCAGGGAAGACCCAATTGGGGGCGATGGCCAAAGAATCGGTCCATTCGGTCGGGAGGTACCACTTCACCGCGCGGACTTGAAGCGGCGGGCGGGTGGTGTCCACGGCCAATTCAACGGGGAGCGGAATGAGGCCGTCCGCACTGCCCATCGGAATCGGGGGTGGGGGCGGTTCGGCGGTGCAAGCGACGAGGACGAGGAGAAGGAGCGGGAGGTGTTTCATGGCGGGGTTCATTTCGAAGCGGCGCGCACAAGCGCCTTGACCATCCAGCGCTCGACCGGGTGGGTGGTGCCGTCAAAGTGGCGGGTTTCGTGGGGTTCGGGGTGGCGGCAGGAGGCGTGGAGCGCGGCGACGTTCAGGCCGGTCCAGGTGGCCGCGTTTTCGGGGGAAACGCCGCTGCCTACGGTGACGTCGAAGCCGGCGCGGACGAGGGTCGCGATGTGGGCCCAGCCGTCGACGGCGCGGGCGGCGCCGCCGCTGGAGAGGACGCGCCGGATGCCGAGGTAGCGCAGGCGTTCCGCGTCGGCCGCCCAATCCACGGAAGCGTCGAGGGCGCGGTGCACCACCAGGCGGTGGCCGCCAAATCGGGCCACGAGGCGCTCGAGGGCGGCAAAGTCGAGGCGCCCTTCGGGGGTGAGGCCGCCGATGACTGCGCGGGTGGCGCCGGCTTGGAAGGCGTCGTGGATTTGGTCTTCGATCCACGCCCATTCCTCAGGCGAGTAAGCAAAATGGCCCGCGCGCGGCCGGATCAACGCGTGCACGGGCAACCCCGTGGCCACCGAACGGCGAATGTCCGCGGACGGCGGCGTCAACCCACCGCACTCCCAATGCGCGCACAACTCCACCCGGTCCGCCCGACCCTGCGCCGCTTGCTCCACATCCATCGGCGTGGAAGCACACACTTCAACTTCCGGCCGACGCTGTTCCGACGCCAAGGCCTCGGCCACCTCAGCGGCATCCGCAAGCGAAGTCAAATCGAGCACAGGCGACGCCTCCAGCACCGGACGCACTTCGAAAAACCGGTCGAATGCCGCGGGCAATTCCAACTCGCCCCGCTCGGGATGCGGCTCAAGCGCATCGATTTCAATGAGCATCCCCGCCGGATCCAACCGGAACAGGTTCATCGACACCCGCACCACCCCATCCGCGTCGCGCGCATCCTCCAACGCTCGGGCATCCGGCTTTTCAATGAGGCCCCTCAACCGCCCATCCGCAGCCAAGTGCGCTACGGAAAATCCCGCCACGCGCTCGGCCGGCAACCCGAGGGCGTCCCGGTCAAACGCGAGGAACGAAGGCGTGAAGCCCGCTGTGCGGATGCGCCGAAGGGCGTGCACCGTGGGCAAGTTGTCGCCGTTGCACGTCACCGCCGCCTCGCCCGCGTTCACGGGATCTTGGAGCAGCGCCTCGCGCACGGCATCGGCCGTTCCCTTCGGCTCCCACTGCACCGCAATGCCCACCCGCAACCGCGGCCCCACCGGAGTCTCGTTCCACTGGCGCACCCAGGTTTCCGTCACCTCGTCTTCGGGGGAAATGACGAGGGTGATTTCGGTGAATCCGGCGCGTTCGGCACGGAGGAGCAGGAATTCAAGGAAAGGCTCTTGATGCGGGCCGATGCGGACCATGGGCTTCGGGCGTTCCAACGCATCGGCCTTCCACGCTTCGGGAAGGCCGGGCAGGTCGGCGCTCGCTTTCATGCGGCGGGCGCGGCCGGCAGCGAGGACGATGAGGCGGTTGCAGTTCATTCCGGGTGGATTCGGGCGCCGGGGGCGCCGAGTTGCACAAGGTAGGGCGTGGAGCCCGTGGCACGGATGGCTTCCATCACCCGGGGGACGCGGTCGCGGGGTGCGAGCACCACGGCCGTGCCGCCGCCACCGCTGCCGTTGAGTTTGCCGCCGTAAGCGCCGTGGGTCAGGGCGGCTTCGAGGGCGGCTTCGAGGCGGGGGGTGCTGACGCCGAGGGTGTCGCGGAGGAAGGCGTGGTGGGCGGTGAGGGCGGCGCCTGCGGAGGGGAGGTCGCCGGCGCGGAGGGCGGCGGTGCCCTCGGCCGAGTGGTCGCGGCTGGCTTCGGTGGCCGCGAGGAGGGCGCGATCGGCGGGGGAGGTTGCGGCGCTGGGGTTGGCCACGAGCTCGATGCGCCGGGATTTTGCCCGTTCGAGGATGGCGAGGGTCGCCTTCGGTTCGTGGGTGTCGATGAGCAGGCAGGCCGCGTCGGGAATCGGCAGGCGTTCGGGCGGGCGGCCGTCGAAATGGAAGGCGTGGAGGCCGCCGTGGGCGATGGCGAGGTGATCCATTTGGCCCCCGGGTTCGCCTTGCGAGGTGACTTCGGCGTGGTGGGCTGCGCAGGCCAAATCCGCAGCCGCCACCGCCCGACCCGCCGCGTGCGCCAAGCCCGCCACGAACGCGGTCACGAGGGCGGTCGAGCTGCTCGCACCCGCCGCGCGGGGCAGGGTGCCGCGCACCGTCGCCCGCCACCCCGTCACGGGCTCAGCCTGCCAAGCCGCCGACAAGTAATCGAAGGGCCTCCCGACCGGCGGTCCGGGCCAGTGGGCGTGCGCTGCAATGTCGGGCAAGTCGAGTTCGAGGCGGTCGGATGGGGTGCGGTGAAACTGGATTTGGCACGTCAAATCAATGGCACCCGCCACGACCGGCCACCCCAAATAATCCTGGTGCTCCCCGAACAAACACACGCGCCCCGGCGCCTCCGCCACAAACCCGGTCACCGCAACCCCCACTTCCACGTCCCCCACCCCGCAGCCAACGCCACCGCGGCCAACGCCATCGCCTGCCCCCCATCGCCATACAGCGCACTGCCCACCGCAAACAGCGCCGCGTAAACCGCCACACTTCCCGCCAGCATCGCCAGCACCCCTTGCGGCACCGCCCAAGCGCCCTCCTGTCCAAAACGCCTCCACCCCGGGCCGCCCGGCCGCACCTTCGCCACGAACCGCCGCAGCGTCTCCTCCTGCTCAGGCGGCGTCACCAACGTCCCCACGACCCAAATCACCGTGGTCAACAGCGCCCCCCACACCAACTTCATGTGCCCCTCCAACGTCGGCACGATCGCCACCGGCTCCGACGCCAGCGCATCGTGCACGAACGTGAAGTACCCCGCCACAACGAGCGACCCCACCATCGCCACGATCTCCGTCCACGCATTGATGCGCCACCAGAACCACCGCAGGATGAACAGCCCCCCCGTGCCGGCCCCGATGAGCAGCAACAGGTTGAAGGCTTGGCCCGCATCCGTCAGCATCAGCCCGAGGCCGCACCCCAGCACCATGCTCACGAGCGTCGCGAGGCGCCCGGCCTGCACCTGCTCGCGCTCCGTCGCATCCGGCTTCAAAAACCGCACATAAAAGTCATTCACGAGGTAACTGGCGCCCAAATTCAGCTGCGTCGACATGGTGCTCATGAAGGCCGCGAGCAACGACGCCGCCACCAGCCCCAACAACCCGGACGGCAGCAGCGACAGCATCGCCGGATACGCAAGGTCATGCCCGACCTTGCTCGCTTCCACCTCCGGAAACGCGGCCTGCAGCGAGTCCAGCGTGGGAAACACGATGACGGAAGCCAGTGCAATGAGGATCCACGGCCACGGCCGCAACGCGTAATGCGCCACGTTGAAGAACAAGGTCGCCCCCACCGCATCGCCTTCCGACCGGGCGCTGAACATCCGTTGCGCGATGTACCCGCCGCCCCCCGGCTCCGCGCCGGGATAATAGCTCGCCCACCACTGCACGGCCAGCGGAACCAGCAAGACCGGCACCCACACCCCCGGGCTCCCCCAGTCCGGCAACATCGGCGTGAGCGGCGCCACCGACTCGTGCGCCAACAGCGCCTCCAACCCGCCCACTTCAGGCAATCCCAGCACGTAAACGCAAGCCCACACCGACCCCACCATCGCCAAGAAGAACTGAACAAAATCGGTCAAGATGACGGCACGCAAACCGCCCCACGCACTGTAAGCCAGGGTGATGGCCCCCGTGACGAGCAAGGTTTGCCAACCCGGCCATCCGAGCAAAATGCCCCCGAGCTTGATGGCGGCCAGCGAAACCGTCCCCATGACCAGCACATTGAACACCAAACCGAGGTACAGGGCCCGAAAACCGCGCAGGAACGCCGCAGCCGGACCGCTGTAGCGGAGTTCGTAAAAGGCGATGTCGGTGAGGACGCCGCTCCGATGCCAAAGCCGGGCATAGACGAAGACCGTCAGCATGCCCGTCAGAAGGAAGGCCCACCACCCCCAGTTGCCCGCCACGCCTTGGGTGCGCACCAACCCCGTGACGAGGTTGGGCGTGTCGGTCGAGAAGGTCGTTGCGACCATGCTGACGCCCAGGAGCCACCAGGGCATTTGGCCTCCCGCGAGGAAAAAACCGCGGGCGCCCCCGTCGTTCTTGCGACTGGCCCAAGCCCCGACCGCCAAGGCGAGGGCGAAATATGCGGCGATGATCGCCCAATCCAACGTAGACAACTGCATGCCGCAAGGATACGTCAAAGGCCGTGTTCCGTGCGCGCCTTTCGGGTCAGCGAAGCAACGACCAAGCTGTACGAATCGTCGACCCAGCGCAGGATGGCGTCGCGGGGAGCGTCGCCGTCGACCGCGACGGTATTCCAATGCGCCTTGTTCATGTGCCATCCCGGAGCCACGGCGTCGTAGCGGGCCCGGAGTTCGAGGGCTTCCTCCGGATCGCATTTGAGGTTGATGCCCGTGAAGTCGTCGACGTTGCACAGGGCGAACATTTTTCCAGCGACCTTGAAGACCAGGGTGGAGGCGTCGAATGGGAAGGCTTCTGAGACGGCGGGCTTGGCGAGGCAGTGGTCGCGCAGCTCGTCGAGGTGCAAATTGCGCATGGGTATGGGTTTTGGGCCAAAGTTCTTTTAATTTCGCGCCGTTTCTACATCCACAAAACCATCCACGATGCGCATTGCTACCTCCTTGGCCATTTTGGCCTTCCTCGCTCCCGCCGCTGCTCAAGCGCAGTGCACGGAGTTGTTCATCTCTGAATACTGCGAAGGAACGGGCAACAACAAAGGGCTTGAGTTCTTCAACCCGACGGGAAGCCCCATCGATTTGGGCCCGTATGTGCTGCAGCGTTGGTCCAACGGCGAAGCCGGGATGACCGATGAGACGAACTTGATCGGCTCCATTCCCGCTTACGGAACGTGGGTGTTGGTCAATGGCCAAACCGAAGACGTGGACCTCGGCGGTGGCGCCACGAGCCCCATGGTCGATCCCGAGATGCAAGCTTATGCGGACCAGCTCGACAACCCCTACCCCGCCCCGACGTACATGAACGGCGACGACGCCCTGGTATTGATCAAGAACGGCAACCAAGTGGTCGACATTTTCGGCAAGCCCGGTGAAGATCCCGGGACGGCTTGGACGGATGATGCGGACAACGGCTTTGTGGACGTGGGAGACGGTGCCGCTTGGTTGACTTCGAACCACACGTTGCGCCGGAAGTTCGAGGTGACGAGCGGGGTGACGGTTCCGCCTTTGGCTTTCAATACGTTCCTCGAATGGGACACCTTGTCGGTCAATACGTGGGACAACCTCGGCATGCACGCGTGCGCTTGCGGCGGCAACCAAGTCGAAACCCTGAGCGTGCGTCCTGAAGCGCAACTCTTCCCCAACCCGAGCGCGAACGGCACGTTCGAAGTGACCGCGAACCTGCCCGTGGAACGCATCACCGTTCACACCGCAGCCGGTCAACTCGTGCACGATGTGCAGGTGAACCGGATCGGACGGGCTGTGGTGGATGTGCCGGGCGTTGCTTCCGGTGCGTACATCGTGAACATCCACTTGGAAGGCGGCGCGACGTTTTCGCACCGCTGGTGGGTGAAGTGATCCCCGCGATGAAGCTTCAACACATCGGGCGCTCGGCGATTTTGGCCTGGCTCCTGGGCATGGCGTGCTTCGCATCGGGCCAAACCGGCAAGGTGTTTGGCACGGTCTCCGACGCCATCACGGGGGAAACCCTGATCCAAGCTGCGGTCGTCATCGGCACCACCGGTTACATGACGGACTTCGACGGCCGATACGAAGCGGAATTGCCTTACGGCACTTACACGGTCAACGTTTCGTACGTCGGCTACGAACCGCGGCGCATCCAGCTCGAAGTCGATGCCCCGACGGTGCGGCTGGACTTCAAGATGTCGACCATCGTCCTGCAGGAGGCCCAGGTCATTGCGGATGTCGCCATCGAGCGGGAAACCCCGGTGGCGTTCTCGAACATCAAGCCCTTGCAGATTCAGGAGGAATTGGGATCGCAACCCATCCCGATGATCTTGAACACCACGCCGGGGGTCTACGCGACGCCGACCGGATCCGACAACGACGGTCCGAGCATCACCATCCGCGGATTCAAGCAGCGGAACGTGTCCGTCCTCGTGGATGGCATTCCCGTGAACGACATGGAAAGTGGTGCGGTGTTTTGGAACAACTGGTTCGGGCTGGATTTGGTCACCCAAACCATGCAAGTGCAGCGTGGACTCGGTGCGAGCAAACTCGCGCTGCCGGCCATCGGCGGCACGGTCAACATCGTGACCCAAGGCATCGAAAGCGCGCGCAAAACGTCGGTCAAGCAGGAAGTCGGCAGCTTCGGGTTCACCCGCACGTCCATCGGCCACACGAGCGGTCGCTTGTCCAACGGCTGGGGCTATACCCTGAGCGGCAGCTTCCAGAACCGGCAAGGGTACTTCGACCAAGACTACAACCGGTCGTTCTTCTACTACGCGAAGGTGCAGAAGGCCATCGGCAACCACACGTTTTCGCTGAGTGCAACGGGAAGCCCGTCATCGAACGCTTCCCGGTCGTACAAGCAACGCATCGCTACGTATGACCGCGAGTACGCCCGCTCCCTGTTCCAAGGGACGAGCACGGAATACGAGCGGCTCCGAGAATACGCTGTGGGGTACGACGCGATCTTCAACAACGACACGTTGTTGGCGGGCGAGGAAGCCGATGCGTACGCGAACTTGAATGCGCAATTCGGATTCGAAAACGTGCAGGAGTTTGAGGCGCACGCGGCGTCCTTGGACTTCATCGACACGACGGGGGTGGTGAGCTATGGTTTGGGCTACAACACCCACTGGGGATTGCTCAACGGCGAAGTGAAGTACGAGCGGGAAAACCGCTACCACAAGCCGCTGTTCAGCTTCCGGCACAACTGGCGCGTGACCGACAAGTTGTACCTCTCAAACATGGTGTATGCTTCCTACGGCTACGGCGGCGGCACGCGACTTGAGAACGCCCTGGGGGCGGGGGACTACACTCCCGACGGCCAAGTGGACTTCGAGAAGTTCTATGCGTCGAACACCATCGGCGGCATCTTCGGTCCGCCGATCGACCCGACGTATTCCGATGAATTGCTGAAGTCGGGGCGCTTCCTGCGCAAGCTGTACAACAACCACTACTGGTACGGGGCCCTGTCCACTTTCCGCCATGAAACGTCGGATAAGGTGACGATTTCCGGTGGCCTCGATGCGCGGATGTACCAAGGCGAGCGCTACGGCGAAGTGTACGACCTCCTCGGGGGCGACTACTGCGTGGACAACCGGGATGCGAACAGCGCGTCGAAGATGCGTCGCGTCGGCGACAAGTTGGGCTACCACAACGACGCGTTCGTCCGGTGGGCGGGAGCGTTTGCGCTCTTCGAGTACAAGGGCTACCTGTACAATGCGTTCGTGAACGTTTCAGGCGTGTACCAAGGGTACAAGGCCGTGGATTACTTCGCTCCGTTGGACGTCAACGTGAACGGGGAGCTGTACCGCCAAGCGCTGTCGATGGGCGAGCTCATGCTGGTGGGGCCGGACCTCGCTGAAGGAGTAGGCCAAATTTATTCCGAGGACGAAGTCCAGCAACTTGCCAACGGCTGGGTCGTGGACGGGGACACCCTCTCCGGCCTGACCGCCGTCCGCCACGGCGACGCCAACACCGAATACTCGACGTCCGGCTGGAAGTGGATCCCCGGTTTCACCGTCAAAGCGGGCGGAAACTACAACCTGAGCGAGTACTCGAACGCTTTCCTGAACCTCGGTTACCTCAACCGGACTCCGGTGTTCCGCAACGTGGTGGACTTCGAGAACAAATTCGTGAACAACACCCGGAACGAAATCATCCAGTCGGTCGAACTGGGTTACAGCTACAGCAAGCACCCGTGGTCGTTCAACGTCAACGGGTATTGGACGGTTTGGAACAACCGCCCATTGCAATCCTTGCTCCGGTTCGAAACGGTGGAAGGTGACATCGTTCGAGCGAACGTGAATTCCATGAGCGCTTTGCACCGCGGTTTGGAAATGGACGGGGCCATTCAGCTCAACTCGAAGTGGACATTGGAAGGCTATGCCTCCTATGGCGACTGGCGCTGGACGAGTTCGGAAGACAGTTTGGTGCTGCTGGACGATTTGACCAACCTCCCCTACTTGAATCAGGACGGCACCGTCGCATCCGTCGAGTACGATGCGGCAGGGGTGTCCGTGGGAGACGCTCCGCAGAGCTCCTATTCCATCGCCTTGCGCTACTTCCACAACAAGTGGTACGTCAAGCCGCGCTTCACGTGGTTCGACCGGTACTATTCGGATTTCGACCCGTTCTCGTTGAACGGCGAGAATGCCGGACGCCAGAGCTGGAAAATCCCTTCATACGGTCAGGTCGAAGTGCACGCGGGGTACAACATGGATGTGGGGGAATCGAATTTGGACTTCCGCTTGAGCCTGTTCAATGTGCTCAACACCACGTTCATCGGGAACGCCCAGAACAACGACGCGTTTGGTCAGTGGTACTTCACCGATTCCGAACGGAATTACGCCTTCACACAGAACAACTTCGACGCGGCGTCCAGCGCCGTTTACATGGGCTTCCCGTTCCGCACGAATTTCAGCGTGCGCGTGCGGTTCTGAACCCGCCAATCCCCTCATGATGATGAAACGCATCCTCCTCACCTTGGCTTTCGCTGCCCCGATTTGGGCTGTGGGCCAAACCTCCATCCTCGATGCCCGCACGAATTACGGCGTGGGCGACGTGGTCACCGTGACCGGCATCGTCACTTCGGATGAGAACTTCGGTTCCATTCGCTACATCCAAGACGAAACCGCGGGCATTGCGCTGTATCCGGGTTCCGATTGGAGCGGCTGGGCCGATCCGCAACCCGGTGACGAGGTGACGATGACCGCCGAGCTGTCCGAATACAATGGCTTGCTCGAAGTCGGACCTGCCAACGTCACGAACGTGGAGGTGCTCTCGAGCGGCAATCCCCTCCCCGAGCCGTTGCAAATCACCCCCTCCCAAATGAACGAGTCCCTCGAAGGGCAGCTCGTCTACATCCCGGGCGCGATGTTCACCAACGGAGGCCAAATCATTTCCGGAAACAACACCTACAGCTTCTCCGCAGGCGGCGAGGACGGAGTCATTTACGTCCGGACTTCGAACGAACTGGTCGGCCAAATCCTTTCGGCCGGCGAAGTGGACCTGTATGGCATCGTGTCCCAGTTCTCGTTCGACGGTTTTGGCGGGTACCAATTGCTGCCGCGCGGTTTGGACGATGTGGTGGCCACGTCGGCCATCAACTTGGCCACGTCCGTCCTGCAAGACGATTTGACCACGACGAGCTTCAGCTTGAATTGGCTCACCGATGTGGAGGGAGACAGCCACGTGGAGTATGGGTTGACCCCGGATTTGGGCCAAATCACGAGCGACGCCACCCTGACGCAGGACCACAGCATCACCTTGACCGAGCTCACCCCAGGCACCATTTACTACGCGCGGGTCATCTCCATCCTCGGTGAGGATTCCACCATGTCGGTGGTGCGCCCGTACGCCACCGTTTCGGAAAGCCCCGGTTGGATCCGCGCCTACTTCGTAACGGAGGTGGACAACAGCGTGGCCACCATCGAAGAAGCGGTGAGCCTCGGCTCGGCCACGAACGACACCATCGCCGCCTACATCCTCAGCGCAGAACACACCTTGGACATCGCGGTCTACAACACGAACAACACGACCATCACCGATGCCGTGAACCAAGCCGCAGCGAACGGCGTGCAAATCCGTTGGATCGCCGAAGGCCAAAACGCGAACCTCGGTTTGTCCGAACTCGCCGCTTCCATCCCGGTTCACCTGCGCACCGACGGCGAAGGCTCGGGCATGCACAACAAGTTCATCGTCGGCGACGCGGACTACACCGACAAGGCGTTCGTCCTCACCGGCTCCACGAACTGGACCACGAACAACCTGAACACCGACCCCAACAACCTCATCATCTTTGGCGACGAGAGCTTGGCCAAAGCCTACACGCTGGAGTTCAATGAAATGTGGGGCAGCGACGGCATGACCCCCAATGCGGCGAACAGCAAATTTGGCCCCGACAAAGAAATCAACACGCCGGAGCGCTTCCTCATCGGTGGCAGCCCCGTCGAATTGTACTTCTCGCCGAGCGACGGCGCGAACCAAGCCATCTTGGAGAGCATCCTCACGACCGATTACGACTTCCAATTTGCCACCCTTTCGTTCACGCGGAATGACCTCGGAGAAGCGGTCATCGAAGTGGGCTCGAGCATCTTCACCGCTGTGAGCGGCGCGATGGAAGACGTGAACACCAGCGGCTCGGAGTACGACGCGCTGACCGCTGCAGGCATTCCGGTGTATTCGCACCAAGGCATTTCCGGTCAGTTGCACCACAAATATGGCATCGTCGACCAAAGCCAGCCCGGTTCAGACCCGCGCGTCATCACGGGTTCGCACAACTGGTCCACGACCGCCGAGACCACGAACGATGAGAACACCGTGATCGTCCACGACGCACGCATCGCGAACCTGTTCTACCAAGAATACATGGGCCTGCTCGGCGCCATGGGCGTGGGCGTGGAGGCGGTGAACGGCTCGGAAGTCATCGCGCGGTTGTACCCGAATCCGACGTCCGGCTTGCTGAGCGTGGAGTGGAAAGGCTCGGACGCTCCGGGGGATTTGGTGTTGCGCGACATGATGGGCCGTTGGGTGGACCAAACCCCGCTTTCGACCGGCACCACGCGGCTTGATTTGGCCCACTTGCCCGCGGGCATCTACACCGTTTCCATCGGAACGCAAGGCCTCCCCACGCGCCTCATCGTCGAATAAGGCACGGGCACAAATCCCCATGCGCCGTTCATGAATTCCGAGCGGTGCGGCAACGAACGGGTTCTATTTTCGTCCAGAAGATAGAACCCGTTGCCATGTTGAACCGAATTGCCCCCTTGTTCGCCGCTTGCGTCATCGCATCGGCGGGCACCGCCCAAATTGCTCACGAAGGCTTCCCCTCCGGCTGGGGAACCGACTGGTCCCCGGAAGTGGATTACGTGGTGACCGAAGCGCTGGATTGGCCGGCCATTCAAGCGGCTGATAGCGTCACGGACCTATACAAAGAAGCGCCTTGGCGGTTCGGGATGGAGCGCAACGTAAACTTGAACCTCAGCAACAGCGGGAGTTGGTCGGTGGAAGGCGACGAGCGGGTCTGGCGATTGGGGGTGCATTGCCCCGAAGGGGTGAACGTGAGTTTCTACCTCGATGCGTTCGATTTGGCGAAAGGAGGCGCGCTGTATGTTTGGAAGGCCGATCGAACGGCATACCTCGGCGCCTTTACCGAAGCGAACGAAAAGCCTTGGGGAGGGTTTGCCATTGGGCTGCTCGAAGGCGACTCGGTGGTGATGGAATTGCACGAACCCTTGTCGGCCAGCGGACTGAGTCACCTGTCCATCGGCCAAATCATTCACGGTTACCGCAGCCTGATGGCGCACCCCGATGCGCCTTCGCCTGGCACTGCGGCCCTCGGACCGTTTGGCAATTCCGGAGCGTGCAACGTCAATGTGAATTGCCCTGAAGGGGCGGACTGGCAGACGGAAAAGAAGGCCGTGGCACTCATCGCTTCTGGCGGTTTCGCCTCCTGCACGGGAGCCCTCATCAACAACGTGGAATCCGACGGCACGCCCTACTTCCTTACGGCGAACCACTGCTTGGGAACCCCCTCGAATTGGGTGTTCTACTTCAACCACGAGAGCACCACGTGCAGCGGTTCCACGGGGCCGACGAACCAAAGCATCAGCGGTGCCAGCCTCAAGGCGAACAACAGCGGCTCCGACGTGGCGTTGGTGGAACTCAGCTCCACCCCCCCAGCGAGCTACGATGTCCATTACGCGGGATGGGATGCCACAGGAGTCACTCCGAGTTCAGCCGTGGGCATCCACCACCCGTCCGGCGATGTGAAAAAGATTTGCTTTCAAGACAACGCCCCCACCTCATCGACCGCATCCGGTGCCGCTGTTTGGTGGATCGACGATTGGGAATTGGGCGTTACCGAACCCGGATCGTCGGGCTCTCCCCTGTTTGATCAAAACCACCGCATCGTCGGCCAACTCTTCGGTGGGGCTGCGGCCTGCAGCGGAACCGTGAACAACGGTGCCTACGATTATTATGGGAAATTCGATGTGTCGTGGGATGCGGGCAGCTCCGCCAGTACGCGCCTCATCGATTGGCTCGACCCCAATGGAACGGGCACGCTGGTCCTTGACGGCTACCCGGCCGCCGACCCTACGGTGGGCTGCACCGATGCGTCTGCGTGCAACTACAGTGCGACGGCCACCACCGACGACGGGAACTGCCTGTACAATGACGTGTGCGGCGTTTGCGGGGGCGACGGCAGTGCATGCACAGGGTGCACGGATGAGAACGCCTGCAACTTCGACCCCGCCGCATCCGTGGACGACGGGTCCTGCGCGCTTGAAGGCGGGGCCTTCACACTTACCCTGTTGACGGACAACTACCCGAGCGAGACCACTTGGGAAGTGCTCGATGCCGATGGGCAGGTTTGGGTAGAGGGCGGCCCATACTCCGGCGCACAAACCACCTTCATCGAAACCTTCTGCCTCTCCCCCGGTTGCTACACCTTCAGTGTGTTCGATTCGTATGGTGATGGGTTGCAATACAACGGAGTTGTGGGCAATTACACCTTGGCTGGGCCCGACGGGGTGCTCGTGGCCTCAATGGTCAGCGGTGGGAATTTCGGCAACCAAGCTGACCACGAGGTGTGCTCCACGAGTCCCGGAGTGGAAGGGTGCACCGATCCCACAGCCTGTAATTTTGACGAAGCAGCCACCGACGATGACGGTTCCTGCATCGCTGAAACAAGCGTCTACTTGGACGCGGACAGCGACGGCGTGGGAGCGGGTCCTGCATTGAGCAGTTGCACCCATTCCGGAAGCGAATTCGTTCTGCTCGATGGGGACTGCGATGACAACAACGCCTCGATCTACCCTGGTGCTCCCGGAACGATGGAAGGCCTGGACAACGATTGCAATGGAAGCATTGAGGGCGACGAAGCAGCCGAGGCGGTTTGTCCCGGTGACCTCAACAACGACGGCACCGTGGCGATGTCCGATTTCCTGATATTCCTCGGAGATTTCGGGTGTTCTGGAACGTGTGTGGGGGACATGAACGGGGACCAGACGACGTCCACTGCGGACATGCTCGTTCTGTTGGGGCTGTTTGGAACGAGTTGCTTTTGAGCGGAATCAACGGCGCATGTGCCGGCGGAAGGGCAACAGCATTTGGTACTTCAATTCACTTCCACGCTGGGGGTCCGTGATGTCCAATCCATAGCGGACTTGGTCAACGTCACCTCGGTCCATGGTGCGGAACAAGCGGTCCCAAATTGAAAGCATGTTTCCATAATTGCGGTCCGTCCACGGCACTTCATCGTGGTGGTGGATTTTATGCAAGTCCGGTGTAACAAACACCCATCCGAGCAAGCGCTCCAAGGGCTTGGGCAAGGAAACATTCGCGTGCGTGAAGTAGGTGAAGAACACCGTGAGCAAGCGGTAAACCAGGTAAAACGCCAACGGGGCTCCCACGACCACTACGGCAAGCAGCGCAAAGGCTTCCCGGACGAGGAAATCAAGCGGATGGTGCCGGGTTCCCGTGGTGATGTCCACGTGGGGATCGCTGTGGTGAACTTGATGCAAACGCCACAGCACCGGCACTTGGTGAAGCAAATAATGCACCGTGTACTGTCCGATCAAATCGAACAGGACCAACGCAACAAGCAACTCCAACCAAACCGGCCCCTCCCACAAGTGGAGCAATCCAACCCCATGCGCATCGACCCAGAAAAACACGCCCAACGTGGCTGCCCCCACCCCTGCATTGATGGCGACGGTCGTGGCCAAGAACACCAAGTTGACCCGGGCGTGCCGCCACCAACTGCCCTCGTTCTGCCTGCGCGGAGCCAGCGCTTCCAGCAGCGCCCCGAAGGACATGCAGACCACAATCCAAACCAATTTCTGCCACGACGGCATGTGCTGAACGAACTCAAATAGCGTTTCCATGGTGTGGGATTCTGTCTCCCAATTTACGCATCCGACTCGTCTTCGGAATCCGGGGTGTTTTCGAGCAGTGCCGTGGCCTCCGCCGAAGGCAGTTCCTCTACGGATCGGAGTTTGGACAGCATCATGCGGGTGCGGGTACCGATGAGCTTTTCCAACTCGTCGTGGGCGTCGCTGAGCTTCTTTTGGGTTTTGCCGAGGACGTCCCCGAATCGCTTGAACTCGGTTTTCACCGCGCCGAGGACGTCCCAGACTTCGCTGCTCCGTTGTTGGATGGCGAGGGTGCGGAACCCCATTTGGAGGGAATGCAAAATGGCGGAAAGGGTCGTCGGCCCCGTGACGATGACTTTGTAATCGCGCTGCAGCACCTCGATGAGTCCGGGTTGGCGCACCACCTCGGCGAACAGGCCTTCCACCGGCAAGAACATGATGCCAAAATCCGTCGTGTGCGGCGGGGCCAGGTACCGGGAACTGATGTCCTTAGCGAAGGTCTTGATGGAGCTGACAAGGGACTTGCGGGCCGCTTCCGCCGCAATTTTGTCGCCGGCATCGAGGGCGATTTGCAGGTTGTGGTAGTCGGTTTGGGGGAATTTCGCGTCGATGGGCAGCAACACCGGGGCTCCGGAAGCGCCATCACGCCCGGGCATCTTGATGGCGAATTCGACGTGCGCGGCGGAACCGGGTTTGGTTTTCGCGTTCACCTCGTACTGGTCGGGAGTCAGGAGCTGCTCGAGCAGGTTCGCGAGCTGGACCTCGCCGAGGATGCCACTGGTCTTTACGTTGCTCAGCACTTTTTTCAGGTCGCCCACGTCTCCGGCCACCGCCTGCATTTCCACGAGTCCCTTCTGAACGGCCTCGAGGCGGTCGGACACCAATTTGAAGCTGCGACCGAGGCGTTCCTCCAGGGTCTTGTGGAGCTTTTCGTCCACGGTTTCGCGCATCTTTTCCAACTGAACTTCTGTGCGCTGGGCCCAATCGCGTTGACCCGCAGCGACTTGGTCCATCCGTTCCTTGTGCAGCGACGACGAGCGGTCCAAGCCATCCACGACGGCCGATTGGAATTCACGCAAGCGCTCGTTGAGCCGTCGCTCCAGGGTGATGAGTCGAACGAACAAGGCGACGACGGCCACCGCGAGGAGGCCTGCGAGCAATTCAGGGGTCATGGTGCACGAAGTTTCCCTCGAAGGTATATTTTTGGCGCCATGAAATGGTTCACCCTTGCACTTTTCTGTGTGTTGGCCTCCGGGATTTGGGGCCAAAACACGCCCATCAACTTGGACGTCCAAACTTCCACCAGCTACTACACGAACGGCACCACCAAGCAAAGCTCCCGGATGCTGTGGAGCACCGAAGGCGTTGAACCCCAAACCATCGGATTCCTGGGCAAACGCATTCGCCCCTACTTGAATGAAGCCCCTGAGGTTCAAAAACGATTTGGCACCTTCCGAACCTTCAGCGCCCTTCAAATCGGAACCGGCGTCGGAACCCTCGTGTCGTTGCCTTTTGCACTGAATCGTCAGGACGATTTTCCGGACGCCAAATGGTACAGCCAATACCGGGCGCCCCTGATTTTCGGGGTATCGGCCTACGCGACCGCCATCGTGGCGGGCATCGCCTTCAACAACGCCATCAACGCGCACAACGCGCTGGTCGGCGGTGGCAGCGATGAAGGTTTCGGCTGGACTCCTGAGGTGCGCCCGGCCAGCGATGTAGCGGGCTTGGCATTGGTTTGGTCATGGTGAATGAAGCGACCTTCACGTTCCTCGAAGAACTCGCCGCTCACAACGAACGGGAATGGTTCCAAGCGAACAAGTCGCGCTATGAACGCTCGGTGCGCGACCCGTGGAAAGCATTCGTGACCGCCGCCATCGAACGTTTGAGCTCCATCCACCCGGATTTCAGCGATGTTCAGGCGAAGGACTGCATCTTCCGAATTCACCGCGACACCCGATTCAGCAAAGACAAAACGCCCTACAAACTCAACGTAGCGGCAGGAATCAGCGCTGGAGGAAAAACTTCGTCGGAACCTGGCGTGTACTTGCAGGCTTCCCCCAGCGGTTGGCTCATCGGCGGCGGGGCGTATTGGCTGAGTCCGCAAGAACTCGTCGCCGTCCGAACGCGCATCGTAGCTCACCCCGATGCCTGGCAAGCCGCGCGTCATCACCCGGATTTCGTAGCGCACTTCGGCGACCTGCTTGGCGAGCGAAACAAACGCCTACCGAAGGAATTTCAATCCGCGGCTGAGAACCAGTCCGATGTGTACCTGAAGCAGTTTTACTACATGAGCGAACGCCCCGTGGCCGACCTCATCGGCGCGCATTCCTTGGACGTGCTTGAGGAGGTGGCCCGTGCAGCGGAGCCCATTCGGCTGTTTTTGCGGGAGGCATTGAACCGGGCTTAACCACAGCGCATGGACACGCCTGGAACGTTGCTCATCGTCGCTTACTACTGGCCGCCTTCGGGAGGGCCGGGGGTGCAGCGGTGGCTGAAGTTGACCAAGGAATTGGCGCGATTGGGGTGGAAGGTTCACGTGTTGACGGTAGATGCCGCGGACGCTACGTATCCCCATTGGGATGAGTCGTTGCTGGAGGATGTGGCGCCCGAAGTGTCCGTACATCGGGCGACCGCCTTCAATCCGATTGCCGCAGGCCAGCGGTTGTTTGGGCGGCATGCGAATCGGATGGCGTCGTCGGATTTGAAGGGGAACGATTCGGTGTTGGGCCAAATCAGCATGCTGTTGCGCACCCACCTCTTCATCCCCGATCCCCGCAAGGGCTGGAATCGACGGGCCATTGCGAAGGGCCTTGAAATCGTTGAGCGGCACGGCATCGATTGGGTCATCACCACCAGCCCGCCCCACAGCACGCAGCTCATCGGACGGGCGTTGAAGGAAAGCACCGGTGTGCGCTGGGTGGCGGATTTCCGTGATCCTTGGACCGATGTGTTCTATTATAGGGATTTGCTGCATTCCAAATGGAGTGCCCAACGGGATGCTGCGTATGAGCGTTCGGTCATGGAAACGGCCGATCGACTCGTAGTCGTGCACGACCAATACCGGTTGCGGTTGGAGGAAAAATACGCGGAATCGGCTCCTTCAAAATTGCTCTACTTGCCCAACGGATTTGACGACGACGACTTCACCGGTCGCCCTGCAGATCCCGAGTTCACGGGGTTCGATTTGGTTTATACGGGCATCATGGCAGCGGGGTATGAACCGGAGGTCGTCATCGAAGGCATCCGAAGGTTTCGGCAGGACACGGACAGGAGGGTTCGCTTGACGATTGTGGGCACCGCTCCAGAAAGCATCTTGGATGGCTTCCGTGCCACGGGCATCGACGTTCAGTGCCTTGGGATGCAGCCGCATCAAGTGGCCAATGCGTGGCAACTCCAGGCCGACGTGTTGCTGTGCTTGATCCCCGCCATTCCGGGAGCGGAGTTGGCTCACGTCCCGGGCAAACTATTCGAATACCTCGCGGTCGCAAAGCCCATCCTCAACATCGGTCCGCGCGCGGGAGAAACCGCCGGCATCATCGCCCGATGCAACGCGGGCGCCACCTTTGAACGGGATCAGCCCGATGCCGTGGCGGAATTCCTGACCCAAGCGGCCAACGGCTCCATCCGTGCGAGCAACCCATCGGTCGTGGCCGAATACACCCGATCGGCGCAAGCTGCGCGGTTGAGCGATTGGTTACTTCACTAAGAACCAAGCATTCAGCAAGTCCTCACGGTTGTAGCGCATGGTCACCCCGGTTCGCTGATCCACCACGTCGAACCCCGCCGCCATGCAGATGGCCTGACCCGCGGCGGTGTCCCATTCCATCGTCGGCGCGAACCGCGGATACGCATCCGCGAGGCCTTCCGCCACCATGCACAACTTGAGCGAACTGCCCCGGGAAATCAGCTCGACGGAACCGTGCTGCTCACACAGCTGCCGGATGAACGCCTCCGTCTCCTCGCTCATGTGCGACCGGCTTGCCACCACCGTATACGGACGGTCGCCCTTCGGGATCGGCAGCCGCGCAGCACCGTCGAGCGACCAATTGCCTTCCCGATCGACTTCAACCTTCCACGCTCCTTCCCCTACAACACCGAGGTACAACGCCCGAGAGACGGGCACGTAAATCACGCCGATGACCGGCAAGCCGTCCTCCACCAAGGCGATGTTTACCGTGAACTCGCCATTGCGTTTGATGAATTCCTTGGTGCCATCGATGGGGTCTACGATCCAAAGCCGCGACCAAGCGCTCCGCTCTGCAAAAGAAATGGCGCGTCCTTCTTCGCTCAACAGGGGAATGCCTGTGGCCGCCAAGGCTGCCGAAATCACCTCGTGAGCAGCCAAATCCGCGCGCGTAAGTGGCGAGTTGTCCCCTTTCGTTTGGACATCAAAATCACCGGAATCATAAATCTTCAAGATGGCGGTTCCAGCAGCAATGGCTGTGTCAGCCGCGAGGTG
>JAUICJ010000018.1 GCA_030427925.1 Bacteroidia bacterium | reverse complement strand
ACCTGTGGAGCAGGATGCCATGGCCTACCGGCACATTTACGAATTGCGGAAGGACAAGGAAAGCCATACCAGGGTAAAAAGGCTTATAAGCGTAAACCAAAATTCCCCCGTCTCGAATTGATCAAGACCTTACGTGCATGAGTAAATTACCGCTTTCCCTGGCTAAAAAATTACTTTCCCTAAGCAGGGGAGATACTTTACCTCAAAGTAGCATAAATAATAATTGGCTTGCACGTTTGCTGCAAGAGGAAGTAGTCAAGCTTATTCGTTCCGGAAGAACACGTGCGCAAGTATCTATTGCCTCTTTACAGAGACTGGAAAGCTTTCTCCACAACCATTTTCAAATTTCTGATCTACAAGCCTATATAAACGCGCTACAGAGCGAGAGCCTTTCGGGGCAGGAAGCCCAGGAAGTTGCAGGTGATACCAAGCTGCGGAAAAACCGAACGCACAAAGGATTCCTGGTAAATTCAGTCGAACCTATCGAAGCTCAGCTCAATGGCAGGAGTATCACGATTGCTCAGGCAGAAGGGAGCTTTATGTTTATCCATGATTTTGAAAGTTTCCATTTACCCAAAGATGTGACCGTGGTGGGGATTGAAAACCCAGAGAACTTTAGACACATTAAGAAGCAGGCTCACTTATTTTCTCCGCAGAGCATCTTTGTAAGCCGCTATCCGTTTTCTTCTGATCTCCGAAGTTGGCTCAAAACCATTTCCAATTCCTACCTGCACTTTGGTGACATTGATTTGGCTGGGGTTGCGATTTTCGAAAGAGAGTTTAAAGCAGTGATAGGCTCCAAGGCAACTTTCTACATTCCTCCTGAAGTGGAGCTGCTACTAACCAAACATGGAAGTCGTAAGCTCTACAATCAACAATATCAGAAATACAGGAATCTGAAATCTTTCGATCCCGGTGTGCAAAAACTCATCGCCATTATTCATAAGGCGAAGAAGGGTTTGGAGCAGGAGGCGTTGATTTCTGGAGCAAAGAAAAAAGACCTGCATTGAGTGAGGTGAACGAATGAGGTGGTCGGGAAAAACTGGACACAAAATGGGGGTGTCTTACATTGTGGACGATGTCCAGAACACGCAGAAAATTCAGCTCGGCCTTCAAGGCGAAAGTGGCGATTGAAGCCATCAAGGAGCAACGCACGATCTCAGAACTTGCCCAAGAATTCGAGGTCCATCCCAACCAAGTCAGTCAATGGAAACGGGAGTTTTTGGAGCGAAGTGCCCAGGTTTTCGAAGGCGACAAAAGCAAGCAGAAGAAATCGAACGCTTGGAACTTGAACAGCGGGTGGCTCATGAGCGCATTGGTCGCTTGACCATAGAAAACGAGTTCTTTAAAAAAATTGGGGCCATGGACACCCGAGAAAGGAAAGCGTTGATTGACAGCGATTTCGTTGACCTTGGAGTCACGGAGCAATGCAACCTGCTTGGTTTGCCACGCTCCACATTTTACTACCGACCGGTGTCAGCGTCCCAGCAAGATTTGGCTGCCATGCGCGTTTTGGATGAGCTCTACCAGGAAGATCATACGCGCGGCACTCGGCGCATGAGTAACGAACTTCAGAAACAGGGTTTTGACATTGGACGAGACAGAACTCGGCGTTTGCTGCAACGGATGCGAATGAAGACGATCCATTGCCGACCACGAACAACCGTTTGTTATCCAACGAAGTTCAAGTTTCCATACTTGCTTCGGATCTTGGAAATCAAGTGTCCTAACCAACTTTGGGCCCTTGACATTTCCTACATTCCAATGGAACGAGGCTACCTATTCTTGCTGGTCATCATCGACTGGCATTCCCGGGCTGTTGTGGGCTGGAGTTTATCGAACACAATGGAGGCCTCGTGGGTCGTTGAGACCCTGGATTTCGCCATCCAACGCCATGGCAAACCCGAGATCATCAATTCGGATCAAGGCAGCCAATTCACATCAGATGAATATGTTGCGTTCGTGAAGAGCCGGAGCATTCAGATTTCGATGGACGGCAAGGGGAGGGCCATTGACAACGTGATTGTTGAGCGTTTTTTTCGAACCATCAAGTACGACAAGCTCTACCTCGAATCCCTCGAAACAGGAGCCGACGTACAGCGAGCTTGCCACGAATTCATTCAGTATTACAACCACAAGCGAGATCACAGTTCCATCGGAAATCAGCCTCCGATGGTCTTTTACAAACTCGCTGCTTGAACCATGAAATCCACCTTAACTTGCTCTCAAACGTGTCCAACTGAATCCGACCACTTCATGAGTCTTAACCCGTTAACCCATTCTAACTAATCAAGAGACGAATGCACGCATAGGCCATAGTTTTCGTATTTTGCACCTAGATAGTGGTAACATGCACAATGTCAGTCTCGACCCAACGGACGGCGTCCAAAACAGCTTAGATTGCTTCGCACATAATGTAAAGTCAAATCGTGAAGCGGATGATTTGTTAGTGCAAGTATCGTTAGGTTGGGGTTTGTCGCAATCGCTTAAATTTGAGCAGTTAGATGTCTTGGCCAAGAGGGTGTTCAAAGTTGCCAAAAACTCTCCCTATTCTTGTTTTGATAGCAGCATAGACCATCTGTTAGCCAAAGCCCTTGCCGAAGGTGAACCGATTCGAATAGTTTTCAAAGACAATAGTTTCAAGGACGATTCGGCTAAAGCCGATGTAAAGTGGCTAATCAAGCAGCATAGCCACTAAACTAAATTGACAGTTGTTTGACATGAATGATAAACACTTAGACCGCCTTAGAAAGTTCTTAGACTATGTCTCAGTAGCGATTGTCGCTACTGTGTTTTTCTTAATTGCTATAATTTCTTTTTGGTTAATCTACCCTTCAAATCATCCAGAATTAGACAATCATGAGTATAGCATATCGATATCAATTGATAATACGACAGAATCCAGCCAGTATGATAGTTTGTTGTCACAGGTCAACCTAGAACTTGAAAAAATCAGTTCGAAAACATCAGATGAAATCAACGAGCAATTGTCCTTGCAAAAAGAACAATTTGCCGCTTTTAGAGAGGCTGAATTAAGACAAAATCAGTTCTTAACCTACGCATCGGCATTGATAGCCATTATCGCAGCTTTAGGCGGGTTCTTTGGTTTTAGATCCATAACTGATGTAAAAAAAAGCATTAAGCTTCAGGTGGAAGAAATTGCCAAAGAAGAAGCCAAGGACGCAGCTAAAAAAATAAACGAAGGGTCGTTTAAAACAAATCTAGAAAGTACGGTTACAGGATATGTAGAAGAGAATTTTCTGCGATTGTATGAGGTTTTTGAAAGACAATTGAATGATTTGGAAGATAGAATCGACGAGTGCTGTCCTGATAATCCTGAGCATGATAACAATGGGCCAGAACAAGCTCCGAATGACAATGAACCCGTTATCGGCTTGAATGCAAGCCGAATATTTAATGATGAACAGCTATGAGAGTAATTGAATTGCAGCGCTTGGGAAACAAGGTAGTGTTAATTGGCGCAATTACTTTTGACACCCTCAAGGACAGATTAAAGTTTACAGAAAGACAAGAGGAATCTTGGGATCCTTATTCACCGGATGCTACGGAGGGAAACCCAGAATCAAATAAGAAATACTATCAAAGGCTTACTCAAGGAAATAGGGTTCGAGAGATAAGTAGGTTTATCGAAAGTGCTTTCTCGGAGCCAGAAATTTCTCAAAGTTCTATCAAAACTATTTTTCCATCATCGATGATACTTGCTTTTGAGTATTATGAAACCATTCCTGAGAAAGGAATTGATTCGCTCGATTTAAAATGCCTAGGCGAGAAAGGGCTAATTGTTGATGGCCAACACCGATTTGCTGCGATGAAGAGTCTCCATGATCAACATGAGCGGATCTTGGAAGGTAACCGGGAGAGCAAGAAAGAAAATTCTGAAGAAATCTTACGTCAGATTAGAGCTTATAAATTTAATTGCACCATAGTGCTCAATTTCAGTCTTTGGGAACAAGCCCAATTGTTCGCCAATGTTAACTTCAATCAAAAGAGAGTTAATAAGTCCTTATATTACGACATTTTTGGTTCAGTCCCACCGGAAACAAATGACAGCATAAGGAACCAAATTTACTTGGCGCATGATTTAACAGAATACTTAAACGTCAGTGAAAAATCTCCTTTAAAAGGATTCATTAAAATGCTTGGAACCGGGCGTGGTTTCTTCTCGCAGGCGATGTTTGTTGAAGCCATTATGGTTCATTTCAAAAAAAATGGGGTCTGGTCTAATATTGAAGAAGACTTCAGAAAAGATGGGGTTATTGTGAAAAGTCTTCCTCGAATATTCATCGGCTATTTTCAAGCATTGAAAACCACGTTTGCAGATCAATGGCCTAAAGGTGTGAATGAAAAGTATGATAGCATCCTTTGTAAGTCAACAGGAATTGGAGCTGCAGTAAGATTACTTGGTTATTTATGCAAGGAGTTAAGTGATGGGACGTACCCTGGGCAAGGACAAGTGAATTTTCAAGACCTTACACTAGGAGAAGTTCAAGAGACTTTTGAACCTATATTTTCTTCGATAGGTAATAAGGGAAAAGATCTTTTCGGCGGTGAAAGCCCATTTGCCGGTACCGGTGGCGCAGGACTCCAGAGCAAGCTATATAAACGGTTACTCGAAGAATTAAGGAGGGCAAACAACTAATTTTATTTATGAAATTAAATGCTTATCCATGTTGTTTGTAGGACTTAAATGGGTTACGATGTGAGGGGTGTGGCTAGGTTTCAAATCGGAATCTATGACGACCCAACAATTCTTCCTGAGTGGACCTCGCCAATATCCCGGAGTAGAGTTAAGCCTGAGTGCCGATATTGAACCCGAAACATGGCACAACAGATACTGTCCTGAAAAAGTGTGTATGTCGAAGCTAGAGTCAAGATTGGACTTGACGCAGTATCGCTTGCTGAGCTCTTTCTAATGGTGTTGGTTTTCAGACCATGATTTGGAGGAGCTGTCATCCTCGAGCAATTTGTGATGCAACTAATCCCCAGCAGTTAGGAACTCGAAGAGGAGCTCATCCAACGGATAGTGGAGCTTCAGTGCCATTTCAACCACATTGATGAATCCTCCCTTTCCATTCGTCATCTTCTGTTGAACGAATGAAGTCGCATCCGGCGTGACATCCCCGCAATAGGGTAGTGTCCCAAAAAGTGGGTATAGCGAAGTCAGCTTCTCCAGTACGTTGAGACGAATTTAGTTCATTGACATTTGAGTTTCATTTCAAGGTTCCAACCCAGGGAAATTGAGGTGCAGATTTCAGGTTGTGCACGGGATGGTCATATCGTCGTTTTGTGAGCGCGACGTTGGCCATCAGCGCGATGACCGCGTTCTCGTTGGGCAACGCGCCACGCATTTTCAAAACGCGTTTGTAGTCCCGATTGAGTCGCCCGACCCAGTTCGTGGTCCAGGTCATGCGTCGCACGCTGGGCGGAAGGTCGAGCACGGTGAAGTACATGGCGTAGCGCGGATCTTCGCCCATCTTCAGGATGGCAGGATATTGCCGGCCCCACTTCGAGCAGAACCGCTTCCAAGCTTGCATGGCAGCCTAGGGAGTGTAAGCGGGATTTTCGATTTGGAAGACTTATTTAAAGTCTTGCGCCAGCGCTTTCTTCCGGTTCGATCTCACCCGATTCAACAGGTTCCGCACAGTATCGTCCTACAATCGAACGGATAAGCATTACGTTCTGTCCATCAAGCGAATCAGAAGTTATTTCCATTTGGTTGGAACCATGAAATGATCAATTCACTTTAATGAGCTACATTCGTTTACTTATGCTTAAGCTCAATTGTTCTACACTCGTTTTGGTGGAATGCGAAATCGAGAAAGTGAATTTGAAATGAAAAGATCGTTGATTCAAAATCAGAGCATGGCTTTTTTAGCGATGGCATTCACCATCGTTGGTATTCTTGCTTTTACGATTGGCGATTCTGGGTCGGCTCGTGTTCGGCACTATTTCAACGATCCTTTGGTCTTCAGTGCACCAAGTTCTAAGACAAATAGCGAAATCGGCTTGGCTTTGTTGGCATTGATCGATGAAGCTCAGTATAGCATTGACTTCGCTGCATACGGCTTTCGGGATCAAGAAGAGGTGATTGCTGCCATGATAAGGGCAGAGAAGCGCGGGGTGCGGGTACGTGGTGTGGTCGACGCGAATGTAGATGGGGAGAACTACTATATGGACATTGAAGAATTCAGATCTAAAATCCACAATGTACGCACGGATGAAGCATCTGATTTGCGACAAGTTGGTCAAGACGGAGGGCGGGATTACCATCCTTATTGGAAACGCCCGGCGGGATTTAACGGACCAGCGAGCTGTGTGGGGTACACGATTGGTCATGGGCGAGCACTCATCGGTGTCCAAGCAAGTCGCCAACCCATCGCTTCCGAGGGTGAAATCATGCACAATAAATTCTTCGTCGTTGACGGTCGATATGTTTGGACTGGTAGCTGCAACTTGAGTGACTCAGGAACGGGGGGCTATAACGCGAATGCAGCGTCGGTGATTGACGATACCGAATTAGCGAAATGGTACACATCTGAATTTGAGCAAATGTTCATTTCAGGTCGTTTCCATGGTGAGAAAACTTCGCAGCCCTCATTCGATCGATGGATTGCAGGTGAGCGAGTTCAGGCCTTCACGTCACCGAAAGCAAAGACCATTCATAAACACCTTCTACCCCTCATTCGGAGTGCTCGTTCGGAGATTGATATTGCGGTTTTTTTCCTTACTTCTAAGGCGATTACTGCCGAGTTGATTCGCGCGAAGGAAAGAGGAGTAATGATACGAGTTATACTTGATGCCACGGGAACTAAAAATGAGTACACGAAGTTCGAGTTTCTCAGGGCAGCAGGTATTCCTGTAAAGATTGAAAATTGGGGAGGGAAGATGCATTGTAAGGCCGCTCAAATCGACCGCAGCATTTTCATTACAGGCTCAATGAATTGGACAAGTGCAGGAGAATACCAAAATGACGAGAACACCTTAATCTTTCACAGCGGTTCGGCAGCAAGTGATTTTCATTCTCATTTTAATGTTTGGTGGAATTCGATCGGCAGTGAATGGCTGTCGGCACGGCCAGATCCTGAGAGTTCTGACTCGGGCACTTCTTGCCATGATGGGGTGGACAATGACTTCGACGGCTTGGCGGATGCTGAAGACCCTGGTTGTTCAAGGTATCCACCACCACTTCCTGCTCTATGCCCGCTTCGTTGGGTCGATTTAGGACCTAGCAATGAACTGATCAAGGGAAACATCAATTCGTCAGGTAAGCGTTACTATTTTATACCTACGAACCCTTATTACGACAAAACAATCATTGATGAAGCGAAAGGGGAGCGCTGGTTTGGTTCACCTGAGGATGCGGAGTCTTTTGGGTGGCAGCGACCATACGGGAGGTAGACGATACTGTCCTGAAAAAGTGTGTTTTTCGATGTCAAGAGGCTAGAACGGACTCGACGCAATATCGCTTGATAAACTCGTGATGATAATGTTGGTTTCAGAACCGCGATTTGGATGAGCCTCATTCGTCGATCAATTGTGATGCATTTATTCAACAGCTGTTAAGAACTCGAATAGCATCTCATCCAATGGCTCGTGGAGTTTCAACCACATTTCCACCACATTGGTGAATCCACCCTTTCCATTCGGCATCTGCTGTTGAACGAACGAAGACGCATCCGGCGTGACATCGCCGCAATAGTAGAAGTCGATGCCTTCGTCGTCGCTTTTCTTCACGAAGAGCGGCAGGTGCTTGCCGCCATCGGTCGCAGCCCGCAGGAAGAACTGCGTGTCCGGACTCGACAAGCTGCGGTTGCTTTTCGTGAACCACCGCATGGTCCTTCGGTCAATGAAGGCGTCCTCGTATTGGGTGGTGGAGGAGATGTCCTCGCTCTTGTGGTAGGTGACAAAAATGGGACACCAGGAGTCGTCTTGGATTTGGTATCCACCAACATTTTGAGCGACAGGATTCACTGGAGAGCCGAGAATCCGAAACACATCTGCACGCGAATACTTCGCTCCGAGGGCAAGCCCATGAGGTAAGGGCTCCCCGAAAGAAAGGGCCTGATGCAGTGCAGCGCGAGCCATGTCGGCAAGCCACGGAGTGAGCTGCAGGTCGTTCCATTGCTGAATGGAGTCGAATTGGGCGGTCACGCCGCGGGCTGATTGAAGCAACGGCGTCAGCTCGTAGCGCTGATTGACTGGAATGAGTTTGGATTGGTGACTGACGCGCATGAATCCAAGGGAAATGCTATTGAGCGCTGAAGCCAGGCGCTGATCCGATGGGATGTAATTCCAATCCGCTGGGATTTGCGCGAGAACAGCAGAGGAGAGTTCCTCCGAATCCAGTCCCCGTGTTCCGCGTTCGAGCAATGCCAGCACCAGAGCCGGCTCTTCGATGGAGCTCCCATTCAACGCGTCTTTCGCCCAAGTGGCGAAGGCAACGTGCAGCGCTTCAGGCAGCGCTGGAAATTCATCCGGGTCCACGATGGACAGGAATCCGCGGTAGCTTCCTGCCTTGCCGTATGCTGCGAATGAGAAGGGGTGGCGCCCACCGAATTCGATGAAGTCCATCATCTCAGGGGTGCGCCCGAGTCGCATCCGCATGTCGTTCCAGTCGTCCCGAAGCTCCTTCAATCGGTCGCTGTGTTCATTGATCGCTTCGAAAATCTTCCTGCGGGTGATCTCATCGAATTGAATGGTCGAAGTCCCCGGAATTTGTTCGCTGCCCGAATTGACCAATTGCCGCAAATGATCCTTGTTGAAGGTTCGGTCGCCATAAAGCGCGACGGGAATCAGGAAGTTGTTGTTGTAATTGGCGATGAAGTCGATGACCGTCAGGTACTTCCGAGGGTCGTTGTTGAGTCGCAGGCCGCGGCCCAGTTGCTGAACGAAGACGATGGCGGATTGCGTCGGTCGCAGCAGCAGGATTTGGTTGACGGAAGGGATGTCAATGCCTTCGTTGAAAATGTCCACCGTGACCAAATATTGAATTCGATCAAAGGCATCGGACTCCAAGCTGAGGATGGCGGCTTCCCGTTCCGCCTCGGAGGCATTGCCAGAGAGGGCTTGGGTTCGGATGCCTTTCTCGGAAAGCGCGGCCGCGAGTGCTGAGGCTTCATCGACGCGTGAGCAGAAGATGAGCCCTCGGGTTTGGTCGTCGTGGGTGCCATAGCGGCGGGCGGCTTCGATGATGTGGTTGACTCTTTGGCCAAATACAAGATCATGGATGTCCAAATCCTTCCTGAGGTCCTCGCCATCAATCAGGATGTCCGAGATGCCGTAATAATGAAACGGGCAGAGCATGCCTTCGTCCAGCGCGCGATGCAGCCGAATCTCATAGGCCAAATTGTGGTCGAACAGCGAATAAATGTCATGCCCATCCGTGCGCTCCGGCGTCGCCGTCATGCCCAGCAAAAACTGGGGCTGGAAGTGATCCAGGAACTTCCGGTAAATTGCCGCTCCCGCCCGGTGGGTTTCATCGATGATGATGTAATCAAAGTGGTCGGGCCGGAACTTGTTCAGGTGGTCTTCCCGGGACAGCGTTTGAATGGTCCCGAAGACGAAATCCGCATCGCTCCGCTTACCGCCGGTGTACAACCCCATGGTCCGCTGATTCCCGAAAATCGCCGCGTAGCTTTTCATCGCGGCGCGGGCGATGTTCTCCCGGTGCACCACGAACAGCAACTTCGCAGCCCCAAACGCCGCCGCATCGAACGCCGAAAGGAACGTCTTCCCCGTACCCGTCGCAGATACGATGAGCGCCTTGCGGGCTCCCTTGGACCGAATTTCATGCAGCTTCTGCAGGGCTTCCTGTTGCATGCTGTTCGGTTTGAACGGCGTGGTGAGCGGATCGGATTCGGCGGTTTCGGCTGCACGCGCCGGACCGGGAGGAAGCGCATACGTTCGTTGTTGCCGGGCTTGAAAATGGCGCGGCGCATATTCCGCAATCCACGCCCGGGTCACAGAGGTGGCTCCCTCGAAGTAATGATCGAACTCCTGTTTGGCCTCCTCCGCAATTTTCGCATCCCCAGGGCTCGCAATCCGCACGTTCATTTCAATGTTCGACTTCAGCGCATTGGCCGTCCAATTGCTGCTTCCGATGAATTGAATGAACTCCGTTTCTTGCATGAAGGCGAAATGCTTGCTGTGCATCGACTGTCCTTCCAGGATCTTCACGTCCAAATTCCGAAACTCCAGCAAGTCATTCAGCGCCTCGACTTCCGTAAAATTCAGGTAATCGGAAGTCAAGATGCGCCCCCGAATGCCCTGCCTTTCGAGCCGGAGGAGCGGTTCTTTGATGGCCGCAATGCCGGACTTGGTGATGAAGGCCACGAAGAATTGGAATTCCTTGCAGGTCCTTAGCTCGCGGTGGAGCCAGGTTCCGAGGCGCTTGGTGTGGGGCAGGCTTCCGATCAGCGCGGCATGAAGCGGGTGATTCATGGCTGGCTCGCAAGCAGTTGTTGGACAATTGGAACGTCGGCTGCGGCCCAATCCAATTCCTGAAACTCAGTCGAAGCGGGCTTCATCCAAGCGGCCGCGTGATGCTCCGTCAAGGTCAGGCGTTCCCGGCCTCCCGGCTCGGCAAACGCGCATCGATACGGGTGCATGATGAGCCTGAAATCCGGGTACACGTGATCGACTTTTTCCAATCGTTCCAACACCTGAACCTCGACTTTCAGTTCTTCTCGGATTTCGCGTGCCAGCGCAGTGGCATGGTCTTCTCCTTCTTCGATTTTGCCCCCCGGAAACTCCCACTTGAGGTGGATGTAGGGGAGTTTGTTTGCTCCTCGTTGGGTGCACAACACCTCGGAGCCATCTTGAATAACCGCGGCCACGACTTCAATCGTTTTCATGGGCTGAAGCTCGAGGTTTTCTCCAGGGGATCCAAAAATTTTCCGCAGCCTTTCTCGGGAATTGCTAACGAGACTTTGAGTCATCACGCATTCATAAGAACTGAAGGGCGAGGCTTCACCCATTTCGAAGCGCCTAGGCCCACAAAAATCTGATAATATCGGAGCGGTACGGTACATCGTAAATAGATTACGATGTGATGTTCAAGGTTTGAATTTGGCACGGAAAATGCCACGCCATTGAAGTGTGAACGCGCTCGATCTGTTTCCAAATATGACGCAAGAGTAAACTGAGAACCCAAGGAATGAATTCTTCACCACACCACCAGAAGGCAAACCTTCTCCAAATCGCAGAATGCGCCTCCACTGGAGAAATGAAGTCAATTTACGATGTGGCCAATGGTTTGGCTTGCAATTGCGTTTTGCCGGGAACAGATGAGCCATTGATTGCAAAGAACAAGGGAAAGAAAAGGGGCGAGCCCTTGTTGCCAGGACAACGGGCGCCGCATTTCGCATTGACGACGGGGGCGAATCCGCAGCATGCGATTGAAAGCGCAATTCACAAGCTCGCCAAACGCGTTTTTGCCCAGACCAAGCGCCTTTGGTTGCCAGAGATTCAACCGAGGTGGGAGTGGGACGAGAACTTAGAACGAGCACTCGCGAGGGTCATCCCCCTTGAATTGCCACCGGAGTTGATCGAAAAATTGTTGGACGAGGGGACGAAGAAGGCCAATGAAGAGTTGAATGAAAAGTTCAAGGCGCGATTGCATGATTTCGGTGCGGTGGATTTGGAAGTGCGGCTCGAATCGTCCGATGAGGGCGGACAAATCATTGCGGATGCAATCGGATTGAATCAAGGGTTACCCAAGTTGCTGGTCGAATTCCACTTCACGAACCCGGTAAGTCCAGATAAGAAGGCGCGAATCCAGGCAATGAACCGATCGTGCCTGGAGATTGACCTGTCCCGTTTTGTTCAGTTGGATGAATCAGGCCAAATCAATCGGCAGGGTATGTTGGAAGAACTGCAGTCCAAGTTTGGGTTCCCGAGACATTGGGTGCACAGCGCAAAGCGAGACCAGATTGAAGATGCAATCATCAAGCGCGTTTCTAAGAACATTGGTCTGCGAGCTCAGAAGTGGCTTGCGCGTCATCAGAAGCAACGCTCCCAAGAATTCTTGACCCAGCAATTAGCGGCCGGATTCACTCAAAAGAAGGTCTACACGTTCAATGGGAGCGACGCAAAAGTGTATTGTCCAAAATCGAAACTCAAAGATGAAACGGTTAGGGCCAAGGAATGTCAGGCATGTCCCTTTTTCGGGGAGTTCCATTTTGCCCCTAAATCCGACGAGCAGCGCAGGAATGAGCCAGGCTACATCGCGAAGTATTCGGAGGAAATGAGCGTGTTATGCGGTCATTCAAAGGGACTGTCTCGCAATGTTTGGAGAGACAGAAGGTGAGGATTGTAGTCGACAATCGATTCAATTTGTCCTTGCTATAGTTCGTACGCGCCTCTTAAGAACATCTTTGCCCAACACGGGAATCAGAATTACGTACTTTCAGCTTTCAATTTCTCGTTTACGAATGCTTGATTGATGAAGTTTAAAAAGGTTACAGAGGCTCATGTGAGAGAGGCAGCGCTCGACTTTCAAGCTCGAGGCCTACCCGATGGGTTTGGTGAATCAACGGGATTTGACGTTGAGGTGGATGGAGAGCTTTATCCGCCGAAGCCGGTGATGGCCTACGCGAATCAACGAGCTACCGGGGAACCTCTGTTAGATAACTTCAGATGTGCTCGTAAAACCGACTGTTTCAAGGCATTTGATCGGCTTGGTTTCCGATTGATTCCCAGAGCAAATCCAGATCACCTGGAGAAGTGGGTAAATCGCTACATCAAGTTGATTTCAGATGGTGGGATTGACCCATCGTACAACGAGCTGTACAAATGGGAGGCGGTGAAGTGGTTTCAAAGTCATTGGACAGATGAACTCGATGCTTCAAATGTGCTCGATGTAATCGGAGAGGCTTTTTCTAAGTCGGCTAACCTCCTGTCGGGACAGCATTTTCTGCCGTTGAAGATGCTATTGGAAATGGCAAAGGCGAATCCAGAACGAACTTCGCGGGCATTGCGGGAGTTGTTTGATGAGGCGATCGAACTGGAGCGGCGCTTGCTGAATTTTGAAGAATTCGGCAAGTGGTACTTGGGAGAATACCGGCCGGGTGATCCAATAAGTCACTACCAATCTGACCGGGCGATGATGGCGTATTTGACCATGCGTTACCCGAAAAATTACTTCTTGTACAAGAATGGTATGTTCAACACGTTTTGTGAGCTCACTGAGTTTTGGCCGAAGTACGGTTCGGCGAAGAAGGGCTCTTACGAGGTGGTGTTTGATTTCATGTCCATGTGTGAGGCGCTGAAGGGAGTTCTGGTTGCGAACACACAACTCATGGAGGCTAATCGGGCCCGAATTCCCGAAGATTTGGCCCTGGACGACGATTCTAACTTGCTTGTTCAGGATTTCATTTATGCTGTGGGAACGTACTTAAACTTGGAATCGGAGCTGAATGAAGATTTGGTATCAGAAATGAAAGAATCCTTTCGGTCTTGGCTGCTGGAGGAGCGAGGCGTAAGGACATCAACCGCTTCATCTTATGTGCGGGCAATCGAGCTGCTTGAGTTGCATTTTGGCGTTAAGGTATATGGCCAAAACCAGGCGCAGCTCAAATCACTCTACGACGATTTGAAAGCCAATCAGCGGACGGAGAAATACCATCATCCAGAAGCGGCTTCTTACGGTAAGAAGTACTTCTATTCAGCTGCAATTGATCAGTTCATTCACTTCCTCAACCAACCCGTCGAAAGTGTGGTGACGAGTGAACTCAACCAAATCTTTTTTGGCCCTCCAGGTACGGGGAAAACATTCAACACCATCAATGAAGCGGTGAAAATTGTTGATTCGGATTTTTTCGCCGAAAACCAAGACCACCGACATGCAATCCGCGAGCGGTTCAATGAGTTGCTCATCTCGGAAGGCGAGCACGAAGAGGGCCAAATCGGCTTCACCACCTTTCACCAAAGCATGAGTTACGAGGACTTCATCGAAGGAATCAAGCCATCAAGGCCGAAAGAGGGAGACTCGTATTTGAAGTACGACGTCGAAGAAGGCATTTTCAAAAAGATGTGCAGGTTGGCAGCGGCCAACGAAGGAAAGAACTACGTCCTCATCATTGATGAGATCAATCGCGGCAATGTTTCTGCCATTTTTGGCGAGCTCATCACGTTGATCGAGCCGAATAAACGAGCGGGGGCAGAGGAGTCGTTGGAAGTCGTTTTACCCTACTCGAAGACGAAGTTCTCGGTGCCGAAAAATGTGTACATCATCGGGACCATGAACACAGCAGACCGCAGTGTGGAAGCGCTGGATTCGGCGTTGCGTCGTCGGTTTGCATTCACGGAAATGGCGCCTGATCCGGATGTGATTGCGGCGCACGGTAAACTCGCGGAAGACAACGGCATACTTGAAGAAGAGCGTGTGAAAGTGAACTTGCCTGCGTTGTTGAAGTCCATCAACGGGCGCATCGAGCTGCTGCGCGATAAAGATTGCCTCATCGGCCATTCCTACCTGATGGATGTGAAAACGCTCGAGGATTTGAGGCGCTCATTTCTGGACAAAATCATCCCGCTCCTTCAAGAGTACTTCTTCGCCGACCTCGGCAAACTGAGTTTGATTTTAGGCCCGTCTTTCGTGGAGGTTGTGAACGACAAAGAGGTGAAGTTTGCGAAGGGGCACGACTACGACCACGTGCTGGTCAATGAGCTGCAGGAGCGCAAGGTGTATCGACTCACGAGCCCGGACACCTGGGACTTCGAGCAAATCCTCGCTTGAGGCATGGCCCGCCAGTTCCGCGTTTTCGAACACGATAAGTTGACGCTCTACGAGGATGCCCAAGGGCAGAAGCTGGAGCGGTCGGAGTTGGCGCGGTTGTACGATTTCAATGATCGGAACGACAACAAGTACTTCACGGGCATTCGGGACGGCGTCAAGTTCACGAGCTACGTCGGCGTCATCCAGATCGGTGACCTGACCATCGAGGTGTTGCCGAAATCGGATCGCGAGCCCGGCGATTTGGACCAGTGGCACGGTGTGTTGTTGGACATGCTGCGGATTTGCAGGAAGGTCAATGTGAATGCGATTTCGGAGGCGAATTTGCGAAGGCGGCACCATTCGGTTTTGGAGTTGTACTTCGAGCTGTATTTGGACGAGGCGGAGCAGTTGCTGAGACAGGGTTTGGTCAAGAAATACCGGCGGAAGGCGGGGAATGCCACGAGCCTCAAAGGTCAAATCCTGTTCGGCCAACACCTCCAGCGCAACCTCATTCACCAAGAGCGGTTCTTCACCCAACACCAGGTCTACGACCCCGTCAACCCGATCAACCAAATCCTTCTCGAGGGCCTGCACGCCGTGGCCGACTTCACCCGCAGCCCCACGCTGAGCCAGCGGACCGCCCAGCTCATCGACGCCTTCCCCTTCCACACCCAGGAGCGCATCGAAGCCCACCATTTCGACCGCCTGAGCGACGACCGCGGAGTCAGCCGCTACCAGCGCGCCCTCAGCATCGCCCGAATGCTGCTGCTCCACTATTCCCCGAGCATCCAGTCAGGCCAGGACCAAATGCTCGCCCTTCTGTTCGACATGAACGCGCTCTGGGAAGAATACATCTACCGCATGCTCGTGCGGTCCGCCCCGCCTGAGTTCGAAGTTCTTCCGCAGCAGAGCAAACCGTTTTGGGAGTCGAACACCGTGCGCCCTGACTTGGTCGTCACGAGAAAGACTGGCGATTCCTCGACCACCTTCGTCATCGACACGAAATGGAAAGTCCTCGACACGCGTCATCCGCGGCCCAGCGATGACGACCTCAAGCAGATGTTCGTTTACAACGAGTACTGGTCTACCAATCTCAGCATGCTCTTGTACCCAACCACGTCTGGGAACAAGGAGTTCTTGGGGCATTACTGGTCGCAGGTCGAAACTGGACTTGATGGCAAGCCTGTTCCCCTTCATTCGTGCAAACTGGCATTGTTGAGCGTGCTGGCCGATGATGGGAATCTGAACTTGGAAATCGGAAAGTCGATTTTTAAACTCTTGCTTAGGTTGAGCTGATGGCATTCCATTGGTTGAACCAAGTCTGGTGCCCTTGAAACAGGTTTCGTTGCTGATCTCTTGCGGTGCAAGACTTGACAATTTCTTGATTGTTCTCGCGAACAAAGCTTCTTTAAGTCCCAACCAATATCAGAGGGATTTTCTTTCTGGGAAGAATCTAAGATTGCTTCCGGATTCGTTTTTATTCTTCTATTTTAGCTCTTGACAACTGAAAAAAAATGGCGAACCACGAATCACCTACCGTATTGAAGGAAATCCTGGGAGATTTGGATAAGAACTTCATGTATCGAGCGTCTCTAGCATCAAAAGAGCTTTTTCATAGCAACATCATAGGTTGGTTGTTGGGGTTGAAATCGAAGGGAGGAGAAATGGAGGTCATCAAGGCTTTCTTCAAGAGCTTTGAAATCAATCACGGCGGAATCGACTTGTCGGTGCCTCAGGAGTTTGAAGTGCACAGAGAGCGTTGGAATATGGATCTCGTGATCGAATTCAGACTCAATGAATCCCGTACCGAGTTTATCGTCATCGAAAACAAGGTGAAGAGTTTAGTGTCGAAGGATCAGCTTGAGAAATACGACGATTCTTTAAAGTCAAAAGGTGTAAAAGAGAAGATCGTTTTGAGGCTAATTCAACATGCTGATGTGGAGGTTGAAGCGCTGGATTGGCATGTCAAGTCGTATGAACATCATTTGATGAATTTCTTGAGCGATTTGGAGGCGATGCAATTCGATAACGGCGGAATAGAAGAGGTGGTAATCATTGAGTACAAAAAATTTATCCATCAATTATTGGACATTTGCGAACATTTTGGTCTTCGTCAAAATGGTTATGACTTCGGAATGCAGCGTTACAACTTGTACGCAAAAAACGATTATAAACAATTGACATCGGTTAAATTACATGACCTTGTAGCAAAAGTTTATCATGAGAAGATAGCTGCATTAATTTCAACAAACCTGAGAGCAACGCAACCGGATGTTTCAGTAGAAGCGGGATTCACAAGAACACAGGGATTGAACTCTATAAAGCTGCTGATTCCCAAGGGTAAGGCAGTGAAGATCGGTGTTCAGCTTCAAGGCAATCGCCTGAAACAGTTTGTGGAGTCCGGAAGTTACGAGACCTCGATTAACCTCGCTCGCAATCTGGTTAAGGAGAAGTTGTGGTTTTGGAACGGAGACCTTGAAAGTGCGCTTGGCGATGGCTACAGTTCCGACGAGCCCGGAAAATTTCGAATTGCGCCAGGGGGAGGCGACAGGAACTTCTGCAAATATGCCAACAAGAACAACACTCATACTTTCTTGTATCTCTACAAGTGGGTTAGTGAGATTGGAGTGGAGGATGAAGTTTTTCCAACAATCAACGAGCTGGTAGGAAGCATGATTAAGATGATTGAACAAGTGTTGCACCATGAGATGGAAATAGCTGAAATGATTGAGGAGTAGTTGATTATGTGGGATGCGCATCTCGTTCGCCCAGTGACTTTTTGATTGCGCCCTAATGTCGGCGCAAGTATTCTTGAATTGGCTTTCAGGGAAGTTGACTTTTGCGGTTGTTTTAGATGTAATCTGTTTGCTGGCATTCGAGTTTCATTTCAAAATCCCAATCTGTTGGAATTGCAAGAGCACTTTAGGCCGTGCGTCAGGTGGTCGGATTGCTGCTCTGTAAAGCAATCTGCGATACGTAATTAGGGCTTGTAGGTGAGCGTTTTGGTGAACCGAGGGGACTTAGCTTGGACGCGAGGCAGACGATTTTCGAGCTGTGGCGTTGCGTGAATTTCTGAGGATGCCCTACATGTCCCTCATTTGAGTGCCGCAATCTAACCTGATTTTGGGTAGTAGTCCAGGCAGTGAAGTCTGTTCGAAGAATTAAATTCGAGAACTTCAATTTCAAGCAGTAAAGCGATTCGAGACCATGACTTCATTCGATTCCATCGAGGCCCTGTTTTCGCCGCCCGACCCGAGCGTCAGCCAGGAGGGGTCGGTGGATCCCATGGGGTTGCTGGTGATTTGGCAAGAGCATGCGCGGCGGATTTTTCATCGCAAACTGAATTCAGTGGCTACGGATGCCCGGGCGCTTGTGATCAATGTGTTGCACCATTCGGCGGTGCACGCGTGGTTGGAGGCGCATCCGAGTCATGAGGGGTGGGAAGGGCGGTTCGATGGTTATGCGGGGTTGTTGATTTGGTCCGAGGATTTGCTGGCGCATGCCTTTCTCGAGTTGGAACAAACGGGGAAGCCGGTGGATTCGCTGGGCATCTTGGGGTTGTCAAAGTTGAAAGGGGTGTTGGCGACCCAAAAAGGGCACGAGCTGATTCCGTTGATGAACCGTGGCGTGCTCAAAAGCCAACTCGCATTGGGGTACACAGGCCGGTACAAAGCGGCGATGATCGAAATGGGCTTCTTTGACGTGCAGTTTGCCCGAAGTCCGGAAAACGAAGCGGTTTGGGGTGAAATCGAGCAGCTCATCACCACCACTACCCCGTTCAAACGCTACCGCGACGCGGTGCTGGCGCTGCTCGAGGTGGCGGACCCGCGCAAAGGGCAGCAATACCCCGACCTGCCCTCGGACCTGCGCGAGGAACACGAGCAAGCCGTGGAAGCGGCCTTCCAAACCACGTCGGTTCCCGAAGCGTGGCGCCACGTGTTGCGCAAGCAGCTCGGACTGGAAGACGGGGCGGCGGGCGGCATCGCGCATCAGGTGCGTGGGCTGCTCGATGCCGGCCAGCCCATCGATCCGCAGGCCGTGCTGCAGCGCGCCGTGGGCCTGGTGGAACCGAGCGAGCAGCAGAAGCTGCGCGACATTTTGTGGCTGGAGCCGGTTTTGGCCCACGTCGACTGGTTCTTCGATCACCTGCTCGCCTCCAACGGCAAACCCGTTGAAGACCTCGCGGGCCCAGCACAACGCGTGCGGAAGTTCATCGCAAGCCAGCAGGGGCTGGGGACGAGCATCCACATCCCGCGGCTGGAGCAACTTTGGGCCATGCTGACCGCCCCCGGCACCGACCGAGACTGGATCGAAGGCTTCGTCCAATTCCACCAAAAAACGATGGACGAACGCGGGGGCATCACGTGGGTGAGCATCGGGCCGGGCGGCCTCATCAAGCAGCAGTACATGCGCGCTGGGGCGGCTCAAGCCGAGGAGGGCGACCTGCCGTGGCGCCGGAGTTACTACGTGCCTTCCGTCGAATCGATGATGCGGGTGTTGCGATGAGCAGTGAGCTCTCCATCTTGAATCGGTTGCGCGCTTTTGCGACCGAGCATGGCATTCGGCGGGCGTGGTTCACCACGTTCGTGTTCGACGTGTCGTTTTTTGAGCGGCACGTGTTGCCGATTTTGTTGGTGGCGGAATTGCCGGCGGCGTCGCAGGATTTGGAGCCCCTGAACGAGCAGCTGGAAGTGGATTCCGTTGACGTGCGGGTGTTTCACGATTTCCGTGGGGCATACCAAACCGGCCGCCCCAAGCAAACCACCTTCTCCGCGCACCCCGTGCACCCCGGGGACGTGGCCGGCGACTGTGCGCACGGGGTGTTCCATCCGAAGGTGGCGTGGTTTGAGACGGCGGCGGGGGAGTGGTTTGTGATGGCGGGGTCGGCGAACCTGACGTACGGGGGGTACGCGCGGAACCGGGAGTCCGTTGTGTTGACCCGCGTGGAGACCGCCGAGCAGGTGGCGGATTTGAGGGCGTTTTTCCGGGGATTCCATGGAGGGGAACTGCCGAAGTCGCCGCCGCTGACGGGAACGGCGACGTGGCGGCTGGGGTACACCGGGGCGGAGGAGACGTTCGAGGATGCGATGGGTTGGGGGAATTCGGATTTGGCCTGGATGGCGGTCTGGAGCCCCTACTTTTCCCAAGGCATGGTGGAGAAAATCCGCGAACGAATGGCGCGGATCAAGGAGCTCATCCTCGTTCCGGACCTCAGCAATGAAGGCAAAATCCGGCTCGATGGCGAGTCGGTCGAGGCGTTGCTGGCGATGGAGCGCGTCCAGTTTCACCAAGGGCAGGCGAACGAAAACGAGCACGCCCTGACGCACGCGAAGCTGTGGCTCAGTCCAAACCGTTTGGCGGTCGGCTCCTGGAATTTCACGGATTCCGCGCTCGGCTGGGCGACGAACGGGCGCAACAACGTGGAAGCCGGATTGGTCTTCACGTTGAGCGAGGCGGAGGCCGACCAAATCCGACAAAGCGCCGCACTGACTTCGCGCAATCCGGCAGTCAGCACGGATCCGGACGAGCAAGAGGACGAGGACATGAAGTCGCTGCCGAACTACGCACTGGCCGCGGAAATTCAATTGGATTGGATCCGTCGGACCATGCGGTTGACACGGATTGCCCCCGAGTCCGCTGAGCACGACGGGGCACTCGAATTCGAGTTGCCCAGCGGCGAGCGGGTGAGCCACTCAGCGTTGAAGGCCGGGATTCCGCTGGGCGCATCGAACCGCACGTTGACGTTGAATCGCCAGTTCCACGTGTACCGCGAAGACGAACTGTTATTTTCCGGGTACCTCCTCGAAACCGGGCTGGAGTTGCGGCCTTCGCGCCGGTTCGACAACCTGAGCCACATGTTCCAAGCTTGGCTGACCCGCGATCCGGGCAGCCGGACGGACTTGGTGCGCCCCATTTCGACCCCGCGCAACGTGGATGCGGTGACGGGGGAGTGGTCGCCGGTTTCGGCGAATCAGAGCCACCACGAGTGGTTTTCGACCTTCCTCGCGTTGGCCTACATGAAGCAGCAGGTGGACGCGCTGAAGGCGGACGCGAAGGTGGAATGCTTGCGCTTGGGCTACCAGCAGCCGGGCAGCGTGGTGGAGTTGCGCGATTTGGTCTCGACGGAGTTGCTCGAGGGCGTTTACGCGTGGTTGGTATGCCAAAAAACAAACGCCATCATCGCCTCCTTCAACTCGAAAGTCGAAGCCGCACAGCAAATCGAGGCCATCCCCCTCCCGGAGCAGCCGCGACCAGAAGGGGTGGCGGGCGATTCGTGGAAACGGTGGCTCGTGGAAATTGAACAGCTCATTTCGTGATGGATTGGAATCGCATTACTCCGGAGTATTTGGGGCGGTTGGTCAATTTTTGGCTTGCGGACGATGACTGGCAGTACGTTACCTCCGCCGAGGACAACCGCATGCCCAACAAGCAGGTCGAAGGCGCGGCGCACGCGTTCAACTTGATTTCCGAGCACCGGGTGGCCTTGATCGCCGATGAGGTGGGCATGGGGAAGACGATCCAGTCGCTGGCGGTGTGCGCGGCGCTGTGGCAACAAAAACCGCACGCACGCATCCTCGTCTTGACGCCGAGGGAGGTGGTGGCCGAGAACTGGATTTCGGAGTACACGGCCTTCATCCAGCGGCATGTGCGGCGGGATGATGCGGTGTTGCGGTGGCACGGCGAGGCGGTGAAGCCGGCGGTGAAGGTGGGGAATTTGTTCGAATTGGTGGAGCAGGTTGAGGCGCAATGGCCTCGGTTTCTCGTGGGGAAAATCACGTCGTTTTCGGGGCTGATTCAGGGCGAGCGTTGGCAGGAGCGGTTGAAGGCTTGGGGCCGAGAGGATTTGGTGGCGGAATGGAGCGGTGATGACGACCGGCTGAACGGACGGATGGCGTCGCTCATTCGGGAGCGCTTGATGGCGCAAGGGCAACCGCCGTTCGACCTGATCATCATCGACGAGGCGCATTACCTGCGGCATTTCGATGGCGGTTCGTACCGTGCGGAAGCGGTCCGGTGCTTTTTCGGCGAAGGCGTGGCGCCGCCCATGGCGGACGGGGTGCTCCTCTTGACGGCCACGCCGAACCACAGTTCGAACGAGGACGTGCGGAACGTGCTGCGCTATTTCCAGCCTGACCCCGGAAGTTCGAAGGAGGTGCTGGACCGCTTGTGCATTCGCCGGTTGCGTCGGCTGGGCGAGCGGGGTGCGAACAAATACGAGTACCGGCACGAAGTCGCGGACGCTTCGAACTTTCAGGACGACCCCTTGGCGGAGTCGTTCTTCGGCGCTTACCAAGCGCTGTTGGCCCAGCAAGTCGCCGAAAAACTCGAAGAGAAAGGCCACCACTCCGGCGTCTCGGGCATGATCCGGTACCTCGAAGGGGTGGAATTTCTGCCCAAGCCCGGAGAGCAACCATCCGAAGAGGAGGACGATCAAGAAAACCGGGGCTCCGATTTTTACAAAGGCTTCGATTCTGGTCTGCTTCAGGATTTGGGTGAAAAATTCCAAAACATCTTCAACGAAAGCCCGCGGCACCCGAAGTACGAAGCCCTGCTGAGTCAGCTGCACGGGCTCGATGCACGCGATCCCAAGGCCCTCGTTTTCGTCCGGCGCATTGCCTCGGTCTACGAAATCACACGGCGCCTGATGGAGCAGGTCGATCGGTCATTGCTTGGCGAACTCGGGTTGAATGGCAACGTGCGCGACTGGTCGCGGGAGCGGTTCGTGCAAGGGAGCGGGCTGGAATTGCCGGACGAAGAGGGCGACACCAACGACGAGGAGGACGACCACATTCCCGACAGCGAGGTGCTTTCTTGGTTCAAGATCAAGAAAGGCGACCCCCATTCCACGACCCCTGCTTCGAACTTCCGGCAACTGTTCGCGAATTCGAAACCGGGTGTCTTCGCGATGTTCTTTTCGCCCGCGGCGGATTTCATGGCGGCGCCTTACGATGACCTGGCTATTTACCACGCCGTGCGCAGTGGCAAGAGGACCAAGCGCTACTTCCAATCCGCGGCGTTCCACCGGTTGGGCGAGGGGTCGGAGTGGCTGGCGGAATATCGGTCTGAATCAGAAAAATTGGAGCGTTCAGACCAGAAGGAGTCCGGCTTGCCCACGTTGTGGACGATGCTGATTTCTGCGTTGCAAGAGGAGGAGCCTGAAAGTGCCGCGCTGAGGTGTTACGAGAAAATGGCCCCGGAGATCAAAGAATCTCTGGCGCGATTTGTCGAGAAAGCCGTGCTCCTCGCCTCGGCGGACGTGGTGTGGATGTTCCAACTTTACCGCGACATCAAGGATCGCGAGGGAGTCAATGGCTACAAAGCGTTTTGTGATTTGTTCGAGCAAGGCTTCCGCAAGCGCCGGATTTGGGGCCAAATCATCGAAAGCATCCTGCACTTCGAGACCCTCGCAAGCAAAGTGTTCGAGCTCTCCTCAAACGCCAGCATCTTCCGGCACAATTGGGAAGAGCACTTCCGTCACGCCCGCCCTTGCTACCCCTTTCGCGGCGGCGTCGGTTCGAAGCACGCCTTGAAATGCTTCAACACCCCGTTCTACCCGGACGTGCTGGTGGCAACTTCGGTTCTTCAGGAGGGCGTCAACCTGCAGTACTTCTGCCGGCGGGTCATCCACTACGGAGCAGCTTGGACGGCGGGCGACAACGAGCAGCGCATCGGCCGCATCGATCGCATGTTCAGCCTCGTGGAACGCAACCTGGACGCGGGCAGCGGCGAGTTGGACGTGCGTTACCCCGTCTTGCTCGGCACCGTGGACGAGGAGCATCTCGGCCGGTTCGTGAAGCGCAAGCGCGCCGCCGAACGCCTCATCGACAAGGGCGCCGTCCTCGCCTCGGAGTCCGACTCGTTCGCCCACGATTCGGGCTGGGAAAACTGGCGCGACTTCCTCAACCGCCCCACCGCCGACCGCCACGCCTTTGCCGACCCGTATCCGGTGCACGCTGCGGCTTTCAATGGCATCACAGCTCCCGCGCTTTTGCCTGCCCAAAAGCCGTTCGCCCAGCGCATGGATGTCCTCTTGAACACCTTGACCGGCCACCCATGGGTCCAGCGTGTCCTCGCCTTACCCGGCCAAACCCCATCCGCCTTCCTCCTCGACTGCCGCCTCCCCAACGGCCGCCAGCAACCCGTCCAAATCCAATTCCTCCTCGATCCCCTCGCCACCGCCCTGGACCAACAAGAACGGAGCCTGATCCGCCTCACCAGCCCCCTCGGCAAGCGCGACGAGTTCAAGCACTTCCAAAACGTGGGCGCGTTTTCCACCCTCGGCGTCCGCATCGGCTACGACCCGCAGCGCGAACCCAGTTCCGTCTGGGGCGTGCAGGCCATTTCCGAACTCCCGGTGGTGGATTCCGATTTCGTGAGGGTGGCCCAATCCGAGCTCTTCGCGTGCCTCGAGCACCTCGTGAAAACGGCTGACGACTGGGAACTTCGGGCGCACCAAGGCGCGCGGGACTTGCCCCTGAGCGATGTCTCCGATGGCGCCCATGCCCATCTTCCCGAAGCCCAGTTGAAGTTGGTTCCGGGCGAACAGAAGTTCCATCCCCAAACCTGGTCCCTCAGAGGCAGCCAAATTTGGAAATCCACACCTTCATCGCCTCCCCATGACTTGAAAAGACAGGCCATCGCGCATTTGAACGCTCCTCACGTTCAGCGATTGCAGTGCGATGACCGATGGTACCTTGCTGTTGCTCACCCCTTCGAAGACGCTGACATTGAGGAATTGAACGTCTTGGAACGCCACCAATGGAATGCCGCTCAATCCCATGATTCATAAGAGTCGAGGTCAACATGATGCTCTGGCTCAGGCTTTCCGCGCAGATTTTCGGAGAGGGATGCCTGTCAACTTCGTGCCCCACTATTCAATGAAAAGACTCACCCGATCCGTACACCGTGCTTCCGAAGCATCACGGGCAACACATCATCCAGCCGCTCCAAATCTTGGTTGTTCATTTCGATCAGCTTGATGTCGTTGCTGCGATAAATTTCCAGCTTCTTCAATTTCCGGTCGCGGTATTGTTCATTCTCCTCCATTCCCCAAAATTCAATGTAAACGCGGCCTTCCGGAATGTAGAAGTCCGAAATCACTTCATGGTCTAAAATGGGAAGGCGCTTCTCGTAGGCGTGCGCGATGCCATTTGTGTAGAGGTAGTCGTCAATCATGGCCTCAGCCCGAGAACGTACTCGGTGCCCGTCTTGTGTCCGATAGTTCGCGGGGTGCTTTTTTCGAAACTCATCCGTATCCAGTTCGAAGGCGCTGGTCTCAACGACTTGCGCATACGACGTTCCGGTTGCCGCGTTGATGGAATCTAGGAGCCATTTGTTGGCGGTAATGTTCTCAGGCCAAATCACATAAGGAAAACCATTTGATGACTCCACCTGGGCGCCCCCCACGCGCTTTCCCGAATCCGTTAGATCCCATCCACCACCCAAAACGGTGTTTTTCGCAATCCAGCCCAATTCGGAAAAGATGGAATTCATTCGCTGCGCAGATAGGCCAAAGTTGCTGCCCACTTTCGTCGAAGTGAGCGTTGCTTTTTGTTTCGTTGACCCCGCCGCGTCAGGATTGAAATCTTCTGGCCACGTGACGTACTGACCAAATTTGGGGTGATTCATCATCTTTCCTCCTGCCGACTCTCCTTGCGTGGTCAATACCCAATCCTCTGCCTTTCGTTCGATCAATCCCGCCTCTTGGAGCTTTTGGAAGAGTTCCTTGGAGCTGATGCCGATGGTTTTCGACAAGGCAGACGTGGAAATGAACTTCATGGAATTCAGGTTTTGCGCAATTTAATGATTGTCGGGTAGAGCGGCTCAAGGCCTCGACCTCAGCAATGGGATCTTCTACAGGACTGCTGACTCCCTTTTTCATCTTGCTTGGCCTACAGGCCCCATGATGACCCCAGCATGTGGTTGGGCAACATCCGGAATTTCGGTCAAGTTGAATTTGGAATCTTTCTGAGAATAGGAAGTTCGTGGGAGGAAATTGACGCTAGGCATCTCTGAAGTTCCGTTGTTCAAGTGGTCCTCCCACAATCGGGTGCAGCGAAGTCACTATTTGCAATGCGTTGAGGCGGGTTCAGTTCATGGAATGAAGCATGTTATTTCAAAGTTCGAACCCTTGGGGCGATTCGTCTATGTGTGCCGTAAGGGGATGACTGCGAGTTGACTGGGCAATGCGCACCCGATTGCTTAACAAGCGCGCTGCTTGCATCATGAAATCCGCCTTGATTTGCCCTCAAGCGTGTCCAACTGAATCCGACCGCTCCGGCCCTGAAGTGGATTTCAATCCACGAAGGGCAGCCCGAGCAGCCGCGTGCGCAGGCTTTCCAAATCCGGGTCGGGCTGGGCATTCGGGAGCTGATCCAGCATCGCGACCGCCTGCTCGAGGTCTTCCCGGGCGCCCGCCAAATCGCCCGTTTCGATCCGGAAGTAGCAGCGCATTTTGTAGCAAATGAGGGCGTCGAAACCGGACTCGATGGCTTCCGTCAGGACCGCGGCACCCGCAGCGAATTGCTGGGTTTCGAAGTACAAGCTGCTGAGGTTCGTGAAGTACGATGGCGGTTTGTAGTCCCTCGGAATCATTTGGTAGTAGCGTTCGGCAGTTTCGAAATCGCGCATCTTTCTGGCGGCGACGGCGACGTTTTCAAAGGATTCCGCTCCGGGTTTCCAGCGGGCCGCCTGCTCGAAATACCGCAAGGAGTTTTGGGGTTCTGAATCGGTGGTCATCAAGCCGAGGGCGGTGTACAGGTAGCTATACTTTTCGGGCTCAAACCGGCCATCGGGGTTCGCATCCACGGCTTCGAAATCCTGTTTGGCAAGAGCGAACTGCCTCGCCTCGTAGTACAAAGCGCCGCGCATCCCGTTGGAAAACGTGGCCGTTTGATGGCGTAGGTTTTGCGTCCAGAGGGCGATGGTGTCCTCCCAGTGCCGCGTCTGCTGCAAGGCCAAACCCGTGAACGCCACCACCACCGAAATCCCTGCAATCCGGACGAATCCAGCCTGCTCACCACGGGCCAGCGCACTGCGCAACCCCCCGAAGACCGCCAGCCAAATGCCGAGCGAGGAAAGGTAGGCGTACCGGTCGGCGTATGGCCCCAGAAACGACGTGACGAGCGACGTGTGCAGCACGATGTTGCCGAGAAAGAACAGGGCGCCGAACACGATGAGTCGCTGATGTCGGAAGCGAACCACCAGCCCCCCGAGGCCAGCGAGCGCGGCGTAGGCCACCAGGTTCCACGTGCCCCACGCTTCAGCCGGCCAGTCGTACACAATGCCGAGTTGGAAGGGGGCAAATGCCTTGACGACGTACCAAAGGATCTGCGAAGGGACCAACAAGGCCGGGTTGTAATCGCCCACGAACGCCGATTGCCCGCCCCGGAAATGCCAACTGATCGCCGCAAAGCCGATGGCCAGGACGATGAAGGGCAGTTTCTGAACCAGTCGTTTGGCCTGGAAGAGTGCACCCTCGCGCCAGTAATCGAGCAAGAACAAGACCCCGATGAAGGGCAGCATTTGGACTTTCGCAAAGCATCCGAGGGCGAACCACAACACCGCTTGCCGGTGCCATTTGATTTGGCCTTCCGTCAAAAACCGATCGTACGCCAGCATGCCCGCCAAGAAGAACGCCGTGAACAGCAGCGTGCTCGTGGCCGAAACCCAACACACCGCCTCCACCGCGAGCGGATGGGCCACGAACAGCAGCGCCAGCACGAGAGCGGACTGCGGAGCCTCCAAAATCCGCTTGCCCAAGCGGTACACCAACACGCCATTCAGCGCATGCAACAGCAAGGAGACGAGATGGAAAGGCGTAGCGGAATCGTGTCCGAAAACCACGTCAAGGAGCGAAAACAGGAGGGTGGTGAGCGGCTGGTACATGCCCACCGTCGCGCTCGTGAACATCCCGCGCAGGCTGTCCCAATCCAGCGCGCCGACGAACGGATTTTCGAGCACTTGCCCGCCGTCGTCGATGGCGATGAATCCGTACTGCGTCGAGGCACCGTAAATGATCAGCGTTGCAACCGCGATGAGGCCAATTCGATGCGATTCTTTCATGGGTCGAAGGTAGGGTCCGAATCTAGTTGATCGATTTGGCGCTTTTCGCCGTGCCGATGATGACATATCACCGCCAATTGTGGAAAGCAAGCGGCCCGCGTTGGGGTGGCGATTGATTTCCTCCGGAGGCTCCTGACGGATTGATTTTTCGGGGGCCAAACGTGAGCCGGTCGCTTCCGCGCGGGCCGTCGCGTGTTTCAGCTTTCGGTGGCGTACCGGCTGAGCACGGCGGAGAGTTCTTCGTCGGTCGAGCCGCCGAGGCGCTTGCGGAGCCGGTGGGTGCGGCTGAAGACGCCGGGGGGCGTGAGGTGCAGGATTTGGCCTACTTCCGCGTTGTTGAGGCCCAGCATGAGGAGCATGGCGAGGTCCATTTCCGCCGGCGAAATCCGCGGGTGCGCGGCCTGCAACGCGCGCTGGAAGTGGGGGAACAGTTCCTGGAAGGCGGATTCGAATTGCTGCCGACTCGCTTCGAAGGAACTCAGGGCGTGCAAGGCTTTCAGCGTGTCGCGCGGGGCGTGGTGATCGGCCAAATCCTCCACGTGCTGTCCCAACTTCCGCTGCAGTTCCGACTGCCGCATCAGCTGCAAGGCGAGGTCCTCCTTCCGCTGGCGAAGCGCGTCTTCGAGGGTTGCCGCCCTTAGCTCGAGCAACTGAGTGGATTGGGCGTGCCGCGATCGCAGGAGCTTCACGCCGGCGAGGCTGGCGAGGGCGACCGCGATGAGCGCAAAGGCGAGGAGGCCGATGTTCTTCGATTGGGCTTCGCTCAATGTCGCGAGCAGGGCGTTGCGTTCGGCGGCCGCTGCGAGTTCGTCCTCGAGTTGCTGGGTGGCGAACCGGCCGCGCATCGTGGCGGCGTTGCGGTGCAGCCGCTCTTGGGCGGTCGCGATGGTGGCGAGGAATTGCCGAGCGAGGAGGGAGGTGTCCCATTGCGCGGCGAGCGCGGGAATGGACAGGAGGTCTTCGCCGATGTCGGTCGCGAGTTCGGGGTGCTCGGCGGTGAGGCGAGCGAGCAGGGGCGTGGGGTCGATTTGGCCTGCAGCCAAGGCCTTCCCCCATTCCAGGACAAATCCCAGCCGCCCGCTCATCGTCGCCTGGTGCCGCTGCCACACCTCCTCAAACCCGCGCAAATCCCCCGTTTCCAGGAACTGCCGCCGCGCCTGAAAGCCCTCCAGCCGGCCGAGCGACGGCAACGGCGGCTCCGCATGCCCCTCCAGCCACTCCTCGGCCTCCGCGAGCGCCGCCTTGAACGCCGAATCCTGCTGTGCAATGCGGTGCAAGGACACCAAATTCAGCAGCGCGTCGAACGCAAACTGCTCCCGCCCCGCGCGGCTCAAAAAGTCCGCCGCCTCCCGATAATGCTCGGCCGCCGCCGGCCAGTCCCCGACCTTGAGGAACAGGTTGCCGAGGTTGTTCATCCGGCTCCCGATGGTTCCCCAATGCGTGGAGTCCTCGCGATCGAGCACGTGGGAGCCCGCCAAATAATGCCGCGTCGCCGCCTCGTAATCGTCCTTCAATTCATAAATCGTCCCGATGATGGAAAGCGTCCGCGTCTGCCGCAGCGCATCGCCCCGTTCCTCCCAGAACCGCAGCACCTCTCCAGCCACCCGCAACGCGGCATCGAGCTCCCCCGCATCCTTGAGCGCGAGGGCTTGGTTCGTCTGGATGAGCGCCCGGCGCTCCGGCGCCTTCTCCGCGAGGTTCACGGCGGTTTGAAAGGTCGGAAGCGCCTCTTCAATGCGCCCTTCGAGCAAGAACGCAATGGCTCGGTGACTCAGGGAATTCGCCACCACCGAGTCCGGAAGCGCCACGGAATCCCGCAGCACTTCTTCGATCAGCGGCACGGCCGCATCGAGATCCGAGAACAGCAAGTCCCAGGCAGAGTCCTGCAATGCCAGGGCGCGGGCTGGGGTTTGGGCCACCCCGGTGAAAGGCATGGCAGCCATCGCCACCCAAGCGAATACCAAGCGAACAGACTCCATCATTTCTTCATTTCAAGGCATGTGAATGCAAAGAAAGTTGGGAATGCATCTTCGGGCCGATTGAAAGCGTGTGAAAGGGGGTTAACTAATAGTATATCAGTTTTTTGCGCTTTGTTGATGTTGATTTGTGAAAGGTTGTGGTTGAAAGAGAAATAGGTGAACCGGAGGCATTCTTCGCTCAGTCGATGGCGTCGGTGATTTATTTCGTTGAGTATTTCGTTAACCAAATTCATCATGTTACATCGGTTCCTGAAGGCGGTCTTCGTGCTGCTTCTTCCCCTTTGTGCTGTTCCGCTGATGGCGGTTGCGCAGGGAAACCACCAACAGCCGGTCACCACGGAAACGAGTGCGGGGCGCGTTTACACCACGATCAGTTCGGATCTCCTCCAGCAATCTTTGGATTCCCTATTTGCTCGCATCGATGTTGCGTTATCTGCCACTGCGAGTATGAGTTGGGGTGATGTATTGGTCAATGGCTCAAACCCCGGAATGGACATCGATTTCAGTGGTTACGACATCAGCGGACTTGGCGACTTGACTTCAACGGGCAGCCTTTCCGCGGACAGCTTGAGCGTCACGGACGTGATCGACGGCCAAATCGGCGACCTCAGCAACCACGACACGGGGCACTTAACCGAGGGTTCGAACTTATACTTCACAGCGGCTCGTGCGATTGCAGCCCTTTCGGATACCCTTGCCCATTTGCTCGGTCGCATTGAGGCGTTGGAGTCACAATTATCAGGAGCCGAAACGTTCACTTGCGGCACTTCTGTGGTCAATTACGATGGTCACGACTACGCTACGGTCAAAATCGGCACGCAGTGCTGGTTTGCGGAAAACTTGCGGACCACCAAGTACAATGACGAGGCAGTCATCCCGGGTGTGTTGGACGCTTCGGCTTGGTCCACCAATACCGATGGAGCGATGACCATCAATGACGAAGGCGGGGCGAATGAATCAACGAATTTGGCGACCTATGGTCGGTTGTATAATTGGCATGCGGTCAACACGGGTAAATTGTGCCCCTCGGATTGGCATGTGCCCACAGACGTAGAATGGACAACCTTGACGGATCACTTGGGTGGAGAATCTGTCGCAGGGGCCAAGATGAAGTCTTCTGCCTCGGACACCCCCGCATGGGATGGTTCGAACAGCAGTGGTTTTTCGGGTTTGCCGGGCGGCAGCCGCGCGAGCATTGGACTCTTCTTCAGTCCTGGATCGAACGGCTACTGGTGGAGTTCCTCGCCTTACTTCAGCGGCGCCTCGGTCCGCTCTCTCAATTCGAACAACGACGACGTCAATGGATACTACGACATCGGCCTAAACCGCGGGTTTTCTGTACGTTGCGTTCGGGATGCCGCCTCGAGTGCTGCAGTGCCGACGGTTGTGACCTCTGCGGCATCGGATATTGCCGAGACGGGTGCGACCTTGAACGGCTCAATTTCGGACGACGGGGGGGATGCCATCACGGCGACGGGCTTCCGTTGGGGGCAGGCAGCAAACTTGAGCGACGCTCAGGATTTGGCAGGCAGCGCGACGAGTGGCGTCTTCACGGGAAGCCTCACGGGCCTTGTGGGGGGCACAACGTATTACTTCACAGCGTTTGCCACGAACGGCGAAGGCACCTCCCACGGCGACACGCTGAGCTTCACCACGACGGCGACGGCAGGGTTTGTGACCTGCGGTGACGACATGACATACCAAGGCCACGACTACACGACGGTCCAAATCGGCTCGCAGTGCTGGTTTGCAGAAAATTTGCGGACCACCAAGTACAATGACGATGCGGTCATCCCGGGTGGTTTGGACAATGCGGCTTGGTCCAGCACCACAGAGGGAGCGATGACCATTTATGACGAAGACGGGGCGAATGAAGCAACGAATTTGGAGACCTATGGACGATTGTATAACTGGTATGCAGTCAACACGGGCAAGTTGTGTCCCTCAGGTTGGCATGTACCCTCAGACGAAGAATGGACTGCATTGACAAATCACTTTGGCGGAGAATCTGTTGCAGGGTTGAAGTTGAAGTCTTCTCCCACGGACACCCCTGCATGGGATGGCAGCAACAGCAGTGGTTTTTCGGGTTTGCCGGGCGGTCAACGCCCCTTCAGTGGTTTCTTCGACTATGTCGGCTCGTACGGCTACTGGTGGAGTTCCTCGCCCTACAGCAGCTTCGCCTGGTTCCGCAGACTCAATACCTACTTCGACTACGTCTATCGGGACGGCAACAGCCGTCGAAACGGGTTTTCTGTGCGTTGCGTTCGGGATGCTGCCTCGAGTGCTGCAGTGCCGACGGTTGTGACCTCTGCGGCATCGGATGTTGCCGAGACGGGTGCGACCTTGATCGGCTCGATTTCGGACGATGGGGGGGATGCCATCACGGCGACGGGCTTCCGTTGGGGGCAGGTGGCAAACTTGAGCGATGCTCAGTATTTGGCAGGCAGCGCGACGAGCGGACCCTTCACGGGAAGCCTCACGGGCCTCGCGGCGGGCACCACGTATTACTTCACGGCGTTTGCCACGAACGGGGAGGGCACTTCCTACGGCGATACGCTGAGCTTCACCACGACGGCGGCTGTGAGTCCAGGGTTTGTAACCTGCGGTGACGACATAACCTACCAAGGCTACGACTACGCGACAGTTGAAATCGGCACGCAGTGCTGGTTTGCAGAAAACTTGCGGTCCACCGAGTACAATGACGAGACGGACATCCCGAGTGGGTTGGAGGTTGCGGCGTGGTCTGCCACCATAGTTGGAGCGATGACCATATATAACGAAGGTGGGGAGAATGAAGCAACGAATTTAGAGACCTATGGTCGGTTGTATAATTGGTATGCGGTCAACACGGGTAAGTTGTGCCCCTGGGGTTGGCACGTGCCATCAGACGCTGAGTGGACTGCGTTAACGGATTACTTGGGCGGCGAATCTATTGCAGGGAGCAAGATGAAGTCGAGTGCTTCAGACAGTCCCGATTGGAATGGCACCAATAGCAGTGGTTTTTCGGGTTTGCCGGGCGGCGTTCGCAACTCCCTTGGAAACTTCTACAATGCCGGCTCGAGCGGCCATTGGTGGAGTTCCTCGCCCGCCATGGGCTACGCTTGGGGGCGCGGCCTCAATTCCTCCAGCGACTACGTCAATCGGGACTACTTCTTCCGATGGAGCGGGTTTTCTGTTCGTTGCGTTCGGGATTGAACGGCATGAATGACGGGCCAAACGTGAATGCAGCGTCAATCGCCCAAGGCGCGAAAAAATTTGTAAACAAGCCGGCGTAAAACGCTGGCCCCGGGAAAACCTCTTGCAGGAATTACAGCTTACCCATCCTGCCCGCCCGGTAATTCCGAAAACACTCCTCGATCTGCGCCCGCGTATTCATCACAAAAGGCCCATACGACACCACCGGCTCATTCAACGGCTCCCCACCCAGCACCAAAAACTCAGCAGGCCCCTCAGCCGCAAAGAATCGCATCACCTCCCCACCGCGCTCGTAAAGCGCGAGTTGCTGGTCCGCGAGCTTCCGGCGCCCTTCCGTTTCCACCTCGCCCTCGATCACGTGAACGAACGCGTTGTGCTCCGGGTGAACCGGCACGTCCAGCCGCCCGCCCGCATGCAGCGTGACGTGGTAGTAAAAGACGGGCGTGTGCGCATGAACCGGCGAGGACTTCCCGAAGGCATCGCCCATCACCACTTTCAGGCGGTAGTCCTTCGTTTCCACCACCGGCAAGTTCGTGCGCTCGTGAATGTGCGTCACCGGCTCGCTGAATTTCTCCCGCCCGGGAACGTTCAACCAAATCTGAAACCCGTGCACCACCCCGCCATCTCTGCGGATTTCCAAGCTGCTCACCTCCTCGTGGATCGCCCCGCGCCCCGAGCTGAATGTCATGAACTCCCCTTCGCGGTAGACGATGTCATTCGCCAAACTGTCCGTGTGCCGACCGCTGCCACTCAGCAGGTAGGTCGTCGGCGTCACGCCGGCATGCGGATGCGCCTTGATGTCCATCCCGAGGGTCCCGGGGTCAATGTGCAACGGGCCAAACTCGTCCAACATGACAAACGGCGACACCAAATCCAGGTCACCGCCCCCAAAACTCCTCAACACCGGCACATTCTGCACCATGGTGCGCCGCGCGTTCAACACCTGTGAAATCCTCCGCTCCGTGGGCGAGGAAAACATCCCTGATGTGGCCGTCAAGAGGGAAGGCCAAACCGCCGACATGCCCACGATCGCCGATCCGTTGCTGATGAAGGTTCTCCGATTCATTGTAGCTACAAGTTACAACGCATCCGCTGAACCTGAGCGCCATCACCCCTTGAAGAAACGGGTTGTGCCTCGCAAAGGGGCCCCCCATGAACAGCGAACTGCGAGCGAACACCGGTGACATTTCATTACCTTGTCGCAAATGAGCGGGTTTAAAACATCAATACAACGCTGGTGGCGCCTGGCCTTCCAATTGCGCCAGCGGGAAGCACTGGTTTGGAGCGACCTCAAGGCCTACCTCCAACAAATGGAATGGACGGTGGGAACCTTCGAAAAGGAGCGGTATGTCGAGGTGCCGTTTCAGTTGGTGGAGGGCTACACCGTTCCGTTTTACTACGGGGTTGGGGCCCATGAACTGAACCTTCAAGTGCATGTGATGGAAGCGATTCCACCGGATGTGATCACGGACGCATTCATTTTGTCGGCCCATTTCAACAACGTCCTCAACTCGGGGAAGGTGTTGGTCGACGCGGAACGCGGGGCCGTCCTGCACCGCTGGAAGGTGGAGTTGCTGATTCCCTTCCTGTTCCCCCGTGAGATTGAAGTCTTCATCGCGCGCCATTTCAACACGGCGAAGGACATTCACGGCGCGTTTCGGCGGTTGGTGGAGGAGCGCGAGGCACCGGCCATCATCATTGCGGATTTGTTGCGCCAAATCGAAGCGAACCCGCGCACCGACTGACCCTCCTTCTGCCAGAAACGATTTCTCCTCACTTTTCCGTTCTCCATTCGTGAAATTCATCAAGTTCGTCCTGCTGACCGCTGCAGCCATCGCCGCCCTCGGCTTCCTCGTCCCCGAACGGTTCGTCATGCCCGTCGAAGGCGCGTCCCGCAACGATTACAACAGCAAGTCGTACTGGTTTTACCCGTGGGGCAAGTCCGTCACGCACAAGGGCGTGGACGTGTTCGCGAAGTGGGGCACGCCGGTGGTCGCGTCGGTGACCGGGGTGGTCGTGGCCGCAGGAGAGCGCGGGCCGGGCGGGAAGTTCGTGGTGGTTTTGGGCCCCAAATGGCGCGTGCACTATTTCGCCCACCTCCACACCATCGACACCGCCCCCGGCACCTGGGTCACCCGCGGCGAACGCATCGGCAGCGTGGGCGACAGCGGCAATGCGAAAGGCAAAGCCCCCCACCTGCATTTCAGCATCGGCACCCTCGTGCCCTACCCGTGGCGCATCGACGACGGCCCGCACGGCTTCCGCAAAATGTGGTACCTCGACCCCACGCCCCGGCTCGACGCCGCCACCGCCCGTTGAAGTGCGTTGGGATTCCGAAACGGGTTCTTGTTGAGGGGGCCATTCGGCTCTTCCTGCAAACCCATCTCGGGGTTCTTCCGGCACGTCTCATTTGCCGGCTTGTATCCATCGGAAGCCCCCAAACCCCGAACGAGGTGCATGGACTGCGCGCGCCGATTCGCGTGGAAGCCCATGGATTTTGACGATGAACCGGCGCCTTGGCCCTTCAGAACGCATCACGATTTATGGCAAGTCATCTCCCATTTCATCACATTGAGCCCCGTCACATATTGGGCATGACTTCCGCATCGCAAGGGCTTATCGTATTGAATTTTAATGGATTGTGCAGGGAGTTCAAGGGCTGAGCCTCATTTCCCAAGTTTTCACATGCGCTGTCAGGCCGTTGGGCGGGACTGACTTGGCTGACCTGCGGTCCTACTTTGGCTTCAACCAAACGATTCACTTTCCTGATGACCACCAGAACCACCCTTGTGATCGTGTTGTCCTTGATGCTGGGGCAATGGACCCAAGCGCAGTCGGAGCACGCAGCCGTGACGACAGAGTCGAGCGCAAACCGCAAATTCATCAACGTTGATGTGCCTGAGTTGCACCGACTGGTTGACTCTTTGCAGGCGAGTTTGAACACCTCGCTCATCAACGTGATGCCCATTGAAGCCGCTGAAGGCCGTGTGATTCGGCAGCTCGACTACGATGCCCTCAGGGCGACGCTTGAGGAGATGATTGCCGCGCTCGACATCGAGTTCGCACTTCCTGATGTGTTGAACCCCATTGCCATTGACCAAGCGTTGAGGTCCATTTTGGCGGCGGCTGCACAAGCGCCTCCGAGCGTGCAGACGCTTGTTGCGAACCAAATCGGAGACGTCCTCGCCCGGTTGAATGGTCAAGTCACCGACGATGGCCGGCAGCCGCTCACCCATTGGGGCTTCAAGTTTGGCACGGACTCCACGCTTTCGGATTCGTTGCACATTTCCTTCTCCGATGTTCCCTTGTTCGAGGGCAATTTCGCAGGCTATTTCGACACGTCAGCAGTGGACACTGGAGCGTTCTACTTGCAAAAAACAAGCCTGGATGCTTCGACCCGCTACTTTTTTGCAGCGTGGGCTGAAAACGAATCCGGCATTGCGCACGGCGACACGTTGGCGTTTACGACCCTTCCGGGGGTGAACACGCAGGCTGCTACGGGCATTTCCGAGTCGACGGGCACATTGAATGCGAAAATCGCCTACGGCACCGTCGCGCCCACCGCAAGCGGTTTTCGGTGGGGGCTGTTGGAAGACTTGACCAATGCGAACGACAGCGTGGTGGCCTTGGCCGCTGACAGCACCATTTCCCTCGACTTGACTCCGGAGTTGAACGATGAAATCTTCTTCGTAGCCTACAGCACGAACGACGCGGGTACGCAGTTTGGGGATACGTTGAGTTTTGTCGCGGTGGCCGATCCGTGTTTTGGCATCGAGGAGGTGACGTATCACGGATACACGTACCCGGTGACTTCCGCCGGCGACGGGTGTTACTTCGCTGAAAACCTGCAAACGACGAATTACAGCACGGGGGCAATGATTTCCAACTACGTGTCTTCCCAGTACGTCGGGTATTTGACGCCGGGGTTTTATGGAAACTATGGGGATGACGAAGCGAATGTGGCCATACACGGCAGGGTGTACGATGCGTATGCTGTGTTGAATCCGGCGGGATTGTGCCCGCAATACTGGGCCGTGCCGACGAAGGACCAGGTCGAGGCCCTGTTCGAAGAACTCGGAGGCCTGGCCACGGCGGGGGACTCGTTGAAGGCTTCTGCATCGGATGACCCCGCTTGGGATGGCAGCAATGCGTCCGGATTTGGTGCCAGTGCCGGCGGATTCCGGTCGAATCCAGGCGGTTTTCCGAACACGACCAACAATGCGTGGGAAGGGCTCAATTCCAAGGGCCGGTGGTGGACGCGAACGGTGACGGCGGACTCGGAGTCGGCGGTTTACTTTGCGATGGAGAGCGGGAGCGAGGCCGTGGTGGTGGATTCCACGTTGAAGCGATATGGCCATTCCGTTCGATGCCGGTTGGATGCTTCCGCTCCGGAGGTGTCCACCGAGGCGGTTGCCGGAGTGACGCAGTCGGAGGCCATTTTGGTCGGAGCCATTGAAGATTTGGGTGGATTGAGCGCGACCGCTTCGGGGTTTGTTTGGGGGGTGACTCCGGATTTGGCTTCGCCGAATACCGTGATCAGTCAAGACAGCAGCGAGGTGTTCCAAGCGGTGCTTTCCTCCTTGGAATTGGGCACGACTGTGTACTACTCGGCTTTTTCAGAGAATCAGGCGGGAACCACCTATGGCGATACGCTGAGCTTCACTGTGGACCCCTTCGTTCCGGCGGTGTTTGAAGCGTGTGGCAATCCGGTCGCTTACGATGGCTACAACTACGCGACGGTTGAGATTGAAGGCCAATGCTGGTTCGCCGAAAACCTCAGAACCACCAAGTTTTTCGACGAAAATCCCATTCCCGCTGGCTTGGACACCGCGGCATGGAGGGGCACCTCGGATCCCGCGCGAACCGTGCTCGACGAAGGAGCAACCGATGCAATCGCGAACCTTGCGACCTCGGGTCGGCTGTACAATTTTCACGCGGTTTCTACCTCGAAGCTCTGCCCACTCGGTTGGCACGTGCCCGAGGATGAGGAATGGGAGGCGCTGGCCGCTGCATTGGGGGGAGAAGCTGTGGCTGGGGCGAAAATGAAGGCGCCGTCAACCATCGCGCCTGGGTGGGATGGAACCAACGCATCGGGCTTCTTTGCCTTGCCGAGCGGAAGCCGAAGCGCGACGACGGGCGCGTTTTCGGGAGGTGGAACCGAGGCCCGGTGGTGGAGCGTCACCCCCGACTTCAGCACCCTGTTCCCGGATCCTGCAGCGAGCCAGTTCTACGTGAAGTCTGGGGAAGACTCGCTGCTCCATCACGCCGGTTTGCCAGCAGCAGGTGCTGCCGTTCGCTGCGTTCTCAATGCGCGGCCTTTCGTTCGCACCCAGGCAGCGACCGATTTGGAGCCGACTTCTGCGAAGTTGAAGGGAGAAATTTTGTCCGAAGGCGGCACGAGCGTGACCGAGGCGGGATTCATCTGGGGGGAGCAGGCCGACTTGAGCGATGGAACCGAGGTGGCCGTCTTGGAGACGAGTGGCGCATTCTCAGTGAACCTCGAAGCCCTCATTGCGGGGACGACTTACTATTATTTGGCTTTCGCAACGAATGACAACGGAACCGCATACGGCGACACCTTGGATTTCATGTACTCAGCTGCCTGCACCGGAGTGGAGTACTCCGGTGTCAACTATTCCGCGTCACAAATCGGCGATCAATGCTGGATGGGGGCGAATCTGCGGACCCTGACTTACAACAACGGGGTTTCCATTCCGACGGATTTGACGAATGAGGAGTGGGTGAGCACGACATCGGGAGCGGTCGCGTCCAACGGCAATTCGTTCGACATCGAAATGACCGGTCGCTTGTACAATTGGAAGGCGGTATCGACCGGGATGTTGTGTCCAAGTGGGTGGAGGGTTGCCAGCGATGAAGATTGGACCGAACTCGCCCAGCACCTTGGAGGCTTCAGTGGAGCCGGGGTTCAGTTGAAATCGGGGCCGATCAACACCCCATACTGGGACGGTGGGAGTTTTTATGGTCAAGGTTATGCGCCATCAGGATACCGAGACGGAACGGACGGGAACATATACGGAGCGGGCGTTCCGGGAGCGAGTTTTGGGTATTGGGAGGATTCGCCGGATAGCACGCTCATTTGGAGCTCCACCGCGAACGGGACGGGCGAGGCTTGGAGTTACCACATGCGACGCGGGTACAACGGCCTCGATCGGCGGTCGGAAAACGCCAAACACGGCGGAGCGGTTCGGTGCGTTCGCGGCAACAGTTTAGAAGGCGACATCCCGACGGTCCTCACCGTAAGTGCCTCGAACATCACGGGCACCGAGGCCACGTTGAACGGCGACCTCACATCCGACGGCGGACAGGACATCACCCAAATCGGATTCTTTTGGAGCACGGCTCCGGATTTGAGCAACGCGTCGTTCGTGGCAGGAAGCGATTCGACGGGTGCGTTCACCGCATCGGTCACGGGGTTGACTCCCGGGCTGACCTACTACTACCAAGCGTACGCTCGGAATGCGATCGGCAACGCCTTTGGCGATACGCTGAGCTTTTATGCGATGAATTGTGAATCCGTTGATTTCGGTGGCTATTCATATGCTGTGGTGCCTGTTGGCGCGCAATGCTGGTTCGCGGAAAACCTCCAGACGACCGCCTATCGCGGAGGAGCAGCCATCGCCACGGGCCTCAACGACGGCGCATGGGCGGAAGCCACCACCGGCGCGACGGCCGTGTACGCTGAAGGTGGCGCGGAGGAGGCCTCGAACCTCGCTGCGTATGGCCGGTTGTATAACGGGTTTGCAGCGACTTCGGGCGCGTTGTGCCCGGAGGGCTGGCACGTTCCGCTTCGCGCCGAGTGGGAAGCGCTGATTGCGGAATTGGGCGATGCCGATTTGGCAGGCCAAATCCTCAAAGTATCCCCCACCGACGTCCCGAGCTGGGATGGAACCAATGCCGTCAACTTCTCGGCCCAAGCCGGTGGGCTCCGGGCTTTCGACACCGGTGCTTTCACGAACGCAGGAATCCAAGGAGCCTGGTGGTCCGCAACCGAAACCCAAGCCGGCGAAGCCTGGAGGGCCCTGTTGGCAACAGGGGTGGACAGCGTTGCGGGAGCAAGTGCATCGCTCGCGAGCGGCCTGTCGGTTCGTTGCCTCCAGGATTCGATCATCCTGCCTCCGACCCTCCGCACCCTCGCGGCCACGGATGTTACGGAGCAGGCCATGGTGCTGCGCGGAATCGTGGAGGACGATGGCGGTGAAGGGGTGAGTGCCGTGGGCTTCGTTTGGGGATTGAACGAAGACCTCAGCGATGGGGTGAGCCTGGCGGGAGCAGGGGTGGGGCCAACCGATTCCTTCGCCGCAAATTTGGCAGGACTCACGGAAGGCGCGTTCTACTACTATTCCGCCTTCGCGACGAACAGTGCAGGCACAACGCATGGGGACACCCTGCGCGTCAACGCGATGACCTGCGAACCCGTCACGCATCAGGGCCACACGTACGCCGTGACTCCCATTGGGGCGGATTGCTGGTTTGCCGAAAACTTGCGTGCCGAGGCCTACAACGATGGCGAAACCATCCCGAGCGGGCTGAGCGCCATGGATTGGGGCTTGACTGAGGAAGGTGCTTGTGCCATATTGGGTGAAGGTGGACCCGATGAGGCGGCGAACCTTGAGGCGTATGGTCGACTTTACAACGGTTACACCATCATCGAGGATCGGCTGTGTCCGGACGGTTGGCACGTTTCGACCTATGACGAATGGATTGCAATGGTGGATGACCTGATTCCGGCCACGGGGTTGCTGACCAATGAAGCGAGGTGGCAGCTCGCCGGTCGCCCCCTGAAATCCGCGGTGGATTGGGATGGTTCGAACTCGACCGGCTTCAGTGCGCTGCCAGGCGGTTGGAGGAACAGCGTAGGCCAATTTGTTTACGACGGGGAAGACGCGTTCTTCTGGGCCCAACGGGTCGAAGCGGAACCGGGATTGCAAGCCGGGCTGCACCTTTCCACCTCCAGTGTCGCGTTGGATCAGCAATTCGGAGCGGTGAAGCGTGGCCGGTCCATCCGCTGCGTGAAAGGCGACAACACGATTTTGAGGAAACCCACGGTTTCGACGATCGAGGCCTCGGATATTCGCCCGGTGTCGGCTTGGCTTTATGGGGAAATCGAATCCGATGGCAATGCAGAAGTCGTGGCAAGGGGCTTTGTTTGGGGCGAAGATCCCGATTTGAATGACGGAGCTGAAGTGGCGAGTAGCGATGATTCAACGGCTTTTGCCGCGAAACTCACGGGGCTGGTTTCAGGCACCACGTATTACTTCCGAGCGTATGCGACCAATAGCGAGGGCACCAGTTACGGGGAAATACTGAGCTTTGAGCACATCCCATGCACGCCGGTGGAAATGGACGGATACACCTACGAAGTCGTGGAAATTGGCTCGACGTGTTGGTTTGCAGAAAACCTTCGGACCCTGGTTTACAACGATGGCGATTCGTTGAGGAGCGAACTGAGCAACTGGGACTGGTACAACGACGATGCCGGTGCATCGGCCATCTTTGGAGAAGGCTTCAGCACCTTGGATACGGCGGGAATGATGCTCGACACGCTGGGGTTGTCCGTGGATTCGTTGCAACTGTACATGGATTCGTTGCAATTCCGCATGGAATCGCTTCAAGTCGTTCAGGACTCGACCAATTTGGCGCGCTTTGGCCGGCTCTACAATTACAATGCGGTGGAGTCAGAGAAGCTCTGTCCGACCGGTTGGCACGTGAGCACGAAAGACGAATGGGAGGCCATGCTTGGAGAGTTTGTCGGCAGAACTGGGGGAGACACCTTGAAGGCTTCGCCTGCGGATGATCCCGCCTGGGATGGCACGAATTCAGTTGGTTTTTCAGCGTTACCGGGAGGCATGAGGATGTCATGGGGGGAGTTTGATTTGGGCCTGTTTGGGTATTACTCCGAGGACGGCTCTTTTGGCTGGATTCCATCAGCGAGTTTCTGGGCCACTGACCGGGTTGTAATCGATGGCGTTCCGGTTCCCTTGGGGACATTTCCTCAGAACTTCTATCCTTCGTTCAGCATCATGGAGTCCTTTGGGGGGTGGAGTTGGTCTGTTTTGGATTGGTACAAAAATCGGAGGATGGGCAACTCTGTGCGGTGCACAAGGGATTGAGCGGTTGCAGCGGGATCAGAAGAAACCCAGTGCGGAGCGTCCGCGCTGGGTTTTTTCATGGCGCGGCGTTCAGGGCGACGGGATGGCCAGATTCATTCCGACGGCAAGTTCACGGGAGTTGGTCGATAAACAATGGGGTTTTGATCGCCGTCGAATGATGGGAAAGAAGCTTGCGGAATGGTCCTCGTTCACTCCTTCATTCCCGTCCTTTTTCGAAGGGGGGAGGGGATTCTGAGTGATGGCAGCCAAACCAGTGTTTGGGTCACATCATCCGAGAACAGCGGAGGTACGATTCGTTGCGTGCAAGGTTGTGGCGGATCATTCAAAGGATCGTGCTGCACAATGCCCTTTCTCTTATGTCAAGAAGAAAGCGCTCCAGGGGGCGAGCGGTTGCTGACCTCGCTGCAGGATGGGGACGCATCAGTGTGTTCGTGTGGCCCCATCGAAGGGCTTGGGCGATTCGGATTCGCGGGTGGAAATTCAGTTTTCTGGTCATTGACATTCAGTCCAAATACCGATGCATTTGGCCCGAGTAAGTCGTGTTCCGCACCTTGGGCGTTTTCGCGAAGTCAGAAGTGCTAACGGAGCCAACATGAGTGGTTTGGCCGAGTAGGAAGGGGAAATGGACAACGCGTGTGCGACTCCACTCACTTTTTCATCATCGAGACTGCTTCAAGGACCTCAACCCTCAGCGCCTAGCCCGCCCGAAGCGCGAGTGACGGCGGGAATGCTTTTCGCAAATCCCCGCACCTGCGCTGCCGGCTCGGCGCCCTCATAACCTGACCGTGGCGCACTAACGGCGGTCCACCTCACCACCACGAGCGCCACCTCGATTCCCTGGCTCGACGCCGCCCCCGCCCGCTGAATGCAAAAAAGCGGCCCCCTGCAAAAGGAGGCCGCTTCGCGCTGCATTCGTTCAAACCAGCGTTATGGTGCCAGTGCCGGGACGAGCACTCGGTGGGAATCCACCGCCTCGCATCCGGCATCGTCGACCAGACCAAAATCATACCGTCCAGCAGGAAGCGCGTTCCAGCTGCTTGAGGCCAAGTTGCCACTCAACGTCACGTCCGTGAACAAGTACACCTTCGTGCCGTCGTTCGAAACCTGGGGCTCCGGTGTTTCCGACGTCAGGAAGTACGTTCCGGATCCGCCCGTTCCTCCAATGATGGGGGTGACGCTGCCGTCAGCAGCGGCATTGCTGCTTGCCGCCGTGACGGAGCTGAATCCACTGAACACTAGGAACGTACAGGGATTGTTCGGGTCGGACGTGTTCGCAGCCGCATCGTAGTTGCACGCCGTGGAATTCAAGCAACCCAAATCCGGCGATTCATCGAAATCGCACACGCTGTTGTTGTTGATGTCCGTGCAAACCGTTCCAGCGCAATCGTCGTAGCCGGCAGGCGGGTAGGTGCACGAGCCGTCGCTTTGCGTGGCGGTTGCATCGTAGTTGCATGCGGTGTTGTCCGTGCAGCCTTGGCAGGACGTGAAGTCACATGCTGCAGAGTCCGTCGCGTCGGGATTGTAGTTGCATGCGCCCAGGGTTTGGCAACCCGCGACTTCGTTCACATCGCAGATGTTGTCGTTGTCGCTGTCCCCGTCCACCACCATTCCGGTTCCGTCAGTCGCGCCGGAGCACGTGTCGCACCCGCTGGCGTAGGCGCAACCCGCATTGATGCTCGCGTCGCTGTCGTAGTTGCAAGCGGTCGCATCGGTGCAGCCCACGCAGCTGGTGAATTCACACGAACCGTCGTTGTCTGTGGCGTTGATGTTGTAATTGCATGCTGTCGCATTCGTGCAGCCATCGATTTCGTCGGCGTTGCAGATTCCGTCGTTGTCGTCGTCGTTGTCCACAACCATTCCGCTGCCGTCGGTCGCTCCGCTGCAGGTTTCGCAACCGCTGGGGAACTCGCAGCTCGCAGCATCCGAAACCGTGGCCGCTGCATTGTAATTGCATGCAGTGCTGTTCATGCAACCTGAACACGTCGCGAATTCGCAGCTTCCATCGGAATCGGTCGCATTGATGTTGTAGTTGCAGGCAGCGCTGTTCGTGCAGCCCGCCACTTCGTCCACATCGCAAACCCCGTCGTTGTCGGCATCCCCATCGGCGATGGCGGTACCGTTGCACGTTTGGCATCCTGTCGGGATCAAACATTCGGCGGGTTCGCTTATGGTCGCTGCTGCATTGTAGTTGCAGGCATCGGTGTTCATGCAGCCCGAGCACGTTTCGTATTCACACGTGCCGTTGGAATCCGTCGCCAAGGGGTTGTAGTTGCAAGCCGTGTTGTTCATGCAACCCGGTACTTCATCCCCATCGCAGACCTCATCGTTGTCGGCGTCGCCATCCACGACGGTGCCCGTGCCATCGGTTTCTCCGGAACAGGTTTCGCAATCCACGGGGTAAAGGCAGCTCGCGTTGATCAGCGCAGCCGAGTTGTAATTGCACGCCGCATTGTCCGTGCAGCCGAGGCACGAACTGTATTCGCACGAACCGTCATTGAAAATGTTTGACGCGTCGAAGTTGCAAGCGGACGGGTTGGTGCAGCCGTAGCAGGACGAGAAGTCCGAACATCCCGTGGGGATGGTGGCGTCTTCATCGAAGTCGCATGCTGCGGGGTTGGTGCAGCCCTGGCAAGTAACGTAATCGCAGAAACCATCATCTTCCGTTGCGGAAGGGTCGTAGTTGCAGGCAATCGCAACGGTGCAGCCGGCCGTTGGCAAGCCACTCATTCCGGGGCCTGGCATGGAGCCTGAAGGGGGCGGGAACGTGCAGAAATCCAAGAACGGAATGCCTTGAACCGTCGCCGCTGGGTTGTAGTTCAACGCCACGGGAATGATGCATCCAACAATGGTGATTTCGCAGGATCCATCGTCCACAGCTGCACTCGGGTTATAATTGGTCGCGGTCGGATCCATGCACCCTTGTACCTCAAGTTCATCGCAAATGTAGTTGTCGTTCACATCGTTCAAGCACCCGTCGCAATCGCTGAACGCAGCCGGGAAGGTGCAAGCGCTGGAGATGGTCGCGGTCGCATCGTAGTTGCACGCAACAGGATTCAAGCAGCCTATGCACGAAGTGTACTCGCAGCTGTTGTTCTCTTCCGTGGCAGCGGGATTGAAGTTGCAAGCCCCTTCTTCCGTGCAGCCCAAGACTTCGTCGTCGTCGCAAAAGCCGTCATCGTCCGCGTCGTTGTCCACGACCGTACCCGTGCCGTCGGTTTCACCGCTGCAGGTGTCGCATGAACCCGCAATGCCGGAACTCTCGGGGAAGGTGCAGGTCGCGTTGTTCGGAATCGTCGCGCTGGCGTCGTAGTTGCATGCTGCTGACAGCGTGCATCCGGCACAGCTCGTGAATTCGCAGCTTTGATCGTCGTCGGTCGCGTCAGGATCGAAGTTGCAAGCGCCCTCCTGGGTACAGCCTTCCACTTCGTCGTCGTTGCACCACCCGTCGTTGTCGTCGTCGTTGTCCACCACGACACCCGTGCCATCGGTTTCGCCGCTGCACGTGTCGCACGATCCCGCAACACTGGAGCTTTCAGGGAACACGCAGGAAGCGTTGTTGGAAATCGTGGCTGCCGCGTTGTAGTTGCAAGCAGCGATCAATGTGCATCCGGAGCAGCTGATGTAATCACAGGTGGTTTGTTCCGTCGCATCTTCATCGTAATCGCAGGCCGTGGGATCGGTGCACCCTTCGACTTCGTCGGCATCGCAAAAGCCGTCATCGTCCGCGTCGTTGTCGACGACCGTTCCGGTGCCATCCGTCGCTCCACTGCACGTTTCGCAGCCATCCGGGTAGATGCAGCTCGCGGCATTCGCAATCGTGGCGCTGGCGTCGTAGTTGCAAGCCGATGCGACCGTGCAGCCGGTGCATGACGCGTACTCGCAGTTGCCGTCATCCACTCCCGCGAACGCGTCGTAATTGCAGGCGCTGGAGTCGGTGCAGCCGGAGGCTTGGTCGTCGCAGACGCCGTCGTTGTTGCCGTCCGCCGTGCACGTGCCGCCGCAAACGCCGAGCGCATCATCGAATTCGCAGCTCGCGTTGTCGGCGATCGTAGCCGAATCGTCGTAGTTGCACGCCGTGCTCAGCATGCAGCCTGCGCACGAGGTGTACTCGCAATCGTCGGCATCGGGGAAGGCCAAATCCGCCTCGTAGTTGCACGCCGTCGCCACCGCACAACCGCCAATGGTCGCACACGTGCCCGAAGGCTGGAAGCCCGCTGCCGCATCGCCGTCCGTTCCTTCGAGCAAGGCCGAAGCGAGGTCGATGTTGCCCGAAATGGTCGCGTTCAATCCCGGGATGCTCGCCGCATCGTGCCAGTTGCACGTCAGTTCCACTTCCGTTGCCGAGTGGTTCACCACCGCAAACTGCACCGCGTCGGGGAAGCTGTTGTTGCTGATGGTCACGTTCGTTGGGCCCGCGTTGGATTTGTCGGGTTCGCCGAGCATGATGGCCCGCTCGTCGCCGCTGAAGGTGTTGCCAGTCAAGGTGACGTTCGCGAGGGTCGCGGGGTTCGCGCCGTAGCTCGATCCGTCGTCGCGGGCTTTGATCGCGAGGGCTGCGCCCATGGTTTGGCCCAAACCGTTGTTCGAGAACGCCGAATTCGTGACGCTGATGTTCGCGTAATCGGCCCACTTCAAGTTCAGGTCGATGCCTTGGCCGATGACGCCGCCGCCGTTGCCGCCGTTGCCGCTCACCGTGAGGTTCGTCAGCGTGGCGTTGCTCAAGCGCTCGGTGTAAAGGCCTTTCGTACCGTTGCCCGAGAAGCTCGTTCCGCTGATCGACACGTTGTCGAGCGAGGGCTCAGTGCCGCTGTTTGCGTCGCTGTACCAGCCGTGTTGCGTATTATCGTCGAAGCTGCTTCCCGTGATGACGATGTCATCGAAGCTGACCGTGCTTGGGATTTTCACCCCGAGGTTGTTGCCGTCGAATTGGCAGTTGGTGAGGACCAAATCCTCGCCCGCATTCAACCACAAGCCCGCTCCACTGTTCCCGCTCGACTCGACGTTCTCCAAGGTCGTAAAGCCGCCCGCGGTGATGCCGCGCGCGCCCCCCGTTACCTTCAAGTCCTTCACGACGGTGCGGTTGCTGGCATCCGTTCCCGCCGCCAGCGTCAGCGCGTTGCCGCTCGTCGGCTCGATGATCGTGGTCGCACCCGCGCCTTGCAGCGTGAGCGGAACGGCCGTCGTCACGCTCTCGGGATACGTTCCCGCATCGACGTGCACAGTGAACCCAGCCGAAGCCGCATCGGCTGCCCGCTGGATGCTCGGCGCGGTCGTGTAGGGAGCGGCGAAGCTCGTCGCGGTCACGAAGAGCTCATTCGCTTTCCATTGAACGAGGCCGAGGGCGGAGAGGTCGATTTTGTGCCCGATTTGGTTTTCAGCAGCAAAGCCGTCCGCCACCACATCGCGGTCCAACACCGCATCCGTCACCGCATTCCGCACCACGGCTGACGTGGCATCTGCGCCACCCGACTGCCACAACACGAGCGACTTCAGCTCCGTGTTCCCTACGGCGAACGCGTCCGCATCCGTGTGGGCAAGGATGAGCTGGCCCCACGGCGCATTGCAATCCGCAACGTCCACATCCGTGAGCGAAACGCCGCTGACATCGCTGTATTGCTGGAACGAGAGGGCGCCTTTGCCGACGTGGCCTTGCACCGTGACGTTGTTCAGGGTGACCGTTCCGAGGGGGCTGAATTCCGAACCGCCACGCGTGAATACGATGCCGTGCGCATCTGCATTCGCAGCGCTGCCATTCCCCGAGGTCACCGTGACGTTGGTCAAGGTGGCGTTGCCTGTGAATCCGAAGAAGGACAAATCGTGCTGGTTGCTCGTACCGGCAGTGCTATTGTTCGTGAACGTCGTATTCGAAATGGTGTAGTTCGTGTTCACGTTGGACACCGTGCCAGACGGGTTGCTGCTGAACGCTGACGACAGGTTGTTGCTCATCGTGCAGTTGTCCACCGTCAGGCCGTCCATGCTGGTCACGGCGCTTGCCACCCGAACACCGTTGCCGTTGCCGTCGAACGTGCTGTTCAGGATGCGCGCATCGGTCATTGTGCCCGTTCGGAAGTGGACGCCCGCGCCATAGCCCGTGGATGAAATGTTTTCCACGGTGACGTGCGCCCCGCCCGATGCCGGTTCGAATGAGATGGCATCGCCGCCACCCGACGCATTGGGTCCGGAGAAGGCGAAGTCGCGGATGACCAACCGGTCCGTTTCGGAAGCGCCCGACGCGGTGACCGTGATGGCCTTGCCGGCGGCGTTCAAGATGCTCGTTTCGCCCGCGCCATCGAGGGTGAGGCGCTTGTCCACGACCACGTTTTCCGTGTACGTGCCAGCCGCCACGTCGATGAGGTCGCCTTCGTCAGCGCGGTTGACGGCGTTTTGGATGGTCAGGCCGGGGAACACTTCCCATTGGCCTTGGCCCAAATCCCGAACCGCCAAACCGCTGTACTCCGGCAACTGCCCGAAGATCCCCACCGTTGCTGCGATTGCGGATTCCGTGGTGAGTCCCACGAATTGCATGGCCGGGTAGGTGGCACCGGCCGCACGGTCGGCGTGGAACGCTTGGTCGTAGGCCGCCGGTACACGAACCGCTGCCGTCTCAAGGTAGTCCGCATCCGTGGCGTCGGCTGTGCTGTACGAGATCGTGTACGGCTCGGGCAGCTTGGTGAGGGTGAACCCGCCTTGCAAGGTGAGGGGTTCGTTGAACACCAGGTCGCTCGTGGTTTGGCTTGAGTAGTCGCTGCCGTAGATTCCGATGTCGCCGCCGGCATTGCTCGCTGAAGTGAAGCCGCTGACTGTCACGTTTTGGGCCGCACCGAGTCCAAGGCCGTAGAGGCCGTTGCCGGAGGTGGTGACGTTGGTGATGGTGTTGGCTCCGATTTGGCCATTCACCCCGTTCATCGCAATGGCATTGATGCCGCAAGCGCTGATGCTCAAGTTTTCCAAGGCCAAATCCGAAGTCCCCGGCTGGAAGTGCAACCCATACGTCAACCCCGTCGCGCCGCCGCCATTGAACGCAAAGTCCTTCAGCGCAACACTGCTCGCCGTGACCCAGAAACCATACCCTGGTGCGGCGATTCCCGAACCATCAATCGTGGTCGCTTCTTGCCCCGCCCCTTGGATGGTCAACGACTTGTCCACGTTGATTTGGCTCGACACCGCCAGCGTACCCGCCGCGATGTTGAGTTCCGCACCCGCTTCGGCATCGTCGATGGCCTCCGCGAGGGTGGCGAACACTCCGTCCACGTAGCTTCCCCCTGCGACGTCCGCAAAGGAGACGTTCATGAGGAAGGTGTTGTTTGCAAGGACGTTCTCCAAGGCAGGGTAAGCAGACGTCGCTGCCGTCGTCGCCTTGTAGTAGTATCCGACGGGCACTTCGGTGAAGACGTTGCCAGAGACCGTGATGTCACCGGTCATTCCCGCCAACCGAATGCCATTGCCAACCGCATTGAACGTGTTGTCGGTGACGGCCATGCCGTTGATGTTCTCGGTGTTGGAGATGGCACGGACGACGTTTTGGAACGTGTTGCTGTCGAACGTGATGTTGCTCGGGCTTCCGTACCAATCTCCGCCAAAGGCGCGCTGCGAGTTCTGCAGGACGCAGTTGGTGATGGTGGTTCCGTCGGAGGACTTGGCTCCGATGATGCGGGCCGTTGTCGCGGTGCTCTCCTCGTGATCGAGGGTGAATCCGTCGATGGTGCAACCGTCTGCCGAGAACCGGACGAGTGCTGCGAGTTCGCCGCTTCCCGCCGTTCCGGTGATGGTGGTCGTTGCGGCACCGTCAGCCGACTGCAAGGTCACGTTGTCGGTGGTGAAGTTGATGAGCTCGGCGTAGGTGCCGGCCGCCACTTCAATGACGTCGCCATCGGTCGCCGCATCGAGGGCCGCTTGGATGGTGAAGTAGGAAACGTCCTGCGTCAAGTTGACCACGGGGCCGACCCCGTCGCAGGCGCCCTCAACGGGCTGGAAGCCTGCAGCGGCATCGTCGTCTGTGTCGTCCGTGAGGAAGGGTAGGAGGCTGATTGCTGCACCGTCTTTAGCCAGCACCCGGCCGTTCAGCTCCTCATTGTCGACAATGGAACTCAAATCTTCCGAGCCCAGCCAGTTGCAGGACACGTTCGCCACACCGCCGTTGTCGGCAGGCACGTAGTTTGCCACAGCATACCCCAACCCCGAAGTGCCTCCATGGGTGAAGGTTTCCGCTGCGAACCGGTTGTTCTCCACGGTCGCCGTGCCAACAAACCGGTTGTTTTCGAATTTCAATGCTTGCAAGTCCAACCCGCCGCCTGCGCGGTCCGCGGATTTGGTTGCAGAAAGGTTGCTGACATCGTTGCCGGTCACGCTCGCGTTCTCCGCATTCCCTTCCAATCCGATCGCCGTAGCGATGTGACCGCCCAAACCTGAAATCACGTTGTCGGCGATCACCGCATTGACAATTTTTCCCGTCGAGGTCAGGTATCCGCTGCCTCCCCCCGCATTGAGCAGGATGCCATAAGCGATTTTTCCCGTCGGCCATGCGCCGTCGTTCACCACCACATTCGAGATCGCATTGCGCTCAATGGAAAGCCCCGTCAAGGTTCCCGTAGTCGTTGACTGCAAGAAGCTGATGGCCGATGCGCTTTTTCCGGTCAAATTCGCACTGGCAATGTCCGTGAAGCAGTTGTCCACGATCGACACGTTGCTGGTCTCCGCGGGGCTGTTGCCGACCGTGTATTGGATGGCGTGCGTGTTCGTCGAGGCGGGGCTCGCTGAAGAATTGATGTCGTGGATGTGGTTGAACGCCAACGTCAAATCACTCGTGTTGCCACACACGACGGCGTATTGGTACGAAGGTGCCGTGATTTCAAATCCATTGATGGAAACGCCATCGGCCACCACGCTGATGGGCAGTCCCGATGCAGGCGCAATCGCGGCTTCCGCAGCGCGCGCTCCGCACGCGACGTCCTGGTTTGGGCCCCGCAAATCAATGGCTTTGTCTACGACCACGTTTTCATCATACGTTCCTGCGCGGACTTCAATCACATCCCCGGCGGTCGCATCCGACAGGGCCTCACCGATGGTCATGCCGTTCGCAACCAACCAATGGGATGTGCTGACTTGCTGAATGGTCGAAGAGCTGTTGCCACCAGCTTGCAGCGAAAGGGCCGAAGCGATGGCGTCGGACTCGGTGGGAAGGAAGAAGGTGTACTCTTCGGAGTCGTTGAATGCTCCTCGGAAATCATCGTTGAAGACGACGTAGTCCCATCCCGTCACGGCAATGTTCGTGTTGTAGAGATCGCCCGAAGTGGGGTTGAGGTCATCTTGGCTGAAGACCGAACCATCGATGTCGAGGCCGTCCCCGTTGATGGTGATGTTGCTGGAACCGCGTCCTTCCGCCGGGACGAAACGAGAGGCGTACACCGCGATGCTGCCCCACAGGTTGCCCGTGCCGCTGAAGCTGTTCACCGTCACGTTCGTGCAGCCCGAGAAGGACATGCCGTTCCCGCGCGTCGTTCCGCTTGCGCTAAGGTTCGTGAGCGTCAACCCGTCCACCCCGTGGAAATCGAACGGCGTCCGCTCGGGAGCTCCGTCGATGGCGATGTTCTCGAGCACGATGTTCGAGTTGATGGCCGGCACGGAGTTGGAGCCCACCTTCACCGTGAATCCGATGTTGTTGTTCGCGGTCGGATCGGGATCGGCGATGGGCTTGATGGTCAAGTTCCGCAACGTGATGTTGTTCGCATCCGTCTCAATCACCCGCTTACTCAGCGGCGTCATAGCCGTAGCATCGAGGATGACGCCTTCTGCGCTCTCGCCGTGCAGCACCACCTCCTCGTTGACTTCCAACGTGCTCGTCAAGACGTAGGTGCCATTTGAAATCACGATGCTGTCGCCTGCAACTGCCGCATCAATGGCTTCTTGGATGGATGCAAATGCAGTGGATGAACTGACGTTGTAGACGATTGCCGTCTCGCAGGTTCCGTCATCGGTGGTTGCGCTTGCGTCGTATTCCGCATAAGCAGGATTCGTGCAGCCGGGGACAGGGAACGGGGCATTGTCAATGACGACATCATCGAAGTACAAACCGCCACCCGCTAAACTGGGCTGTGCCGTTCCACTTACCCGAAACATCAGTGCGTCCACCGCATAAGGATTCAATGGGAAGGACCCCGGCAATGAGTTGTAGTAGCTTTCCCATGTGGTGCCAGTATGAATCAATTGACCGTCAATCAGAACGCGCACCACATCGTTTCCGCTTCCGTCAATCCCCAAACCGTCCAAGAATTCGACATAAACATCTACCTGATGCCACTGATCATAAGCAAGGCCTGTGGCGAGTGAGGTGAAAGCAAAGTTTGCAGTTGCATCGGTGTCGTAAAAACCCAAACTCAACCCCGAGGTCCCGTCGTCTGAAATGCTCACAAAGGTCTGGCGAATACTCGACTGCCTTGGAGCAGCACTGGTGCTGATTGATAGGCCAGCTTGACCAGCATCCGTCGCAGATTTGAAACTGAACGCAGCGTGGAAAAACTCAGTCGCTGCGTAGGCACGCGCATTAGCGGGGTTCAATGGAGTCGTGTGATTGGAGCCACGATCATTCCAAAGAGCTGCGGTGGTTTCGCCTGCAGCTTGGGCTGAAGATGGCGAGTAAGGCAATGCGCTGAAACTTGACGTGGTAACAGCGTTCGAAAGGCGCCAAACTTGGTTTCCAGTCCCATCATCCTTGATTTCCTCATCAAACGAAGGTGCGCTCAGGCCCCATTCATCACCGAGGGTCCACAAGCTGCCATACGGATCCGCAATGGTATACGAGTTGGAGGTGGTGGTGGAACCCTCCCCTTGCAGATTTACGGAACCATCTGCGAAGGTTTCGAAATCGGTCAAACCTTGACTGACTTGAGCGAGGCTCACAAGCGACCAACAAGTCAACGTGAGCGTCAAAAGGACTTGAAGGGTTCGTCGTGCTGGGGCAAGGTGGCTCCAGCGCCTTTGGCTCGCAAGTGGTGAAGTGATATGATGCATCGTAGTGTTTGGTTTTTCTAAACGAAGCGAGTAAGAAACAAAGCGAATCTAAACAAAGGTTCGATGAATTATTTCGTGAATGACTCGTGAAAATGCTGGTATATGAGTGTTTCATGCATGCACTACAATGAATGTGAGTGAGCATGCAAATATTTGAAACGCAATTCACCAAGAGAGGCGCCGAGTGTTCACATAAACTCCCTGATTTCGGACTAGCTTCGAGTTGTGTTTTGGATAATTCCCATAGGATTCATTGCAGCACTGATCCTGTTTTTTTTCTTCAGGATGTGGTTCGATCAACGTGAGCAAAAGGTTCGACAGGTCGACGATTTGCCCAACCTATGGAAGGCCTTGGACCAAGTGTTCGTGGCCGTGGAGCCCTTGGAAGCATGCATCGACAAGATGGACTGGGAGCACATGGGGCAGCACTTTGAGCAATACTGCGATGCGCGTGCTCAATTTTTGGGCTACCTAAATCAATTGCCATGGTGGCCGCAACTGAACGACACGGAGCGCTTGGTGGCGCTGATGCTCATGCGTTTTCGCTCGACCAGTGACATCGCCGAGGCCGCTGAACTCGCTCCGGGCTACGTGAACAACGTGCGCAGCACCTTGCGAGAAAAGTTGGGGCTTGCGGTCAACGTGGATTTGAGCGAGCACTTGATGCACGAAGCCTCCACCTTGGTGCTGCGCATTGCCCCGACTCTCGAGCGGAGTGGTGCGGGGTCCACTGAATTGGAAGCGTTACGGAAGGAAGTCAAGCGGGTGCAATCGCAGCGCAACATGACCGAGGCGAATCAGGCGAAAATGCTCGGGATGCTGGTGAAATTGCGGCAGCAACTGCCGGACGTGAATGCGATGTCGGGATCCTTGAATTGGACCGCGCTTCAAGCTTTCGGCTTCACCTCTACCGAGCGACAAATCGCAGAACTGCTGGTGCGTGGCTATTCGAACGGGAGCATCGCGGAGATCCTGGGATGCTCGATGTCCCGTGTCTATCAATGCCGTGGTTCCATCCGGACCAAATTGAACATCTCGCGAGTCGCGTCCCTTGCGGAGCACTTGCGATCCTTGGTTGGCACCTCGGACTCGAAGCGATGACCGAATTGTAACGTGGGCTGAGCGACCTTTTAAAGCGGAACGCAGTTCTTAGGGAAGTCCTCCGCTATTTTGCAGGACTCAACCTTGAACCGACGATCCATGTGGCGATTCATTTTGGCCTGCATCTTGGCCATGGGCACAACTGCGCTCACCAACGCTCAACAAATCACGCTCATCCAGCCCAACGGCGGTGAATCCATCGACGGCTGTGCGCCCTTCGAAATCGAATGGACGGCGAGCGGCACGAGCAACGAATTCAACATCGACTACTCGACCGACGGCGGCGTGACGTGGGTGTCCCTTGCGAGTTTCTTGACGAACACGAACAGTTTCAGCTGGGAGGCGCCCAACATTTATTCGACGGGATGCCTCGTCCGCGTGTACGATGCGCAGGCGCCGGAGGTGATCGATGAGAGCAACAGCACGTTTGCGCTGAATGCCCCGATTCAATTTTTGTACCCGGATGGAGGCGAGACGCTTTACGCAGGCCAAACCGTGCAAGTGGGCTGGATGTCCGCCTACTACCTCTCCACGGTCGGCCTGCAGCTCTCCCTCGACAACGGCCTCACTTGGTCCACCGTCGCCACCAACCTCGACGGCGGCCTCTACGAGTGGACCGTGCCCAACAGCCCGTCCTCGACCGCGCGGCTGCGCGTTGGAACCGACTTCACAAGCTGTTTCGTCGACGGCAGCGCCACGGCCTTCACCATCGTCTCCTCCGTGACGGTCAACGAGCCCAACGGCGGCGAGTCCATCCCGGCCACCGTCGTTCCCCCGAGCTACGCCGGCTACTACCTCATGAACAACGGCACCATCGTCACCGACGGCGGCCGCTTCTTCGACAGCGGCGGCCCCGAATCAAGCGCCTCGAACGTCAACTACACGAAGTACTTTTGGCCCGCCACCCAAAACAACGAGCTGCGGATGACCTTCACCCGCCTCGCCTTGTACGACGGCTACAGCAGCTACGACGACCGCCTCTACGTCTACGACGCGACGACAAACCAGCTGCTCCTCAGCCTCCAAGGCACGCCAAGCGCCGCGAGCTTGCACTCGAACCCACCGACCGCCCAAGGTCAAGGCCTGAAAGTGGTCTACCAAAATGAAACGGGCTACGACGGTACCGCCGCCGGTTGGGACGCCAACATCGAGTCCATCGACGTGACGTACGAGAACACGACCTATCCGATGGATTGGGACGTGGCGGGGACTTCGAAGGAGTTCCACCTCGACTACTCAAACGACGGGGGCCTGACGTGGAAGCGGATCATGTCGAACTACTACAGCCCGACGGGCCATTACGATTGGCCGGTTCCGAACAACTCGGGCACGAGCTGCCTCGTGAAAGTCACCGACACAGAGAATGGGGCGGTCGTTGACGTGAGCGATGCGTCGTTTACCATTGCGCCAGCGGCGCCTCGGGTGACGTTCCCGAACGGGGGCGAGGCTTGGTTCGCGGGCACGGAGCACGAGATCGAGTGGGTGGCGAACTTCATCCCTTCGACGGTCGTGACCTTGAGCTACTCGCTCGACAGCGGCGATACGTGGACCGCCATCGCGACCACGGAGAACGACGGCGCTTACACGTGGTTGTTGCCCAGCACCGCATCGGAAAACGCACGGGTGAAGGTGGCCGCTGCCGGCTACGAGGACGCCAGCGACGCCGACTTCAACCTGCTCCCGCACATTACGGTAACGCAGCCGAACGGCGGCGAGGAACTGGACGGCTGCGCCTCAACTTCCGTTCAATGGTCCGCGGGAGGCACCAGCGGCACCTACGCTGTTGACCTGTCACTGGACGGTGGGGCCACGTGGACCAACCTCACGACCAGCGCTACGGGATCGAGCTGGAACTGGTCCGTCATCACGAACGAAACCACGAGCAACGCCCGCATCCGCGTCCGCGATGCGAATGACGCGAGCAAGACCGACGACAGCGACGCCGCTTTCGACCTGATCAAAACGGAAGACGTCGTCATGCTCTCGCCCAACGGTGGCGAAACGTGGTACACCGGCGAAGTGCGCCAACTCAACTACATCAAGACGGCCGCAGCGAACAACGTCAACCTGAGCTACTCGACCGACAACGGCACGACGTGGTCCACCATCGTCACGTCCCAAAACGGCGGCGCCTACAGCTGGACGGTCCCGAACACCCCGAGCAGCGAAGCCCTCGTCCGCGTCCAGGACCAAAGCGTGAGCTGCCGCGTAGACGCGAGCGACACCCCATTCACCATCGTCAGCGAAGTCCTCGTGAACGAACCCAATGGCGGCGAGGAACTGACGGCCACGGTGGTTCCGCCCACCTTCGGCGGCTACTACATCATGGACAACGGCACCATCGTGACCGACGGCGGCCGGTTCTTCGACAGCGGCGGCCCCGAGTCGAACGCCAGCAACGTCAACTACACGAAGTACTTCTGGCCCGCCACCCAAAACAACGAGCTGCGGATGACGTTCACCCGCCTCGCGTTGTACGACGGCTACAGCAGCTACGACGACCGCCTCTACGTCTACGACGCCACGACGAACCAGCTGCTCCTGAGCCTCCAAGGCACGCCGAGCGCCGCAAGCCTGCACAACAATCCGCCGACCGCCCAGGGCCAAGGCCTGAAAGTGGTCTACCAAAACGAAACAGGCTACGACGGCACCGCCGCCGGTTGGGACGCGAACATCGAGTCCATCGACGTGACCTACGAGAACACGACGTACCCGATGGACTGGGACGTGGCGGGGACTTCGAAGGAGTTCCACCTCGACTACTCGAACGACGGTGGCCTCACGTGGAAGCGGATCATGTCGAACTACTACAGCCCGACGGGCCACTACGATTGGCCGGTTCCGAACAACTCGGGGACGAGCTGCTTGGTTAAGGTGACCGACACCGAGAACGGCGAGGTCGTCGACATGAGTGATGCAAACTTCACGATCGCTCCAGCCGCCCCCCGTTTGACGTTCCCGAACGGCGGTGAAGCTTGGTTCGCCGGCACGGAGCACGAGATCGAGTGGGTAGCGAACTTCATCCCGAGCACCGTCGTGACCTTGAGCTACTCGCTCGACAGCGGTGAGACCTGGACCACCATCGGCACCACGGAAAACGATGGCGCATACACGTGGCTCCTCCCTAGCACAGCTTCGGAAAATGCCCGCGTGAAGGTGGCCGCTGCCGGATACGAGGACACGAGCGACTCCGACTTCAACCTGCTCCCGCTCATCACGGTGACGCATCCGAACGGCGGAGAGGAGCTGGACGGCTGTGCCTCGACTTCTGTGCAATGGTCCGCGGGAGGCACCAGCGGCACCTACGCCGTTGACCTGTCGCTGGACGGCGGAGCGACGTGGACCAACCTCACGACCAGCGCTTCAGGCTCGAGCTGGAACTGGTCCGTCATCACGAACGAGACGACGAGCAACGCGTTGGTCCGCGTCCGCGACGCCAACGACGCGAGCAAGACCGACGACAGCGACGCCGCTTTCGACTTGATCAAGACGGAAGACGTCGTCATGCTCTCGCCCAACGGCGGTGAAACGTGGTACACCGGTGAAGTCCGCCAACTGAACTACATCAAGACGGCCGCAGCGAACAACGTCAACCTGAGCTACTCGACGGACAACGGCACGACGTGGTCCACCATCGTGACGTCCCAAAACGGCGGCGCCTACAGCTGGACGGTCCCGAACACCCCGAGCACCGAAGCCCTCGTCCGCGTCCAAGACCAAAGCGTGAGCTGCCGCGTGGACGCGAGCGACACCCCATTTACCATCGTCAGCGAAGTCCTCGTGAACGAACCCAATGGCGGCGAGGAACTGACGGCCACGGTGGTTCCGCCCACCTTCGGCGGCTACTACATCATGGACAACGGCACCATCGTAACGGACGGCGGACGGTTCTTCGACAGCGGCGGCCCCGAGTCGAACGCCAGCAACGTCAACTACACGAAGTACTTCTGGCCCGCCACCCAAAACAACGAGCTGCGGATGACCTTCACCCGCCTCGCCTTGT
>JAUICJ010000017.1 GCA_030427925.1 Bacteroidia bacterium | reverse complement strand
ATACGAATAGTGGAGCAGGTCCCCCGTCAGCCGGTCCACGCGACCCTGCGCCTCCAAGCGATCGTGCGGATTCTCACCCGCCCACGTCCCCTGCCCCGCGCGCCAAAGCCGCACCTTGCGATCCGGATACCACCCCGAATGCCGCACCCAATGCCCGCAATAATTCGTCAGCCGGTTCACGGCGTATGCTTCGGCGCGCTCCGACTCGGGCACCTTGCGCCACGCGAGCAACGCCGCCTGCAAGGCGTCCGAAAGGGCCTCGTCGGCATCCAGGCTCAAGATCCACGACCCGAGCGCTTGGGCCTGGGCCCAATTCTTCTGTTCGATGTGGCCTTCGAAATCGTGGTGCAGCACGCGCGCACCCGCCGCTGTGGCGAGCTCCACGGTCCGATCCGTGGACCCACTGTCCACTACAACGACCTCGTCGACCACTTCACCCAACCGCAAAGAAGCGAGGCAGCGCGGCAAATTGCGCTCTTCGTTGAAGGCGATGACCACTGCTGAAACCAGCGGCTTCTTCGGAGCGGACGCGCGAATTTCAACGGGCATGACCGCGAAGGTACGTCCTGCGGTTGCACCCGGTGGGGTTGCGCGCTAATTTCGCGGCATGAATGTACTGCTCATTGGAAGCGGCGGGCGGGAGCACGCCTTGGCTTGGAAGTTGCACCAAAGCTCCTTGCTGACTTCCCTCCACATCGCCCCTGGGAATGCCGGAATGGCCGGATTGGGAACGCTTGCCGACCTCGACCCCATGGACTTTGCTGCGGTGGAGCGGTACGTGAAGCGCAACGACATCCACCAGGTGGTGGTGGGACCCGAAGCGCCGCTGGTGGCGGGCTTGGCGGATTACCTGCTCGACTCGGATAAAATCGACGTGCAAGTCGTGGGGCCGCGCGCCGCCGGTGCACAGCTCGAAGGCAGCAAGGAGTTTGCGAAGCAATTCATGAAGCGGCACAACATCCCCACGGCGCGCTACGGCAGCTTCACGGGAGAGCAACTCGACGCCGCCATCGCCTTCCTCGACGAATTCGAAGCCCCGTATGTGCTGAAAGCCGACGGCTTGGCTGCGGGAAAGGGGGTCATCATCACCTCATCGCGCGAGGAGGCAGAGGCCACGTTGAAGGACATGCTGAGCGGAACGTCCTTTGGGGATGCCGGTCGCCGCGTGGTCATTGAAGAATTCTTGGACGGCATCGAGGTGAGTTTGTTCTGTGTGACGGATGGCCACCACTTCAAGATGCTGCCTTCGGCCAAGGACTACAAGCGCGTCGGCGAAGGCGACACCGGACCCAATACAGGCGGCATGGGCGCCATCTCTCCGGTTCCCTTCGTCAGCCCCGAGTTCCAGGAGAAGGCGATGAACCAAATCGTCATTCCCACCATCAAAGGCCTTGAGAAGGACGGCATCCCCTATTGCGGGTTCGTGTTCTTCGGGCTCATCAAGGTGGGCGGGGATCCCTTTGTCATTGAATACAACTGCCGGTTGGGCGATCCGGAAACGGAGGTGATTTTGCCGCGGGTTCAGAGTGACCTGTTGCACGTATTCGATAGCCTCTGCACGGGCATGCTCACGGAAGTGGATGTGGTCATCGAGGAGCGGGCGGCCAGCACGGTCATCCTGGCGTCGGGCGGTTACCCGGGCGCGTACGAAAAGGGAATGGAAATCGAAGGGCTGGACGCGTTGAACGGCATCGACGGCATGGTGTTCCACGCGGGGACGAAAGAAGTCCGGCGCAAGGTGCTCAGCAACGGGGGGCGGGTGTTGGCGTTGACGGGATTTGGCCTCGACCTCGAATCGGCCCTCAAGAACAGCTACCAACTCGCTGCGCGGGTGAACTTCGACGGCGCATTCTGCCGCAACGACATCGGCGCCGACGTGATGGAGTCCATTTGACCCGGGACCAAAAAAAGCGCCCCCCGAAGGGAGCGCTCGCAATGGGTTCAGAGCGAACCGGACCTCACATGATGGTGCCGTCTTGCTTCGCCTTTTCCGTGTATTTCTTCTGCAAGCGCAACCAAAACACCAAGCCCACGAGGCCGAGGGCGACGACCGCCGTGTTCATCGGCGAGGCGATGGGAACCAACAGGTTTTCAAAGGTCCATTCAATGAACTTTGCGACCGGGGTGATGATTTCTTGCGTGTTCATGCTGCGTAAATTCGGCGTAAAAATACAACTTCCGTGCTAACCCTCCTCCGTTCGAATCAACCAATTGCGTGGATGATCGTTCCCGTGACCGTGTTGATGGTGCTCGGCGGGGCGTTCTGGTGGGGGCATTGGGAAGTGGATCGGTTGGTGCAGTGGGGAACGGGCACACTGGTGGCCGCGGCGTTGGGGCACCTGTTGTACCGGAGTTTCGACTATGCGGAGCGCGGGGATCCGGCGTTGGCTTGGGTGCTTGTGGGGTGCTTGGCGGCGGCGGAATGGGCGGGAACCGGAGGGGCGGCTTGGCGGTCGTGGAGCGCGTTGGCCGCGGGGTTGGGGAGTGCGTGGTGGATGCTCGGCGTGCACCGGCAGCCGCGGGTGAGTGGACTGACCTTTCGAGCGGGCGCGCTGGCCGGGGTCGCGTGGTGGTTGGAGCCGAGCAGCTTCGGGGTGGCCTTGGCGGCCGCGGTGGTGCTGGCCAAAACCCGCACCTTCCTCCTCCGCGAATGGGTGCTCCTCGTGCTCGGTACCGCGTGGATTCCCGCAACGGCGTTCGTCCTGACCTGGAACGGCTGGCACCTGCCCGCGCGCGCCGAACAGCCCTGGGTGCTCCCCTCCTTGACCGAACAAGCATGGGCCGTCCTCGCCGCCCTCCTCACCGCTGCGGGATGGATCAGCGCGGCCCTTCAATCCCGCAGCGCGGGCATTCGACGCAAGGCCGCCCGCCTCAACCTCGCCCTCTTGACGGGACTCTCCGCGATTTGGGCCCTCGCAACGGCGCCTGGACAGCCCCACACGTGGCGGCTGACGGCGGTGGCGGTCGCGTTCGCTTGGGTTTGGCTCGTACCCCATTCCGACCGGGTGCACGGAGCCGAACGGTGGATTCGGGGCGGCCTTTGGGCGCTGTTGCTCGGGGTTTGGCTCAGCGGAATCGCCCTCGCCCTCGTCCCTGCCTGAGCGGGCACAACGTGTGGAAAATCCGCGAGAAAAAGCCCTCCATCCGATGGAAAATTGCCGAACTTCGCACCATGAAATTCGGCGTAGTCACTTTCCCCGGTTCCAACTGCGACATGGACATGGTCCACGCACTCCGGGAAGATTCCGGTTTTGAAGTCGTCCAATTGTGGCACAAGGACCACGACCTGCAAGGGGTGGACACCGTGGTGCTGCCCGGCGGCTTCAGCTACGGCGACTACCTGCGCAGCGGCGCCATTGCGCGCTTCTCGCCCATCATGACCAGCGTCATCGAACACGCGAACAAAGGCGGCCGCGTCTTCGGCGTGTGCAACGGGTTCCAAATCCTGTGCGAGGCCGGCCTCCTGCCCGGTGCCCTGCTCCACAACGCTTCCCGCAAGTTCATCGCCCGCGACCAGTACATCGCCCCGGTCTCCCGCACAGCTCCGCTGACGGCGGACCTGGACCCGACGGTGGCCCGGCGCATCCCCATCGCCCACGGCGAAGGCAACTACTTCATTGACGCAGACGGCATGAAGGCCCTCGAAGACGGGGACCAAATCCTGTTCCGCTACACCGACGAATCCGCCCAAGCGAACGCGTGGTCGAACCCGAACGGCTCCCTCGGCAACATCGCCGGCGTGGCGAACGCGGGCATGAACGTCTTCGGCATGATGCCCCACCCGGAGCGCGCCGCCAACGACGACCTTGGCAACTCCGATGGCCTCGCCATTCTCCTCGGCCTCGCAGCCGAAGTAACGGCCTGACACGAATTTCCGGTTTGGGCAATGCCATGAACCAAAGAGCGTTTAGTTTTGTTGAATGTCGGGCAATGAACCCCGTCACCTTCTCATGAACGCATACGCTGCCGGCCCCCTCCTTTCCCGCATCCACGAACCTGCGGACCTGCGCACGCTCTTCAAAACCGAAGACCTGCCGCAAATTGCCAATGAACTTCGCGACTTCATCGTCGACGTGGTGTCCGAAAAAGGCGGCCATTTCGGCGCGAGCCTCGGCGTGGTGGAATTGACCGTGGCGCTTCACTACGTCTTCAACACCCCGGAAGACCAAATCGTGTGGGACGTAGGACACCAAGCCTACGGACACAAGATCCTGACGGGACGACGCGACGTGTTTCACACGAACCGCCAATACAAAGGCATTTCCGGATTCCCCAAACGGAGCGAAAGCCCGTACGACACGTTCGGTGTGGGGCACAGCAGCACGAGCATCTCGGCAGCGCTGGGCATGGCGGTGGGAAGCCGGCTGGAGGGCAACCGGGAACGACAACATGTGGCGGTGATTGGGGATGGTGCGATGACAGCGGGTTTGGCCTTCGAAGGGCTCAATCACGGCGGCGTCGAGGACACCAACATGCTGGTGATCCTCAACGACAACTGCATGAGCATCGACCCCAACGTGGGCGCGCTCAAGGAATATTTGACGGACGTCACCACGTCGCACACCTACAACAAAGTCAAGGACGAGGTGTGGCACCTACTCGGGCGGATCAGCAAATTCGGTCCCAACGCGCAGGCCATCGCCCAAAAGGTCGAGCACGCCGTCAAGTCGGCCATGCTGAAGCAAAGCAACCTGTTCGAGTCCCTGAACTTTCGGTACTTTGGGCCGGTGGATGGGCACGACGTGGAACATTTGGCCTCGATCCTGAGTGACTTGAAGGACATCCCGGGGCCGAAGCTGCTGCATTGCGTGACGAAAAAAGGCAAAGGCTACGCGCCCGCCGAAGCCGGCAGCCCGACCAAATGGCACGCGCCGGGGCTGTTCAACAAGGAAACGGGCGAGGTGATTGCGAGCGCATCGACGAAGCCTGCGCCCCCGAAATTCCAAGACGTCTTCGGACACACCATCATCGAGTTGGCGGAAACCGATCGGCGCATCGTGGGCGTGACGCCCGCCATGCCGACGGGCTGCTCGCTGAAGTTCATGATGGAAGCGATGCCGGACCGTGCATTCGACGTGGGCATTGCCGAGCAACACGCCGTGACGTTCAGCGCGGGCATGGCCACGCGTGGGCAGATTCCGTTCTGCAACATCTACTCGAGCTTCATGCAGCGGGCGTACGACCAAGTCATCCACGACGTGGCGTTGCAAAACCTGCACGTGGTCTTCTGCCTCGATCGGGGAGGGATTGCGGGAGCGGATGGCCCTACGCACCATGGCGCGTACGATTTGGCCTACATGCGCTGCGTGCCGGGCATGGTGGTGGCTGCGCCGATGGACGAGGTGGAGCTGCGCAACATGATGTACTCTGCAAGCCAAAAACAATCCGGCCCCTACTCCATCCGCTACCCGCGTGGCAATGGCTCGATCGTCAACTGGCGGCAACCGTTCGCCGAAATCCCAGTCGGTCAAGGCCGCCGGCTCAAAGCGGGCACGGACGTGGCCATCCTCAGCATCGGCGCCATCGGCACGGAAGCGGCCGCAGCGGTTGAAGCCCTTGCCGAACAAGGCATCAACGCCGCCCACTACGACATGCGGTTCGTGAAGCCGCTCGACGAAGTGATGCTCCACGAGGTCTTCGGCAAGTTCAAACGCGTCATCACCGTGGAGGACGGCACCGTGACCGGCGGCTTCGGTAGCGCGGTGACGGAATTCATGGCGGAAGCGGGCTACAGCGCCCGCGTAAAGCGGCTCGGCATGCCGGACGCTTACGTCGAGCACGGTTCGCAAGCCCAACTCTACAAGGAGTGCGGCTACGACCGAACAAGCATCGCGGCCACCGCCGAAGCCCTGATGGCCGAAGCCGCAGCCACCAGCATGCGCACCGCCTGACCATGGAAGAACCGATCCTGAACCGGGTGGAAGCCAGCGGCATCATCCAGTTGGAATTGGAGAAGTGGTTGGAGGCCCCGGAGGTGGTGGCGTGCGATTTGGCCACCGAATTGATCGATGGATTCGTGTTGATGGAAAAGCCGTTTCGCGAAGCCGTAGCGGGTTGGAAGTCGGCTGATTTTGAAGACAAAAACGTGGCGCTGTTCTGCAGCGCCGACGCCATCGTGCCCGATTGGGCGTGGATGGTCGCGGCTTCGCGCATTGTCGAGTTGGGGGGGCGGCCCGTGGTCGGCGACCTGGAAACGGTGCGCCAGCGGTGCTTTTTGCGGGCGGTGGAAGCGGCGGACGTTTCGGAATTCGAAGGCGCGCGCGTCATGCTGCGCGGATGCGCCTCGGTGGGCGGCACGCCGGTCTTGGTGGCCGTGGTCGAGCGCCTGCAGCCCATCGTCCGATCCCTGATGTACGGCGAGGCCTGCAGCGCGGTTCCTGTTTATAAAAAGCCCCGCCGCTGACGGGCGTCGGCGCGGGTGCGCGGGTTAACTTGCTGACCCTTGACCCGTTGCCCATGATCACGCCCGAATCTCCCCGAAAGCTGTTTTTGATTGACGCGTATGCCTTGATTTTTCGGGCTTATTACGCCTTCATCAAAAACCCGCGCATCAATTCCCAAGGGTTGAACACCTCGGCCATCTTCGGCTTCACGAACGCCGTGCTGGAGGTGCTGCGCAACGAACAGCCCACCCACCTCGCCGTGGCGTTCGATTCGCCCGGGGACACATTTCGGAACGAGCTGTTCCCCGAATACAAGGCGAATCGCGATGAAACGCCCGAAGACATCAAGCGCTCGGTGCCCTACATTTTGCGGGTGCTCGAGGCGTTCGACATTCCGATCATCACGTTGCCCGGGTACGAGGCGGATGATTTGATCGGGTATTTGGCCCACCAAGCCGCGAAAGAGGACTTCGACGTGTACATGATGACGCCGGACAAGGACTTCGGGCAGCTCGTGACCGACCGGATCAAAATGTTCAAGCCTGCGAAAGGGGGCAATCCGCCCGAGGTGCTCGGGCCGGTAGAAGTGTGCGAGCGGTTTGGGGTGGATGAGCCGTTGCAGATCATCGACTTGCTCGGGCTGATGGGCGACAGCGTGGACAACATTCCAGGCATTCCGGGTGTGGGACCCAAAACCGCGTCGAAGTTCATCCAACAGTACGGCAGCGTCGAAGGCCTGCTTGAGCACACGCACGAGTTGAAGGGCAAAATGAAGGAGAAGGTGGAAGCCGGGCGGGAATCGGCCCTGCTCTCGAAGGAATTGGCGACCATCAAGCTCGATTTGCCGTACGAAGTGGATTTGCCCTCGATGGAAATGGGCCATCCGAAGGTGGAAGCGGTGCAGGAGGTGTTCGAGGAATTGGAGTTTCGGACCCTGTTGCGGCGGGTGCTGACCGACTTCGGGGTGGAGGCGCCGGCAGATGCGCCCAAGAAGGCCTCGGCACCGGTGGCTCCGGATGACGGGCAGCTCGGGTTGTTCGACGCTCCGGCTGACGACAACCAAACGCTTCACCTTCTCGACCCCAATCTGAGCTCAATCGAGAGCAGCGAGCACGCGTACCACGCGGTCTTGACCCGAGCGGACCTTGACGCGCTGATTGCGCGACTGACCGCCGCCGATTCGTACGCCTTCGACACCGAAACCACCGGCCTCGATGCGCGGAACGTCGACCTCATCGGCTGCTCGTTTGCACTGGGCGCGGGCGAAGCGTGGTGGGTTCCCGTGGAGGGCGGTGAATGGACCCACGAGGAATACTTGGAGGCGTTCCGGCCGATCATGGAGGACGAGCAGAAGGAAGTGATCGCCCACAATTTCAAGTACGATTACCAGGTGATGCGGAGCCATGGGGTGCGCATGAAGAACCGCGTGTTCGACACGATGGTCGCGCATTACTTGCTCCAGCCGGAGTCGGGGCATGCGCTGGATCGGCTGGCGGAAGTGGATTTGGGCTACCAGCCGATTCCGTTCTCGTCGCTCATCGGGGAGAAGGGCAAAGGCCAAATCTCGCCCGCCCAAGTCCCGGCCGACCGCTGGACCGACTACGCCTGCGAGGACGCCGACCTGACCTGGCGCCTCGCGGCCCTCTACCGCCCGCAGCTCGAATCGGTCGCCGCGACGGAACTCGCTCGCGAAGTCGAATTCCCGCTCGTCCCGGTCCTTGCCGAAGTCGAACGCGAGGGCGTCCACATCGACCGTGAGCGCCTCGCGGCCTACAGCGTCGACCTCGCCGAGCGAATCGCCGCCCTCGACGACGACATCCAACGCCTCGCCGAGCGGCCCTTCAACATCGACTCCCCCAAGCAACTCGGGCCCATCCTGTTCGAGCACCTCGGCATCAAAGCCAAGGTCAAGCGCACCAAGTCCGGCCAATACCCCACCGGCGAGGAAGTCCTCATCAAGCTCGAACAACAGCACCCCATCATCCCGCTCATCCTCGAGTACCGGAAGCTCAAAAAACTCCGCTCCACCTACGTCGAGCCCCTGCCCAAGCTCATCGATCCGCAAACCGGCCGGGTCCACACCCACTACATGCAAACCGTGGCCGCCACGGGACGCCTCAGTTCGAACCACCCGAACTTGCAGAACATCCCCATCCGGACCGCCGAGGGCCGCGCGATTCGGAAAGCGTTCGTGCCCCGCGATGCCGACCACGTGCTCGTCGCCGCGGATTACAGCCAGGTCGAGCTCCGCATTGCGGCCGCGATGAGCGGCGACCCCGGGCTGGTGGAGGCCTTCAAGGAGGGGCACGACATCCACACGGCCACGGCCGCCCGCGTCTTCGGGGTGGCGCTCGGCGAGGTGGACCGGACCATGCGGAGCAAGGCGAAGGCCGTGAATTTCGGCATCCTGTATGGGCAGGGCGCGTTTGGTTTGGCCCAAAACCTGAACATCTCCCGCTCCGAGGCCAAGGAAATCATCGACGCCTACTTCGCTCAATTTCGGGACCTGAAGGCGTTCACCCAAGCCTGCGTCGACCGCGCGCGCGAAACCGGCTACGCGGAAACCCTCATGGGCCGCCGACGCTACCTCCCGGACATCACGAGCGCGAACACGAACGTGCGCGCCTTCGCCGAACGGAACGCCGTGAACGCGCCGATCCAAGGGTCCGCCGCCGACATCATCAAGGTGGCGATGCTGCGCATCCAGGACCTCATCGAACGGGAGGGCTGGGCGACTCGCATGATCATGCAAGTCCACGACGAACTCGTATTCGACGTTCCCAAGGCCGAACTCGACCAGGTCATTCCAGCGATTCAGCGGGCCATGGAAGGCGCTGCGACCTTGGACGTGCCGCTGGTGGTCGAAGTCAATACCGGCGAAGACTGGCTAGAGGCACATTGATATTCAGCGATTTGACAAAGAAATAATCCTGAACGACTGCCTGTTTGGAACTTTTTGGGCTCGCATCCGTATCCATGAGGAGACGTCGCATTTTGAGCGGCACAACTCAGATCCATGAAAACGCGCAAGACCCTCAAACTCGCAGCTTTGGCCCCCGCCTTGGTCGCCTTGGTGCTCTTCGGAGCCAACGGCTGTTCCGATTCCGATGCGCCGGCTGAAACGCCCGCCGCGGAAACCGCCCAACCCCAGCACGATGCCGACGGCATGTCGGTGACCTCGCGGACGGGCACGCTGAAGAAGATTTTCCACGCCGCTCCGTCCCCGGTGGAGATGGCCAAGCTCATCCACCGCAGTGGAGCGACCTTTGATGCGGCAGCGTGCAACGCTCCGTCGGCTGGTGCGCGATACAACACGAGCGATCGGCAGGCCATCAACCTCGGCGTGTACGGAGCGGATTTGTCCTACTCCACCATCTTTGAAGAGAACGCGGCCAGCTTGGAATACTTGAACGTCATCAAAGACCTGAGCGCGCAACTTGGCATCAGCGACGTCATCACGGACGATGTGTTGAAGGATGCTGAGGCCAACCGCGGAGACCGCAAGGCGCTCATCCGCATCGTCTCGGAGACGTTCTACGACCTCAACGAGCGGCTGAAGTCGAACGGGACGGAAGACCTCGCTGGACTCCTCGTGGCCGCCGGTTGGGTCGAAGGCATGTACCTCGCAACGCAGCACCTGGACGAGGCCCCGGTCGAATTGAAGGCGCGCATTGCAGAACAAAAGATGACCCTCGATGACGTCATGCGGTTGTGCCGCAGCTACGAAGCCACGCCGCAATTGACCGCCTTGCTGGGCCGCATGGAGGCCATCGAAGCGGCCTACGCCGGGGTCACCATGACCGAAGCAGCAGGAAACGTCACCCAAGAAGGCGAGAACACGTACGTCCTCGGAGGTGGCGATGAATACACCGCGGACGATGCGACGGTGGCTGCCATCGCTGCGGCTGTGGCCGAAGTCCGGACATTTTGCATCCAATGATCGTCAAACTCCCCATCATGAAATTTTACGCCCCCCTCCTCGTTTTGGCCTTGGGCCTGGTGGCCACGTTTGACGCCTCCGCCCAGTGCCGCTCCTTTACGAAAAAGAACTGCCTGACGGAACTCGAAGGGTACGTCCAAAACGACAACTACAACAGCGCCGTCCTCATCCCGGGTGACGAGGCCGAGTTGACCCTCACCTTCCTTGCAGGAATGGATTACCGGTTGCTCGTGTGCAGCCACCCCGTGCTCGGTGAAGTCCAATTCGAAGTCCGCGACGCAAAAGGCAAGGTGCTGTTCAACAGCGCGAAGGCGGGCGGACGCAACCACGTCGACTTCCGCGTGGAAAAATCGCAGCAGTTGATGGTGCACGTGTACGTTCCGGAATCGGATTCGGCCATCCTGCACGAAGGCTGCGTGACCATCCTGCTCGGTTCGAAAGAATGACGAACACCCCCGAATCAAAACGACCGATGACTTGCCAGACTCGGCTTTTTTGATGTCCTTCCATCCTAACACAACGCCCGCCTTTCGAAGCGGGCGTTGTTGTTTCGGCTCATAAAAAAACCGAATGATACGACCGAGTCCTCCATTCGTCGTATCTTTAATCTTATGCTTGGACCGAGATTTATCCTTTTTATCATGCTTGCGGTGGTCGGAATGGCGACCGATTTGTCTGCTCAAAACGTTGAACGAACCAGCGACAAAGTGTTCGAGCAGAACAGCTGCAACCGCCTCATTCAGCAAGTTCGGGATTTGAAATTCGCCTTGGGAGAAGAATTTGTTCGCTCGGATTACATGACGCGAGAAACCAGGGAAAACCGTTCTTACGAAATCGCTGATTGCCGGGCGCTCAACGCCGCAGTCGAACTGCTTGTGGTGCGGGTGCTCGAAGGAGAATCGGGCTATTCGGCCTCCGAGTTGTCGCCTGTGACCCCTGAAAGGGAGGCTCCTGCGGTGTTCCGTACGTGCGGAGACCCGCTGCATCATCAAGGCACGAATTACGCCACCGTAGCCGCTGGAGGGAAGTGCTGGTTCGCAGAGCCCCTTCGGGCCCTTGCTTACGCCGATGGCACGAAACTCGAGGAGTTGCGGGAAGATGCCGCTTGGAAATCCACCTCGTCGCCGGCTTGGAGTGTCTACGACAACGTCCGAAACCACGTGGACATGGCCGGTCTGTTATACAACGGTTGGGCGGCAACGACCCGCGAACACGGGGGCATGTGCCCCGAAGGTTGGCACGTCAGCCGTTTGGAAGATTGGAACGCCTTGTTGAACGAACATCCGAATGCCTCCTCGCTGAAAAGTGGGGATTGGGACGGATCGAATGCCTCAGGGATGAACTTGGTTCCCGGGGGATTCCGTTCATCGGATGATGGATTGTTTGACTTTTGGGGCAGTTCTGCAGCGATTTGGACCGAGGACCCTAAAGGCCAAATCTTCAGCATCGTCGGAGGTGAATTGCCCGCAGCGCGCGTCAATCAGCCCCTCAATACCGGCGCATCGATTCTGTGCGTTGCGCCGTTGAATCGCTGATCACTCGACGAGCAAGCGAGCCGTGCTCGGCACCCCATCGAGAACCACCGAGACCAAGTAAGCCCCTGGCGCCCATCCTTGGACGTCCAGTTCCAGTTGTTGGTTTCCCATTGGCAACCGGCCGTCTAGAGGCCGCGCCACTTCCCGACCGACCAAATCCCGCACCACCACCAACGCATCGTGCTCCTTCACGGTTCGGAACGTGCACGTCGTGGTGCCCGCTGTGGGATTCGGGAACAGCTGCAACGGCAATTGACCCGCTTCCGTCCAGTCCGCGACGTCATTGACCCCCACCGCTTGGATGTTGATGTCATCGAGGTACAAATTGTTGCCCAACCGGCTCTCGAATTCAAACATCAACCGGAAATTCTCCGTCAAAAACTGCTCATACGGCAACACCAACGTATACGTGCTCCACTCCTCAGGACCGACTGGGACGAACGGAAACGGATGGGGATCCGCCGAAGGCAGGTCCGTGAACCCGCGGTGCATGCGCCGCAAGGACCAGGTTTTGCCACAATCCGCCGACGCGTAGACTTTGAGCCGGTCGTCCGTGTCGTCCTCATCCGGATCTTGGCCGCGGTAGGCGTACGCCCAGCTGTAAGTGATGTGGATTTCCGTCGCCCCGCTCATGTCCATGGTCGAGGAAATCAATTGGTCCGTGGCTTGCGCCGATTGAACCGCGAAGTTATTCATTTTCAGGCAATAATCACCCGTGAGTGCCGTGGTTGACGTGATGGACCACGTGACCCCATCGGCGGTTTCGTCCAACACAAACCAATCCGCCGCGGGCACCGACCCCGATTCAAACCCTTCCGTCAAGGGCAGGTCCATGGCATTGTCCTCCAAAACATGGATGAAATCGGTTTGGCTGCCTTCTGCCGTTTCGTTGTTGTTGCTCGCCGTCAACTTCACCGTGTAAAACCCGGGCTGCTCGAAAGTGTGCCACGGACTCTCCTCCGTGCTCACGGGGCTCCCGTCGCCGAAATCCCATTCCCACGCATTCACGCCGTGGAAGCTCAAATCCGTGAACTGCACGCTGTCTCCTGCACAAATCGTCCGGCGATCCGCATCGAAGGTCACGGAACACAAGACGTCCACCCCATCGGTTCCCGTTGCAGCAAGGTTGCCCGGTGTCCAAAGCTGGTTCCGCTGGGCGGTGTTGCTGTACATCGCCGCCCGCATCCGCGTCCGCTGGCCTTCCGTGAACATGCGGCCGCAGTAGCTGTAATCCATGTAGTTCTGGACGTTATCCAAGGAATTGCACGAGGAACCGTTCAAGTTGCACGTGACCCACCCCATCGTGAGCGGCGTGTCGTCCACGTTGTCGTCTTGATCGCAGTTGCTGTCCAAACCGGGTTCATTCCCATTGCCCCAGGTGTGCCGCAAGTTCATCCAGTGACCTGCCTCGTGGGTCAGCGTGCGCGACCGGTACGTGTTGCTCGTGCCGATGTCGCCGGTGTAGTCGTGCTTGAGCACGATGCCGTCGATGTCTGCGTTTTGGAAGCCTGAAACCGAGCCCGGCAGGTACGTGTAGCCCGCGGCTCCGTTGGCGTAATTGACGACCCACACGTTCATGTATTGGTTGCGCGGCCACTGAATGAGGTCCTTCACCGCATTCGAACCGTCATAGGTCAAATCACTGACAATCCGATTGATGCCCGAATGGCAATTCCCATCCGGGTCCCGTTGTGCCAAACGAAACTCGATCTCGATGTCCGAAGCAATGCCCGCAAACTCATCGACGATGGTGTTCGCGTCCGTATTGAGCAATCGGAAATCCCGGTTGGCAACTTCCAGTGCACTGTACACTTGCTCGTCCGAGATGTTCTCTACCCCGTTGTCGTGGATGATGTGAAAGACCACAGGAATGACGACCAGTTCGTCCCGATTCACATCGCTGAACGCTTGGGTTTCGGCCTCCAACCGGGCCTCATCGCGCTCCAAGTGCAACCGCGTTTCCGGCCGCTCTTGCAACAAGCGTTCCAGCGCTTCCGATGAACCACAATAGTGAATGGAATCCGTGCTTTGGGCGAAAAGGGAGCCGAAGGCACATGCGCTGAACAGGGAAGCGCTGAGGAGGCGGTATAACATGGGATTCAATTCTTCTTGCACATGCAATTTACAAGCAAAGCAGCGAATCTTGGTCACAAGAGGTTGCGGACGCGAAAGTTCCACTGCAAACTGAGAAAAGCCGCCGTCGTGAGCGTCTCCATCGAAGCGTCCGGTCCAAATGGCGGACGCGCCCTCACATGTTGAACAATGAGGGACGCCGTAAGGTTCCGTGCCGCGTCGAAGACCACGCTCGGCATCGCGATGAGGACGTCGTCGTTGGGGGCCCAAAGCAGCGCCCCGCCCATCCGGAGTCGCTCGGTGGCAGGCAAGGTCAGTTGCGTCATGTACGTGCGGGTGAATGGGAGGAGGGACCAGGGCTGCTGCGTGGTTTGGCCTCCCGCGGAGAGACCGAGCAAGGCCGAGCCGCCCAGTCCGGGCGTGCGCAAGACCGCCAACTGCGCGAAGGCCCCTTCACCCCACGTCGCATCGAGGCCGATCGTTCCGCTCCAAATCGCCGAATCGCCCCACGCCGCAGCCGCTCCGAAATGCGTGGCTTCGGCCTTGAGGCTCAACGGCCCCCAGCCCGCGCTGAAGGCGCCGCCCACTGCGTAGGTGTCTTCGAGGTAGGCGGACAGGATTTGGCCATCGACCCCGCGCACATTCCAGCGGAACAACCCCGCCACCAGCGGCGCGCGCTCCGGCGTGCCCGGGCGAGCAGCCACATCCACTTCGTTCATCCCGTTTTCTCCCACGCTCCATCGCACCCGAAGCGCATCCGTCCCCGGTCGCTCCGCGTAATCGAAATCGAAAAAGTTGTACGCATTGAAAACGTCGTTCGGATTCCAAACCGCGTGCCTTCCCCAGTTGATGCGCTGCCGTCCGAGGTCCACGCGAAGGCGATTCCGCCGATACGACACCAAGGCCCGGTCGATGAGCGTGTTCCCCACCCCCCTCTCGTCGGCCGCCTCCCACCAGTTCCAACTCCCGTCCCACACACCTGCATCAGCGGACAGGCCTTCGAAAAACCCCGCGGTTTGTTCCACTTGGCTTCCGAAAAACACCCGCGTGCGCGCCTCCAACCGAACGGTCCACGCCCGGTCCGCACTCCGCCACTTCAGGTTCGTGCGCTGGTGCAAATACGCCTGTGACATCGGTTCGTCCAAGAGGAATGGAATGGTGGTCCGCGACGGCATCGCCTTCCAAAAACCGCTCAACTCCAATTGCTGGGCCTGCACGAACGATGCAAAGCCCAACAGCACAATCAGAAACCCCGTGCGCATCATGCTTCGTCCGAGTCGATGCGGCCGTCCACCAAGGTGACCACCCGGCGAGCGCGCGCAATCACCCGCGGATCGTGCGTCGAAAAGACGAAGGTCATGCCTTCGTCCCGGTTCAACTGCTCCATCACATCCAACAAGCTCTCCGCCGTGTGGCTGTCCAAGTTCGCTGTCGGCTCGTCGGCCAACACGAACGCCGGCTTGCTCGCCAACGCCCGCGCCACCGCCACGCGCTGTTGCTGCCCTCCCGACAGCTGCGTGGGGCGCGCGTGCCCCAGCTTTTCCAAGCCCACATCCTTCAGCAATTGCTGGGTCCGCGTTCGGCGCTCCTTCGCGGAAGCCTTTTGGAGCAACATGATGAACTCGATGTTTTCCGCCGCCGACAGCACCGGGATCAGGTTGTACGCTTGAAAGACAAACCCGATGTGGTGCAAGCGGAATTGGATCAACGCGTTCTCATCGAGGTCGTTCAATCGCGTCCCATCGATCACGACCTCGCCTGCGGTCGGGCGATCCAGCCCCCCGATCAGGTTCAGCAAGGTCGTCTTCCCACTCCCCGAAGGCCCCACAAGCGCCGTGAACTCCCCTGGAAGGATGGACAAATCCACGCCGTCCACCGCCCGCACGTCCACCGGGCCTTGCTGGTAAGTGCGGGAAATCCCGCGGGTCGTGATGACCGGTTGTTGATTCGAATTCATGTCCAGGAAATCATTGAGAACGGATCGCGTCCATGGGTTTCAAGCGAATGGCGTGCAAGGCCGGGAACAAGGCAGCGATGAGCGAAGCCGCCACCACCATGATGAGGATTTCCACGTAGCCGCCGGTGTCCAAGGTCGGATACACGTGGGTGGACAAACCATAGGCCTCCAAACTCTCCGCATACCGCGACAAGTCGATGCCGTGCACCCCCGTCCACTCGATGGTCCCCCACGCCACCAGCAGCCCCAGCGGCCCGCCGATGGAACCGATCATCACCGTCTCCAGCAAGATCATCCAGAACACCTTCACCCGCGTCAGCCCCACCGCCATGAGCACGCCCAGTTCCCGCGTCCGCTCCAGCACCGCCATGAGCATGGTGTTCACGATGCCGAACAGCAGGGCGAGCAGGATGATCGCGATGATGATGAGCACATATTGGTCGTACGATTCGGAGATGAGCCGCAGTTCCGGGGAAATCGCGTTCCATGGGCGGACCAAATCCCCCCCGAACTGCCCCGCGTAATCCGCCGCCAACCCCTGCACCACCGAGAGATCCCGAGCGAACACCGCCACCTCGTGGCGCGCCGCCCCCACCCCCATCAACCCCGCCAAATCCCGCGCCGGCATGTAAATCCGCGCCCCCGCCTTCGCGGCCGCCCGCTCCCGGTAAATCCCGGCCACGCGCAACGCCGTCGACACCATTTCCCCTTCGCGATTGGGCAACGTCACCACGATTTTATTCTTCACCCCCACGTGCAACCGCTCCGCGAGCCGCGTCCCGATGACGACCTGGTTCGGCCGGTCCGTCGCGAACAAATCGCCCTCGACCACCCGATCGCCCAGCTGCGTCACCGCCGACTCCGCGTCCGCGTCGATGCCGACGACCATCCCGCCTGTGGTCAGGCGCGCGCTCGCAATCAGGCCCACCCCCACGAGTCGGGCACTGAACGACTCCACCCGCTCGTCCAGGGCAAGAGCCGCCGTGAGCGCCCCCGTGGCGTGCAACGTGTCCGTGGGGTCGAACTGATCGAGGAAGCCTTGCCCGTGGATTTGGACATGGGAAACCTCCTGGCGCAGCATGTCCTCCAGCTGCTGCTGGGTCATGCCCGAAAAGAAGCCCACGATGAACGTGCCGCCCCAAATCCCCAGCACCATCGAACCGATGACCACCAAACTCCGCACGGGATTCCGCCAAATGTTCCGGTAAGCAATCGAGAGCAACATCATGACCGGGAAGCTTTGAGGATGTCCAACCGCTTCAGCACGCGCAACGGGTACAACCCCACAGTCAACGCCATGCCCAGCACCACGGCGGCCTGGTTGAAGAAAATGAACGGCTCGATCATCACCGGCAGGATGGGCTCCAATCCATATTGCTCATGGAGCTCGCGCAAGTCGCCGCGCAGCTGAACCGGATTCGCATCGAAGTACTCGAGGAACGGCCAAACCGCGAGGCTGCCCAGCCCCACGCCGAGCAGCCCGAGCAATGCCACCTCGAGGTACACCATCGCAGCGAGGGTGCGGCGCCCGGTTCCGACCGAAATCAGGATGCCGAATTCCTTTTGGCGTTCACTCATCATCATGAGCACCGTAGAGAACAGACCAAACCCGATGATCAGGTATAAAATGAACAGGATGATGTAGTTGCCCGCCAGCTTGCCTTCGAGGGTTTGTTCCAAATCCGGCATCAAATCGCTCCACAGGCGCGCCGCTTGGTCCGGAAACAGGGCGGCGAGTTCCGCTTGAACGTCCTCGAGGTCAGCGGCGGGATCGGCCATGCACACGACGCCCGTTACCCGTCCCTCCATGCGAAAGGCGTGCTGGGCATCGGCGAGCTGAACGTAGACGAGGCGCTTGCTCAGTTCGGGGTTGCCGAGTTCGAGGAGGCCCGCTACCCGGAACCGGCCGTACGCGGGCACCCCGTGGTAGCCCTGGCCGATGGTGAACAGCGTGTCTCCTGGGCTCAGTCCCAACTGGTCGCCGAGCGCCGCACCGACCACCGCTTCCGGGAGGTCCGCACGGGGTTCGCCGAAGTACTGGCCGCCGCTGCGAATGCGTTCGGTGAACCGGTTCACGGAATCTTCTGCGGCCGGTTCGATGCCGATGACCTGCACCGGCGTGCTGCGGTCGCCTGATGAGGCCAACACGATGGCTTCAAGGCGCGGCATCACGGCCATGGCCCCGTCGATTTTTTGGGCCTCCGCGAGGCGGGCTGCATCCAACTCCAAGCTGTGGTCCGGTGTCGGCTCTGCCAAATACAGGGAATCCTGCACCTGCACGTGGCCCGTCGAAAGCCGCGCCATGTCCTCGATCATTTTGCCGAAGACCCCGTACGTGACGGACTGCATGACCACGGCGAAGAAGACCGCGAAGAAGGCTGAGCCCGCGGTGATGACGGTGCGTCGTTTGTTCCGCCACAGGTTCCGCCACGCGAGCGTCCACCAAAGCGCGTTCATCAGAGGTCCTGCATTTGCGAGACCGTGAAGAAGCCTTCGTCGAGGTCGGGGCTGAAATCGAGGGCGTCGTAGCGCATTTCCGTGCGGTGGCCGGGTTCATCGGCCGGAACGACCTGCACGGCGACGGGCAGCGTTCGACCACCCAGTTCGCCGATTTCGAGCGTCTCGAGGGTTTGGACCAAATCCCCGAACTCGTCGTAACTCTCGACCTTCAATTGCAGGAAATCCGTGCGGTCCACCCACATCCGGACCTTGCCCCACACCACCGGAGCATCCGGGAGCGGCGTCAATTCGATGACGGCGCACGGGCGGCCCATGACGTCCTCCTCCCCGACGATGGCGTGGGTGTAATCGCGGAGCACGCTGGACTCGCGCACGAGGTCGTCGTTGGAAAAGTCGGTGCCCATCCAGGACTGGGCCATCATGCTCGGAGGCATCTTGATGACGCGCTCCAGTTGCGGCACCCAGTTCCACACCTCGCGGTCGCGCTTCAAGAAGACCGTGCCCGCGTCCCGGGCTGGGGCGGTGATGACCATCATGGCCCGATCGGCACCAAGCGCCCACGACGTGAGGGACATTTCGCGCTCCCACGTGGGGCGGACGATCGTCATGGTCATCTCCGCGCGCAGCTCCGAGCCGCGCATGGCCTCTTCGGCGCGTTCGAGGTACTCGCGCGCGGTTTGGGCAGGCAACGTCAGCACCTGCGCAAGCAGCAGCAGCAAAGGGACCAAACGAAAAGCGGGATTCACATTCATGGCGTACAATCAAGCGAAATTACAACAGGCCACCCCCCTCAAAGGTTCCTCCCATCAGGTGGAAGGTCGCGTGTAACCGGTGTCACATTTGGGACCGACTCGCAACGCGTAACTTGCGGGGTACTTCAGCATTGAAAAGACCCCATCATGAAACCTTTGTCCACCTTGAAAACGAGCCTTTGGATTGCGCTCGTGCTCACCGCTGCAACGGGATTGGCCGCTTGCAGCAACGCCCCCACTGAACCCACTGCCCAGTCTGCCGCCGTTCAGGGGGCCGTGGCGAAGGATGTGAAGGTGGCGGAGTTCCAAACCTTGATGGCCCGCGAAGGCGCGTTGTTGCTCGATGTTCGGTCCGACGGAGAATGGGCCGAAGGTCACCTTGAAGGCGCTGCCTACATCCCGTTCGCCTCCGCCGACTTCAACCAGCAGCTCGCAGCCCTGCCCAAGGATCGGCCGGTGTTGGTCTACTGCGCGTCCGGCGGTCGGAGTGCTAAGGCGATGCAAGCGCTGAACGCCGCTGGCCACCCCGAAGTGTACAACCTGCTCGGTGGCATCCGCGCTTGGCAAGGTGCTGGAAACGCAGTCGTTCACACAGAACCCGTTGAAATTCAATAACCTCCTGCCATGAACCAGTACTTGGACACCTTCCTTCGCGGATTCAGCGAGTATGGCAACTACCTGTGGAGCGAGTTGCTTTGGTCGTATGATTACAAGCCGTGGTACGAAAATTACCTCTATGCGCTCATTCTGTTGTCCCTCGTGGTTTGGGGCATCGAATTGGCGCTGCCGTGGCGCAAGGGCCAAGCCCCGTTGCGGAAGGATTTTTGGCTCGACGTGTTCTACATGTTCTTCAACTTCTTCCTCTTTTCGCTCGTGGGTTACAACGGCCTGAGCAACATGGGGGTGAACCTGTTCAACGATTTCCTAGCCAACACCTTTGGCATCACCAACCTCGTGGCCCTCGAAATCAGTTCGTGGTCGCACATCACGCAGCTGTTCGTCATGTTCATCCTGGTGGACTTCCTGTCGTGGTGGACGCACCGCCTGCTGCACCGCGTGCCCTTCCTTTGGAACTTCCACAAGGTGCACCACAGCGTGAAAGAGATGGGCTTTGCGGCGCATTTGCGCTACCACTGGATGGAGACCATTGTCTACAAGAGCATCCAATACGTGCCGATGGCGATGATCGGATTTGGCATTGAGGACTTCTTCATTGTGCACATGTTCGCCTTGGCCATTGGGCACCTGAACCACGCGAACCTCGGCTGGGATTACGGTCCGCTGAAGTACGTGTTCAACAACCCGAAGATGCACATTTGGCACCACGCGAAGGATTTGGGCAAGAACAAGTACGGAGTCAACTTCGGCATCAGCTTGAGCCTGTGGGACTACCTCTTCGGCACGGATTACATCCCGCACGACGGGCGTGACATCGTGCTTGGATACGACGGGGATGAGCAGATGCCGGAAGGCTTCGTAGGCCAAAGCGTTGCGCCCTTCATCCCGAACCGCAACTGATGGCCGCCGAGCAACAGCCGACTCCGCGTCCCCTTGGACGCTCCATCGTAACGTGGGTGTTTGCGAGCTTGACGTTGGGCCTTGCGCCCTTCGTTCCGGAGCCGCACCTCTTTGGCAAAATCCGCTGGATTGCAGGCGGAGCCGTGGGCATGGGTCCGATGGACTGGTTCGACACGGCCCTTCATGGAACCCCGTGGCTCATGCTCATCCGGGCGCTCGCGCTTGAAGCACGGGACCGGATGCGCGCTCAGGGCTGAGCGGCCTCGAGCCGGAATCCCACATCGGTGATGCCCGGAAGCGGGTCCAAGCGCATCGCGTGTTGGATGGTCACCGAATAATGTCCCGTCAACGGAAAACTCGTTGCTTCGCGGAACCCGATGCGGTGATCCACCAGGTTGCCAAATCCGCTGCCGTACCACTGTCCGCGCTCATCGGCCAAATCGCACCCGAGGGTATCGCGCCCAATCTTGCCGTTGGGGAACGTGAACTCCAAGAACAAATACACGTTGCTGAACGGGTAATCTTGGTTGTGGCGCAGGTCGACGAAGAAATCGCACGCCTGCACGGTGTCGTTCACATCCCATTCAAACACCACCGCGTCTTCGGCTCGCCAGCCTTCGGAGTCGATGGCCTGTGAATCCGAATGCAGCGCGTCCGTGCCGCATCCAGCCAACGCCAGGATCCCGAACACCGTCCACGCAATCGACCTCATTCGCTCTTCGCTTGGGCGGGCTTGTTGCCGCCGCGGTTTCGGCCTGAGCGGTTGCGACCCGAACGGTTGCGGTTGCGATTTCCGGAGCTTCCACCTTTCTTCTCGGCCGCAACTTGTGGCGAGGATGCCTCGGTTTTCGGACGTGCTGGAGCGGCCGCGCGTTCACCGCTGGGCGCAGCTCCTCCACCGCCGGAACGGTTGCTGCCACTGGGCTTGCCCTTGGGATTGCGGCGCTTCTTCGAACGGCGGCGCTTTTCGTCAAAGCGATTGAGGCTGTCCTGCCCCACGACGTTGGAGTACACGTCGTCGATTTCGTTGTGCTCCTCTTCAATGGCGAAGTCACTGAGGGAAGCTGGAACTTCTCCGCGCGCGTTCATCGCCATGAGTTCTTTCATGTCCTCCACCGTAACGGCCACGGGACCCGAGCCCTGCTCATCAAGCGGCAAGAGGTACACGAGGCGCTTGAAGATGTCCATTTTGAACACCACAACGCGACCGCTGGCGACTTTCAGTTTCGTGTTGGGGCTGGGGAAATCCTTCACCCCTTCCACGTACTGGTCCAACTCAAAATTCAGGCAGCACTTGAGTTTGCCGCATTGGCCCGCGAGTTTCTGCGGATTGAGGGAAAGCTGTTGGTAGCGGGCGGCTTGCGTGGAAACGCTGCGGAAGTCGGTGAGCCAACTGGAGCAGCAGAGTTCCCGGCCGCAGACGCCGATGCCGCCGACGCGCGCGGCTTCTTGACGGGCTCCGATTTGGCGCATCTCCACGCGAATGCCGAAGGCACCGGCCAGTTCGCGCACCAGGATCCGGAAATCCACGCGGTCCTCTGCGGTGTAGTAGAACGTCGCCTTCCGCCCGTCGCCCTGGAACTCCACGTCCGAGAGCTTCATGTTCAGGTTGAGGTTCCGGATGATGGCGCGGGCGTCCGTAACAGTGGTGTCCTCGCGCATGCGCGCTTGTTGCCACCGATCGATGTCTTCCTGGGTTGCTTTGCGCAGGACCTTCTTGATTTCGTGGTCGTCGCGGACCTTCTTGGCGCGCATTTGGGCGCGAACCAGTTCGCCTCGCAGGCTGACCACGCCCACATCCTCGCCCGGATCGGCGCTGACGACCACGACGTCCCCGACCTGAAGCGCGAGGCCGTCGCTGACGCGGTAGAATCCCTTTCGGTTCGCCTTGAAGCGCAGTTCGACTACGTCAAATGGCTTTTGGCCCGTAGGCAAAGCCACGCCCTCGAGCCAATCAAACACGGTCATCGGACCGCATCCGCCGACCCCGCAATTTCCATTGCTCTGGCATCCCCTTGGGGTGCCCCCTCCTTTGCTGCAGTTCGTACACGCCATGTGCACGAAGATACGGCATCTGGTGAGCGGATGACGCTGCCACCTGCACGTTGTGCACCTGGCAAGGGCGGGTTAGGCCGCAGGGCGCTTGAGCAAGCCGTGCAGCTTGACGCTCAAGTCCATGAACACGAGCTTGCCGTTCACGTTGCCCGCAATGTCCCGGTAAGCCGTTTCGATGAGTTGCTGCATTTCAAGCACGTTGCCGTGGTGAATGAACGGCGCGAACTTCTCAGCAAAGGCGCGTTCCCGGGCGGTCAGGCGCACCGCATCGAACGCGCCGTAATTGCCCACGATGCATTGACGGACCATGTGCAAGGCGTATTGGAGGAAGCGCTTCATGGCCTCGCGACCGGGTTTGGCAAAGCGGTCGGACTGGTCGACCAAATCGGCGCCCTTCAATCCCCAACAAGCCCGCATCCACTCCACGAACAACTCGTGGTCCGGTGCCGCTCCCCCCGCTCCAGCAAGCCGCAACGCCAAGGCCAAATTCCCCTCCACCACGCCCGCCAACTCCTGCGCATCCGCCTCCGCCAAGCCCGTCAACCGCTCAATGGCAACCGCCGCAGTCGCGTCGTCCAATCGTGGAACGCGAACGGCCTGAACCCGCGAACGGATGGTGGCCAACAACTGGTCGTAGTGCTCGGAAACGAAGAGCATGACGGTGCCATCGGTCGGTTCCTCGATCAACTTCAGCATCTTGTTCGCCGTATCCACCCGCATCGTTTCAGGCAACCAACAAATCAGGACCTTCCGCCCCCCTTTGAAGGCCTTCAAACCCAACTTCCGGTTGATTTCCAGCGCTTCATGAACTGAAATGAACAGCTGTTTGCGGTCTGCACCGGTGGCCTCAACCCACTCTTCAAGCCCGAAGTACGGGCGTTCCGCGAGCAACGTGCGCCACGCCCCTTGGAACGGCTGGGAGACGGCCGTGTCCGACTTTTCGCCTTTGAAAAAGGGAAAGCTCCAATGCAAGTCCGGATGTTGAAGCTGATCGTGCGCCCGGCAAGCGGAACACGCGCCGCAAGCGTCCTCCGGAGTGGGCGCTTCGCAATGCAAATAGCGCGCATACGCTCGGGCCAAACCCAACGCACCGCTCCCCTCCGGTCCATCGAACAAGGAAGCGTGCGCCACCCGATTCGACTGGGCCGCCGCCCGCAATTGCTCCCCCAGGGCTTCGTGCCCGATGACGTCCCGGAAATACATGCCCCGAAGTTAGGGCTTCAGAACGAAGCATGCGCCGAAGCGTAAACCCCTCGGCCCGCTCCCGAGATGCCGGACGAAAACACCCGGTAGTTCTCGTCAAGCAGGTTGCGCACGCCCAGCCGCAGCTGGATGGAGGGGTGAATTTGCATCGTCGATTCGAGGTTCAAGGTGAACCAAGCCGGCGTTCCCGTGGGCAGGGCCTCGTCCGGATTGTCCTCCCCGTCGGGACTGTAATCTGCGATGTCCTTGGCCCCGTTGAAGAGGCTGTACGCTTGGATGGACAGCCACCGGTGCTGGTACACCGCCGAAACCCGGCCGAAAAAGGGCGGAATGTGGGCGAGCGGGGTGTCGGAATCGCGATTGACACCGGCCGTCCAGTTGACCGCCGCTTCGGCCGAAACGCGCGGGAACAGCTTTGCGCGCCCTTCGATTCGGAGCCCTTGGATGACCGCCCGGTCTGCGTTGATGTTCGTTTGGATCCGCGCGCTGTCGCCGTTGTACCAGAGCATCGTGTCGCCGTTGAGGGATGCGAGCGTGGGCACGATGGCATCGTTCCACCAGCTTTGGAATCCCGTGATCGTGATTTGGGCCAAATCCCTTCCGCCCACATTCCACGCCACGCCCTGCTCCAACGAGTACACGTATTCGGCGCCCAAGCTATCGTTCGGCACCATCACAAGCCCGTCTTTTTCGAAGACCTTCCCCACGTCGTCCACGTTCGGATGGCGGAATCCCGATGACGCGGTCGTGAACGCCGACCAGCCCGAGCTCAGCCTCCACTGCATCGCGAGGCTTCCCGTGAGTGCGCCCTTCGAAGCCTCGATGCGGTCGAACGGCAACTGCACGAACCGGGTCGAGTCGAAGCGGCAATCCAAGCCCGCGAAACTGTAACGCGCGCCGGCGGACAGCATGTGCTGGCCCATCGGACGGCGCGCCGTAGCAAATGCGCCGAGCGTGCGCATGCTGCTGCCACCATTCGGGTAGCGCGTCTCCTCCGCATCGTTCCGCGCTCCCGTAGTGATGTCCTCACTCCACGCCATCGACGTCACCTCGTTCCACGTTCCGGAGATGCCCCCTCCCATCGCGATGCGGCCGATGGCTTGCGGATGCGACACCGATGCATTGAAGCCCAGCACGTCCACCGTCTCTTCCTGGTGGTAGCGCGTATCCGAGCCAAATCGCCGGTTGATGCGGTCCTCTCCGATCCGCTGATAACTGACGTTCATGTGGGTCCGGAGATCCCACCGGTTGACGACCCCGCGGTAATGCGCCGCAGTCAACAGCCGCTCTTGCGGGCCATAATGCCATTCCGCCCACCTCGGAAGGCCGTTCCTGACGTCGTCGAACATGTCGTATCGGGGAACGTTCGAGCTCGTGCTGTATTGGGCGTTCAGGGTCAGGGTGCCACCGGGGACCCGGAAGCGGATTTTTTGGAGCACGTCGATTTGATCGTAGCCCGATCGGAGTTGCAGGTGCGGATCGTCGTTCACCAAGACCGTGTCCACGCCGTTCATTCGCGCCGCATACGATTCGACCAGCCCCCAACTGGCGTCCCCGTGTCGGCGCCGCTCACCTTGGCGCAGGTCACCGAAATGCGAACGCGTCACCGAAGTCAAGGAACCGAAGCGGCGGCGCATCAACTCGACGTCCGCATGCACCATCCATCCCGAATTGGGCGAACGGAAGGCCGACGTGGCATTCACCTTCACGCCGTTTGAACCAAATCGCGGATCCCGGGTCACGTAATGGATGACGCCACCGAGGGCGTCACTTCCATAGGACACGCTGTTGGGTCCGAGGATGACCTCGGTTTGGGCCAACACCTGAGGATCGATGGTGATGCTGTTCTGCAAGTGGCCACTCCGGTAAATGGCGTTGTTCATGCGGATGCCATCCACCACGAGCAAAATCCGGTTCGCCTCGAACCCCCGAAGGACCGGCGAACCTCCGCCCTGCTGGCTCTGCTGGACCAACACCGAACCCGTCGACCAAAGCAACTCGGCCGCAGTGGACGGAACTTCCAACCTGCGAACGGGCGCAACCACGCCCATGCTTCGCCCAGCCAAGGCCTGGACGCTCATCGCCCCCACACGCGATGCCGCATTTTCCGTGACGATTTCCGCCACGTCCAATGACACGAGGTCGTTCACCATGCGAATGCGGTCGGGCACGGCATCGCCCGGTGCCAACAACAAATCGATGTAGCCAACGCTCCGAATGACCAAGGAATCCCCGACCACGTGATGGGGCATCTCGATGACGCCCTCTTCATCGGCTTGGACGGCAACGTTGTTGGATTTGTTCAGCACCACCGCGAACGGCACCGGAGTCATGCCATCGGAATCAACAACTTGCACTGGCCTCGGCACCTCGGGCACTTGCTGCGCCTTCAACCCCAAAAAGCATCCGAGGAATGCACCCACTGCGCACAAGCGCCTCAAATCGTATCTCATGGCCTCCATTTCGAGCGCTGAACTTAGCAAGAACAGTGCCGAAAAACGTTAAAATCGACCGGTTAGGTCAATGGAAAATGGCCTCCAGCACCTCGTAGCTCTTCAGCGTGCGCACCCCGCTCAACTGCAGCTGGATGTAATGCACCAATCCCAGCACCAACTCCCTCCTCATCCCCCCGTTCACCGGAAATTCCCCTCCCTGAGACAACGTGTAAAAGGCCTGCGTGCCCAATGGGCTCATGTGGGTTTCATCCGGCGTGTCCACCGGCATGTATTCGCCTGTGGTGAGGTCCAAACCGTGAGCCGCCGACGGGGGAGGGAAAGCGGGGGCCAGTCCCAGCAACGCCGTCAAACCCGCCAGGTACCGGACGTGGACGTTCGCAGGATGGGGCGTCGCGTCCAATTCCACCACCCAACGCCACGTCCAGTCCACCACCTCCGGATGAGCGGCCTCCTCAGGAAAGGTCTTCCACAGGAATTCCGCGAGGAAAAAGGCCACAGCGGAACGCCGGACATCGGTGGTGAGGGCGTCGAGCCGGTGGGCGCGGTCGGCGGTGCGGACCCGAAAAAGCCCCTCCGAGCCCTTGCGGTGGAGGCCGCGGGCGTCGAGGAGGGCGAGCGGGTGCCATTTGGCCCCCTCTCCACGTGCGCGGCGCGTTTTGCCCATTTTCACCCAAATCGGCACCACGCCCAACGCGCGGCTGAACACCCGCACGATGCTGCTGTCGTCCCCGTGAACCGTGGAAGACAGCACGATCAACCGGTCCTCATCCAAATTGATTGACGCCATGATCCCGCAAGGTGCAACCGGATCAGTCCTCGTCGTCCGCGCTGAACAGATTTCCCATCAAATCGCTGAAGCTCACCTCCCCGTCAATGACGTCCTTGCCGAGCAGATTGTGCGCCGCCATGCCGTGCAACGCAAACTCCATCGCCCCCCGGCGCGCCTCCGCATCTTCTGTGGGCAGGTAGCGATCGACCAAGGCCGACAACCCCGCAACGGCCTCCAACTTCTCCGCGTGTTCGGCATCGCTGTCCATCCGCAACAGTTCCAATCCTTCGTCGTTGAAATGCGCAACGACCTCGGCGTAGACGTCCTCCATTTTGCCGCGGCGCACGAGCTCGGGGTCAGGGAATCGCTCAGCGAACAGCGACCGAAACGCCTGGTTCATCAAATGCACCGCCACGCCTTCGGGGCCTTCCTGTTCGCCCTCGTACACCAGTTCCACCTTGCCGGTGATGGCCGGGATGATGCCGAGCAGGTCGGTGATGCGCGTGTTGGTCGGCGCGTCGCCCGTCAAGTGACTGCGCAATTCCGCCGCCGCCACGAGCAGTTCGTAAGCCGTGATGGATAAGCGCGCCGAGACGCCGCTCCCCGCATCGATGTATTCCGACTCCCGCGCCGCCACGGCCACCCGCTCCACCAGCTCCGCCGCGAGCGGCGTCACCACCACCCGCCGGTGCTGTTCCGCCGTCAGCCGTGCCTCCTGAGCCGTGATCGCCAACGAATCCTCGATGGAACGCGGGTAGTGGGTCAGGATTTGGGATTGGATCCGGTCCTTCAGCGGCGTGATGATCGCCCCGCGGCTCGTGTAATCTTCCGGGTTCGCCGTGAACACGAATTGCAGGTCGAGCGCCAGCCGCATTTGGAAGCCGCGGATTTGGATGTCGCCTTCCTGCAGGATGTTGAACAGCGCAACTTGGATGCGCGGCTGCAGGTCCGGCAGCTCGTTGATGGCGAAAATGCACCGGTGGCTCCGCGGAATCAGGCCGTAAGCGATGACCCGCTCGTCGCTGTAGTCCAAACCCAAATTCGCCGCCTTGATCGGATCCACGTCCCCGATCAAATCCGCCACGCTCACATCCGGCGTCGCCAGCTTTTCCACGTACCGCTCGCTCCGGTGCATCCACCCGATGGGGTGGTCGTCGTGGAGCTGCTCGGCGGTCGACCGCAACAGCGGCGCCATCGGGTCCTCGTTCAGCACGCTCCCCGGCACCACCGGCACCCACTCATCGAGCAGGTCCACCAGCCCGCGGGCCATCCGCGTCTTCGCCTGCCCCCGCAAGCCGAGCAAGTTCATGCTGTGCCCCGCGAGCACGGCCCGCTGCACCTGCGGAATGACGGTGTCGCCGTAGCCTACGACCTCCGGGAACAGCGGCTCCCGCCGGTCCAGCATTGCAATCAAATTCGCGCGCAGTTCCTCCCGAATGGGCTTCGGCGTGTAGCCGGATTCGCGCAGTTCGCGCAGGGTTTGGATGGTCGGTTTCATCAAATCGGGTTCAGCGGGCGCGCCGCGAGCGGCCCTGTTGGAAGTCGGTGAAAATGGTGTCGCTCAGGCCTTGGAGGCCCGTGAAAAACGCCCGCCCTTGGTTCGCCTCGGTGAACGTTTCGACGAACTCCTGCAGCTGCGGGTCGGTGGCGATCATGAACGTGGTAATCGGGATGCCCAGCTTCCGGCATTGGCGGGCCAAATTGTAACACCGGCCCGTAATCAGCGGATCGAGTATCCACGACGGGTTCTTGTAGTACCCGGTGGGTTCGCTGGGGTCGTTCAGGCACGTCGGCTTGCCGTCCGTGATCATGAAGATCTGGCGGTTCGGGGTTTTGCGCCGGCGCAGGATGTCCATGGCGAGTTCCAGGCCGGCCGCGGTGTTCGTGTGGAACGGGCCGACTTGCAGGTAGGGCAGGTCGGCGATGTTGACTTCCCACGCGTCGTTGCCGAAGGCCACGATGTCGAGGTGGTCCTTCGGGTAGCGCGTGAGCACGAGTTCGCTCAGGGCGAGGGCCACCTTCCGCGCCGGGGTGATGCGGTCTTCGCCGTACAGGATCATGGAGTGGGACAAATCGATCATCAGCACGGTCGACGTGGCCGTTCTCCATTCCCGGTCCTCCACCACGAGGTCGTTCTCGGTCAGCCGGAACGTGCCCGGTCCGTGGTTGATTTGGGCGTTGCGGAGGGAGGCAGAGAAATCGATTTGGTCGAGGCGGTCACCGAATTGGTACGGCCGCCGGTCCTCCGTCGGCTCGTCCCCGGCGCCGCGGTGGCGGGACTTGTGGCCGCCCGAGGTGCCCTTTTTCAGGTTGCCGAAGATTTGGTCCAACGCCCGCGAGCGGATGCCCTGCTCGCCCTTCGCCCCCAAGCGCTGGCCGCCGCCACCGCCGGGACGCTGCTCCCGGATGTAGCCCTTCGCCCGCAACTCCTCCACGAAGTCGTCCACGGTGTAATCGGGCGTGGTCAGGCTGTGTTGGCGGTCAATTTCACGCAACCAATCGATGGCCTCGTCCACATCGCCCGCGGTGTGCGTGGCGATTTCGAGGAACAGTTCAAGTAGGCGCTCGAAGGGCGTGCGTTGGTCGGCATTTGGCCGGAACTCGTGAAAATGGAATCCGCGCATGGTACAGGAACAAATAACTTGGAGAAAGGGTTTGCACATTGACCCGTCCGCTAATTTCGCATCATGCAGCACGCCAACTACTGCCCCGACCGATTCAATTACGAACGCCGCGCCTCGCGCCCCGTTCGCATTGGTGCCCTCACCTTAGGAGGAGACGCCCCCATCCGATTGCAGTCCATGACCACCACCGACACCCTCGACATCGAGGGCACGGTGGCGCAGTCGCTGCGCATGATCGAGGCGGGCTGCGAGCTGGTGCGCATCACCGCGCCTTCCAAGCGGGAAGCGGCAGCACTCGGCGAAATCAAGGCCGCCCTTGCCGCGGCCGGCTACGGGGACGTGCCCGTCGTGGCGGACATCCACTTCACGCCCAACGCGGCCGAAGTCGCGGCCGATCACGTCGAGAAAATTCGCGTCAATCCCGGCAACTACGCCGACAAAAAGAAGTTCGAGGAAATCGAATACACGGACGCGTCCTACGCGGCAGAACTCGAACGGATTCGTTCCAAGTTCACGCCACTGGTCCTGAAGTGCAAGGAATTGGGTCGGGCGATGCGCATCGGCACCAACCACGGTTCGTTGAGCGACCGCATCATGAGCCGGTTTGGGGACACCGCAGAGGGGATGGTTGAGAGCGCGTTGGAGTTCTTGCGGATTTGCCGGGAGCACGATTACCACGATTTGGTCATCAGCATGAAGTCTTCGAATCCGCAAGTCATGGTGCATGCTTACCGGCTGCTCGTGGCGCGCATGGACGCAGAAGGCATGGACTATCCGCTTCACCTCGGGGTGACGGAAGCAGGGGATGGCGAAGACGGGCGCATCAAGAGCGCGGTGGGCATCGGGACGCTGCTCGAAGACGGCATCGGCGATACGGTGCGGGTTTCCCTTACGGAGGCTCCCGAGGCGGAAATCCCCGTGGCGCGCAAGCTCGTAGAACGCTATGCTCAGCGCGCGAAAGGCCAGGCCCTGCCCGTCGATGGCGCGGAGTGGAATCCGTTCGAATACACCCGTCGCGTGACGCGGGAAGTGGGAAACATCGGCGGAAAGCAGGTCCCGGTGGTGGTGCATTCGCTGGGAAAAGTGCCGGTGACGCCGGCGGCGCTCTTCGGGTGTGGGTACCGGTACAGCGTGCCACTGGACAAATGGAACCTCGACGAATTCGCTTGCGACGTCGTCTACGTGGGCGACCGCGAAGTCCCGTTCGAATTGCCGGGAACGTTGAGCATTTTGCAGGACGCCGCGGCTTGGACGGGCGCAGAACGGCACATTCCGCTCTTCGACGCTGCTGAATTCGAGCGCGCCGACCTGTTGCCGACCGCGACGGTCTTTGTCCGCGCTTGCCGTGCGGATTGCGAACGGCCTGCGTTCGTACAGCGCTTGAACGAAGTGGCTTCGTCCGTGGTCGTGCTGGAGACCCGTTCGGAGCACGCCATGGCGGACTTGCGCGCCGCCACCTTGGCCCTCCAAGCTGCAGGGTGCGACGCGCCCATCGTCATCCGCAGGCAGTTTGATGGCCACGACCCGGAAACGTTCCAGCTGCACATGGCCACCGATGCAGGGGGGCTGTTCCTCGATGGGATGGGGGACGGGGTTTGGCTTGAAGCGGACCACATTCCGCTCCAATTGCGCAACTCAACGGCCTTCGGCATCCTGCAAGCCACGCGGACGCGCATCTCAAAAACCGAGTACATCAGCTGCCCGAGTTGCGGTCGCACCCTGTTTGACTTGCAGGAAACGACGGCGAAGATCCGCGCCGTGACTTCCCACCTGAAAGGCATTAAAATCGGCATCATGGGATGCATCGTCAACGGACCCGGCGAAATGGCCGATGCCGACTACGGATACGTCGGAACGGGACCGGGTGTCATCACGTTGTACAAGGAGCGCGATGTCGTCCAACGCAACGTGCCTGCAGAGGAAGCCGTGGATGCGCTCATCGAGCTCATTCGCTCGCACGGAGACTGGGTTGAACCCGTTGTAAAGGACGAGGCCGGGGTCTGATGCGCCAGTCCCCGGCCTCGAACGTGTCGTGACCGCTTAACCTCACTTGAGACAAAGCTACTTTGCAAGACCTGACAAGAAAGTGAAAAAGCGCAAAAAAGCGTTTCATGTCATGATGGTGCACATTCACACACCTTCAACTGACTGATTTTCAATTGATAATATATGAGTTGTCATGCTGAAAACATGACAACTCAGGCCCCTTCCTCACCCCAAGGCTTCGGAACTGTGCATCCGATTGTCACTTAATTTTTCCACCACGTTCTTCATTTCAGGACCGAACTGAGCCATCCGAGCAACGCCCATGGCACGATGGCGTCGAGCAAATAAGCCCAAATGTCCGGGTCAGCGAACCAAATGAAGTTGGTGTACGGAATGAATAAAAAGCCGATCACCCCCACACCCACCGAGGTGAGCATCCGCTGCTTGAGGCTTCCATCCAACTTCCTCAACAAGGCGTGCAACATCCAGGCAATGACCATGCACACGAGGAAACCCCGCACCAAGTTCATCCCCATCCCGGCGTAGCTGTGGTTTCTCTGAAAGTTGATGCGGGCGTGACTGCGGCCTTCATGAGCGGCTTGCCACGCCTCCATCGCCGCGGCATCTTCCATCAACTCAGGTCCAGGTTGGCCCAATACGTACATGCCGCTCTCCAATCCAGAGGCGTCCAGCGCGGCCAGGACCTCATCCTGAAGCGGCGTGTACTCCATCGAACTCATGTGGAACGCGGGGAAAGCAAATGCCAAAAACTGCCAGATGAACAAGATCAACCCGCCCAACGCAGCAAACAGAAAACGGTTCTTCATAGGAAATGGATTCAGGTCCTGAAGATGCACCAAAATCCCAATACCGTGATTCAGTCCGCGCTCACTCGTCGTATTTCACCTTGCACTCCGGCAACTTCGACTGCCATGAAAGGGCGGTAGCTGCCGGGATTTGGGTTCCTCGGAGGTCCAAGACGCGCAGTTCGGAACAGTTCGCCAATGACTCGGGCAAATCCGTCAAGGGATTTCCCCGGAGCAAGAGCTTCTTCAACGTGCCCAATTCGCCGATGGTCGCGGGCAGTGCCGTCAATGCATTGGTGCTGAGCACCAGCGTGTGGAGGGTTCCGCAGCGCGCAATGGAAGCGGGGAGTTCGGTGAAGGCCATGCCACTTACATCGAGGTAGGCCAACCGGTCCACGCCGATGATCTCCTCGGGCATGGCACCGCCCATCAAATCCCGGTCAAGGAGCGGGTTCAAACGCAGCATGTACCCGCCGATGGTCTGCTCGAGGCGCGCACCGAGCCGCTGCTCCAGGGTTTGTTCGGTCTCCGCGGCAGCTTGGTTCTCGGGGGCATCGGCCTCCGCCTCGGCCTTCCAGTTGCGCAAGGCTTCGGTGAAACCGGCGTAAACGTCAGAACCGGAGAACATGTCCACGTCCTTGTTCTCCGAACGCTTGCCCAAAACGTCCTTCAAATCAATGGCCTTGAACGTTTCCACGTCCTCATCGGGGGCCCATCCGGGGTTCGATGCGGCGGCCTTGCGGCGGTTTGCAAGCAGGGTTCGTTGGGCTTCGATTTGGGCCCATTCCGGCTCCATTGCCGCGGTCATGCTGCGCGCCGCTTGCAGGTGACGGGCGCACGCAGCGAAATCGCCCCGGTACAGGTGGCCTTGGGCCAAATTGAGGTGCAGTGCCCGCGCCACTTCCTTGTTCACATCCGCCTTCGGATTCAACAGGTCAGCACGCTCCAACCAGGTGCTCCACGTCGCCATCGGCCCGTCCAAGGCTTCCCAGTTCTGCGCTTCGAACGCCGCAACGGCGGCCTCCTGCGCAGCGTCCAATTCCGTGTAGTCCACCTTGCGGTTTTTCGCGGAGGCCACGTCAACGCTGGCCTTGACGTCATTGAAATACAACCGGGTTTCCAAAACGTCAACCATGTTGGACAACTGGGTCAAGACCGCCTTTCGACGGATGAACCGTTCGGCCTCGGGGGTGCGCACCGCCGTTTCAAGCTCCGTCTCTGACCGGTAGTCCAATTTCGATTTCGAATAGCTGAATCCGCCCTTGCCCGATTCGATGACGGAAATCTTCTCGTTGCCGTAGCGGACGTTCACGCCGGCGGGCAACTCAAAGCCGTCGAGGAGGTTGCCCGCTGCGTCCGTGATTTGGACCGTCAAGGGCTGCTCGTAATCGACTTGATACCAGTAAGTCATCTCTTCGCCCTTCACCGCTTCGCTCTTCGCCGTCCGGCGGCCCATCGATCCCTCACCGAGGGCGACTTGCACCATCAGCGTCGGGTTCGATTCCACCAACGCCACCTCCTGTTCCAACGTGTAGTACGACATGCCCGCGAGCCGCTCACCCGCCTTCAAAATGGCCGCGTTCCCTCCCCAACGACGCAAATCATCCAAACTGAAGTAGTTGGGGTCGGCGTGCAGCACGAACTGAACGTTGCGCACGAGGTCCTCAGGGACGGTAGGCACTTCCGTGAAATCGAATTTCGCGGTCTTTGTGGAAGGCCGCTGAGCGAGAAGGGGCTGCGCAATCAACAGCGCATACAAGGCGACGATCAGGTGTTTCATGGTTCCGGTTCTTGGGGCCAAAAATAACGGGCACCCTCCGGATTCAATCCCCCTCACAAGTTAAATCTGATGCAAGTCGAGCGGAGGCGTTACGGGTTGCTGAAGTAGCGCTTTTGGTTCAGCAAAATCCAGATCACCGCACACGAAATCGCCGCATCAGCGATGTTCCAAATCGGAGGGAATACCTCGCGCCCTTGCCATGGACCCAGCGGCCACTCCACGGTGAAGTGGAACATGTCCACCACGTCGGCCATGAACCACGGGGCGTACCCTTCGGAAGGGTCAAATCGCGCCGCTTCATCCCATCCGGATTTCGTGAAGAACCGACCGTAAAAGACGGAATCGATGATGTTGCCCACCGCTCCCGCCCAAATCAGCGCAATCGACCTCAGAAATCCCTTGTGCGCTCCCGTTTTCGCGGCATGTATGAGGTACCAGCCAATGGCCAACGCCGCAAGGACGCGAAAAATGCGCAGAGCCAACTTGCCCAAATCGCCCGGCAAGGCCCAACCGAACGCCATGCCGTCGTTCTCGATGAACTGCAGCTCGATGAGGCCTGGAATCAAGGGCATTCGTTGGCCAATGGTGAAGGTGGTCTTGATGTAAAACTTCAAGAGCTGGTCCGCCAACAAGACGGGCAAGGCCCACACGGCCACCAAATTGCCAAGGCGCATGCTGGTCTTACTGTCGATTCTTCGCTTCGATCGACATTGTCGCGTGCGGCACAAGGCGCAGGCGCTCCTTCGGAATGAGCTTGCCCGTGACGCGGCAGACGCCGTACGTTTTGTTCTTGATGCGGAGGAGGGCGTTTTCCAAGTTCATGATGAACTTTTGTTGGCGCGCCGCCAGCTGTGCCGTTTCCTCGCGGCTCATGGTTTCCGAGCCGTCTTCCATCATCTTGAAGGTGGGCGACGTGTCATCGGTGCTGTTGTCGCCCTCGTGCGAGAGGGCGCGTTGGAGTTCCTGCAAGTTCTCTTTTGCCACTCCGAGTTTCTCTTGAATCAACGCCTCGAATTCCGCGAGGTCGCTGTCTGAATAACGGGTTTCTGCCATCTCTCTCCGTTTCTTAAACCAGTTTTTTCAATGCCAAACCGACAGTCACCCCATCGATCAGCTCCACTTCTGTCCCTGCGCCGCCTCCGTTCCAATCCACTTCCTCAGCCAGGACTTCGGCCCGAATATACTCCAAATTCTGTTGGAAAACCCCTTGCAAATCAGCCGGGACCGAAACCGTCAACGCAATGCGATCCGTGACCTCCAGGCCGCTGTCCTTGCGGAGGTTTTGGACGCGATTCACCAGCTCCCGGGCAAGTCCTTCGGCCCGCAACGCGTCGTCGAGGACCACGTCGAGGGCCACCGTCACGCCGCCTTCAACGCTGACCGTCCAGCCGGGGATGTCCTGGGTTTGGATTTCAACATCCGAAAGGAGCACCTCCGCAGCGCCTAGGCCATCGGACGGCTCCACCTCGATGCGGCCATCGCGCTCCAAGTGCGCCACCTCATCGGCCGTGAGCGCATTCACCGCGGCGGCGAGGGCCTTCATTCGCTTGCCGTAACGCGGTCCCAACGCCTTGAAATCCGGCTTGACCACCTTCACGATGCCTCCGTCTCCGTCGGTCAGCACTTCCAGCGCCTTGACGTTCACTTCCGCCAACACGAGTTCCTGAACCGCAGCCAAGCGCTGTTGGAGTTCGGACGTGAGCGCAGGCACCATGATGCGGCGCAAGGGCTGGCGAACGCGCAGTTTTTCCCGCTTGCGCAAGCTCAGCACCTGCGACGTGAGCTGCTGCGCCAAGGCCATGCGCGCTTCGAGTTCCGGGTCGATTTTCGAAGCGTCGGAAACGGGGAAGTCCGCGAGGTGCACGGAATCCGCCCAATCCGCGGCGGTCTGCGGTCGGGCCATCGCCGCCCCCAAGTCCCGGTACAACCGGTCCATCACGAACGGCGCGATCGGGGCAGACATCAACGCGATCGCTTCAAGGCATTCGGTGAGGGTGGCGTAAGCGCTGAGCTTGTCCGCCGTCATTTCGCCCTTCCAGAACCGGCGCCGGCTGAGGCGCACGTGCCAGTTCGACAACTCGTCGACCGTGAAGTCTTGGATGGCGCGGGCCGCACGCGTCGGCTCAAGGTCTGTGTACGCCGCGTCCACCTCCGCGATGAGCGAATGGAGGCGCGACAGGATCCACCGGTCGATTTCCGGGCGGTCGGCCACAGCGGGTGCCGCTTCGCTCCCGTCCCATCCGTCGATGTTCGCGTACAGGGCGAGGAAGTTGTAGGTGTTGTGCAACGTCCCGAAGAACCGCCGGGTGACTTCCCCGATGCCCGCTTCGTCGAACTTCAGGTTGTCCCAAGGTTGGGCGTTGGAAATCATGTACCAGCGGGTCGCATCCGGGCCGTGCTGTTGCAGCGTGGCGAACGGATCGACCGCATTGCCGAGCCGCTTGGACATCTTTTGGCCGTTCTTGTCGAGGACCAAACCGTTGCTGATTACCGCCTTATAAGCCACGCGGTCAAAGACCATGGTGGCGATGGCGTGGAGGGTATAGAACCAGCCGCGGGTTTGGTCCACGCCCTCCGCGATGAAATCGGCGGGGAACGCGTTGCCCGCGTCGACCTTGTCGCGGTTCTCGAAGGGGTAGTGCCACTGGGCGTAGGGCATGCTGCCGCTGTCGAACCAAACATCGATCAGGTCCGCCTCCCGGCGCATCGGGGCGCCGGTGCTGGACTTGAGCACGATTTGGTCCACGAAATGCTTGTGCAAATCAACCTGGGCGTAATTCTCGGCGCTCATGTCGCCCGCCACAAAGCCCGCGAGCGGATTCGCCGCCATCAGCCCGGCCGCCACCGCCTCCTCACACGCCGCCTGCAACTCCTCAACAGACCCGATGCACCGCGTCTCCGACCCGTCCTCGGTCCGCCAAATCGGAATCGGAATGCCCCAAAACCGGCTCCGGCTCAGGTTCCAATCGTTCAGGTTTTCCAGCCACTTGCCGAAGCGGCCCGTCCCCGTGCTCGCCGGCTTCCACCGGATCGTATCGTTCAGCTCCGCCATGCGTTCCTTCGCCGCCGTCGCCTGGATGAACCAGCTGTCCAGCGGGTAGTACAGAATCGGCTTGTCCGTCCGCCAGCAGTGGGGGTAATTGTGCTCGTACTTCTCGACCAAAAACGCCCTGCCCCGTTCCTTCAGCCCGATGGCAATCTCCACGTCCACCGATCGTTCAGGCGCCTCGCCCTCGTCGTAATACTCCTCCTTCACGTAGCGTCCGGCGAGCGGCCCCACGCGGAACCGGCCTTGCAAATCGACCAACGGAACCGCATTGCCGTGCTCGTCCTCCACCAACAGCGGCGGCACGCCCGCAGCCGCAGCCACCCGCGCGTCGTCCGCCCCAAACGTGGGCGCGGTGTGCACAATGCCCGTTCCATCCTCGGTGGTCACGAAGTCGCCCGGAATCACCCGGAACGCATCGGCCACGTCCTCCAACGGACTCGCCCAGTCCAGCAGCTGTTCGTACCGCGCGCCGCACAGGTCTTGGCCTTTGAACGTGGCCACCACCTCATGCTCCGGCGCCTTCTTTCCCCCGAAATGCTTCCCGATGAGCGCCTCGGCGAGCACCACGAGCACCTCCTCGTCCGTGTAGCGGTTGCGGGTGCGCACGAGGGCGTAGGTGATCTCCGGACCGACGGTCAGTGCCGTGTTCGACGGCAGCGTCCACGGGGTGGTCGTCCACGCCAACAAATCCACGGGCAAATCCGCCAGCGCCTTTGCGCCCTCGCCGGCATGGGCCTTGATGCGGTTCGCACAATCCACCGGCGTCCGGAACTGCGCCACGATCGTGGTGTCCTTCACGTCGCGGTAGGCACCGGGCTGGTTGAGCTCGTGCGAACTGAGGCCCGTGCCCGCTTTGGGGCTGTAGGGCTGGATGGTGTAGCCCTTGTAGATGAGCCCTTTGTCGTAAAGCTGCTTCAGCAACCACCACACCGACTCCATGTACTTCGGCTCGTACGTCACGTACGGCGAATCCATGTCAACCCAGTACCCCATCTTGCGGGTGAGGTCGTTCCAAACGTCCGTGTAGCGCATGACGGCCTTGCGGCAGGCATCGTTGTATTCCTCGATGGTGAGCTTCTTCCCGATGTCCTCTTTCGTGATGCCGAGTTCCTTCTCCACGCCGAGTTCGACCGGCAACCCGTGGGTGTCCCAACCGGCTTTGCGCTCGACGCGGTGGCCTTTGAGGGTTTGGTAGCGGCACACGATGTCCTTGAGCGCCCGGGCCATCACGTGGTGGATCCCGGGCATTCCGTTCGCAGAGGGCGGCCCCTCGAAGAACACGAAGGGACGGTCCGCGGGCCGTTGTTCCACGCTTCGGTGGAAGGTCTGTTCTTGCTCCCAAACAGACAGGATTTCATCCGCGGTTGCCGCCAAATTCAGGGCGCCGCGTTCGGGGAATCGCTTGCTCATCGCCGGCAAAGATACGCCGTCGAGCGCAGGCCTGCCTTAAACGCGGCCCAGCTTCAGCATGTTCGTCATCCCCGCATCGGCGATGGGCATCGAGGCGAGGTGAATGATGAAATCGCCGGGCTGCACGTGCCCATCCTTTTTCAGGACGTATTTGATGTCGGCAATGGTGTGGTCGGTGCTCACCATCTTCACATAGGGGTGAGCGGTCACGCCCCACACCAAACTCATCTGCTTCAAAATCCGCTTGTTCGCCGTGAACAAGTGAATGGCTGAAGCAGGACGTTGGCTCGCGACCTGCATGGCCGTGTAGCCCGAGAAGGACATCGTGATGATGGCCTGGGCCTCGACGCGTTTGGCCAATCGGCACGCGTTGTAGCAAATGCTGTCGCTGATGAATCGGTCTTCGTCCGGGCTGAATGGCGGGCGCTCGTGGTGGTAGATCGTGTCGTGCTGTTCGACCGAGGTGCAGATTTCGGTCATGGCGCGAACGGCGTTGACGGGATAAGCGCCCACGCTCGTCTCAGCGCTCAACATGACGGCGTCAGCGCCATCGAGGACCGCATTCGCGACGTCGTTCACCTCCGCACGGGTCGGCACCGCGGCCTCAATCATCGACTCCATCATTTGGGTCGCCACAATGACCGGACGACCATGCTCCATGCATTGCTTGATGATGGACTTCTGAATCATCGGCACCTCCTGCATCGGCACCTCCACGCCCAAATCGCCTCGGGCGACCATCACCGCATCGGTGCAGCGCAAAATGTTCTCGAGGTCGTCCAACGCTTCGGGCTTCTCGATCTTCGCGACGATGCGCGCGTGGCTTCCTGCCTCGTTGATGATCTTCCGCAATTCGCGAATGTCCTCGGCGCGGCGCACAAAGGACAAGCCGATCCAATCCACGCCTTGCTCCAACGCGAAAGCCAAATCCTTGGCGTCCTTTTCAGTAATGCACGGCAACGAAATGGCCGTGCTGGGCAAGTTCACGCCCTTGCGCGGCTTCAACGGACCGCCATACGTCACGCGGCAGCGCACCTCATCCTTACCGTTCGTTTCCAGCACTTCCAAGCGCAACTTCCCGTCGTCCAAAAGCACGGGTTCCCCCGGCTTCACGTCGGATGCGAACTGCATGTAGTTCGTGTAGACGACGCCGTCCTTGCCGACTTCCTTGCCCGTGCGAATGAGGAGTTCCGAACCGACTTCCAGCATCATCACGCCGCCCTCGATCTCGCCTACGCGAAGCTTCGGGCCTTGCAAGTCAGCCAAGGTCGCCGTGTGCGTCCCCAATTCCTCGTCAATGCTCCGGATGGTGTCCAACACCTGTCCATGCACGCTGTGCTCTCCGTGCGAAAAGTTCAAGCGCACCACATTCATGCCCGCCATCACCAGTTCCTTCATCACTTCACGTGGGGCCGAAGCCGGTCCCATCGTTGCTACAATCTTCGTCCGTTTCATCGGTCCTTGTTTACGGTAATCCATTACTCACAGGCCTCAAGTCCTCTGGTCTGTCCAGGAAGGCGACGCGCTCGAACGCCCCGGTTTTCAGTGGGTTGACTTCGGCCAACAACGTCACGAGCTTCATTCCTCGTATGGTGCGCACGATTTGGTCCACCTCTTCCGTGTCTTCGCCCAAACGAAGCAGGAAATCCACCCGCGGCAATCCACTGACCAACTGCGACTCGGGCAAGCGGTTCGCAATCAGCGCAACATCCACCCCCGTGTCCTCCGACACGAACCGGTGAACCACATAGCGCACATCCCCTGCACGTTCATCGGGGACCAATTCCATGTGATACGCCAACGACCAACCGAGCAACCGGTTCATTTCCCAGCACAACCGGTGACTCCCCGCATGGGAGGTCAACCCGAATAGCCTGAAATCGCAGCTCTCCTCAAAATCGCCTTCCAACCATTGCATGCGCGGCGAAAATACGGATTTGAACGATGCGCCCTGCACACCCGTGCGTTAACCGTTTATGAATCCGACGGCTTCCTGCGCATGCGGCGGCGCGCCTGAGGCGGAGGGGAGGATTCAGGCGCGTCCTTCGGCTTGCGCGCAGGACGAGGCTTTGAGGGCTCCTTTGGCTTTTCTACGCGCGGCTTCCGACGCGAACGGCTTTGGGGTTCGGTGTCTTTCTTCGGAGTGGCCGGTTCGAGCTTCTTCTTCGAGGCTTTTTCGCGAGCTCCCTGCCCCCGAGGTCCGCGTGGCCGACCCTTGGGCTGAGCGGGCTTTTCCTCGACCGGTCCCGGCTCCCCATCCTCCAACAAACCGCGATCGAACACCTCCTTCCAAGCAATCCGAGCGGCCGCCTGCTCAGCCAACTTCTTTGAGCGGCCTTCCCCTTCTCCAAATACGACCCCATCCACGCGCGCTTGCATCACATAGACGGATTCCCCGTCTACGGAAGACTCGTCCACCACGTCAAACGTCAAGCGCTTTTTGCGGCTCTGGCTCCAATGAAACAACTTCGACTTGAAGTCCACGGTTTGGTGAACCTTTTCGTCGGCACCGTGGCGCTTGATCATGCGCAGCAGCGCCCGACGGGTCTTTTCAAAGCCGTGGTCCAAATAAATGGCACCGATGAGCGCTTCGAGGGCATTGCCGACGACGGTGTCTTGGATGTCTTGGCGCCGCATCTTGGATCGAATCAGCGCAGGCAACCCCATCCGGTCTCCGAGCAAATTGAGGGTTTTGCGGTTGACAATCTTCGATTTGCGCTGCGTCAAGGCCCCTTCCTGATCATCCGGGAAGGAATCGAATAAGTAACTCGCGATGGCCAAATCCAATGCACAATCGCCTAAAAACTCCAAGCGCTCATTGCTCCGGAGGCCGGTTTCGTCGCCGTCGAGCAGGGACGCGTGGGTAAGTGCCTCGTCGTAGTGGGCTCGGTGCTTGATGCGCAAGCCAAACTCGCGCTTCACCAATTGATCGATGGTGGCAGGTTTGTCCTGCCCAGGGACCAATCGCTTCAGCCAATTCACCACGCGCTGTGGCATGAATCAGGAGAGGGCTTTGAACACCACCGAGGCGTTGTGCCCGCCGAATCCGAAGGTGTTCGAAAGGGCCGCACGAACCGGGCGGACCTTCGCTTGGTTCAACGTCAAGTCGAGCCGCTGGTCGATCTGCTCGTCCGGATGCTCGAAGTTGATGGTCGGAGGAACAATTCCGTGGCGCACCGCCAAAATCGACGCAATGCCTTCGATGGCGCCCGCGGCTCCAAGCAGGTGACCCGTCATGGACTTGGTCGAAGAGATGCTCAGGTTGTAAGCGTGGTCGCCGAAGACTTCCTTGATGGCCAACGTTTCCGCCACATCGCCCAGCGGGGTCGAGGTGCCGTGCACGTTCACGTAATCCAGTTCGTCGGGGGCCATGCCCGCATCGTCCAGCGCGGCCTTCATCACATTGCGCGCCCCCAAGCCCTCCGGATGAGGAGCGGTCAGGTGGTGCGCATCCGCGCTCATGCCGCCACCCACCATTTCAGCGTAGATGGTGGCGCCCCGCGCAATGGCATGATCGTAGGTCTCGAGGACAATGGCCCCTGCACCTTCACCCAAGACGAACCCATCGCGGGTCGCATCAAACGGGCGCGAGGCCGAGGCTGGATCGTCGTTCCGGGTCGAAAGCGCTTTCAGGGCGTTGAAGCCCCCGATGCCTCCTTCCACCACGGCGGCCTCCGAGCCTCCGGTTACGATGACGTCCGCTTTGCCCAAACGCAGGTAGTTGAAGGCATCGATCATCGCGTTGGTGCCGCTGGCACACGCCGAGACCGTGCAGAAGTTCGGACCGCGGTAGCCGTGGCGCATCGAGATTTGGCCTGCGGCGATGTCCGAAATCATCATGGGGATGAAGAACGGCGAGAAGCGCGGCGTTCCGTCCCCCGCATAGAAGTCCCGGGCCTCGTTCATGAAGGTTTGGAACCCCCCAATCCCTGAACCCCAAATGACCCCTACGCGATCCGGATTGACCGCATGAGCTCCTTCTCCGATCAGTTGCGCGTTGCGAAGCGCCTCGTCGGATGCGACGATGGCGTACTGCGTAAAGAGGTCCATCTTCCGCGCTTCGCGGCGGTCGATGAACTCCTGCACGTCAAAGTTCTTGACTTCGCACGCAAAACGGGTCTTGAATTTCGAAGCATCGAACCGCGTGATGGGGGCTGCCCCGCTCACACCATTCTTCAACCCCTCCCAGTACTCCTCAACGGTATTTCCGATGGGAGTCAAGGCTCCAAGCCCCGTTACAACTACCCGCTTCAACTCCATGGGAGTGCGGATTTATACGTTCGCAGAGATGTACTCCACCGCTTGACCCACCGTGCTGATCTTCTCGGCTTGGTCGTCAGGGATGGCGATGTTGAACTCTTTTTCGAACTCCATGATGAGCTCAACGGTGTCCAAGGAGTCGGCTCCAAGGTCGTTCGTGAACGATGCCTCGAGGGTCACTTCTCCAGCATCAACTCCCAACTTGTCGACGATGATCGCCGTTACTTTTTCTTGAATCTCAGACATGGCTAAGGATTTCTTTCGGGGCGCAAAGTAACCACAGGAATTACAGACCTTCGACACCTCGGCTGCGCTTTTTTGATTTTTTCAGCACAAAACGCTGATTTTCAATTGAATTCAACACAGACATCGGGCCATTTTTTCCGTTGAATTTGCGGAACGTGGGCGCCATCTGCGGGGTATCCCACGGGCAAGAGCAGGTAGGCGCGTTCGTTCGCAGGGCGGTCGAGGATTTGGGCCAAAAAATCCATCGGCGAAGGCGTGTGCGGCAACGTCGCCAACCCCGCCGAATGAAGCGCCGCAATCAGCATGCCCACCGCGATGCCGACCGATTCATTCACGTAATAACTCGGCACCTTACCGCCGTCTTCGGCCCACTCGAACGGCCGCCGGAACACGATGATGAGCGCGGGCGCGTCCTCAATGTGTGGCTTGTTCGCATCCGTTCCCAGTGGGGCCAAATCCCGCAGCCACCGGTCCGACATGCGCCCCGCGTAATTCGCTCGCTCCTCCTCTTCGGCGGCCTCCCGGATGCGGCGCTTCAATTGCGGATTCGTCACGAGGCAGAACGTCCAAGGCTGCTTGTTGGCCCCGGAAGGCGCTGCAGCGGCCGCGGCGATGCAATCCCGGACCACGTCCAACGGAATGGGCTCGGTCGAGAAATCACGCACCGATCGACGACGCGACCACTGGTCCTTCAGGGCACGCGCCCGCTGCTGCATTTCGAAAACATCCACCCGCTCGAAATCGAGGGGAATGGCGGGGCCTTCATCGTGTGACATGCCCCGAAACTAAGGAACTTCAGCCGCGCCCGCGCACCCGCTTCATCAACTCCGAAGCGAACACGAAGTCCTCCAACTCATTTGGCCCGCCCGCCATCAAGGCATCCCGATCACCGTGCCACAAAATCCGCCCCTCGTGCACGAAGTGAATCGAATCGCTGGCCTGCATCACGCTGTTCATGTCGTGTGAAACCACCACCGTCGTCATGCCGAACTCCGTCGTGATGTCCTGAATGAGGTCGTCGATGACGATGGCAGTTTGGGGATCCAAACCCGAATTGGGCTCATCGCAAAAGAGGTACTTCGGATTCATGGCAATCGCCCGCGCGATGCCCACCCGCTTCTGCATCCCCCCAGACACCTCCGCGGGGTAGCGGTCCTCGGCGCCCTCGAGCTGCACCCGCCGCAAACACTCCTCCGCACGCGCGCGGTTCTCCTCCTCCGAAGCCCCGCTGAACATCCGCAACGGGAACATCACGTTCTCGAGCACCGTCATGGAGTCGAACAGCGCTGAGCCCTGAAACAGCATGCCGATTTCCTGCCGCACCGCCTTCCGCTCTTTGCCGCTCATGGCCGTGAAATTGCGCCCATCGAAGTGCACCGAACCGCGATCCGGCTCGATGAGGCCCACTGTGCACTTCGTCATCACGGATTTGCCGCTTCCACTTCGGCCGATGACAAAGTTCACCTTGCCCGGCTCGAAGCGAGCCGAAACGCCTTTCAGCACGTTGTGCGTCCCGAAGGATTTGTGGATGTCGCGAAGTTCAATCAATTCAATGCCAATTGGGTGATGACCAAATTCGCCACCATGATGAGGACCACGCTCCAGACCACCGCCCGCGTGCTCGCCCGCCCCACTTCCAACGCCCCGCCCGAAGCATAGTACCCGTGGTACGCCGAAACGCTCGTCATGATGAACCCGAACACCGTCGTCTTCGACAGCGCATACACGACATCGAACTGCTTGAAGTCGATGCGCATGCCGTACAGGAAGTCTGCGAAACTGCTCACGCCCGTGGTCACGCCGACCCAAGCGCCCGACCCGATGCCGAGGGCCATGCTCAAAATGACCAGGAAAGGGATGATGAGGACGCCCGCGAGGATTTTCGGGAGGATGAGGAAGCCCGCGCTGTTGATGCCCATGATTTCCAAGGCGTCGACCTGTTCGCCCACGCGCATCGAGCCGAGCTGCGACGCGATGTTCGAACCGACCTTGCCCGCGAGGATGACCGGAATGAGCGTCGGTGAGAACTCGAGGATCATGCTTTGGCGGACGGTGAAGCCGATGGTGTACACGGGGATCCAGCCGGAAACTTGGTGCGCGGTTTGGATGCAAATGACGGCGCCCATGAACACCGACAACAGCGCCACAATGCCGATGGACTGCGTGCCGATGGCCTCCAACTCCGCGAGGAACGAACGGCGAAAAACGCGCCCGCGCTCCGGCATCCGAAAGGTCAACCGCAACAAATCCACGTACCGACCCATGTGAAAAATCCACCGCATGCCACGAAGGTACATCCGAAGCGATTGCTGTACCTTCACGGACATGAAGCGATTTCCAACAGCCGGGATTTGGGCGGTGCTGGCGCTCTTCGTTTTGGGCACCCTGACCAGCGGATGTGCGAACCAAAAACGCACCCGAGGTTGCGATTGCCCCTCCTACCGGCAACCCTGACGCAAAGCGCGCCGTACCTTTGAAACATGGAGAGTTCTCAACACACGTACGCCGTCATCATGGCCGGAGGGGTGGGCACGCGGTTTTGGCCGATGTCCCGTTCTGCGCGGCCGAAGCAATTCCTCGACATCTTGGGCACGGGGAGGTCGCTCATTCGGATGACGTACGACCGATTGAATCAGCGGATTCCAGCCGAGCGCATTTTGGTGGTGACGCAGGAGCGGTACCGGGCGCAGGTGAGCGAGCACTTGCCGGACTTGCCGACCGAGAACGTGCTGTGCGAGCCGTTCATGCGGAACACCGCGCCGTGCATTGCGTACGCGAACCACTGGGTGGCGGCGAAGGCGGGGGCGCACGCAGCGGAGGCGGCGCTGGTGGTGGCGCCGGCCGATCACTTGATTTTGGACGAGGCGGGGTTTTTGGAGACGATGGATTTGGCCTTGAACCAAACCCGTTCCACTCAACAACTCGTGACCCTGGGCATCCGGCCCTCGCGCCCCGACACCGGCTACGGCTACATCCAGTTCGAAGAAGCCGAACAGGGCATCAACGAGCGCATCCGCAGGGTCCGCACCTTCACGGAAAAGCCGAGCCTGAAAATCGCGGAGGAATTCATCGATTCGGGCGATTTCTATTGGAATTCGGGCATCTTCATCTGGAGCTTGGCGAACATCACGGCGGCGTTCGAGGCGCATTTGCCGGACATGCAAGCCCTCTTCACGGAGCGGGCAGAGGCTTTCGCTACACCGAATGAGGGGCAAGCGATCGCAGAGATTTATGGCGATTGCGAGAACATCTCCATCGACTACGGCATCATGGAAAAGGCGCCGAACGTCTCTGTGGTGCTCAGCGATTTCGGCTGGAGCGACCTCGGCACGTGGGCGTCGTTGTACGAGAAACTCGGACACGATGAAGCGGCGAACGGAACGGCGAACGTGGACTTGCAGGCAATCGAATCGGCGGGCAACGTCATCGTGGCGGATGGGGCCTCAAAGAAGCTCGTAGCCATTCGGGGGCTGGAGGGATTCATCGTGGTGGACACGGAGGACGCGTTGTTGATCTGTCCCAAATCCGAGGAACAATGGGTCAAATCCCTCGTTACCGCCCTGAAAGTTGAGCGCGGCGAGCCGCTTGTTTGAGTCGATTGCAACGTTTGATGGGTTTTCGGCGTCTTGAACGGACACCATTCAACCCATTTCAAATGAAACACCTTTCCCTTTTCGCCCTCGGCCTTGGCTTGGCTTGGCAAGCAGTCGCGCAAACGCCCTTGGACGTTTCCATGTACCTGTTGGATGCATTTGGACCGGTACAAGGGGTGCAAGTCGATTTTTCAACGCAGGCTGCAGGCGCGGCGATTTCGGGTTCGGCCGTGACCGATGCCAACGGCGTGGCCTCCACGGTTTTGGATTTGCCCGCGGGGACGATGCAGGGCCTCTTGGCGGCATCGTACATGGACTGTGACTCCCTCTGGGTCACGCTGGAGACCCCGTATTCGGTGAACGCCATCGGCGGACTGGGGCCGGTCGTGCTGACCGGGATTTATTGCTCGGGCGATACGACGGGAGGAACAGATTGCACCTTCGTGCTCGACGGGGGCTTGACGTTCGCGGGGTCCTACCAGTACATGGTTTCCAACGTCCCGGAGGATGCGGAGGTGTGGTGGTCCATCAACGGCGCCGTCACCGGGGACATGGGAGCGACGAGCCCGGGTTGGTTTTTCGACGCAGAGACGGTGAACGTGGTGTGCGTGGAATTGATTTCTGCTACGTGTGGAACGTGGACGGATTGCATCACCGTCGATTTGACGTCGGGTGGCGGCGTGGATCCGGAGTGTTCCATTGCGTTTGAGTATGGCCAAACCCTGTCTCCCGCTGGCGGGCCCGTGCCGGGATCCGTGGACGTTTGGCTCACCCAAGGCGACGACGCCGACAGCTACCTGTGGGACTTCGGCGACGAAGGATACAGCCAGGAAATGACGCCCTCGCACACGTACAATGGAAACGGACCGTACCTGCTTTGCGTCACCGCGATTTGGAACGATTCGCTCGCCTGTACGGCCCAATTCTGCGACACCTTATCCGTCGACGAGTCGGGAATCGTGAACTTCTTGGAGGGCTTCACCATCAATGTGTACGCAAACGGCAACGCGGTGGGCGTTTCCGAATCCAGTGAATTCGAGGCGCCCGTCCTGTTCCCCAACCCCGCCGTGGGGGGAGCGGTTCAGTGGTCGGCTCCTGCAGGCATCACCGTGGCCGGTGTTGAAGCGTTCAACCTGCTGGGCGCTCGCGTCGCCGCCTTCGAAGGCCTGAACACCGCACGCGGACAGCTCGACGTGAGCGGCTGGGCGCCGGGGCACTATGTGGTTCAGTTCAAAACGAATCGAGGCACCCAAGCCCGGCTGTTGTGGGTCGAGTGAGGCCTTGAACCCCAGGCACGAAAAAGGCCGGGCCCTCAGGGACCCGGCCTTTTTTCATTCAGACCTGAAGGTTCATCTCCCCGTCATGTCCGCGGGCACCACCCACGCATCGTATTCCTCAGCCGTCAAGTAGCCAGTCGCCAAAGCCGCAGCGCGCAAGGACGTGCCTTCGGTGTGCGCCTTGTTCGCAATCTCCGCGGCCTTGTAGTAGCCGATTTTCGTGTTCAAGGCCGTGACCAGCATGAGGCTGTTTTCCACGAGCTCGTTGATGCGGGCGTGGTTGGGCTCGATGCCGTCCACGCAATGTTCTGCAAACGAAACGCACGCGTCGCCGAGCAGCTGAGCCGATTCGAGGATGTTCCGCGCCATCATCGGCTTGAATACGTTGAGCTCGTAGTGGCCTTGGGTGCCGCCAACGGTGATGGCGACGTCGTTGCCCATGACTTGGGCACACACCATCGTCATGGCTTCAGCTTGGGTCGGGTTGACCTTGCCTGGCATGATCGAAGAACCGGGTTCGTTCGCGGGGATGAGCAGTTCACCGATGCCGGAACGCGGTCCTGAGGCCATCATCCGGATGTCGTTCGCGATCTTGTTCAAGGAAACGGCCAACTGCTTGAGCGCCCCGTGCGACTCCACCACCGCATCGTGGGCGGCGAGGGCTTCGAACTTGTTCGCTGCGGTGACAAACGGATGCCCCGTCAACGCCGCGATGTGCTCCGCGACTCGTTCGGAGTATCCCGCCGGCGTGTTGATGCCCGTGCCCACAGCCGTTCCGCCCAAGGCGAGCTCTGACAAATGGGACAACGTGTTGCGCAGGGCGCGCATGCCGTGATCCAATTGGGCCACGTAGCCCGAGAATTCCTGACCGAGCGTCAGCGGCGTTGCGTCCATCAGGTGCGTGCGCCCGATTTTCACCACGTCCGCAAACGCCTCCGCCTTCGCCGCGAGGGCATCGCGCAGCCGCTGCACGCCCGGCAAGGTGGTTTCCACGATGCGCGAGTACGCAGCAATGTGCATCGCCGTGGGGTACGTGTCGTTGGAAGACTGCGATTTGTTCACGTCGTCGTTCGGATGCACCGGGCGGTCGCCTTCGCCCAACTTACCACCGGCCAGTACGTGCGCTCGGTTCGCCACCACCTCGTTGACGTTCATGTTCGACTGGGTCCCTGATCCCGTTTGCCAAACCACCAACGGAAACTGGTCATCCAGCTTCCCTTCCAAAACCTCATCGCACGCAGCGGCAATCAAGTCGCGCTTTGCAGGGTCGAGCACCCCGAGGTCGGCATTGGTCATCGCCGCGGCCTTCTTCAGGTACGCAAACGCCCGAACGATTTCCATCGGCATGGAGCCCGCAGGCCCGATGCGGAAGTTGTTGCGTGATCGCTCCGTTTGGGCTCCCCAGTAGACGTCAGCGGGCACCTGGACTTCGCCAATGGTGTCCTTTTCAATTCGAAATGAATTCATATCGCGTTGGTTTCAATTCAATCTTGCTCCGCAGCAGCGCCCTTGCCCGCCTGCATGAGGAAGGCCTTCAGGAAGCCCTCGATCTCGCCGTTCATGACGGCGTCCACGTTGCTGGTTTCGTGGTTCGTGCGGACGTCTTTCACCATCTTGTACGGCTGCATGACGTAGGAGCGGATTTGGGAGCCCCATTCGATCTTCTTCTTGCCCGCCTCGATTTCCGCGCGCGCCTCGTTCCGCTTGGCGAGCTCCATTTCGAAGAGCTGGCTTTTCAACAGCTGCATCGCCTTCTCCTTGTTGCCCAGCTGGGAGCGGGTTTCCGTGTTGTCGATGATGATGCCGGTGGGGGCGTGACGCAGGCGAACGCCGGTTTCCACCTTGTTCACGTTTTGGCCTCCGGCGCCGCCTGAACGGAAGGTTTCCCACGTGATGTCCGATGGGTTCACCTCGATTTCGATGCTGTCATCCACCAACGGGTAGACGTAGACGGAAACGAAGGAAGTGTGGCGGCGGGCCTGGCTGTCGAAGGGGCTGATGCGGACCAAACGGTGAACCCCATTCTCCCCCTTGAGCATCCCGAAGGCAAACGGCCCCTCGAACTCCAACGTGACCTGCTTGATGCCGGCCACGTCGCCGTCCTGCAAGTCCAACTCCTTGACTTTGAAGCCCGCGCGATCGCCGTACATGCGGTACATCCGCATAAGCATTGCAGCCCAGTCGCAGCTTTCCGTCCCTCCCGCTCCCGAGGTGATCTGCATGACGGCGTTGAGGTTGTCCTCCTCCGCACTCAGCATGTTCTTGAATTCCAACTCGTCCACTGCAGCCATCGCGACCTTGAACGCCTCATCCACTTCGGACTCTTCCGCCTCGCCGGCTTTCACGAATTCGAGAAGGACGGCGGCGTCCTCAACAGCGGACTCGCACGCTGAATAGCTTTCCGTCCACGTTTTAAGCGTTCGGATGCGCCGCATCACCGACTCGGCCTGCTTCGGATCGTTCCAAAACTCCGGGTCCTGGGTGTGTTTCTCCTCTTCGGCAATCTCCATCATTTTCGATTCGATTGCCAAATAGCCCTTCAGGTCTTTGACGCGGCTGCGCAAGCCGTTGATGTGGTCCAAGGTGATCATGCCCTGCAAAAGTACTCAACGCGGCGCGTTGCCCCACGGCCTCAATCCGACCGTTCCCAGCGCGCCAACGCCGCGAAAATTTCACTCAATCCGAAGCCGCGTCCAACCAACCAACGCACCACCCGGTCGCGGCCTTCGGGCAATTCGCCCACCCTGCGAGCCACCAACCGCTCCAACCCTTCGTTGAAAACCGTTTCGCGCTGAGCCGAAATGGCCCGTTCAATTGCGGCTGAATCCACGCCTTTCGCGCGCAAACCCGCTCGGATTTTCGCAGGACCCCACGCCTTGTGCTCAGCGCGCGCCCGAACGAACGACTCGGCGAACCGGTCCTCGTTCAGGAAATCCTCCTCGACCAACAGCCCCACGAGCTGCTCGATTTCTTCGGCATCCACCCCCCGACGCCGCAACCTTTCCCTTACGTCCTGCGTACAGCGTTCCTGCGCAGAGCACCACTTGCGCGCCGCATCGGCCTCTTTTTCCTTCATCGAAGTGAAATTGGGACCAAATCACGGGGCGTGCAAGGGTTTCTGCGATATTTGTCGAAACATTCCCAAAAACCCCGCCCTCATGCGGTCTGACATTTTGAAACGTATCCAAGACCTCCTTCAGAACGAGGACTTGGAGGCCATCCGCAAGGATGTCCGCAGTGCCATTGAAGACTTCCGCGCGATGAACCACGAGGACATCCGCAACCAACGCGACGCTTGGTCCAAGCGCGAAGATCGCGATCCCGACGAAGTGTTCGAATACGTTCCGGCACCGGAACAAGAAGCGTTCGACGAAGCCGTTGTGGCTTTCAAGGAACGCGAAAAAGCCTGGCGGCACCAGGTTGCCGAAGAACAGCGAGCGAATTTGGCCAAAAAAGAGGCCATGCTCGATCGGCTGCGGAAAACGATCCAAGAGGAAGAGAACATCGGCGCTGCCTTTGCCGCCTTCCATGCGGTTCGCGAAGAATGGGAACAGGTCGGCGATGTGCCGGGCGACAAGTACAAGGAGATCCACGACACCTACTACCGGTTGCGGGATGACTTCTTTTACAACATCAACATCTACAAGGAGTTACAGGATAACGACCTCAAGAAAAACCTGGCTCTGAAGGAGGCGTTGCTCGAACAAGCGAAGCAATTGACGGGCATTGAAGACCTCATGGAGCGCGAAAAAGCCGCCCGCAACTTGCAGCGCCAATGGCTCGACGTGGGGCCTTCCCCGCGCGAAAACTACAAGGAGCTCGGCGATGAATTCTTTGGTCTGGTGCGTCCGATTTACGACGCCGTCAAGGAATACTACGACGGCATTCGGGCCACCCACGCGGAAGCCGCGGAAAAGAAGGCCGCGCTCATCGAGGACCTGCGTGCGCTCGTTGCCGAAGAAGTGGAAAATTCCCACCCCGCTTGGTCGGAAGCCACGGGGAAAATCCTCGAATTGCAAAAGCAGTGGAAGGCGTGCGGTTTTGCAGGCCGGGAGAAGAACGAGGAACTGTGGACGACCTTCCGCGATTTGGCCGATGTCTTTTTCAAGCGCAAGCAGCTGTTCTACGATCAACTCAAGTCGTTGGGCAAGGAGAATCGGGAGAAAAAAGAGGCCCTCATCGCCCGGGCGGAAGCCTTGAAAGACAGCACGGATTGGCGTGCCACCACGGATGAACTCATCTCATTGCAAAAGCAATGGAAGGAAGTGGGGCCGTGTTCTGCTGGAGAAGAACAGCGTTTGTGGCGCAAGTTCCGCAAGGCACAAGACGCCTTCTTCAAGGCGAAAAAAGCGCAGTTCGCTGACCGGAACGAAACCGAGGCAGCAAACTTGAAAGAGAAAGAAGCCCTCATCGATCGCATTGAACAATTTGAGCTGACCGGCGACCGCAAATCGGACCTTGACCAGCTCAAAGAATTCAGCACCGAATGGAACGGCATCGGACACGTGCCGCGGAAAAACCTGGATGCCATCATGGGCCGGTTCCGCAAGGCCATGGACGAGAAGTACGACGCCTTGAGTGCCCTGCGCTCCGAACGTTCGATTGAACACTACCGCGAACGGGTCGGGAATTTGGCCTCCAACGATTCGAATCAGCTTCGCCGCGAACAAAGCATCCTCCGCGAAAAAATCGATCGCTTGAGCAGCCGCGTCGCAAAGACCGAAGAGAACATCGAACGGTTCACGGGAAAGGGCGCCGAAGCCATCCGGGAGCAGTACGAGAAGTCCATCCGCGCAGACAAGCGCGAAATCGACGAAATCAAAGAAAAGCTTCGCTTGTTGCGCGCAGCAACCCAAGCGGACTGAATTTTCATTTATGCTTATCCGCTTGGATGTAGACGACACGTCGCCACAATGTTAAGCAGTTGAAATACAGAGGTTTCACGGCTTCGCCGACCGTTGAACTTGAAGCAAAACTCATCCAAGTACGATTGCAACCAAACCGCAGACAGGTGATGGTAGATTCCCAAAAACATTCGCTTTGCATTGCTGATGGCAATGTGCACCCAGGGCAGCGCTTGGCTGGCCTTCTTGGGTGCGGATTTTTCGGGAAGGTGAGCTTGAACATGCGGTTCGATGCTTTTGAATGCCGGATCCGCATCGGAATGCACAACGGCGTTGCGGTTCAGCAAGCGCTGCGCAAGTTTCGAATAGGTCGCTCCTTCATGATTGGGCAAGTGAGTCATCCGCAAGCGGCCAGCAGCCGATCGTTTGGCACCCTTCCTGGTTTCAACGGTGACGAGCACGGGCGCCTTTCTCATGTTGCCCCGTCCGCAATTGAACAGGTGATCGCCCTCTTTTGCTTCCTTGTGCGAAGTGAAATACCCGTTATCGAGTTCGATTTCCCCGGAAAGTACCACCGACTCATTCGCCTTGCCCATCGCTTGGCGGATTTTCTGCATCATGTACCAAACCGGCTCGTAACGCTTAAACCCCAACCGCTGCTGCATGTCCTTCGCCGAAACCGCTTTCGGCGTGCTCGTCATCAAGAACATGCAGGTGTACCACGTATGGATGGGCAACTTGCTGTGCATCATGATCGTTCCGCTCCGAATGGTGGTCTTCGCTCTGCAATCCATGCATTCCCAACGGTTACACGTCGAAAGCCAGCTCATGCGCTTGGAGTCACAAGCCCGGCAAGTCAGTCCATTTTCTTCGCGAAGGGTCCTCATGTGGTGGATGCAGCTGGCCTCATCAGGGAAGCGTTTGAAAAATTCTGGGGTCGTCATGGGTTCCGATTTGAGACCAAATCACACCCCTCACATCGTAACCCATTTACGTCCTACATTCAAACGGATAAGCATTATTTTCATTCAATAATTAAAACCCCTGTAAGGCCAAGCTTTACAGGGGTTTTTAATTTCAATTGAAGCTTACCACTCCTCGTGCTCACCGGGAAACGGAAAGCACCCGTAGCCCTCGTCAGCGAGCCAGTCAAGGTAACGCGGCAACGTCGCAAGCATGCGGGGCGCGGCGCGCTCGGAATCGTGAAACACTACGATGGCACCGGGTCGGGTGTGCGTTCGGAGGCGGTTGAAGCAGTCGTCAGGGCTTTGGGTAGCGTCCCAATCGCCGCTGAGCACGTCCCACATGACGATGCGCGTGTGGCCTTGAAGCGCCTCGGCCTGTTGCCGGGAGATGCGCCCGTACGGCGGGCGAAACCAGCGGCCGTCGCCCACGAGCTCGCGGCATCGGACGTAACTGCGCAGGTAGGACCACGTTGGCGTTTCCCATCCCGATTCGTGTTGGTGGAGGTGGTTGCCGATGGCGTGCCCGGCCGCGCGCAGTTCGATGGCGACTTCGGGGTAGCGCTCCAGGTTTTGGCCCACACAAAAGAACGTCGCGGGAGCGCGGTAGCGGGCGAGGATCCGCATCACTTCCCGGGTGACTTCCGGGTGCGGACCGTCGTCGAACGTCAGGTAAATTGCGGGAACCCCGTCGCGGGTCCGGGGACCGTTCCACGTGAGGTGGCTGGCCACGGCCTTGAGAATGGGAGGAGTCTTCGAAAGGTACACCGGGAAGGGTTTGGCCTGCGCAAGTTAGCGGAAACCAAACAGCGCCCGAAGTCCTCAACGGCGCTACCTTTGCGGCCAAAGATCGCAACCCATGGACTACGATTTTCAAGCCATTGAAGCCCAAGCCCAGCGCACCTGGAGCAAACGCGACGCCTACCGGGTGACGGAAGATCCAGCGCGCCCGAAGTACTACGTGCTCGACATGTTCCCCTACCCTTCAGGCGCCGGGCTCCACGTCGGCCATCCGCTCGGCTACATCGCGAGCGATGTGTTCGCACGGTACAAGCGGCACCGGGGCTTCAACGTGCTGCATCCCATGGGCTACGACAGCTTCGGCCTGCCCGCCGAACAATACGCCATCCAAACCGGTCAACACCCCGCCGTCACCACCGAGGCGAACATCGCCCGGTACCGCGGCCAGCTCGAACAGCTCGGTTTCAGTTTCGATTGGAACCGCGAAGTGCGGACGAGCGACCCGAGCTATTACAAATGGACGCAGTGGATTTTCAGTGAGCTCTTTGAATCGTGGTACGACCGCGCTGCGGAGCGGGCTCGGCCGATTGCGGAATTGGAGGCGGCGTTTGCGGAGAACGGCACGTTCAACGTCGAGCCGGCGTGCGAAGCGGACTGGTGGAAAGGCCTGCCACGCGAGGAATACCCGTTCCTCGGGGAGCACTTCAGCGGGGACTTCACGGCCACGGATTGGGGGTCGATGACGCCGAAGCAGCAGCGGGGGATTTTGATGCATTTCCGGCTCGCTTACCTCGCGGACAGTGAGGTGAATTGGTGCCCCGCGCTGGGGACGGTGTTGGCGAACGATGAAGTGAAGGATGGGCTGAGCGAGCGGGGCGGCCATCCGGTTGAGCGGAAGCGGATGCGCCAATGGATCATGCGGATTTCGGCGTATGCGGACCGGCTGTTGAGTGGGTTGGACGGCTTGGATTGGACGGACAGCATCAAGGAGGCGCAGCGGAATTGGATCGGGCGGAGCGAGGGGGCGGCGGTTCATTTTCAAGTGGAAGGCCAAACCGACCGCATCGAAGTCTTCACGACCCGGCCGGACACGTTGTTCGGAGCGAGCTTCATGGTGCTTGCGCCGGAGCACCCGCTCGTGGCGTCCTTGACCTCGGAGGAGCAGCGAGCGGCCGTGGAGGCTTACCAGGCGGCGGCGGCCCGCAAATCGGAGCGCGATCGCCAAGGGGACAAGGAGGTGACGGGGTGCTTCACGGGCGGGTACGCCCTGAACCCGCTGAGCGGGGACCGGCTGCCCATTTACATCGCGGACTACGTGCTGGCGGGGTATGGTACGGGCGCCATCATGGCCGTTCCGGCGGGGGATGAACGGGATTGGCGGTTCGCCCAAGCCTTTGGCATCGACATCCCGTCCATTTTCGAAGGGCATGACCCGTCGGAGGGGGCTTGCACCGACAAGTCCGCCACGTTGACGGCGTCCGGACCGCTGGACGGCATGCGTGCGGCGGATGCGATTCCGCGGGCCATCGAACTGATTGAGGCGGGGGGATACGGCGCGGGCCGGGTGAACTTCCGGCTGCGCGATGCGGTGTTCAGCCGGCAGCGGTATTGGGGCGAGCCCTTCCCGATTTATTACGAAGGGGACGAGCCGCAGCTCATCCGCGACGAGCAAGTGACGCTGCCGCCGGTGGATGCGTACTTGCCGACCGAGGACGGTGAACCGCCCCTCGCCCGCGCCCGGCGCGAGGACTGGCCGGTCTTCCGCGGCGATCGCATGGAGGCCAACACGATGCCCGGTTGGGCGGGGTCGAGCTGGTACTTCCTGCGCTACATGGACCCGCACAACGACGCGGCGTTCTGCGATCGTGCGAAGTCGGATTATTGGGGCCAGGTGGACCTTTACGTGGGGGGAGCGGAACACACGACCGGGCACTTGTTGTATGCCCGGTTTTGGACCAAATTCCTGCACGACCGCGGATGGATCGCGTTCGACGAGCCCTTCAAATCCATGATCAACCAGGGCATGATCCTCGGCCGATCCAGCTTCGTCTACCGCATCCAAGGCACGAACACCTTCGTCACCTACGAGCAGCGCAAAGCCCACACCACCCAACGCATCCACGTCGACATTTCGCTCGTCACCAACGACAAGCTCGACACCGAGGGCTTCAAGGCCTGGCGCAGTGAATTTGCCGACGCGGAATTCATCCTCAACGAGCACGGTCACTACACCTGCGGCCACGAGGTGGAAAAGATGTCGAAATCGAAGTACAACGTCCAAACCCCGGACGAACTCGTCGACAAATACGGCGCCGACACCCTCCGCTGTTACGAGATGTTCCTCGGCCCGCTGACCCAGCACAAACCCTGGGACACCCAAGGCATCAGCGGCGTCCACAACTTCCTCCGCAAGCTCACCCGGCTCTACGCGAACGCTTCGGCGGAAGCCCCCACCGAGGACCAACTGCGCATCCTGCACAAAACCATCAAAAAGGTCACCGACGACATCGACCGCCACGCCTTCAATACAGTCGTAAGCGCCTTGATGATCGGGGTGAACGAACTGACCGAATCCGGTGCCTGCAGCCCTGAATTGCTGCGGCCGCTCGCGGTGCTCGTGAGCCCACTTGCACCCCACCTCGCGGAGGCGCTTTGGGCGAGCGCTGGGGGAGCAGATTTGGTCCTTGACGCGGCGTGGCCTGAAGCCGAAGAGCGGTGGTTGGTTCAGGATGAAGTGACGCTCCCCGTGTCCTTCAATGGAAAGGTTCGATTCAAATTGAATGTCGCCGCCCACCTCGATTCAGTCGATGTTGAATCGATTGTGCGCTTGGACGAACGCACCTTGAAACAAGTTGGATCAGGGACCATTCGAAAGGTCATTGTGGTTCCCGGACGCATCGTCAACGTTGTCGTGGGCTGACGACCATCCCATCTGAGCGTGAATTTGCCCGCTGGAACGGGCATTCTGTTCATAAGTTCTTAGTCCACCGGATTTCCGAATTCATCTTGCTTTTCGATGGATTTGTTCGGATATTGCCTTGCCTTTCGCCTCCAATTTATGCACAAGTGCAGCACACGCCGCTGCGCTTGTCGGAAGACCGTGTCTGATGTGTAAGTTGGTGGGAGACAGGTCGCCTGACCCTAACCAAATCCTCGCGACATGCGAATTCTTGCCATCTGGTCCACGTTGTTTTGCCTTGGTGCAACTGCACTTCATGCCCAACCGACGACCGCTTTCACAGCTGACCCCATTCCCGAAGGCTATTGGCTTGAGGCGCAGCCATTTTTGGTCCATGAAGGGATGGTGGGCGATGCGGATTTCACCGGACAAACCACCTACCGACTCGTCCTTCACACCACCGATGCAACGGCGTACGTGAGTTCCGTAGGCGGGGATGCGTCGAACCCGTTCGCATTGAATTCTTCCTCCGAGCCCGCTTGGTTCAACCACCCGTTTGGCGTGAACATCGGGGCGGAAGCGAACCTGGCGCTCGCGGCTTTCTTTCCCGATTACCTCTACGACAGCTGGCTCACCATCGGCGCCACCTCAGAAGTTCCAGATTACACCATTTCCAACGCCGTTGGCGCAATCAATCCCTTCACCGCATTCAATGCAGGCCAAAACGTATTGGTCAACGACCCCATCGGTTTCGCCCTTTTCACGCTGTACCCCGGTCCGAACGCAGTGGGCCATCCCGCCTTCGCCGGAGACGATTTGTCCATCGTTTTGGGCCAAATCACCACCTCTGGCACCCTTTCCGGCACCTTTTACATCCAGCTTTTCCCGGACGGCACGCAAACAACGGACCTGCGCTGCCACTTCCCCATCCTGAATGCCAACCCTTACGAGCAGCCGGGATGCACCGACGCTGCCGCCTGCAATTTTGATGCGGACGCCACCACGGATGACGGTTCCTGCACCTTCGCTGAACCCGAGTACGCGTGCGACGGAACGTGCCTCGTGGACAGCGACGGCGACGGGATTTGCGACGCGTTCGAAGTCGCGGGTTGCACGAATCCGGACGCATGCAATTACGCACAGGACGCCACCGATGACGACGGATCGTGTGCCTTGGCTGAGCCCGGTTTTGACTGCAACGGTGAACTGACCAGTCCGGAGGGGTATTGGCTCCAGGCCGAGCCGTTGGTCGAGCACACGGGCAGCGTGGGAGCCACGGATCTCTCGGGCCAAACCACGTACCGGCTGGTCCTGCACACCCCGTCCCCTGCAGCGTTCGTTTCGGCGTTGGGCGGCGATGCGGGGTCTCCTTTCGAACTGAATTCAACCTCGGAGCCGGCTTGGTTCAATGACCCTGTGACGAACTGGGATCTGGGGACCGACGTGACCCCTGCCCTCTTCTCGTTCGTCCCCGAAGCGGCCTACGATTCGTGGTTGACCATCGGGGCAACCACCGCCACGGACGGATACGATTTGTCGACGGCCATCGGCGCCATCAATCCCTTTACCGCATTCAATGCAGGCCAAAACGTATTGGTCAACGACTCCATCGGTTTCGCCATTTTCACGCTCTACCCCGGCGAAATCAGCCCCTCCTCTCCAGCCTTCGCAGGAGAAGACCAGGCGGTAACGCTTGGCCAAATCACCACTTCAGGCAGCCTCTCCGGATACATCTACGTGCAGATTTTCCCCGACGGCACCCAGTCGAACGACTTGCGTCATCGGTTCCCCATCCTGAACGCTGCGCCGTTCGGCACCCCAGGTTGCACGGACGACGCGGCATGCAATTTCAATCCGTCAGCGAACGAAGACGACGGATCTTGCACCTATCCGGAACTGGCCCTCGACTGCGACGGGAACTGCCTCAACGATGCCGATGCGGACGGCATCTGCGACGAATTCGAAGTGGTCGGATGCACGGACGAAACCGCCTGCAACTACAACGCCGATGCGACGGACGACGACGGTTCGTGTGAAATCCCGGCTGTCGGATTTGACTGCGACGGCACGGATTTGATGGCGGGCCTGCCCGAAGGGTATTGGCTCCAAGCTGAACCCATTGCAGTGCACACCGGCGTGCTGGGCGCTGCGGACTTGAGCGGTTTGACGACCTACCGTTTGGTCCTGCATACCCCCACAGCCGAAGCCTTCATCTCGGCCATCGGCGGGGATGTGAGCAACCCGTTCGAATTGTATTCCACCAGCAACCCCGCTTGGTTCAATTCCCCCTTGGGAGTCGATGTGGGCGGTGAATTCAATCCAGCTCTGCTGAGCATCGCCCCGGAATTGGCCTACGATTCGTGGCTGACCATCGGAGCGACCGAAGAAATTGAAGGGTACAATTTGAATTTGGCCGTGGGCGAAATCAATCCCTTCATCGCTTTCAACAACAACGAGAACACGGTGGTGAACGACGATTTGGGATTCGCCCTGTTCACCACTTACCCGGGGTCTGTGGATTTGGATCACCCCGCTTTTGCTGGCGATGATTTTGCCATCACCCTGGGCCAAATCACCACTTCAGGAACCTTGTCGGGCTGGATTTACATTCAAATTTTCCCGGAAGGCGCGCAAACCATCGACCTGCGGCACCGCTTCCCCATTCTGAATGGCAATCCGTTCGAAGGCGAAGGTTGCACAGACGTGCTGGCGTGCAACTACGACCCAGCTGCTACCATTGAAAACGGTACGTGCACGTACCCTCCGTCGCAATATGTCGACTGCGACGGCGTGTGCCTCAACGATGCCGACCTCGATGGCGTGTGCGACGAGTTTGAGATTGCGGGTTGCCAGGATAGCACGGCCTGCAACTACAACGAGGATGCGACCGACGAAGACGGATCCTGCACCTACGCCGATGCCGGTTACGACTGCGACGGCGTCTGCTTGAACGATGCCGACCTCGATGGCGTGTGTGACGAGTTTGAGATTGCCGGTTGCCAGGACGATACCGCATGCAACTACAACGCCGATGCGACCGATGAAGACGGGTCCTGCACCTACGCCGACGCCGGTTACGACTGCGACGGCGTGTGCTTGAACGATTCCGACCTCGATGGTGTGTGTGACGAGTTTGAGATTGCGGGTTGCCAAGACGAAACCGCATGCAACTACAACGCTGATGCCACAGACGAAGACGGATCCTGCACCTATGCCGATGCGGGTTACGACTGCGACGGCGTCTGCTTGAACGATGCCGACTTCGATGGCGTGTGTGACGAGTTTGAAATTGCGGGTTGTCAGGACAGTTCGGCCTGCAACTACAACGCCGATGCGACCGACGAAGACGGGTCCTGCACCTACGCCGATGCCGGTTACGACTGCGACGGCGTCTGCTTGAACGATGCCGACCTCGATGGTGTGTGCGACGAATTTGAAATCCCCGGTTGCCAGGACGAAACCGCCTGCAACTACAACGCCGATGCGACCGACGAAGACGGGTCCTGCTTCTACGCCGACGCCGGTTATGACTGCGAC
>JAUICJ010000016.1 GCA_030427925.1 Bacteroidia bacterium | reverse complement strand
ACGACGTGGTCCACCATCGTGACGTCCCAAAACGGCGGAGCGTACAGCTGGACGGTTCCGAACGCACCGAGCACGGAAGCGCTGGTCCGCGTCCAAGACCAAAGCGTGAGCTGCCGCGTGGATGCGAGCGACACCCCGTTCACCATCGTGAGCGAGGTGCTGGTCAACGAACCCAACGGCGGTGAAGAACTGACGGCCACGGTGGTTCCGCCGACGTTTGGCGGGTACTACATCATGGACAACGGCACGATCGTCACGGACGGCGGCCGGTTCTTCGACAGCGGCGGCCCGGAGTCGAACGCGAGCAACGTGAACTACACGAAGTACTTCTGGCCGGCGACCCAGAACAACGAGCTGAAGATGACGTTCACGCGCCTGTCGCTGTACGACGGCTACAGCAGCTACGATGATCGCCTCTACGTTTACGATGCGACGACGAACCAGCTGCTCCTGAGCCTGCAAGGCACGCCGAGCGCTTCGAGCCTCCACACGAACCCCCCGACCGCCCAAGGCCAGGGCCTGAAAGTGGTGTTCCAAAACGAAACGGGCTACGACGGCACGGCCTCGGGCTGGGACGCGAACATCGAGTCCATCGACGTGACGTACGCGAACACGACGTACCCGATGGACTGGGACGTGGCGGGCACTTCGAAGGAGTTCCACCTCGACTACTCGTACGACGGGGGCCTGACGTGGAAGCGCATCATGTCGAACTACTACAGCCCGACGGGCCACTACGACTGGCCGGTTCCGAACAACGCGGGCACGAACTGCCTCGTGAAGGTCACGGACACGGAAAACGGCGCGGTGGTGGACCTGAGCGACGCAAACTTCACGATCGCTCCTGCGGCCCCGCGCCTGACGTTCCCGAACGGGGGCGAGGCGTGGTTCGCGGGTACGGAGCACGAGATCGAGTGGGTGGCGAACTTCATCCCCTCGACGGTGGTGACGCTGAGCTACTCGCTGGACAGCGGCGACACGTGGACGACGATTGCGACCACGGAAAACGACGGCTCGTACACGTGGCTGCTGCCGAGCACGGCCTCAGAGAACGCCCGGGTCAAAGTGGCCACGACCGGCTACGAAGACGCGAGCGACGCCGACTTCAACCTGCTCCCGCACATCACGGTGACGCACCCGAACGGCGGGGAGGAGCTGGACGGCTGCGCGGCCACGACGGTGCAATGGCAAGCGGGCGGCACGAGCGGCACGTACGCGGTTGACCTGTCGCTGGACGGCGGCGCGACGTGGACGAACCTGACGACGACGGCCTCCGGTTCGAGCTGGAACTGGTCGGTCATCACGAACGAAACGACGAGCGACGCCCGCATCCGGGTCCGCGACGTGAACGACGCCAGCAAGACCGACGCCAGCGACGCCGCGTTCGACCTGATCAAAACGGAAGACGTCGTGATGCTCTCGCCCAACGGCGGCGAGACGTGGTACACGGGCGAAGTGCGCCAACTGAACTACATCAAAACGGCCGCCGCGAACAACGTCAACCTGAGCTACTCGACGGACAACGGCACGACGTGGTCCACCATCGTGACGTCCCAAAACGGCGGAGCGTACAGCTGGACGGTTCCGAACGCACCGAGCACGGAAGCGCTGGTCCGCGTCCAAGACCAAAGCGTAAGCTGCCGCGTGGACGCGAGCGACACCCCGTTCACCATCGTGAGCGAGGTGCTGGTCAACGAACCCAACGGCGGTGAAGAACTGACGGCCACGGTGGTTCCGCCGACGTTTGGCGGGTACTACATCATGGACAACGGCACGATCGTGACGGACGGCGGCCGGTTCTTCGACAGCGGCGGCCCGGAGTCGAACGCGAGCAACGTGAACTACACGAAGTACTTCTGGCCGGCCACCCAAAACAACGAGCTGAAGATGACGTTCACGCGGCTCTCGCTGTACGACGGCTACAGCAGCTACGACGACCGCCTGTACGTCTACGACGCCACAACGAACCAGCTGCTGCTGAGCCTTCAAGGCACGCCGAGCTCGGCCAGCCTGCACAACAACCCCCCGACCGCCCAAGGCCAAGGCCTGAAGGTGGTGTTCCAAAACGAAACGGGCTACGACGGCACGGCCTCAGGTTGGGACGCGAACATCGAGTCCATCGACGTGACGTACGACAACACGACGTACCCGATGGACTGGGATGTTGCGGGCACGTCGAAGGAGTTCCATTTGGACTACTCGAACGACGGGGGCCTGACGTGGAAGCGGATCATGTCGAACTACTACAGCCCGACGGGCCACTACGACTGGCCGGTCCCGAACAACTCGGGCACGAGCTGCCTGGTGAAGGTCACGGACACGGAGAACGGCGCGGTGGTTGACCTCAGCGACGCGAACTTCACGATCGCTCCTGCGGCCCCGCGCCTGACGTTCCCGAACGGGGGCGAGGCGTGGTTCGCGGGCACGGAACACGAAATCGAGTGGGTGGCGAACTTCATCCCTTCGACGGTCGTGACGCTGAGCTACTCGCTGGACAGCGGCGAGACGTGGACGACCATCGCGACCACCGAAAACGACGGCTCGTACACGTGGCTCCTCCCGAGCACGGCCTCCGAGAACGCCCGGGTCAAAGTGGCCACGACGGGCTACGAGGACACGAGCGACGCCGACTTCAACCTGCTCCCGCACATCACGGTGACGCACCCGAACGGCGGGGAGGAGCTGGACGGCTGCGCCGCCACGACGGTGCAGTGGCAGGCGGGCGGCACGAGCGGCACGTACGCGGTTGACCTGTCGCTGGACGGCGGCGCGACGTGGACGAACCTGACGACGACGGCCTCCGGTTCGAGCTGGAACTGGTCGGTCATCGCCAACGAAACCACCAGCAACGCGAAAATCCGCGTGCAGGATGTGAACGACGCCAGCAAGACCGACGACAGCGACGCCGCGTTCGACTTGATGAAGACGGAGGAGGTGGTCATGCTCTCGCCGAATGGCGGTGAGGTGTGGAATGCAGGGGAGGTGCGCCCGTTGAATTACCTGAAATCGCCGGTTGTGGGGGCGGTGAATTTGGCCTACAGCCTCGATGCGGGCGAAAGCTGGACGACCATTGCTTCAAGCCAAACCGACGGCAGCTACAGCTGGACGGTTCCCAACGCTCCGAGCGCTCAAGCCTTCGTGCGCGTTCAGGACCAAAGCGTGACCTGCCGCAACGACGCGAACGACTTGGCCTTCACCATCGTCAGCGAAGTGGCGGTCAACGAGCCCAACGGCGGCGAGCTGTACCAAGCAACGGTGATGCCGGCGGCCTTCGGCGGCGTGTACCTGATGGACAACGGCTCGATCACGACGGACGGCGGTCGCTTCTATGACAGCGGCGGCCCGCAAGGCAACGCGAGCAACACGAACTACACGAAGCACTTCTACCCGGCCACCGCAGGCAACGAACTCAAGATGACGTTCACGCGGCTCGCGCTGTACGACGGCTACAGCAGCTACGACGACCGGTTGTACGTCTACGATGCGACGACGAACCAGTTGCTCCTGAACTTGCAAGGCAGCCCAAGCGCTTCGAGTTTGCAAACGAATCCGCCCACGGCTCAGGCCCCTGCATTGAAGGTGGTGTTCCAAAACGAGACGGGCTACAACGGCACCGCAGCGGGCTGGGACGCGAACCTCGAATCCATCAACGTCGAGGACGACGACACCACCCAGCCCATCGATTGGGATGTGGCCGGAACGTCGAAGGAGTTCAACCTCGAGTACTCGACGAACGGTGGCATCACCTGGACGCGCATCGTGTCGAACTACTACAGCCCGACGGGCCATTACGATTGGGCCGTGCCGAATGCGCCGTCGACGGCCTGCAAGGTCCGGGTGGTGGATGTGGCCAATGGGCAGGTGATGGATGAGAGCGATTACGTGTTCACCATCGTTGCTGGAACGCCTGCGATTTTGATCCAGCATCCCAATACGGCGACCACCGTGCACATCGGCTCGGTGGAAGACATCACGTGGGAGTCGCAATTCCTGTCGACGCCCTACGTGGCCATCGATTACTCCACCGACAACGGCGCAACGTGGCAGGTCATTTCCGCGAGCACCCTCAACGACGGGGTGTTCGAGTGGCTCGTTCCGGACGATCCCACGTCGCTCGCCCTCGTGCGGATTCGCGACGCGGGCAACAACGTGGTGGCCGACGTCAGCGACATCGGATTCACCATTGCGCCGCCGATCGCTTTGGAAACCCAAAACACCTTCGCCGCCGACTACCGTTCCTGCACCTACACGAACATCGATTGGTTCGCGGGCGGAACTTCAGGAGTCTACGACATCGATTACTCGACGGACGGGGGCGACACGTGGACGGCCATCGCGTCGGATTACGTGAACGGCAGCGGTTTCATTTCGTACAACTGGTTGATTCCCAACACGCCATCAACGACCGCGCTCGTGCGGGTGCGGGATGCGAATGCGCCGTCCAAGTTCGATGTGAGCGACAACGTGTTCACCATCAGCCCCACGGTGGAGCTGACGAGCTTAACGTACGGCGGGGTCGCGACGGCCGGGAGCGAAGTGGCGATCACGTGGAATGACACGTTGACTTCGAACTTTTGGGATTTGGCCTACAGCTTGGATGCGGGCGGCAGCTGGACGACGATCGTGGAGAACCATTACACGCTGAGCGGCAGCTACGCCTGGTCGGTGCCCTTCGGTGCGAGCGCGTTTGCGATGGTGCGCGTGGAGGATGCCAACAACGCGTGCAAGTCGTCCGAGTCGGTGCTGCCATTCGATGTGACGGCGTACGAGCCGACGATCAACGTGTTGAGCCCCAATGGCGGGGAGGCGTTTGCGGGCTGTTCGGAGGTGACGTTGGTTTGGGAGGATCCTTCGACGAACAACGCGTTCAACATCGACTACCGGCCGACGCCGGCGTCCGCTTGGATTTCGATCGCGACGAACGTGAGTGCGCCGGACCGAACGTACACGTGGACCTTACCGAACGAGCCGATGGGCCAAGCGTCGGTGCGGGTGCGGGCCTACTCGAATTCGAACAACTACGACGTGTCGGATTGGTACTTCACGACGACCGCTGGGGTGGACGTGGAGATTGCGAGTTCGACGGGGAGCTTCGAGGCGTGTTCGGGGGATGCGTTGGTGCTGACCGCTTCGGGCGCTCAGGACTGGGCGTGGTCGACGGGCGCGACGGGCGCGGAGCTGCCGGTTTCGGCGTCCGGGACGTATGAGGTGACGGGGACGACGGGGGGATGCGTGGGGATGGCGAGCGTGACGGTGACGGTGGCGCCGACGCCGCCCGCACCGGTGATTGGATTCGACGGGCCGTCGGTGGTCTGCGAGGGGGAAACGGTGGTGCTCACGGCGACGTTGGGAGCCGGTTCGGTGTACTGGCCGGAGTTGGGGGTCGGCGCGGAGCAGGTGGTGGTGACGGAGGCGGGGACGTACCATGCTACGGCGACGGTGGGGGGCTGCACGGCGGTTTCCGAACCGGTGACCGTGGAGGTGTTGCCGGTGCCGACGTTGGTGGGGCTGGCGACGAACAGTCCTGTGTTTGAGGGCAGTGCGCTGCAGTTGACGGTGAGCCCGGGTGCGGGAGCGAACGTGACGTGGAGCGGACCGGATGGCTTCGAGGCGACGACCGCCAACGTGGAGCTGGCGCCAGCGACGGAGGCCATGTCGGGGGTGTATGCAGTGACCGCGAGTGCGCTGGGGTGCGCGGCGGATACGCTGTACGCGGAGGTGGAGGTGTGGCCGGTTTCGGGAGGAACCGGTGGGCTGTCGGGCGGGGTCCTCACGCCGCAGGGTTTCCCGGTTGAAGGGGTCGAGGTGACCGCTCAGGCGGCGGCGACCGGCGCGGTGGCGAATGCGGTGAGCGACGCGAGTGGCGGATTCGGTTTGGCTTTGAACGAGGGCAACAGCTACTGGGTGAGCGCGATGAAGGCGACCGATGATCCCGCGGACAACGGGGTGACGACGCTGGACATTCTGCTTGCGCAAGGCCAAATCCTCGGGCAGCCGCTCTCCACGCCCTGGCAACTGCTGGCGGCGGACGTGAACGGTTCGGGAACAGTGACGACGCTCGACCTGCTCCTCATGCAACAGGTCATCTTGCAGCAGGCGGCGACCTATCCGGGCGTGGACGATTGGGTCCTCGTTCCCGACGAGGTCCAGTTCGCCGACCCGACGAATCCGTATGGCTTCCTCGAGGAAGTGCTCGTGCCCACGTTGCAGGACGGGGCCGTGGTGGACTTCACGGCGGTGAAGCGCGGGGACGTCGATGGCAGCTGGGCCCCGATGGGCGGCATGCCCGTCAACGAACTCGACCTGCCGTTGGGCGCGACGGCGACGGCGCTCGGCAACGGGCTGCACGCGGTCACCCTGGCTACGGAGGACGTGCTGCGTGGCTTGCAGTTCACGGTGGCGTGGCCGGCAGACTGGGCCCTCGTCGACTGGACGCTGCACGATGCGGCGATGCGGACGAATCCGGCGATGCACGCCTCGGGGCGCTTCCCGTTCCAATTCGCTTCGGAAACGGAGTTCAGCGGCTCGTTGGTCACTTGGGTGTTCGACGTGCCGGAAGGGGCTTCGTGGGACGAACTCGGATTGACGTCGGTGGGCGTGCCGGGTGAGGCGTGCGGCGTGGACTTGGCAGTCAGCCGGCCGGTTTGGTCGGGCGTGCAAGAGGCGCTGCAGGTGGAGGAAATGGAGCGTGCGCTCGCGGCATGGCCCAACCCGACATCGGACGGCTTCACCTTGGCCTTGCCGGGCTTGACGGGACTTGACGTGCGCGATGCAGCCGGCCGGTTGGTCGATGTGGCGTGGCGGCGCACTGCAGAGGGCGCCGTGGTCGAGGCGATGCCGGCCGCGGGAACGTATGTGGTCCGCGCGACGACCTCGGAAGGCGCGTGGTCCATCCAAGTGCACGTGGTCCGATGATGCGTTTGTGGACGGCGGTGCTGGTTTTGTGGGCGTCGTGGGCGAGCGGTCAAGGGGCCGTGCTCGTGGCGACGCCGGAGGGGCAGCCGCTGGCGGTGACGCTGGCGGTGGCCGGCATGCCCTCGTTGTTGAGCGCACAAGGCACGGTGGCGTACGACCCGGCGGTGTTGGCGTTGGACAGCGCGTCGGCGTTGGCTTGGCCTTCGTTGGCGGTGGGGGAGCCGGCGGCAGGAACCGTGGTGTTCTCGTGGTATGACGCGGCATTGGCGGGCCAAACCCCGCCCGCGTCCCTCCTCACGCTCCACTTCTCGTGGGTCGATTCGACGGCAACCCCGACGTCCGTGGCCCTGGTGAACGCGCCGACGCCGATCGAATTCATCGGTCCGGGCTTTTCGGTCATCCCGGTGACGGTGGGGCCGCCCATCGCACCGACGAGCGGCTGGACGGACCCCGAAGACCCGCCCGTGGCGACCGGGACGGTGGCGTTCTCCCTGGATTCGCTGGCACTGACCCCGGGGGCGGCGTTCACCCTGCCCGTCCGGGCGGCGGGCTTCGAGGACGTGCTGTCCTGCCAGGGCAGCCTGAACTACGACCCGGCCGCGCTGGAACTCGTCGGCATCGCCCCCGCTGCCCTCCCGGGACTGAACTGGACGGCCACCGACGGCGCCGTGGCGTATTCCTGGTACGACGACGGCCTGTCCTCCTTGACGGTCCCCGACGGCACCACCCTGTTCGAGCTCGAATTCACGGTCCTCGCCCCCAGCGGCCCCACCGCACTGGCATTCAGTGATTTCCCGGTGTTGCGGGAAGTGATCGGGGCGGATTTGGCCCCCCGCCCAGCCACGTACGAAGGCGTGATCCTGCCCATCGTTCCGGCCGCCACCCCGACGGCCACGTTCACCCTGCCGACCCTCGAAGCCGCCCCCGGCAGCCCGTTCACGCTGCCCATCGCGGCGAGCGCCGACGCGCCTATCGGCAGCTTCCAAGCCACCATCGGCCTTTCCGGCCTCACCCTGACCGACGTGACCGCGCCCGCCCTCACTGGTTTCGGCCCGGCGAACTGGTCCACCGACGGCGAAACCGCCACCATCTCCTGGTTCGACCCCGCGCTCGACGGCGTGGAAGGCCCGGTCCTCCTCGAACTGCACGCGACCGCACCCGCCGGTGTCTACCCGCTCACCTGGACCGGCTTCGCCGAAGTGGCGACCCCTGAAGGCGTCCTCTTCGACGCGTCCTTCGAACCCGGAGCGCTCACCGTGACGGAGCCCTCGGTCGGTTTCGTCCTCGAAGGCAGCTACGCGGCGGGCGCCTTGACGGTGCACGTCGTCGCCACCCAACCCGCGGCGTTGCTCTCCTTCCAAACCAGCCTGCCCTTCGACGCCGCGCAGCTCGCGTTCGCAACGGCCGAAGCGGGCGTCCTCCCGAATTTCAACGCGGGCAACGCGTCGGGTGGACCCGACCAAGTCCTGTGCTCGTGGTTCGACCCGACGCTCGAAGGCGTGGCGATTGCGGCGGGGGATTCCTTGTTCAGCCTGACGTGGGACGTCATCGGCGGGGCGGATTCGACGACCGTGGGGCTGGGCGGAGGCGCGACGCCGTATGAGGTGGTGGGACCGGGGTTCGTGCCGTACGAGGTGGAGGCCACCGAGGCGACCTTTGGCATCCAGCCGGGGGCGTGCACCGCGGACGTGGACGGCGATTGCACGGTGGATTTGCGCGACATGTTGGCCTTCCTGACGTACTTCGGGTGCGTGGGCGATTGTCCCGGGGATTTCAACGGAGATGGCATCGTGTCGATGGCGGACTTTACGGTGTTGCTTGCGGGTTTTGGCACCCAAAACTGCTGCGACTGACCTCAATAAAAGAAGGCGTATATTCAGAAGCCTTCGGACGAACCCCGCCTGGTGGATGACTTCGGGCCCGAATTGACCGCCATGAACATCCACCGCCTCCCGTTTTTGTTGCTCCTTTTCGCCGCGCTCACCGCTCAAGCCCAGCACCGCTGCGAGCATGCCGAGCAAACCCAGCGCATGCACGACGAGCACCCGGAATGGCAGGCGGAGCAATCCGCGCGCGCGCAGTTCTTGTCGAATTTCACCCAGGCGTTTTCGATGGAAGCCTTGGATGATTTGCCCTCCGAACTGGTGATTCCGGTCGTGTTCCACGTCGTCCACGACGGTGGGGTGGAGAACATCTCCGATGCCCAAATCCACGAAGCGGTGGTCCAGCTCAACGAGGATTTTTCGGCCACGAACCCCGAGCTCGCCGACGTGCATGCGAGCTTCGTGGACCTGGTCGCCGATGTGGGGATGTCCTTTCGGCTGGCGGATTTTGCGCCCAACGGCGAGCCGACCACGGGCATCAACCGCCTCCAATCGCACCACACCTACAATGGGAGCAACATCGGGCTGAAGGAGCTGATCCAGTGGGATCCCACGCGCTACCTGAACATTTGGGTGGTCCATTCCTCGAATGGCGGAAACGGATCGGCCTTTGCTTTTTATCCCGCGGACGTGGAGGGGAGCGCTTCGATTTACGACGGGATTGTGGCTTCGTACTGGGCGGTCGGGCGGACGGAAACCGCGGTTTGGACCCATTACAAGATCCTCACGCACGAGGTGGGGCACTGGGCGAATTTGAAGCACACTTGGGGGGACCAAACCGCGCACCAATCCGCCGAAGCGTGCCTCCACGACGACGAGGTCGAAGACACGCCCAACACCATCGGCAACTGGGGCTGCGCGCTGGACGCCGCCTCGTGCGGCACCCTCGACAACGTCCAAAACTTCATGGACTACGCGAACTGTTCGAGCATGTTCACCACGGGCCAGAGGGCGCGCATGGTGGCGGCGATGTGCTCCGACGTCGGGGGGCGGAACAACCTGTGGACCCCGGAGAACCAGGCGTCGGTGTTCCTGCAGGAGGAGTTCTTGCCGCGTTTGGTCTACCTCAAAGGGGCGTTCGAGGAATCGGATGCGAACGACGGCTCCGTGGAAAGCCAAATCCCGATCGCGCTCCTCGACCTGCAGTTCGCCACCACCGGCCCCCTCGCCCCCGGGGTGGATTTCACGACGAGCAACGTGCCCGAAGGCCTGACGTTGTCGGTGGTGGTCACCGATGCCACCCACGCCCTGCTCCAGCTCAGCGGGCAAGTCGCCGCCCACGCCGCCGCGAATTCAGTGGATTCCATCGGCATTCACTTCACCGCAGCGCCGTTCGACGGCGTGGCCTTGGCCGACCTCTACAACCCGTCGAAGACCGATTTGGCGCTGGAGTTCCGGGATCCGTATGAGGTGGTGTTCGTGGATTTGGTGGAGGACGCGCACAACTTTTTCGAGGGCCGCCGGTGGACGTGGTTCACGATGGGGGCGGAGGCGGCGGATTTTGGCTTTTTCCACTACGATTTGGACCAAATCAAACTCGAGACCTACGGTAACGGCGCCATCTGCAATCCCGGAACTTCCCAGCTGACGCCGCTTCCCGCCGGCACGCTCATCGGCCCCGATTCGGACATCACCGAGCCCGGTCCCTGGTACCCCGACCAGCTCGACTTGTCCAACCCGGATTACACCGATTGGAACGGCCAAACCGCTTTCGTCGGCGTGGAATTTCAGCGCGGCGGCAACGCGCATTACGGCTGGATTCGGCTGCGCGTGAGCGAATCGGGCGACCACTATTACGCCCTCGACATGGCGTACAACGAGGCGCCGGGCGCCCCCATCGAAGCGGGGGAGGTGCAAGGCCCCGTGCTCGCCTACACCCAAACGACCTTCCACGAATCGGCCGCCAACACGGGCAGCATCGGTTCCCACCGGCTCGTGGAGCTGCACGGGGCGACCTGGGCGGAGTTCGACGCAGTCGGCCCGGGCGAAGGCGTCGAGGCGACCAACGTGCCGGAGGGCCTGACCGTGCAGGTGCAGCGCTTGAACGCTACGCAGGTCGAGGTGTCCTTTGCGGGCAGCGCGCTGCAACACAGCGACGCGGCCGACGTGAACGTGGTGCTGGCTTGGGACCCCGCGCTCATCGAAGGCGGTGCGGACGGGATGGATTTGACGCAGTCCCTGAACCTGGATTTTGCCGATCCGTACGGCATCGTGCACGAGGACGTCGCGCCGGAAGGGAGCATCTCCGTGTCGAGCGGGGGCTTGGAGTGGAAGTGGTTCACGTGGGGGGTGGGGGATGCGGATTTTGGCCTGTGGTACATCAACGACCACTTCCGCTTGGAAACGTACCACAAATCGGGCCTGTGCGCGCCCGGTTCCACAAACCTCGCGCTGCTGCAAGCCGGGGATTCCATCGGGGCAGCCGGCAATTGGGAGTACACCACGGAGCTCGAGACGCAGCTGGTCATTTCCTCCCCGGCTTACCCCGATTGGCAAGGCCAAATCGCTTTCGCCGGCGTAAAATTCACCATCGCGGAGCGCTTCCATTACGGCTGGATGCGCCTCGAGGTCAGCGAGTCCGGAGACGCAGTGACCCTGCTGGATTACGCGTACAATGCGAAGCCGGGCGAACCCATCGCGGCGGGTCAACTCTACGCCACGTATGGGTGCACCGACGAGGCGGCGCTGAATTACAATCCGTTTGCCGTGGACGACGATGGGACGTGCACGTACCCGCTGGACTGCGGCGATGATGCTGCGTTGACGTTGAACCTGTACGACGGGTACGGCGACGGCTGGAACGGCAACGAGTTGACCTTTTTCGATGTCCTCGGCGTTTCGCAGGCCAGTTTTACCCTCCCGTCGGGCGATGAAGGCCAAACCGAATTCTGCCTTCCCACCGGCTGCTACACCTACACGGCCGGTGGCGGTGCCTACCTCGCCGAAATCTCGTGGTCCCTGCTGCTCAATTCCGAGGAGATCGCTTCGGGAGAGGGCGGCGCGAGTGGCCTCGTGGGGGTTAACGCGCCGTGCGAGGAATTCCTGGGCTGTACGGATGAGGGGGCATTCAATTTCGACCCGAACGCCCTCGCGGACGACGGCTCGTGCACGTACCCCATTTTCGGGTGCACCGACCCGAGTGCCTTGAACCACGACCCGGCCGCTGAGGTCGATGACGGTTCGTGCTATTACGCGGACGATGTGCTGGGGTGCACGGATTCCGGAGCGTTGAATTTCAATCCGTTGGCGACTTACGATGACGGAACGTGCGCGTACCCGGAGTTGTCGTTTGAGCCGCTGGTGTCGGAAGTTTGTTTGGGCGATACCGTGCTCGTTTCGTGGACGGGCGGCGATCCCAGCGGCGAGGTGGCGTTGAGTGTGATCAACGCGACCTTGAATGCCGCGTGGTTCTCGTTGGGCGTGGTGGAGAATACCGGCAGCTTCGCTTGGGTGGTCGACGGGGTGGAGCCGGGGACGGGCGAGCTGTTTCAGTTGTACCTCCAAGCAGTCCCGTACCCGCCTTCATCGTGGTCGTACAGCACGACCTTCACCGTTGCCGCCGACTGCGCTGAGGCGTGCCCCGGGGACTTCAATGCCGATGGCTTGGTCACCATCTCCGATGTCCTGCACATCTTGAGCGAATTCGGCTGCACTGGGGCGTGCACCACCGACCTGAATGGCGACGAGTGGGTCGGCATCAGCGATTTCCTTTTGGTCCTCGCTGTGTTCGGATTGCCTTGCTGATCGAGCGGTTTTCCGCGCTGCGCCCGTCAGGGGCTGACCAAATTCAAGCTCACGTTCACGTAGAACGGGTTGCCCAGCCCATTAACCTGGGCGTACGCGTCGTCTCGGAGCAAGCCGAAGGCTCGGTAGATTTCGTCCCCGTCCACCAATCGGTCCACGTCGAAGCGGTAGTTGATGCGGTAACCGGTTTGGACTGAAATCCAAATGAAATCCTTCACCGACGCCTCGTACACCAAGCGAACGCGCGCCTCGCCCCGCCGGACCTCCAAGTCCTCCGGCCGCAAGTCCGCACCCTCCACGTCGTTCCAAAGCCGGTACGACTGCCCCTCGAGCTCGTAGCCGAAAAAGAGCATCTTCCGCGGCGAGAGCGTCCGGCGCACGTGAGCCCGAGCAGGGAACAGCACCTCAGCGCCCCACCGGTTCCGCGCATCCGTGGCGTTGTACAGCACCACCGGGATGTAGTTGATTTCGCCCACTCGGTACGTCCGCGCCAACCCCACGCCCCACTGCTTCCGTTCAGTCGGACGCTGCCCGTAAATCAATGCCGCCGAATACTTCACGTACTTGCCCGGCATCAAGCCGAAGCCGTAGTTGCCGCTCAGGTCGGCCGACCCTTGAAACAGCAGGAATTCCCGGTCGTTCAAGGGCTTGAACGCCGTCGTGTTCAGGCCCATCGTCCGCAAGCCGTGCTCCGACAAGGCTTGGTGCAGCGGATTCGCGTCGTCCACCGGTGCCACTTCGTAATCGTAGCGGGTGTTCCAATAATTGGCCCCCATTTGCCAAACCAAGCTCGTCTTCGAGATCACCGGAATGTTCGCCGCCAAGCGCATCCCGTGCGTGGCCTGCACCCGAGCATCGCTGCCCGCGGCCAAAACTTCCCCATCGGCACCGAGGAGGTCCCCGGCGTTCAGTGTATACGGCCCTTGGAAATCGTAACCGATCGAGATGAGCTTCGCCGGGCTCAGGCCTTCGATTTTGGGCGAACAGTAACGCCGTGCTCCCGCATCCGCGAACGACAAGTCATCGTACAGACTGAAATCGATTTCCTCCTCGAACACGTCCGTCGAATCCACCTGCGCCGCGCAGACCGCAGGCGCGAGGGCCGCTGCGAGCAACCAACCGCGAACTGCCTTCATCGCTTCGGCACCGCAAGGCGTTTCCACACGTCGGTCCGCCCGAGCGCCTGGACGCCGATGAAGCCCCGGATGTCCAGCGTGTTGGGGTCGGTCATCGTGATGATGCAGCTGTAGGTGCTGCCGTTGAGCGGGTCGTAAATGGTGCCTTCCGCCCACGTGCCGTCTTCCTGGTAGACGAAGTCCTTCAGCATCCGGTAGCCTTTGAGCGGCACGTTTTGCAGGGCGGGATCGGGGTTGTTCTTGTCCGTTTTCGGCTCGCCGGTTTCCGGGTCGTTGGGCTCGATGAGCCAAACAATGCGTCCGTAATACTTCTCGCCAATCCGATCGATTTTCACCCGAGCGCGTCCGTTGCTCGGTTCCCAAACGCCGATCAGGTCATCGCCCGAGGGCTTGTCCAACGTGAAGCCCAATGAGCCCACTGCAAACGCGGCCAGGGTGGCCAACAAGAAGAAAGGGTGTTTCATGATGCGATCAATTCAATCCAAGTTCAAGGGTCAGGTCGAGGGACAGGGTGCGGTTTAGTTCCCATTCATCCTCGGCAAGGTCCACGTCCAGCACCACATAGGCCTTGCCCTCCGCCAGGTGTGCGGCCACATCCGCCGCCTCCGCCACCTCCATCGAAATCGACGCCGACGAAGCGTCCACCGGGTTGACGAACGCCACTTCCTGCATGCTCACTTCCGGGTTGTCGCTGGCGAGCGAGAGGACGAACGAGCGGATCTGCTGGAACCCCAGCGAATCCCCAGGCGTCAACACCGCTTGCGTTAAATGCGCACGCTTCACCTCACGTGGCCCCTCCAGTTGCAGGGACGCGGCGAGGTCGAACACCCATTCGTACTGGCCGGGATTGGGGCCTTCGAACAGCGGTGCTTCGAGCACGATGGTCATGGTTTCGCTGCGCAGTTCGCGCACTTCTTCCGGCCCTGAACAGGCGGCCAACAACAGCGCTGCGCCCAGGATCAGGCCCGCGGGATTCATCGAACGAACTGCCATTTCATTGAGGTTTGAGTGAACGCGCCCAGTGCGAAGCTAAGGCAGGCGGCCACCCGGACTCAATGCAGAACCATCAACCGTTCTGATGACAGGTATTCAATTCCCTTATGCCAAACCACGACGTACACCCCAGCCGGCCATTCCGACACGTCCAAGATCGCATCCGCCCGCACTTCGTCGATGACGCGGCCCAGCGCCGTTACGGTGGCGCGGTCGGCGCCGGGCGGCGGGCTCAGGGTGGCCGTCGCGGTCGCCGGATTCGGCAGAATGCGCCCGCGCTCTTCTTCCAGCTCCGCCACTTCCATCGCTCCCGTTTCGCCCTCCGCGCTCACGACGAGGGTGCAATCCCCTATGGTCAGGGTGGCATGGAGCGGCAGGTCCGGGTCGGCGGTGGTGCACGCGGTCCCTTCTGCGATGGCGGTGCCGTTTTGCCACCACCGGATGAGGCCAGGGGCGGGCAGGCCGGTCGCTGTGGCGAGGAACGAACCGTCGGGAAGGGCGCTGATGACGAGTTCGGCGTTGCCGAGGCAGGGCGCGAAGTTCGCCCGGAACAGGTCGGAGGTGGTGAGTTCTACGGACAGGAACGGGGCCGACAGGTCAAGGTCGGTGCCGTGCGCGTTCGCGTCCCAGCCCGTGAAGCCGAAGCCGTCCGCGGGCCAAGCCGCCAACTCGATCGGGCAGGTCCCGTAGTAGTCGCCCGACCAGCTCGGGATCGCGCCGGGAAGGTCGTTGACCGTCACGGTTCCGCCGCCGGTCGGAGCCCAAGTCGTCGTGACCGTGTGGGCGGAGCCGAGGTTGAGGGTGGTGCCGAGGTGGGCACGGGAAGGGGCGATGCGGGCGGCGTTGTGTTGCGCGATTTGGCCCACTTGCTGCTGCCAGTATTCCACGGAAACCGGCGAATCCCAGCGGTCCACGTGCCGCGGCATCGCCGGCGCCAAGGCCTCGGCGGCCTCCCACAGCCGCGCCTCGAACGCGCTAGGCTCGAAGGTCGAGTTCAGCAGGTCCGTGTAGCGCGTCACGAATTGGCACCGCAGCTCGGGGTGGTCGAGGAACGCCTCGAACACGTCGCTGTGCACCGTCGGGTAGGGCGGGTTGAGCGCGGCGTTCAGGGCATTGAAGGACGGGGGCGTGCCCCACTCGCCGAAGGTCGCGTCGAGGTCGAACAGGATGTACCGCCACGGCCCGCCCTCGCGCCCGTTGCGGAAGTACTTCATGTTCTTCGTGCCCCAGTCGGCCGAAATCCAGTCGATGTTTTGGCCGTGGATTTGCAGCGCGAAGTAGTCGATGTAGGCGGGGAGGTCGAAGGTTTGGCCAAACCGCGCAGCGAACGCTTCCCCCTCCAGTTCCAACAACGGCGCGACCGACACATCGAACGCCGACGGCGGCCCCTCCAGCGGCTCCCACTGGTTCAGCAGGTCCACATCCTCTTCCGGAATCCCGTAAGCGTCCGCGATCCACCGCTCGTCGGTCTTCTCCCGAGCGCCATACGCTCCCCAGTATTCGCCGTTCAACCACAGCTCCACCGGCTGCCACGCGCCCGCCGGGGCCCGCAAATCCTGGAGCGCCAACGTCGATAAGAATCCGTCCTTGAGCTTGTTCGTCCAGCTGGTTTGCCCGCCGTTGCGCAGGTTCAGGTTGCCGAAGGTGGCCAGTCCGGGGCGGTCGGCGAAGACGGGGACCTGCAAGTCTCCGGAGTAGCGGTTTTTGAAGTCGAGGCGGAAGGACTTTTGGGGTTCGCCGCGCGACCACCCGCCGTGGATTTCCAAGTCCAGCGCCCCGGCATCGATCAGCGCGCCTCCATCGTCGAACCAAGCGTACCGGCTGAACCGCGACCACGGCTGCCAAAAGTTCGCGTCCAAAAACGGGTAGTCCGGCTGCGCATTGGGCCCGAGCACATAAATCCCCGTCTCCCAATCCCACAGGTGGTCGGGGTGGGTGGCGATGCTGACCACGGGGACGGCGGGTTCGTCTTCTCCGATGAAGTAGGTGCGCGTGACGACTTCGCTGGGCACGAGGCCCGCTGCGAAGGTCCGGGCGTGGACGACCACGGTGTTCGCAATCGGAATCGCCCCTTGGAGCATGGGCGAGTTCGCCGTTGGGTCGCTCCCGTCGAGCGTGAACCGAACGCCATCGCCGCTCACGGTCACCGCGGAGCCGTACCAGCCGGACGCCGGTTCAAGCGCTGGCGCAGGCGCGATGCCGCTGAAGCAGGTCGATCCGTTCGCCGCACCGGGCGTCGGCTCGTCGAACACGCAGGTCGCCGATGGGTTCGCCGCCGCGCGTCCGGTGCTGAGGCCGAGCCGCAAGCCGTCGGGGAGGGGCAGGGCGTCGATGGGGAGTCCGCTGGGCGAGGTGAGCACCACGGTTTCGCCCGCCTGCAGCTTGAAGTTCGTGTGCATGGGCTCGGCGGGCGGCAGGAGCCACGGGGGCAGCGGGGTGGTGGTTTGGCCTTCCACCAGGCCCAAGGCCAAAAACGGCCGCGCCGTCAAATCCGCGGATCCCCCCAGCACGCCATGCACCTCCAACGCGAACGCATTCTCCCCCGCGCGCAACCACCGACCCAAATCCAGCGCGACGACTTCCGGCGCCTCCCCCTGGTACAGCTGGGCCTCCGTCGACCACGCGGGCACCGGCACCGCCAACCCCGGCGTGGCCCACTGCATGTTCTCGGACCGCCCGATCTCCCGGCCATTCAAGTACGCGATGAACCCGTCGTCGGCGTCCACGGCCAACAGCGCCAGCGCGACCTCGTCCGGGTCGTCCACTTCGAAGGTCCGCCTGAGGTAAACGGCGTGCGTCCCGCCGGGCAGCACGGTGACGTCATCGCCGTCGCCCACGCCGAACCCGCCCGTACCCACGGCCCAATTCGCGTCGTCGAACCCTTCCTCGCGCCAAGCAGCCGTCGCTTCCGTGGCGTACCGAAAGGCCTGCCCTTCATGCACCGCGAGCTCCCAGGCTTCCACGGTCCCGCGGCCCGAAGCGAGCACCACCCGGCGCTCACCCGGCGCAAGGGCGGGGGTGGAGGCCGGAAACGCCCACTTCGCCCACTGCTGTGCGTCATCGGACAGCCACATCCCGGCGAGTTCCGCCGGCGCGCTCCCCAGGTTGCGCAGCTCCAACCAATCCACGTCCGCGCCGAGCACGTCCTGCATACCGCCCGAGCTCGAAGCTTCGTTCACCACGATTTGGGCCGACAAACTGCTGAACATGAACCACCCAGCGAAGACGATCAGGGGTCGAATCATGCGATAAAGATAAAGCCGGACCCCGCAGGGCCCGGCTTCGTCGGTCAACTCACCCGCCGTTGCGGGAAGCGTGGTCAGAATCCAATGTCAGAACAGGTCGAAGTGTAAGACGCCAAGAAGTCGAGCAAGTCGAGGGCGTCCACCACGCCGTTTCCGGTCAAGTCACCCGGCAAGTACACGCAAGACCCGTCGTCAAACAACGCGTCCGGGTTGAAGTTGCAGGCACCGGCGTACGTGCAACCGAGGTCGTCCACCGTCACGAGTTGGGTTTCCTCACAGGCCGCGTTGTCCGCGCCCGGCGTGGGCTCCGTGTAGCAACCGTTGCCGTCCGCGTCGAAGCTCTGCGAGTAGCCGCCGATGCTGCCGCCCAAGGTCACGACGAGCTGGTCGCCGAGTCCGTTGCCGAGCACCACGATGTCGCCGCCGCTCGACAACCCGCTGCCGAATGATCCCTCCGCGTCTTCGTAGCCAAGCCAGTAGCCGCCTGCTGCGATGACCACGTCACCGAACGTCAAGTCCGTTAACGCCGTGTTGTCGTCGAGTTGGAACCCTTCGAGCGAGCAGTCTTCCGCACCGCTGTTGTAGAGCTCGATGTAGTCTTCGGGGTCACCGCTGGTGTGCGCTTCGCTGACGTACACCACGCCGAGTTGGCAAACCGCCACTTCCGGAGCCACCACGCTGCTGGTCAAGGCGTAAGCCGTCACCGTTCCCGAGATTTCGTTTGAAGTGACGAGGTATGGCATGCCATCGGGCGAAGCCGTTTCAGGGATGAACACGAGGCCTTCCGGACCGAGGTCGCCGGCTGCGCCCGCGTCGAGTTGCAACGCGTTGTTGTCCACGGCGAAGTCGCGGTTCGAGAGGTAGCGCTGGTAAACCGGAGCCGTCGGATCGGTGATGTCGTAGATCATCACGCCGCTCATGCGCTCGAGGCCGATGAACGCGTAGGTGCGACCGTTGATGACGCCGATGTCAATGCCTTCGGGCTCAGGGCCTTTGTCGTCCGAACGGTTGTCGAAGCTGTCGTTGCCCGAGTTGTTGGAGTTGAAGTCGTTCGGGTGCAGCACCGACAGGATCTGTTCGAAATCGTCGCCGCTGTCGTAGACCAAATCCCCTTCCGCCGTGTAAATCGTGAACGACCGACCGCCGAACGAGTACAGCTCGTCGAAATCGCCGTCGCCGTCCGTGTCGCCCATGCTCGTCGTGATGAGCAAGCGACCCAGGTTCTCCGGCAACTGCAGTTCCGCCGCGTTCGGGAACGCCGTCGGGTCGAGGGTCACGTCCTTCACGCGCGCTTCCTCCGAGTAGCCGCTGTAGTCGCGGGAGTCGCCCTCGTTGGCGGCGACGAGGTAGGTTTGGCCTGCCACCTCGTACGAGTGGATGGCGTCCGGCATGAACACGCCCTTCACCGGCCAGTTCGCGATGTTAATGGCGTCGTCCTGGTTCGAAGCGTCGAGCGCATTGCCCGCGAGCGCGTGGTCCTTGAAGCCGAGGCCCCAAATGTTCTCCACCTGGCCGCTCGCCACGTCGATCGTGATGATGCAGTTGTTCTCCTGGCAGCTCACGTAGACCTTGCTGTCGTCGCCGCTGAAGGCGCTGTATTCCGGCTCGAGGTCTTGCTCGATGCTGGCGTTCGGGCCAAAGATGCGGATCGACTCGTCCAACATCTCCTCCGTAATCCCGGCGAAGCTGACCTGCGTGGTGACCGGGCTGGCCGGGTTCGTCACGTCGATGAGGGTCGTCGAGCCGACCGGGTCGTAGGTGTAATCTTCGCTCGGCTGGCCTTCGTTCGCCACAGCGAGCGTCGTGCCATCGTGCGAAACGGTGACCGCATCGGGCAGGTAGCCCGCGGGCGCGCTGCTGACGAAGTTGCCGTCGGTGTCGATGATGACGATTTGGCCTTGCTCATCGATGGCATTGCCTTCGATCGCCACGGCCACGTGATCGCCGAAGACGACGAGCCCGTTCGCGCTGGCACCATACGCGGTCGCGTCGAACGTGAAGGCGAGCGTCAAGTTGTTCGGGTCGCTCATGTCGAGGGCGTCAACCGTCCGGGCCGAGGCGTTGACGTAGAACAACCGCTGCGTGCCGGCGTGGTAATCGACGATCTCGGCGGCGCCGGCGTCGAATTGGCCGGTGCCGTGCGTGCCGGCCACCGTGAAGGCGAGGTCGCTGGTCCAGCAAGAACCGTCGTCCAAGTTCGCTTGGGCGTTGTAGTTCTCAGCCGTCGGATCCGTGCAGCCTTCGAGGGCTTCGTTTTCGTCACAAATCCCGTCACCGTCCGCATCGTTGACGCAAACCCCGTCGCAGTCGAGGATGCCGTCGCTGAACGTGCACGATCCGTCGTCGGCGGTCGCTTCGCTGTTGAAATTGCACGCCGTGGCGTCGGTGCAGCCGACCACCCCGCACGCGTCGTTTGCGGCACCCGGCGTGGGCAGGGTGTAGCAGCCGTTGCCTTCCGCGTCGAAGCTCTTCGACAAGATGCCGATGCTCGGGCCGGCCTCCACGATCAACGTGTTGCCTTGCGGGTCGGCAAAGACCACGAGGTCACCGCCGCTCGACAAACCGCTCGTGAACGACTCCGGATCATCCTCGTAGCCGAGCCAGAAGCCGCCCGCCGGGATGACCACGTCGCCGAACGTCAAGTCCGCCAACTCTTCGCTGTCGTCCAATTGGAAACCTGTGAGCAAGCAGTCCTCGCTGCCGCTGTTGTACAGCTCGATGTAGTCCTTCGGCTCACCGCTGGTGTGCGCCTCGCTGACGTACACCACGCCGAGTTGGCAAACCGCCGGCTGCAGTTCTTGCACCAAGGCACGCAATTCGAACGCACCGAAGGCGTAAGTCAACGGACCTTCCACGTAATAGACCTGACCGAGGGTCAAATCCGCAGGCACCGACACATCGTAATCGTCAACCTGCACATCGCCCGAGCCATCGTTCAAGAGCCATTCGCCGTACTGGTTTGCCACGGCGGAAACTTCACCCGTGGTGGCCACGAGCACGCTTTCCCACTGCTCGTCGTTCAGTTCGCCCGTTCCGAGGACTTCGGCTGCAGGGAGGGCGGCCGTGCCGTTGACGGTGATGTCCGTGAAGCTGATGAGCTCGGTCAAACCGTTGTACTCGGTCACCGAAGCGGTCACCGTCACGTCGTCTCCCACGCTCAAACCGTGTCCGCTGGTGTAGGCGGAAATGGCCGAGTAAGCGCCCGTTCCGTCTTGCAAAATGAAGAACGAACCGTTCACGTAGGTGACCACACCGGACGTCGTCACCGGCGTGCCCGTAAAGGCTTCCGTCAACTGCCCTTCCTGGATTTCCGCGATGGTCGCTGCCACGAGGTAGGTGCACGAGCCGTCGTCGATGCCGGCGTTGGCATCGTAGTTGGTCGCTGCTTCGTCGGTGCAACCGAGGGCCAAAGCCGGCGTGCCGAGCACTTCCACGACGAGGCGGGGAGCGAGGGCCGCATCGCCTTCGAAGGCTTCAGCCGTCCGCGTGCCCGAACCGGTGAGGATGAACGTCACCGCGTTGTACGGCGCCCAGTCCGCACGATCGACGATGGCCTGGAGCAAGCTGGCCAAATCCGGCGTCCGCTGATCCGCGCCCGCTTCACCCACCGTCAACCACTCCGGAACGTCCCATGAAACGGTCGCACCGAGGGTCGGGCGTCCGCTTGCGTCAAAGGCCGTGTTCGGGTCGAACGTTTCCGTGTCGGCCGCGTCTTGGATCGCGATTTCGATGGCCGCTGCGCCCGTGCTCACCTCGTCGGTCGCGAACTGGATGTAGGCGGAGGCGATGGTTTGGCCTTGAGCAATGTTCAAGCCCGTGAAACGCACACCGACGGCCTGGTTCGCATCGCCGTCTTGGACGAGTTCGAGGTCGCTTGAATCCATGTAAGGCAAGCCGCCGTCGTAGTAGGTCGCGTCCGTGTTCAACGTCTCTTCGATGTCGTCCGAACCGGTCGCCACAGCGAAGCTCACTTCGTACGTGCAGGTGCCGTTGTCGATGACGGCTGCGGGGTCGTAGTTGCTCGCCGCGTTGTCCGTGCAGCCTTCACCGCTCAGTTCTTGGTAGCTCACGACGAGGGTCGGGGCGAGGGAAGCGTCGGCTTCGTCGTTTTCGAACGATTCGGCTTCGCGGCGTCCCGTTCCCGTGATGATGAAGTTGATCGGGTTGCCCGATGCCCAGCCTTCGCTGTCGATGATGTGCTGAACGAGCGCGGCCAAATCCGGCGTCCGCTGATCGATTCCAGCCAATCCCGCCGTCCACGCCGGCACGTTCGACCATTCCACCGGCAATTGGAACTTATCGCGGTTGCTCACGTCGTTCAGCACATCGGCCGAGTACGTCGCGGGGTTCACGCTGTTCTCCACGAGGACCGTCAAATTCGTCTCACCGTCGTGCGAAGCGTCGGCCGTGAATTGGATGTACGCCTCGGTGATGGTTGCGCCCGCGGGCACCGCCAACGATGCGAAGCGAATGCCCACTTCTTGCTCGCCGCCATCGAAGGTCAATTCGAGGTCGCTGGAATCCATGTACGGGTAACCGCTGAAGTAGGGGTTCGACGGGTCGAGCTGCTCTTCCGCGTCATCGGATCCGCTTGAAACGGTCACTGAAACCGTGGTGGGGCAGGGGTTGCCCGGGGTCGGGACGATGCACGAGCCGTCGTCGATCACGGCCAAATCGTAGTAGTTGCAAGCCAATTCGTTCGTGCACCCTTCGATGCAGGTGCTGCCGTCGCCGTTGCACACGCCGCAGTCGTCCGCGTAGAAGCAGAACGTGTCCTGCAAGTAGGTGCAGGCCGTGGGGTCGTCGCAGGTCGGGGTTTGGACTTGAATGCGGCCCGCATCCATGCCCGGATCCTGCACGTATTCAGCCGCCTCAACGAGTCCGCCCAAATCCGTGGTCAAGTAGTCAATGAACGCGTCGAGCGCTGCGAATTCCGAAACCAACACCGGCGAACCCGCGAGGTCGAACGGGTAGAAGTCGCCCCCGTTCAACGAGAAGTCCACCGACGCGATGTCGACCGTCACGCCTTCCACGGCCACGCCGTTTTCGACGACCACGGTGCCGTCGGCGAGCACCATGCTGAGGATGCGGCTGCCTTCGACCACCGGCGTGCCCGATGCGTCGTGGGTGTACGCTTCGCCCGCGATGTCATAAACGATCGCCGCGTCCGCAATGTGCGCGAAGCGGCCATCGTCACCGACGAGTTCGCCCGTTTCATCCAAGCTCACTTGGCTGTAAGCGTTTTCGAACACGTACTTGATGACGAAGGAGGGAACATCCTCCATGATGGAGATGTAGTTCGGGAACGGCAGGATGTTGCCCGCGTCTTGGTCCGTGATTTCGCCCGCGGGGTAAATCGTGTTGGAGCGGATGCCGCCGCCGTTGGCGAAGCCCATTTGGGGCACATCGTGGCCTTGCATGAGCGCCCATTCGCGGGCCTTGCTCAAGTACGCATCGGCGATGATGTTGCCGATGCCGGTTTCGCGCGAGCGGATGATGTTCTTGCGCACATCGAAGTCGATTTCCGTGGTCGCGATGACTTGGGTTTGGGACAACGCGGCTTCGAGGGGAGCCACGACGCTGGTGTACATGTCGGCATCGGAAGCGGCGCCCTCGCTCGTGTCGACCTGGATGACGTCGCTCTCGTCGCTGTGGATGCTCGTGACGTGGCCGTCCGCGTCGAAGGTCATCTTCAGGCTACCGAGGAAGCGGTAGTTGCCGATGGTGGTGACCACGTAAGCGGGGCCGCCGTCGGCGTCGGTCGTGGCGAGCGGGTAGCTGCCGTAGACATCGTAGTCCGTGTCGTACAAGGAGTTGGTGAGCAATTGGTCGCCCCCGCCTGCGATGATGAGGTCGACGCCGGTCAAGGCTCCAGCCAAATCCATGTCGTTCGTCACCGATTGCAAGTGCGAAATGACGATGATCTTGTTGATGCCAGCGGCTTCGTAGGCGTCCACTTCGGTTTGGACCACGCCCACGATGTCGGAGTTGATGCCGACCAAACCCGGGCTCGAAATGCCATTCAACAACGGCGTCGTCAACCCGATGACGGCCACTTGCTCCCCTTCCACGTTCAAGACGGTCGAAGGCAAGATGCGGCCTGCAGCCGCGAGGCCGGCCAACTCCGGCTCCGTCGAGAAGTCCAAGTTCGCGCTCAAGTAAGGAGGCGTCGTCAACTCGTAGCTCTCGATGAAGTCCGCGAGGACAGCGGGGCCGAAGTCGAAATCGTGGTTGCCGAGGCACAGGGCGTCGTACCCGATGCGATCGAGGGCCATCGCGTCGTAATAGGTGTTCGTGTTTTGGCTCAACGTGAAAATCGAGCCCGCGAGGAAGTTATCACCGGAGCTCAACATGATGGTCGGAACGCCTTCCGCTGCCGAGGCCGCGCGCTCCGCGTTGACCGTGGCGAGGAAGTGGTCCACTTCGAGGAGGCTGGATTCGCCGTCGTTGTTGTGCAAGACGCGCAGCGTGAATTCGCTGGCGGGGGTGGCAGCACAAACCGCCGTGCAGGTGTGCACGCCCGCGTCCGTCCAGTCGTTGTTCGGCAGCGCCACCCACTCGGAAGTGGCGGCGTCCGTACCCGCGGCCGAAGCCCAGTCGCTGGTGCCGTGCCCGACTTCCGGCTTGCGGACCAGGGTGTTGTCCTTCGTGTCGGCATCGGCGACGGCGAAGTTTGCGGATGATCCGATTTCGCCGATCACGTCGAGGACCTCACCGGAAGCGCCGCGCAGGAGGACCGCATCGTTGCCATTCCAGTTGATGACCGAGCCGTTCGTTTCCGTGGCGAGGGCCAGGATGGACGCGTCGGCTGAGGGGTGCGCGTACAACGCGACTTCGCCCGCTCCGAGCGCGCCGGTCAGGGCCATCGAACTGCTCGCGTCCGTCGCGCCGTTCATGTAAACTTCAATGGAAATCCCGTCGAGCGCGATGCTTGATCCGGTGGGATTGTAGAGCTCCACGTACTTATTAAAGGAGCTTCCCTCAGCGTATTCGCTGAAGAACAGGCCGCAATCCTGGGCCTGACTGGTGCCAGCTGACCATGCAAGGAGGGCCGCTGTCGTGAGGATGAAACGGTTCATGATGTGGTTTTGGATTTGACTCCAAAACACGCCATCGCATTCAACCTACGGGCACGAAGAATCGGAAGGAATTGTCAAGAAACCGGGCGGAAATATCAGCCCGTTGTGGCGCATGCGTTGCGGAAACGTTGTCGGTGTTTCGGCTTTGTTAATCGACCGAACGAATGAATCGGACGAAAGCGTCCTGCTTCTTGTGGCGCACTTCCGGTCCGTCCGGTCGCACCGTTTCCATGGGCTGGACGCAGACGTAACTGTAGTGTTCATCCGCTTCTTCGGAAGTCCAGTACAACACTTCGTTGAGGTCCCAGTCGGGTTGGGCTTGCGCCACGATGAGGTTCCACTCGGCGCGCGTGGGGAGCCGCCACCCTTTGACGTATTCGGGCACGAGCGCGGTTTGGGCCCAAACCTCGGGCCGAACCTGCGCCGCGCGCTCCCACGCCACAGCGGGACCATCGGCCGGGGCCAACACAAACGACAACCGGTCCCCATCGTACACCGGAATGCCACCGAGGACATCGAGCCCTTGCGCACTCAAGGCCGCCGAAGTCCAACACAACGCAAGCATAATCACCGTTTTCATGGAGTGAAAATAGCCCAAAATTCACTGCGCTGGAGCGTTAACCTTCAAGCGATTGCAGGCGGCGGGATGTTTTTTTCGCGGAGGTTGGTCAAAGGTTAGGAGGAATTTATGAAATTTGCACCCGCTTGGGCATTTAGCTCAGCTGGTTAGAGCGCTGCCCTCACATGGCAGAGGTCACTGGTTCGAGTCCAGTATTGCCCACCAAGCGAGCCCCTTCCGCAACGAAGGGGCTTTTTTTATGCCCGTTGGCGATGGTCACCAAAGCGTCATCGATTGTATTTTGTGCCAAACAAGTTGGCCATGAGAACACCGAAGATTGAATCGGCCATTGCCGAATTAGAGACCTATGCCAAGCACGGCGAGAGCTACACCAATATGGACGGACGCTACGGCTGGCGCAACCCCATCCGCGCGGACACCGGCGGCCTGTTGCAAGCCCTGACCGTGGCCACCGCGCCCAAGCGAGCCTTGGAGATCGGCACCGCCCACGGACTCAGCGCGTTGTACCTCGTGAGCGGCATGCCGGAGGGGGCTCACCTCGACACCATCGAGTTCCACGAGGAGGTCGGTCGGAATGCTCAGGCCTTGATGGACGATTGCGCCGTGCCGGTGAAGGTCTTCATCGGAGAAGCCCGGGCCGTCATCGACGGGCTGACTGAGCCATACGACCTCGTCTTTTTCGACGCGCAGAAGAACCAGTACCACCCGCAATTGATGGACCTGCTCGAGCGCAAACTCATCGGACCGGGTTCGGTGTTGTTGGCCGACAACGTCATCGACCGGGAGGAAGAGTGCCGGGCGTTCTTGGACTGGTTTGTCGCGAACGGGGTCGAGCACCACATCGTGCCGACCGAGTGCGGGTTGCTCGTCGCGCGGCTATGAGCGGGAGGACGTTGCGCGAGGGGATGCGCAACTTCGAGCCGGTGGAGCGGTTGCCGGTGGGCGGCTATTTGCACCGAATGTGGCGGGACAAACCGCACCCGCCCTTCGTCGATCCCGCCGTGGCCGATGAACTGCGGGCGACGTGGTGCACCGACCCCGAGGACGTCTTCATCTCGACACACCAAAAGGTCGGCACCCACCTGACGAAGAAATTCGTGGTCGAACTCCTGCGGGCGGGCCACGATTACCCCGCGGAAACGGGCATGGCGGCTGGGGACATCGGGCACGACACCGTGCCGTGGCCGGAGGTCCTGGCTTCGCAGCACGGGCGCCAAGCGATGGATGCGTTTCGGGCAGAAGGGGCGGGGTGGCCGCGGGTTTGGTACCTCCACACCGCCATCGAAGACCTGACGATGCGCGAAGTGCACCCGCAGTCGAAGTTCATCTACATCATCCGCGACCCGCGAAGTGCGCTCGTCAGCCAGTACTTTTTCTACCAACGCCACCCGAACCTCGGCGCCACGCCAGATTTTCCGATCGAGCAGTTCGCGGAGCTGTTCCTCGGCGGGGGCTTGTTCTTCGGCGATTACCACGACCACGCCTTGGGGTGGATGAACCCGGCGCCGCACGGCATCGCGCCGAAGCAGGTGCTGTACCTCCGTTACGAGGACCTCGTTGAGCGCAAGCTGGCCGCGGTGAAGCGCCTCGCCGCGTTCTTGATGCCTGACCGCCCGCTGCCTGAGGAGCGCCTGATCGCCATCGCGGCGGGGACCGATTTCGAGTCGATGAAGCAAGAGATGAAGGTGAATCCCCGCAGTTTCCATTTCAATCCGGACGTGTTTTTCCGGCAGGGGCGTACGGACGGCTGGTCGGATCAACTGACGCAGGATTTGGCAAAGCGGGTGGTGGAAAAATCCGAGGCGAAATGGGGGCCAGGCCAGATCTCCTCTCCGAACTTCACCGGACTTCCAACCCTCGAACCATGAGCCTCACCCACGACGTCGCCCACATCCTCGCCCGCGACCTGCGTTCCTTCGCCCGCGACCTCGAGGCGATGCCCGAACGCGACCTCTGGCGCACCCTGCCCGGGGTGAAGAACCCCGTCGGCAGCCTCGCTTGGCACGTTTGCGGCAACCTGCGCCACTTCATCGGTGCCCAGCTCGGCGGTGACGGCTACGTGCGGCAGCTCGAGACCGAGTTCAGCGCCCGCCCTACGAAGTCGGAGCTTCTCGTCGAACTCGAAATCACGGCCACCGTGGTCGAGCGCGTCCTCGCCGACCTGCCGCCCGCCCGCCTCGCCGAGGAAATGCCTGCGCCGCCCCCCCATCACAAGGGGCGAACGGTGGCCTACTTCCTCGTGCAACTCATCGCCCATTTCCAGCGCCACCAAGGCCAAGCCGACTACCTCCGCCGCCAAGTGATCGCCCGCAAAAATATTTTCACGCGCTTGGGGATCAGGTGACATCGGCGCGTTGCACATTCGCGTCACCAACATGATGCACCCGCACACTGAGGTCCAATTCATCAGCGATGAGGTGGGCCGGGGAGTGGTCGCTACGGCGTTCATTCCCAAGGGAACCATCACCTGGGTCCAGGATCCGCTGGACCGGGTGTTCACGCCGGCCGAAGTGGCCGCTCTTCCGCCATTTGCCCAAGACCAACTCGAATACTTCGCCTTCAAGAATGCGCGGGGGGAGATGGTGCTGTGTTGGGACCATGCGCGGTACGTCAACCACAGCTTCCGGAGCAACTGCCTCAGCACCGTCTTCGACTTTGAGGTCGCGGTGCGGGACATCCATCCGGGGGAGCAGTTGACGGACGATTACGGGTACCTGAACTTGAATGCGCCGTGGAAGCCCTTGGACGAGGGGACGCGCCGGAAGTGGGTGCGGCCGGACGACGCGCTGCGCTGTGCGGCGGTTTGGGATCGCCAAATCGCCAAGGCCCTCCGCGTCCTCGGCAAGCGCGATCAGCCGCTGGCGTCGTACGTCCGGGAGGAAGTGTGGGACCAGCTCCGGTCACCGGAGTCGGTGCAGCGCAGTGTGCGCGAGTTGCACTACCGGGCCTGAGCGAGCAGCGCGATCAACTCGGACTCGATGGCGCGCTGCTTGTCGCTCGCGTACCACGCGTGGAGCGGTTCGGCGTAGTTCGCTGCGGTCTGCGGGTCGGGGTCGGATTTGATGGTGCGCACGAGGTCCATCGCTTCGGCCGGCCGCGGACCCCATGCGCCTGTGACTTCGCCGGCCGCGTTGCACTGAATGAGCTTCGGGATGCTTCGGCCGCCGTTCGTGAGGAATGCGTCGATGAGGTCGGTGTCCGCATCGCGGTAGCAGGCGCGCGCTTCGATGCGGCCTTCGGAGGCGAGGGCGAGGGCTTCGATGACGGGCAGGATTTGGGCCCCGTCGCCGCACCAATGCTCGTTGATGACCAGCCAGCGGGTGCCGGCGGGGGTGGAGCGGGCGGCGATTTGGCCTTCAGCAGAAAGCGCCAGCGTCTTCCGAATCCGCTTCACCCGCGAACGGTTCACGGCAATGTACTGGTCGTACGGCTGATCCTCACGGATCTCGCACGTGAACAACTCCTCGAGAAAGGCCGCCAGCGTCAACGCCTCGGGCCAAAACCGCGCAATGATGGGATGCATGTCCGCAAAGTTAAGCTTCCGCGCGTGTGACAGCCGTTACGGAACACCTCGTCTCGGTGGCGGACATTTGTGCGCATGGACGTGGAAATACTCAGTCGGATCCAGTTCGCCTTCACGGTGGCGTTTCACTACATCTACCCGCCGCTGTCAATCGGCCTCGGGTTCCTCATCGTGTTGGCGGAGTGGCGCTGGTTGCGCACGTCGGAGGCGGTTTGGCGGCGGCTGACGCGGTTCCTGATTCGGCTGTTCGCGCTGACCTTCGGGCTGGGCGTGGCGACCGGCATCGTGATGGAATTTGAATTTGGCACGAACTGGGCGGTCTATTCGCGGTATGTGGGCGACGTCTTCGGGTCGGCCCTCGCGGCGGAGGGCATTTTCGCGTTCGCGCTGGAATCCGGCTTCCTCGGCGTGCTGCTCTTCGGCTGGGGCAGGGTGAAGCCCAAATGGCATTTCGTCTCCGCCGTCGGCGTCTGGCTCGGCAGCATGTTCAGCGCGGTCTGGATCGTGGTGGCCAATTCGTGGCAGCAAACGCCCGCCGGCTACCACGTGGTGGGCGAGGGCATGGACGCCCGGGCCGAAATCGTGGACTTCTGGGCGATGGTGTTCAATCCGAGCTCGGTGGAGCGGTTGGCGCACGTTTGGCTCGGGAGTTTCCTCGCGGGGGGCTTCCTGCTGCTGAGCATCGCGGCTTGGTACCTCCTGCGCAAGCAGCACGTGGACGTGGCGCGCAAGGCGATGGCCATCGGCCTTCCCGTGGTGCTCGTGGCGAGCTGGGCGCAACTCTTCAGCGGCCACGTTGCCGCCGAGGTGGTGGCGGAACACCAGCCCGCGAAGCTCGCCGCCCTCGAAGGCCATTACGCGGCGGAGGCGCCGGCCGACATGTACCTCTTCGGCTGGGTGGACGAGGAATCGAAGGAGGTGACGGGACTCGGCATCCCCGGGGGGCTGAGCTTCCTGCTCGATCAGGACCCCTCCGCGCCGGTGACGGGCCTCGACGCATTCGCCGATGAAGATCGCCCGCGCCAAGTCAACGCGGTGTTCCAGTTTTACCACATCATGGTGGCCATCGGCATGCTGCTCATCGGCCTGTCGACGTACGGGTTTTACCTGTTCCGTCGGGGCAAATTGGAGCAGTCGAAGTGGATGTTGCGCGCGCTGACGGCAGCCGTTTTGCTGCCCCAAATCGCGAACCAAGCCGGCTGGTTTGCCGCCGAGATGGGGCGTCAGCCCTGGGTGGTCTACGGCTTGCTCCGAACGAGCGATGCGTTGAGCGAGTCGGTGCGGGCGGAGCAAGTTTGGTTCAGCCTCATCCTCTTCACGGGCATTTACGTGGTGCTGTTCGCCTTGTTCATTTACCTGATGCGGAAGAAAATCCTGCACGGGCCGGAGGAGGAACGGGGCGAGGGCACGCGGGCATCACACTTGGAATCGGCTTGGTCATGATGGGATTGGAATTGCACACGATTTGGTTCCTCGTCATCGGGTTGACGGTGACGTTGTATGCGGTGCTCGACGGGTTCGACCTTGGGGCGGGTTTGTTGCACCCGTTCTTTCGGAAGGAGCAGAGTCGGCGGATTGCGTTGAATGCGGTGGGGCCGGTTTGGGATGGGAACGAGGTGTGGCTCGTCATCACGGGTGGGGCGTTGTTTGCGGGATTTCCGGAGGCGTATGCGACGGCGTTTTCGGCCTTTTATGTGCCGTTCTTTTTGTTGCTGGCGGCGCTCATCGGGCGGGCGATTTCCATCGAGTTCCGGTCGAAGGAGCCGATGCAGTGGTGGCGGACGTTTTGGGATTACAGCTACTTCCTTTCGAGCCTGGTGATCAGCGTGTTGCTGGGGATGGCGTTGGGGAACTTGATGCTGGGGCTGCCCGTGGATGCCCAAGGGGTGTATCGGGGAGCGGGGCTGGTGGAGATGTTGGGGGCGTTTCCGCTGTCGGTGGGGTTGGCGGTGGCGGCGTTGTACGCGGTGCACGGGAGTTTGTACCTGTTGTTGAAGACGGAGGACCGGTTGTTCGATCGGGTGAAGCAGTTGAACCGGGTGGCGTTGTTCTTTTTTTACGGCGCGATGGCCTTGAGCACGGTGGTGCTGTTCGCTTGGAATCCGGAGGTCATCGAGCGGTTGTGGCACCGGCCGGGCTTTGTGGGCTTGGCGGTTGTGGCGTTTGTGGCGTCGATGGCGATTCCTGTGCTGGTGAGGCGGCGGCGGTATGGCCGGGCGTTCTTTGTGAGTGCGGGGATGATCGCTTCGTTGCTGGGTTTGGTCTTTGCCCAACAGTTTCCCTTCTTGATTCCCAGCACGATCGATCCCGATGGCGGCATGACGCTCGCGGAGGCGGCTTCTTCGGAGCGCACGCTGCGGCTGCTGCTCCTGATCACGGTCATCGGGGTGCCGCTGGTCGGCCTTTACTTCCTGTTCGTGTACCGCGTGTTCCGGGGCAAGGTGAAGCTCGACGACATGAGCTACTGATCACCAACCGGTCGAGGGGACGCGCTGCTCCAGCGCTTCATCCACGCCAGGGAGCAGGTCCAAACCCGTCACCGCTTCGATGTGGTCGATGGGGACGGCATAGGCGCCGATTCCATTGGGGCACTTTCCGTTGGGAAACACATAGCCGATGGCCGTGGGAACGGGTTCGGGGTCGTAAATGACTTTGAAATAGAATTCCGGTACTGTCACTCCGCTCGGGAGGCGGTCCAACCCGTTGCGCAGCACCGGACCCGCCGTAATGCACAGGGCCTGCTTTTCGACGGCCCATTGGCGCACCTGCGTCTCGAGGGTTTTCCACCGGCCTCGGTTGAGGCTCGGGTGTTGGGGCGTCATGTTGGACATGAAGAAGCTCTCGCTCATCGCTTGGGCGCTGTACGCCATGTCGGCCGCAGGGGCGAGGTGGCCGCGATCGAATCCGCTCCCCCGGTAAGCACCGGCGTCGGGGGATGCGCTGAATGCCGGGTCCCGGCGGAAGTCGTCGGAACGCTCATAACGGGCGCCTTGAATTTCAGCAGCTGTGACTTCGTAGGTCACCCATTCGGCGATGCGCAGTTCGGGGATGAATTCGACCGTGTAGGCGGAGTGGCTGGCGATTTGGCCTGTACGCCCGCCGGTGGGATTCGGGCATTGCGCCCCAACCTGTCCCGCGAGCAAGCAGCCCAGCAGCGCACCGAAAATCCTCATGGTTGCACGCCTTCTTTGATGTTTCGCAAGCGCTGAAAGGCCCGCTGAAATGGAGCCAACTCCGAGCAATCCGAACCCTCCGTCCCCTGCCCAACGGCATCGAAGTCCACGACGTCCTTGCAGGCTCGATCCAGTTCCCGTCCTGGACCATCCAGCACCGCGCGCATTTGCTCAGAAAGCATGAGCATGGAGTCGAGCAGGGCATCCGAAGTGGGTTCGCCCAGGTTCGTCCGGCGCCGCGTTTCATCGGCTGCGTGCTTGATTTCAAGGACCAAATCACTGGTGTGGTCGTACAGCACAGCCGCGGCTTCAAGGCAGGAACACGGTTCGTCCAAGGCCGCAAAATTGATCTCGTCGAAACGCGGAGTTTCGTTGGAGTTGCAGGCAAAGAAGCTCATTGCAAGAACCAGCCCGCCGAAGGTTGTGCCCAGTCGATTCATGTACGAAAGTTAGGCGAATTCGCTTGGAAAAAGGCTAAATTTGCTCAGCGCAAATGGAGGGTCGGTACCGCAACTTGTCACCGTTTTCCAACGTATACGCGCCTGCAATGCAATTGAAAATCCCGTTCACCTTCCTGTTGGTTGTGCTCGCTTCTGCGTCCGGAAGCGGCCTTTTTGCGCAGGACTGTCCGGTTGCGTTGCCCGACTCGTTGAATCGGTGTCCTGGCGAATCGTTGGCCGTGGATTGGGGGGCTTGGGGCGTGCTGGATGCGGATTGGGAAGGTGTCTCATGGGAGGACGCTGCGGGTGGAAGCGATTCGCTGGGGGTGGATGAAGGGCTGGTGATTGCGCCCGAAGGGTGGTGGAGCCTGCAGCTGTATGGCGCTGATGGCACCGTGTGTTCGGATTCCATTTTCTTTGAGGTGCTGCCTGCGCCGGTGGCGTCCTTTTCGGCGTCCGATGGCGGGTGCGCGAATGAGGGGGTTGCGTTCACCAATTCCACCACCGGCGGAACGGGAACGATCTACAGTTGGGACTTTGGCGACGGATCGAACGGGACCACCTTCGGGTCGCCGACTCATTTTTTCAATGCGGCCCTGCCTTCGGCGGGAACCTACGTCGTGGAATTGACCGCGACCAATTCCGACGGTTCCTGCCCTTCGACGGCCACCCAAACCATACAGGTGCTGCCCATTCCGGTTCCGGCCTTCACGGAGGCCCCACCGCTGTGCCAAACCGATGCGGATTGGCCCAACTACACGTTGGTGTTGCCGCCGTATCCGTTCGCTACGGATTGGCATTTGGACTGGGGCAACGGAACGGACACCTCCTTTTCAGCACCGAGTTTTGGGAATCCTCCGGGGACGACTTACGAGGAGTTCGGGATTTACGACATCACGTTGACGGTTGAGGCGGCGAATGGGTGCAGCAACACGATCATTGAGGAGGTGTTCGTGGGCTCCAATCCGACCATCGGAACGGCGAATCCGGGGAATACGGTGGGGTTGTGCTCGCCCGCTGATTTGGTCTTCCCCATCACGGATTTCATCAACAACGTGGAGGGCACGACGTACACCATCGATTTCGGCGATGGGGTGTCGACGCAGTACAATCACCCGCCGCCGAGTTCCGTGTCCCACACGTACGGCGACGATTCGTGTGGCGAAACGACTCCCGAGGGATCCGCGAATGCGCTGCGCTTCAAAGTGACGGCATCCAATGCTTGCGGAACTTCGATTTCAACGCACGATCCCATTCGCTTGCACGGCGCACCGAACCCCCACCTGAGCGGGCCGGAGCTCGTGTGCACGGGCGCCTACCCCTATCAGGTATCGGGCAATGGCGTGGTCGTGGACGAATCGGGGTGCGAACCGTCGGACGTGTATTGGACCATTGAAACCATCGAAGGCGCGGGGACGGGCTTTGCGTCCCCGGGAGTGGGGACGGCAGCCGATGTGTACTTCTACGACGCAGGACTTTATGAGGTGCAGGTCTATGACCTCCATTTGTTCTGCGAGGATGGACAAGATACCCTCGAGGTGTGCGTCATTCCGCCGCCCACGGCCGATGCGGTTCCGAGCGCAACGCAGGGCTGTGTGCCGTTCGAGCTGGACTTCTCGGGGACCGACCAATCGCCGGTCTCCTGTGCGAATTACGTCTATTCGTGGTCGGTTTCGGGCGGAAGTTACCAGTACGTGAACGGAAGCAGTTCGACGAGTGCGACGCCGACCATCGAGCTGTTGAGCGTGGGAACGTACACGATTACCCAAACGGTTTCGGCTCCCGGAGTCAATTGCGACGTTTCGACGTCGACGCACACCATTGAAGTCTATTCCGAGCCGACCCTCACCATCAGTTCCGGAGGCACAGCGTGTCAAGGGGAGGAGTGGGGATTGGACGTTTTGTCCTACAATGCAGGCGGCGACATCAACTCCACGTTTTATTGGATCATCGAAGGAGACCAAGTGAACGCGGACATCGACGAGCACCTGGTGGTGCCGTTGGACGACAACGGGATTTGGATTGCCAACGCTTACCTCATCAATGCGTGCGGCATCGGCAGCGACCAGGCGGTGATGTTGGTGAACGCGTCGCCGGATTTGTCGATCGATGCTCCCGTTTCTGCATGTTCCGGTTCGGCTCAAACCGTGGAGGTCACCGGGGCAGACAACTACACGTGGTCGCCTGCGCCAACCGTCATCCTGCCGGGCAACGACGAGGCGGTCTACCAATTCTCGGAGACCACGACGGTGACCATTACGGGAATCAATGTCTACCCTTCGGCGAACTGCACCAGCGAAATCGAGGTCACGTTGGTGACCGATCCGCTGCCCGTCCCGCTCATCACGGGCCTCACGTCCGTGTGCGATGGCAGCACCTTCAGCCCGTCGGTTTCCGTCTCGTCGGGAACGCCGGGCTTTTCGTATGCGTGGCAATACGGCACCGAAGTGGCGGTGGGGCCGTCCCCGTTCTTCGAAGCCGCAGCAGGTGTGGTGGAGGTGACGGCGACGGTGACGGACAGCCAAGGGTGCGTGGGCGAATCGACTTCTGCCTTGAACGTGCTCCCGCTGCCCGTGGTGGACGCCGGGGAGCTCGACGGGTTTTGTGACCAAAGCATCGACACGCTGTTGACCACGGGCACGCCCCTCGGAGGCACGTGGTCCGGCACGGGCATTTCGTCTTCGGGGCTGTTGAACCCTGCGGTGTTGGGCTTGGGAACGTGGCAAGCGACGTACACGTACACCGCGCCCAACGGCTGTACGAATTCGGACGACCTGGTCATTGAGGTGTTCGCTCCGGAGTTTGCCAACGCAGGGGCGGACCTTGCGGTCTGCGATGTGGACACGAGTTTGGTCTTCGAAGGCTTTTTTCCGAGCAGCCAAGGAACCTGGTCGGGGCCGGGAATGGTGAACCCTTCCACGGGGGTGGCGGATGTAGGTGATTTGGTGCCAGGGACTTACGACTACATCTACACGTACGGTACGGGGACTTGCGAGACGCAGGATGTGCGTTCTGTGACCATCCTTTCCAACCCCACGCCCGTGCTCACGGCCGACGACTTGACGGTGTGCTCCGGTGACGTGGCATCGGTCAGCTTGGGCGCGACCGGCGGTGCCGGCGGCTACGTGTTCGAATGGGAGCCGGGGACGGTTTGGGACGTTTCCACGCCCCAAGTTGCGACCTTGCAAGTTGTCGCAGGCTCCCCCGCAGCCATTGCAGCCACCGCCATCGATGCGAACGGCTGCATCGGGACGGATACCCTGACCATCGAGGTCTTGGACCTTCCTGTGCTGACGGTACTGGATACCTTGGTGGCGTGCAACCAACCCATCGTGGAGCAGCTCCCCGATCCGGTGCCCGCAGGGGGGGATTGGTCCGGTCCTGGGGTGGTCGATGCCAACGGAACGTTCGATCCTTCGCTGGCCGGTGAAGGCACCATCGCGCTGACGTACACCTTCACGGACGCCGAGGGCTGCACCAGCAGCATCGCCACCGAAGCAGAAGTCGTGGCCCCCGTGCTGGCCGATGCGGGGCCGGGTTCCGTGGTGTGCGACGTCGATACGGTCGTCCAACTCACGGGGTACACGCCGGACGGTGGCACGTGGACCGGAGCGGGACTCTCGGCCGACGGAACGTGGCAAGCGGGGCCCTTGGCACCCGGCGACTACGCCGCGACGTACGCGTTCGGAACGGGGTCGTGCCTGACCGAATCGGTCGTCAGCCTGTCCGTGCTGCAACGCCCCGAACTCACCCTCATCGGCCCCGCCGAAAGCTGCATCGGCGACTCCATCGCCTACTCGGCAGAAGCGACGGGCGGCAACGGCCCGTACTTCATCGAGTGGCTGAACCCCGCGGGCGTTGTGGGAACCGAAGCCATGGCTTGGCCGGTCGCACCGGGAACCTTCACGGTGGAAGCCCTGGTCACCGATGCGAGCGGTTGTTCCGAATTCGCCACGTTCACCACCACGGTTCACCCGTTGCCCGTGGTGGAGGCGGGTCCCGACCTCGTCTTGTGCGATCAACCGATCCCCGAGCAGCTCACCGGCGCTTCCCCCGGTGGTGGGACGTACTCGGGAACGCCCGCGGTGAGTCCCGACGGCCTGTTTTCGCCGGATGTCAGCGGAATCGGGTTGCACGAGGTCATTTACACGTACACGCATCCCGCGACGGGTTGCACCTCGGCGGACACGTTGGTGGTGGAAGTGGTGGCGCCTTTGTTTGCGGATGCGGGACCGGATTTGGTCGTGTGCTTGAACGGCGGCGAGGTGGCGTTGGAGGCGGCTACGGCGGGCGATTGGTCGGGGGCGACGGCGGAGGCCGAATGGGCGTTGATTGCGCCGGCGAGCATGGACCCGGAGGTGGCGGGAGCAGGGGTGCACCCGTATGTGCTGACGTATGGGGCGGGGACGTGTTTAACCCGCGATACGATGGAGGTGGAGGTGCTCGCGTTGCCGGTGATGGCCGTGGTGCCGGAGTCGGAGTTTTGTGCGAACGACACCGTCGGGGAGTTGCCGGTGGCGACGCCGTTGGGGGGCACGTGGACGGGGCCGGGATTGGTGCTGGGCAGCGATCCGGTGGCGTTCGGGACGTTGGTGGGTGAGGGGGTGTACGATTTGGCCTACAGCTACACGGATCCGCTGACGGGGTGTACGAACCAAATCCCGCACCAAGTCATCATCAACGACCCGCCCAACGTCTTTGCCGGCGCGGACCTCGACCTGTGCAACCAGCCCATCGTGGAGCAGCTTACGGGCGCGATTCCCGACGGGTCCTTCGGGAACAACAGCGCGTATTATGGACTCGGGGCGGCGGCGGCGGCGGTGACGCCGGACGGCCAATTCGACCCCTCGGTCACCGGTCCGGGAACCTTCGACGTGGTGTACGCCTACACGTCGCCCTTCTCGGGCTGCATCGGCCGCGACACCCTTGAGGTCGCCATCACGGAGCCGGTGGTGGCGGAGGCGGGCATGGACACGGTGGCTTGCTTCAATGCGCCGCCGCTGGTTTTGGCCGGTTTCACCCCCGCGACAGGCGGCACGTGGTTCACCCAAACCCCGGAGGATGCCCCCGCACTCGTGAACGCCGCGACGGGCCAAATCCTGCCCCAGTCCCTCCTCCCCGGCGACCACCAGCTCTTCTACAGCTACGGCTCCGGCACGTGCTACACGAAGGACTCGCTGACCGTAACCATCGATCCGCTTCCCGCCATCGCACTCGGGGGCGACGACTTCTTCTGCCTGAACGACACGGTCATGCCGCTGGCGACCGCCACGCCGGAAGGCGGGCAGTGGGAAGGTCCGGGCGCGACCGGCACCGACTTCAACACCCTGGTCGGGGTGGGCGGTTACGACCTCATTTACTGGTACGAGGATCCGGTGACGGGCTGCGCTGACACGGCGGATCACCACGTGACGGTTCACCCCCTTCCCTTCGTGGACGCGGGGCCCGACGTGACCTTGTGCGACCAACCCATCCCCGAAAACCTCTCTGGCTTCTCGCCGCCTTTGACTGGTCCGGGCGGTTCGGGCCTCTTCTACGGGCTCGGTGGCGCAGCCGGTGCGGTGACGTCCGCCGGCACCTTCGACCCCTCCCTCAGCGGAGTCGGCACGTTCCATGTGGTTTACCTCTACACGAGTTCCATCACCAACTGTTCGGAGCGCGACACCCTCGAAGTGACGGTGGTTCCGCCGGTGGTGGCCAACGCGGGACTCGACACGGTGGTGTGCGCGAACGCGCCGCTGCTGCAGCTTGACGGCTTCTTCCCGTTGACGGGCGGGGCGTGGTCGGGCGTGGGGGCTGCGGCTCCGGCGGTCGTCGATGCGGCTGCGGGCACCCTGAATCCGCAACTGCTCGCTCCGGGAACGTATGCCTTTGCCCTCGAAGTTGGAACGGGCACTTGCTACAGCACGGACGCCCTTGAAGTGACCATCGATGCCCTGCCGGACATGGGCTTGGGCGCGGCGGATGCGTTTTGCCTCAACGACACGTTGATGCCGCTGGCCACCGCGACGCCGACGGGCGGAACGTGGGAAGGGCCCGGGGTGTCGGGGACCAACTTTGAGACGCTCATCGGAGCCGATACCTACGCGTTGATCTACTGGTACGAGGACCCGGTGACGGGCTGCCGGGATACGCTCGATCACGAGGTGGTGGTGAACCCGTTGCCGGTGGTGAACGCCGGGCCCGATGTGACCTTGTGCGATCAACCGATTGTGGAGCAGTTGCAGGGGTTCAGCCCGGGATTCGCGGAAGGCGGTTCGGGCTTCTTTTACGGTTTGGGGGAGGCGGCGGTGTCGGCCACGGGCGTTTATGAGCCGTCGGTGTCCGGCGTGGGGACGTTCGAGGTGGTGTACGATTTCACTTCGGCGACCACGGGCTGTTCCCACACGGACACGCTCGAAGTGGTCGTGAACCCGCCCGTTGTGGCGGATGCGGGTTTGGACTCGGTGGTGTGCGCGAACGCGCCGCTCCTTCAGTTGGACGGGTACGTTCCGACCTCGAACATCAACTGGTTCAGCACGGCTGCTGGAGCGGATGCGGCGGTGGTCTCGGCGAGCGGCGGGGTGCTCAATCCGCAAGCGCTCCCCGTGGGGGATCACGTGTTCTCCATCGAGTTCGGGGCGGGAACGTGTTACTCGCGCGATTCGATGGTGGTCACGGTGCTCGGGTTGCCGGAGCTCACGTTGGGCGCGGCCGATGCGTGGTGTGGAAACGATGGGGTGGAGGTGGTTTCGCAGGCGTTGCCTTTGGGGGGGACGTGGTTTGGCACGGGCGTGGTGGATGAGGCGTTGGGGGCGTTCGACACGGATCAGCCGGCAGCGGATTATGCTCCGGGATACACGTATACGGATCCGGTGACGGGCTGTGCCGATACGGCGTTCCATCAGGTGACCATTCATCCCGTGCCGGTGGCGGATTTTCAGGCGGACGATTTGGGCTGCACGAACGCCGATTTGCCGTTGACGCAGTCGAGCACGGGGGCGGTGTCCGCGTTTTGGTGGTTCGGCGATGGCGGCATTTCGTACGCGTGGGAGCCTGCGCACACCTTCGAGGATCCTGGATTCTACACGATTGAACTGGTGGTGACGACGTCGTTGGGTTGCCGGGATACGTTGGAGCAAGCGGTCCAAATCACCACCCCGCCAACCGCCTCCGCCTCCCTCACTCCAATCGAAGGCTGCGCCCCGCTCGACGTGACCTTCGACAACACGTCCACCGCGCCGTTTGCGGACTTCCTGTGGGAGATCGACGGCGACTTGTCGACGGCGTTCGAGCCCAATGCGATGACCTTCCAACAAGGAGACACTTTGTTGGAAATCCCGGTTTCTTTGACGGTTGAGAACCTGTGCGCGACGGACGTTTACCAGGACACGATCCTCGTGTATCCCGCGCCCTCGCTTTCGTTCGCGATGCTGCAGGACACGGCGTGCTCGCCCTTTGGCTTGGAATTGTTGAACACGAGCGTGGGGATGCCGGATGTGCTCGTTTGGGATTTGGGCAATGGCGACGCGTACACGGGGCAGCAGCCGCCGGCGACGTGGTACACCACGGGCGACGATCCGGCCGATTTCACCATCTCCCTCATCGGCCAAAACGAATGCGGAACCGACTCAGTCTCCTCCGTTTTCCACCTGTTGCCCAACACCGTGTCCGCCTTCTTCGATGCGTCGGCGCTGTCCGGCTGCGCTCCGCTCGATGTGGAGTTCACGGACTTGAGCGCGAACACGACGGAGATCACGTTCGACTTCGGCAACGGGCTGGTGAGCTTCGACAGCGTGGCGTCGACGGTTTACACGGGGCCTGGGACGTACGAAGTGCAGCAATTCGTGACCAATGGCTGCGCGTTCGACACGGTGGGCTTGTCGGTGGAGGTCTTTGCCGAGCCCGAGTTCAGCTTGGTGACCAACGCTTCGAGCTATTGCGTGGGCGAGCCGGTGAATTTCACGGTGCAAGCCAACACGAGCGGAGCGGCCGAATGGGCTTTCGGCAACGGGGAGAACGGGGTGGGGTATTTCGCTTCGACTTCGTACGACGAGCCGGGGAATTATTGGGCGGTGGCGGAAGTGGGGACGGCCCTGTTCCAGTGCGTGGGCACGGACAGCGTGTCGGTGCTCGTGCATCCGTCGCCGGTGTGGGATTTGGCGGTGCCGGAGCCGGGGTGCTCGCCCTTCGAAGCGGCGTTCGGGAATGCGTCGGAGAACGCTGCGTTCGTGACGTGGAACTTCGGCGACGGGAGCAGCCCGAGCGTGTCGTGGGCACCGGTGCACACGTACGTCAACACCACGGGCGGGCCGGTGACGTTCGAAGTGTCGGTGCATGCGGAGTCGGTGAACTTCTGCGCGGCGGACACGTCGTTCGAGATCGGGGTGCTGCCGGCTCCCGTTGCGGCGGTGCAATTGGGCTCGGCGGTGAGCTGCGAGGTTCCGGTGGAATTGGATTTGGTGAATGCTTCCACGGGGGGTGTTGCGTCGACGTGGTGGGTGGATGGCGAGCTGGTGGGGGCGGGGGCGGTGCCTGACGTCACGGTCGCTGAGGTGGGGGCGCACGAGGTGGTGCTGGAGGTGGAAAACGCGTACGGGTGCGTGGACGCCGACACCGCGGTGTTCACGGTGCTCGCTCAGCCGTTGGCCGCCTTGGACGTGTTCCCTGTGACGGGGTGCCAGGTGTTGCCGGTGACGTTCATGAACCTTTCGGTCGGAGCGGCGTCGACGCAGCTGGATTTGGCCTCGCCCTCGGGTCTGATTTATTCGGGGCCCTTGGACGACGAAGCGATCATCGACCTTGAGGAGCCGGGGATCTACACGGCGCAATTCGTGGCCACTTCGGTCGACGGTTGCACGAACGCACTGGATGTTCCGCAGCTCATTCAGGTGCATCCGACGCCGGTGGCGAATTTCGAGTCGACGCCGTTCATCGGCACGCCCATGGACATCGACCCGCTGAACGACACGTGGACGTTCGAGAGCACGTCGGTCGGGGCGTCGATTTGGAATTGGAACTTCGGTGATGGCGGGGTGGGCTCGGGCGAGGAAGTAAGCCACACCTTCAACGGAGCCGGCTTCTTTACGGTCACGTTGACGGCTGCGAACGCGTTCGGATGCACGGACCAACGCCAAGACGTCGTTGCCCTCGAGCAGCTGCTTCAGGTGTTCGTTCCCAACGCGTTCACGCCGCCTTCGATCCAGAGCCAAGCGACGGGCACGGGTTCACGTGGATTGAACGATGCGTTCCGCCCGGTGTTCAGCGATCGGGATTTGGTGGCCGAATACGAGTTCACCGTCATCAACCGGTGGGGCGATGTGGTGTTCCACTCGTTCGATCCGGACGAGTACTGGGTGGGCGATGCGGTGCGTGACGGATCGCATTACGCCGAGGACGACGTGTACGTTTGGACGCTGTATTACCAGCCGACGTACGAGGACATCGGCATCGAAAAGGTGGGGCGCGTGACCCTCATCCGCGATTAAAACGAGCCGATGAGGTCGTTGAGCGTGGCCGAAGGTCGCATCGCCGCATCGGCTTTCGCCGCATCGGGCCGGTAGTAGCCGCCAAGGTCCACCGGCTTGCCTTGAACGGCAATCAACTCTTCCACGATGGTGGCTTCCTGCGCTTCCAATGCGTTCGCCAACGGTGCGAAGGCCGAGGCCAAGGACGCATCGGTGGTTTGGTCACGCAAGGCTTGCGCCCAGTACATGGCGAGGTAGAAGTGCGAACCGCGGTTATCGATGCCGCCGAGTCGGCGCGTCGGGCTCTTGTCCTCGTCGAGGAAGCGTGCTGTAGCAGCGTCCAAGGCGTCGGCCATGACCTGCGCGGACGGGTTGTTCGCGACCTGCGACAAGTGCTCCAAGCTGACGCCCAGTGCGAGGAACTCGCCCAAGCTGTCCCAGCGGAGGTAATTTTCCTCCATCAGTTGCTGGATGTGCTTCGGGGCCGATCCGCCCGCACCCGTTTCGAAGAGGCCGCCGCCGTTCATGAGCGGAACGATGGAGAGCATCTTCGCGGAGGTGCCGACTTCGAGGATGGGGAAGAGGTCCGTGAGGTAGTCGCGCAGGACGTTGCCCGTCACGGAAATGGTGTCGAGGCCCTTCACGATGCGTTCGAGGGAGAAGGTCGTTGCGTCCACCGGGCTCATGATGTGCAGGTCGAGGCCGTCCGTGTCGTGGTCGCCGAGGTAGGCTTCGACCTTGCCCTGGATGGAACGGTCGTGGGCGCGCTCGGGGTCGAGCCAGAACACCGCGGGGTTGCCCGTGGCGCGGGCGCGGTTGACGGCCAGTTTCACCCAGTCGCGGACGGGGGCGTCCTTCGTTTGGCAGGCGCGGAAGATGTCGCCTTGCTCGCCCGTTTGGGAGAGGAGGACGGTGCCGTTCGCGTCCACGATTTCGATGGTGCCGTTGCCGGGGAATTCGAAGGTTTTGTCGTGCGAACCGTATTCCTCCGCCTTCTTCGCCATGAGGCCGACGTTGGAAACGCTGCCCATGGTGCGCGGGTCGAGTGCGCCGTTCTGCTTGCAGAAATCGATGGTGGCCGCGTAGACGCCCGCGTAGGAGCGGTCGGGGATGACGGCCACGGTGTCGCGGGTGGCGCCTTGGGCGTCCCACATTTGGCCTGAATTCCGAATCATCGCCGGCATCGACGCATCGATGATCACGTCCGACGGCACGTGCAAATTCGTGATGCCCTTGTCGCTGTTCACCATGGCCAAATCCGGGCCCTCCGCATACACCGCGTCAATCGCCTGCGCGATCGCATCCTGCGTGGCCTGCGGCATCGACGGCAACTTCGCGTAGAGGTCGCCGAGTCCATTCCGCGTGTTCACGCCAGCCGCTGCGAGCTCCGCCCCAAACCGCTCAAACACGGGCGCAAAGAACGTCTCGACGACCGCGCCGAAGATGATGGGGTCGCTGACCTTCATCATCGTGGCCTTCATGTGCACCGAGAACAGGACGCCATCGGCGCGAGCGGCCGCGACTTCCTGCTGGATGAAGGTGCGCAGTGCGCTCATGCTCATGCGCGAGGCGTCGACGATTTCGCCGGCTTCGAGGGCGAGGCCGTCCTTCAATTCGGTGGCGGCGCCACCGTCGGCCGGCGTGAACCGAATGCTCGCGGTCGTGGCCGCTTCGAGCACGGTCGAGGTCTCCGAACCGTAGAAGTCGCCGTCCGCCATCGAGGCCACGCGGGTCTTCGAATCCGCGGACCACGCGCCCATGCGGTGGGGGTGCTTTTGGGCGTAGGACTTGACGGCTTTCGGCGCGCGCCGGTCGCTATTGCCCTCGCGGAGCACCGGGTTAACGGCCGAGCCTTTTACGCGGTCGTACCGGGCCTTGATGTCGCGTTCCGCATCGGTTTGCGGGTCGTTCGGGTAGTCGGGAAGGGGGTAGCCGGCCGCTTGCAGTTCCGCGATGACCGCGGTGAGTTGCGGCATCGACGCGCTGATGTTCGGCAGCTTGATGATGTTCGCTTCGGGCGTGAGCGCCAGTTGGCCCAGCTCGCTCAGGGCATCGCCCACGCGCTGTTCATCGTTCAGCAAATCAGGGAATTGGGCCAAAACCCGACCCGCCAGCGAAATGTCCCGCGTCTCCAATGCAATCCCCGCCTTGCCAGCAAACGCCTGCACAATCGGCAAGAAGGAATACGTGGCCAACATGGGCGCTTCATCGGTCAGGGTGTAGATGATTTTCGACATGGCGGTAGGTTTTTTGAGGGGTGCAAAGTTCGCCCAGAAATTCGAATTGACCAGCGCCCAGGGCCACAATCCGGTGGCGGCTTGTTCGGGGTGGCCGCGTTCATGTAAATTGCCCCATGCAGAAAATTTCATGGATGGCGCTGGCGTTGGTAGCACTTGGCTGCACGGAGGCGCCCCGCAGCGAGCAGGCTGCCCCCGAACCCGCGTCGCCTTATGCGATGGCGTTCACGCCCGAACAGCAGGCCGAGCGGGAGGCCAAATGGAGCGAGCCCGGCGCACGCCTCATCGAGCTCTCGAACGGCTACCGGGTGTTCACTCAGCGGTTTGGCGAGAGCCCGGACGTGGGCATCCTCGTGCTGCACGGGGGGCCGGCGGCCACGCACGAGTACATGCTGAGTTTGGCCTATGACCTGCCGGGCGAAGGCTTTGAAGTGGTGATGTACGACCAACTCGGGAGCTTCTTCAGCGACCAGCCGACGGAAGACTTGTGGAACATTCCGCGGTGGGTGGAGGAGGTGGAGGAGGTGCGCCAAGCGCTCGGCTACACGCGCGACAACTTCTACCTGCTCGGCAACAGCTGGGGCGGCATCTTGGCGATGGAGTATGCGCTGAAGTACCAAGAGCACCTCAACGGGCTGATCGTCTGCAACATGCACGCGAGCATTCCGGACTACGCGACGTACAACAAGGAGGTGCTGCGTCCGCAGATGCGTCCGGGCCTGCTGGACACGTTGGATGCTTACGAGGCGGCGGGGGATTACTTGAATCCGACGTACGTGGAGTTGGTGGAGTTGGAATTTTACACGAAGCACCTGTGCCGCCTGCCCGACTGGCCGGAGGAGGTGGTGACGTCGTTCAGCCGGTTGAACTACCCGCTGTACGATTTGATGCAGGGGCCTTCGGAGTTCAAGGTGGGCGGGCGGCTCATCGATTGGGACATCAAGGACCGGTTGGCGGAGATCAGCGTACCGACGCTCATGGTGGGGGCAACGCATGACACGATGGATCCAGAGGCAATGCGGGAGCAGGCGGAGGCGGTGCAGGATGGCAAGTTCCTGCTGTGCCCCAACGGCTCGCATTTGTGCATGTGGGATGACCGGGAGGTGTTCATGACGGGCGTAGCGGGCTTCATCCATCAAGTGGAGGCGCGCTGAGAAAAACGCCGTTTCTTTGCGGTCGCTTTCTGGTCCCGTAGCTCAACCGGATAGAGCATCTGCCTTCTAAGCAGACGGTTTTGGGTTCGAGTCCCAACGGGATCACTATTTATAGGAGGGTGGAGGGTTATGCCCGAAATGAGAGAATGCTCGGTTTCGCATTCAGCAACCTAGCACGGACTGCCGAGCGCCCCTCGCTCCTTCGTCCTGTGTTTTCGTGGTGCTGCCGCCTTGAGCGAAAGCGCACCCGATTGGCTCCGCTTTTCCGGTTGCTCGAACAGCGTTTTTCTGGGCGCGATGTGTGGGTGAGTTAAGACGTCGGAGCCAACGATGCGGAGAGCGGAATTGCGTATGCTCGCGCTGTTCACAACAGCCGGGTTGAGTTGTACGAGGCCCATCCTGAGGTGGCCCAAATCGCCCGCGACCGATTCGCCGCAGCGGGCCTCGAACACAGCACGCAACTCCACGAATTTGCGGCATCGAATGCCGACGGGGTAGCGCAATTTTCGTTTCGTCGAAGCCCAGAGCGATCGGCTGGCTTAAGCACGCATCCGACGGCAGCTCCCTCCTCGAGTTGCCCCCAGAAATCGCATTCAGCGAAACGATTGATGTGCCCACTCGACGGCTCGAGGCTTGGCTCGCCGAGTCGAACACAGCGCATCCACATTTCCTTCACATGGACGTGCAGGGTGCTGAGTTGATGGTTTTGGAAGGCTTGGGCGCCGTGCTTGATCACGTGGAGGCGGTTTGGCTCGAGGTTGAGCGGGTAGAGCTGTACAAGGGGCAGCCGTTGGTGGACGACGTTCACGAATTCCTTTGCAAGAATGGCTTCGAACTCATCATTGATGCCGTCGGAGACAGCGTCGACAACCAACTTTGGATGCGCAGGGCTTGAGGTTGGATGTCCATCATTGTGGTTGTTTTATTTCGTAGACGAAATAATGAGCTTATGAGTGAATTTCATTGCTTTTTGGGGTGAAAGGCTGTATGTTTGTAGGATAAAACTTCATTTTTAAAAGAAATCATCATCTTTTTATTTTGTTTTGTGTTGAATTCATTGAGGGCCTTTTGCTTCGCTCAGGGCAGCGTGTCATCGTTCGATTGCTCCGCGGGTAGCAGCTCGCATCGGGCGGGTCAGATGGGGTTCCGTGTGGTGGTCACGGATTCGGTCAGCTTTAGTCGCGATGGGGGGTGGGGGCATCAAAATCTTGGTGCTGACGGCGCGAAGAGAGGGCCCATCGATGGGGTGGGTGTGAACGCCTTCAGGAATGTGGCATCGGTTTTGGCCGATGGCTTCACGCGCAGTTTCTGTAGCCCAATTGAATTGAAAACATGAGTCCTTCTAGGTTGACCTTTCAGCGGCTGTCTGGAGAAGGTATTCGGTCGAAACGGCAGCAACTGGTGGCCTTTTTGCACGAGCATTTGGGAGATTTTGGTGACCCCACGGACCAAATCTCGGCCTGCCTCGACTTCGTGCTCCACCCAGCGAAGGGTGGTGCGGTATTCACGGCAACTTCGGGCGGCCAACTCGCGGGTGCTGTGGTGCTCAATCGCACGGGCATGGGCGGTTACATCCCCGAAAACATCCTCGTCTACATCGCCGTCGATGCTGCCCACCGCGGCCAGGGCATCGGAGCCCAACTGATGAATGAAGCGCTCGCGGGCGTGGACGGTGCCGTGGCCTTACACGTCGAGCCTCACAACCCGGCGAGGCGCCTTTACGAACGGCTCGGGTTCGAGAACAAGTACCTTGAAATGCGGTACATCCGACCCAATCCGTCTTGATCAGGTTCGCTTCTCGAAAGTGCTGGAGGAGGCAGCGGCCTAGTCGCAACGGGCCACCGACCGAGACAAGCTGTCCTTGAAGTCATTCGGGGAGTGGAGCAACCAGTTGAATTATGAACTCTTGACGCGCCTGCCGGATTCGATTCCGCGGGTGGCGGTGAATTGAATCGCACACCATGGCTTTCATCAAACTTTATCGGACCAAACTCGCTTCCAACTACGACCACCTCAACCGGCTCTTTGCCGAGCACGGCATCGAGTGGGCGGTCGTTTCGAAGATGCTGTGCGGGAACCGCTTGTACCTCGAGGAATTGATCGGGTTGGGCATCCGGTCGGTTTGCGATTCGCGGATTTCGAATTTGGCCACGGTCAAGGACATCGATCCCGACGTGGAGACGATTTACATCAAGCCGCCGGCGAAACGCAGCATCGCGGACGTCGTGCGCCATGCGGACGTGAGCTTCAACACGGAGCGGTACACCATCGAGCTGCTGAGCGCGGAAGCGGGGCGGCAGGGGAAGGTGCACCGGGTCATCATCATGATCGAGCTGGGCGACCTGCGCGAGGGCATCATGGGCTCGCACCTGATCGAATTTTACGAGTCCATCTTGAACTTGCCGCACATCGAAGTGGCGGGCATCGGGGCGAACCTCAATTGCCTGAACGGGGTGATGCCGTCGGAGGACAAGCTGATCCAAATGTCGCTTTACGAGCAACTCATCGAGGCCAAATTCAACGTCAGCATCCCCTGGGTGTCCGGCGGAACTTCGGTCATCATCCCGCTCCTGCACCGCGGTCAAGTGCCCGCCGGCATCAACCACTTCCGGGTCGGTGAGGCGCTCTATTTCGGCAACAACCTCATCACGGAGGAGCCGATGGAGGGCATGCACACGGACGTGTTCAAGCTGTTCGCCGAGGTCATCGAAATCACGGAAAAGCCGCGCGTGCCGATCGGCTACCTCGGCGAAAACCCGTCGGGCGAGTCCTTCGAAATCGACGAGGACGACTACGGAAAGTCCTCCTACCGGGCCATCCTCGACATCGGCCTGCTCGACGTGGACGCGTCGTACCTCCTGCCCGATGACGAGAAGCTCAAGTTCCTCGGGGCGAGTTCGGACATGCTCGTCCTCGACCTGGGGGACGACCACGCGCGCTACAAGGTGGGCGACTTGGTCAGCTTCAACTTGAAGTACATGGGCGCGCTGAACCTGCTCAACTCAGATTATATTGAGAAGGTTGTTGCGTAAATTGGGCGGATGATATCCCGCTTGCTCATGCCCGTTGGTCGCGTTGCGGAACGCACGGCCTTTTCGAGGAATGCCTTTGGTTGGTGGTATCGATCGGCCCGCAATCGGACGGATGAGGGCGTCGTGTACCGCGCCCTACAGCGCACGTTTTCATCTGAGCGTGGCTGGGTGGTTTATGACATCGGGGCCAACGATGCGGGGAGTGCAATCGCCTACGCGCGGGCCTTTCCCGCGTGCCGGGTGGAGTTGTTTGAAGCCCATCCGGAGGTGGCGCGCATTGCGCAGGGGCGCTTGGGGGAGGCCGGGTTGGAGCGTCGGACGCGGTTGCACACCTACGCGGCCTCGGATGCCGATGGCACGGCGACCTTCCACGTTTCTTCGGAGCCGAATCGCAGCGATTGGCGGAATCGGGTTTCGGACAGCAGCTCGTTGCTTGCGCCGGCGGAACACCTGAACGTGTTCGCGTCCGTGGCCTTTGAATCGGCAATTGAGGTGCCGACGCGGCGGTTGGATGGGGCGATCGACGCGGGGGAATTGCCCGCACCGGATTTCATTCACATGGACGTGCAGGGCGCTGAGCTGATGGTGCTCAATGGCCTCGGAGTGCACGTGGCGGGCGTGAAGTTGATTTGGTTGGAGGTGGAACGCGTCGAACTGTTTGAAGGCCAACCGCTCGCCGAGGAAGTGGCGACGTACCTCGCTGGTCGTGGGTTCACGCTGGAGTACGATGGGGTCGCGGGGCACAGCGGGAATCAGCTGTGGTCGCGGGCTTAGCGGCGCAGCAGGGCAGGGGCTTGTTTTAAGAAACCGAGGCCGTAACCGAAGAGCTGAACGAAGGAAGCGCCGATGGCCAGCAGCCCGACGGTGACGCTTTTGTTCTTGAGCGTGGCGTCCACGAAGATCATGGCGCAGTAAGCTGCGGGCAGCCAGAGCAGCCGGGGCTCGAACGCGCTCAAGGCGAGAAGCGATGCGGTTCCCAGGACGAACAGCGAAGGGAGGAAGTGCACGAGTTTGAGCGAGTGGGGGTGCTTTTTCCACAGCGCGATGCGCGCTTCGCCGGAGTGGAAAATTTGGCGGAAGAACTGGCGCATGTTCGTTCGGCGTTTGTGAAAGACGTACGCCTCCGGGAACAGCCGCACGGTGGCTCCCGACTCGATGATGCGGATGCTGAAGTCGATGTCCTCGCCGTAGCGCATGTCGGAAAAACCGTTCAGGTCGTTGTAGACGCGGGTGCGGATGCCCATGTTGAAGCTGCGCGGATGGAATTTTTCCATCGTGTCTTTGCGGCCGCCGCGGATGCCCCCGGTCGTGAAGAACGAGGTCATGGCGTAGTTGACCGCCTTGATCATGTCGCTGAAGCTTTCGTGCGCGGCATCGGGCCCGCCGAAGGCGTCGCACGGTTCGGCTGCCAGCTCCGCCCGGATGTTCTTGATGTAGTTCTCGGGGATGACGCAGTCGGAGTCGAGGATGAGCAGGTAGTCGCCCTGAGCGTGTTGAGCGCCAAAATTCCGGCTGCCGCCCGGCCCCGAATTCTCCTTGAAGAAGTACCGGAGGTCCAGCTCGCCATGCGCTTTGCACACCTCCTCGCACGTCAGCGTGGAGCCGTCTTCAACGACGATGACCTCAAACCCGTTGTCGGTTTGGTGCGTGAGCGACGACAACAATTCCTCAACCTCGTCCGGGCGATTGTAAACGGGAATGACGATAGAGAACAACATGGGAGCCAGCTTCAAAAGTTAGTGCGACCGCCGACGACGGACTTCCTGAACGCTTACGAGAACGCGCGGATTTGGTTGCCCGCGGGGCTCGGTCGGCGAAGGACGTCGAAGGTAGGCACTTTCCGTTGAGCGGGCGGCTTACTTCCCTTCCGCGAAGGCGGTGATGGTGGCGTCGTCGGGGTTGACGGCGCTGCGGAGGGAGGCGACGAGTTGGCCGTTCTCGTTGACGAGGAACTTGTGGAAGTTCCACTTGACGGAGTGGTCGCCGACTCCGTTTTGGTCTGCATTGCACAGCCAAGCGTACACCGGGTGCTGCTCATCGCCTTTGACGGAAACCTTCTCCATCATCTGGAAGGACACGCCATAATTGCGCTCGCAGAAGGCGCCGATCTCGTCCGCGCTGCCGGGCTCTTGCTTGCCAAAATCGTTGCACGGAAACCCGAGGATGGTGAAGCCCTTGTCCTTGTTCGCCTCGTACAGCGCCTCCAGCCCCTCATATTGCGGCGTGAATCCGCACTTCGACGCGGTGTTCACGATGAGCACGCGCTTGCCCTTCAGGCTCGCGAAATCGAACGCTTCCCCCTCCAACGTATTGGCCTTCAGGTCATAAAACGAGGCGGGCGCTTCGGTGGCGGCGTAGGTGTTCTTGCCGCGGATGACGGTCCAAGCAGTAAGGCCAATGGCGACAACGGCCGCTGCAGTCAGGAGGATGAACATGCGATTCATGGATGGGGGTTTGGCGATGAGAACAACTTTCTGCGGGATTCGGTTCACGCATGCCAAATCTCGCACAACATCCCCTATATTTGCCCCCGCTTGTCGGCGGGGCGTGGCCCAGCCCGGTTAAGGCGCCTGGTTTGGGACCAGGAGATCGCAGGTTCGAATCCTGCCGCCCCGACAACGAAGCCGCCCATTCCGGGCGGCTTTTTTTATGCGCCTTCCCCGCCCTGAGGACATTTGGTGATGTTGATATTTCATGTCAATTGCGCGCCTCCATTCAGTACATTGGTGCGAGAGAATTGTTGATGATGTGCAAAAGCAAGTCGATGCTGCGTAGTGGTTTCCTGTTCGCGGTTTTATGTTCGTGCGCTGCGGTTTGGGCTCAAGATGAAGCGTATTCCTCATCGGAATTCGCGGTGAACGCAGGGAACGACAAACCGAGGATTTACATTGCATCCGCAGACCGTTTTCTTCAACCGGGGGAAGAGATTCGGTACTACGATGCCGAATGGAATGAGCTTCCATCGAAGAGAAAAGCGACGTACTACCGCGTGTATCGTGTGGGGTTGAATGGTGAATACGAAGAGATCCGCGATTATTTCCGTTCTGGCAGCTCGCAGGGGTATGCCGAAAAAGCTTTCTTTCTGAGTAACTCGGACGATGAAAGCATCTTCGGTGGTCGCATGCAAGTGTTCGACAGCCAAGGAAACGAAACGTCTTCCTCGGTGCATCCGCTGTTCAATTATTCGAATCCGGAGCGTGTTCGCGAGTACTCGGATGCCTCAGGTCATCCGTTGATTGGGGTGTGGGAAGTGGTTGTGCGCAACGGATCGCGGAAATGGGAGATGGAAATGTTGCTTTGGCAAGAAGAATCGACATCTCAGTTCCACTTGTCGGATTTGCAATCGCATTTTTCCTATTCGCTCGATCCCAAATCCCATTACAACGACCGCGCATTCATCCTCGTCGACGGCACTACACGCAGCGCTCCCTTCGTCTTCGAGGCTCGCGAATTCCAAACGCGCATGGGGTCAGCCACCATCTCCAGTAGCAAGGTTTATCCCCCTGTTCAAGCTCAGACTGTGAGCGCAGCCCCACCAACGGGGAGCCCGGACGTGAGCATCCGCATGGCTCAGGATCCAGCCCCCGTGAACCAAATCGCTGTCATCGGCAAGGCCTCCCAACACTGCGATAAACGGCAGGATGACGGTACAGGACTCGCCGCCCTAATCGAGGGCGAGCTCCTGGAATTCTATCGCGTCGTTGATCGCACCCACCTCGAAGCCATCCTCAAGGAACAACAGCTCGCCCTGACCGGTTTGGTGTTCGATGACGCCCAGTTTGCGACGGCCGGTTGCCTAGCAGGGGCCGAGGCCACGGTCATCGCTTCCTACGGATGCCTGAATCAAAACGAACAAATCCAGTTGAAGATGGTGAATTGCACCACCTCCGACCTCATTTGGAGCGCCATCGGCCTCAACGTGACCGAGCTGGAGTTGATGGATTCGCTGCGGCTTCGGTTGCGTGGGGACTAGGCTTAGTAACGTTCCCGGGGCGTTTACAACATTCCAAATAGGTTCTTGCTCGAGGCACAGTCCTCTTGTCGGTGCGATGCTGCGTGTTTGGCTGAATCGTCACCTGGATTTCGTTGGTTTACAGCATGGTAGTTTAACTATTTTGGGCAGGGATAAATTGGCCTCAACGCAATTGGAGGTGTTGAACTCGCAGGACACACGCTAGAGGGCATTACCCAACCTGCTAGCAAATAGGCTCTAGTTTTTGAGTTTGTGATGCAAATCGCGTTACAAGAATCCCTCAGCGCAGAAAGCGACACAGAGTTGAACTTTCTGCAAGAAAAGAGTTGGCCAAAATTCAGTAAATAATTTGTTGTTATAAGAGAAAATAAACGCAGCAGAACTGATTCCCTGTTCATGAACTCATCATTCGTGATGGGTGTTGGCAGCGTTCTCAACCTTGCGGGAAACCATTTCCCCATGAGTCGAAACAAGTCAGGCTTCGATGCGGATTTTCAGGCAATCGCTTCCGATTGGGAGATGATTGGCCAAGACTTTGAGGATGTCATGAAGCGATTGGATCAAATGGAGTTTGGCAAAGAAGAAACCGGATTCAAAGGAGGAGAAGGATAAGAACACAGAGGGACAATCCATTGAGCCGAAAAACGACATTAACCTTCCGCAGGGCCTGGAGAATATTTTGGCCACGCTAGAACCTCATGTGAAAGAACAAATTCTCCAGTCGATTCGCGTAGTCGTCACGCGCTCAACGTCTTTCGGGGGGGCGCTTCTGCTGCCTCAACATCTTGAGGGTTACAATCAAGTTGTGCCTGGAGGTGCTGAGCGCATCTTTCGAATGGTTGAAAACCAATCGGAGGAGAGGATGGCGCTCGAGAAATATTCCGTGAACGAGGAACTCAAACAACGTGGGCGAGGCCAAGTTTTTGGGTTCATTTTGGGGCTATTTGGAATTGCATCGGCTGTCTACCTCGCAGTCAATGGCCACGACACCGTCGCTGGCATATTCGGAACCACTACGATTGTCGGTCTGGTTGCTGTTTTTGTGATTGGGAGAAAACAGCAACAAGAAAATAGAGGGTAAAACAATAGCGTTTAACGCAAGACTTGAGAACGATGAGCAAAAAAAACGCTTTTAATTCAAAGGCAAATGAGTCCCGGGTGAAGAACACGGGGCCAAGATTTGTTTGGTTCTACGGTGGAAAGCCGGAGCGTTAATTACCGCACCACCACCTGCCGCGAACTGCGCGCCCCATCCGGCCGCGTGCACACCAGCGAATACACCCCAGCCGGCGCGTCCACCGCAATGACCGCCGTGCTGACCAGCGAACCGCCCGCCACCTCACGGCCCTGCGCGTCGAACAAGGCGTACGCCGTCCAGTCCGCGCCGCCTTCAATCCGGAGCTGCGCCCCTTGGGCCACCGGGTTCGGGAACACCTGGAACGCAGCCAATTCCAGCGCGTCCATGCCGTTCACGCCGCCCAAGTTTTCCTGGAACAGGAATTGGGGGGAACCACCGCTCATGTAATCGCTCAGCAACGTGTGCACCAAATCCGGATCGCCATCGCCATCGAGGTCCGCAAAGGCCGAGACGACCAGGCCTTCGGACGGGCTGGGGAAAATGCCGAAGGGCGAAGGCACCGGATCGGCGAATTGCGGCGCTGAAGCGGTGCCCGTGTTTTCGATGAAGTGCAGCTCCGTCAGGTAGCCCGTTGCGCCGCCCTCGAAGTAGAGGGATTCGAGCAGGTCGAGGTCGCCGTCGAGGTCCACGTCCACGGCGTCGAGGTGGAAGTTCAAGCCTTCGCCCGCCGGCACATCATCTGCCCCATGCAGCCCGAACGGCGCCAACGCCAACGGCAGGAATTCCGCATCACCCGCGCTCCCCGCGTTTTCGCACCAAAAGAATCCGTGCGTCGGCCCGCCTCCCGTGGAGTAATCGAAGTTCGTTGACACGCCCAAGAGATCGAGATCGCCATCGCTGTCCAAGTCCATGAACTCCGCCCCGTACACGCCGACATCTTGTGCCCCGCCCAAAGGGGCCAGGTAGAGCCCGAACGGATCGATTTGGGTCGGACTGCTGAATACGGGGGCCTGCGGCGTTCCGGTGTTTTCCACCCAAAGCACCGGGTGTTGGTAATAGCCGTAGTTGTAGGTAGCATACGCGTAGCCGTACCGCTCGGGGAACAGCAGGTCGTAGTCGCCATCGCCATCGAGGTCAGCGACTTCCATGCCCAGACCGCCGGCGAAGATGGCAAAGTCCCAGCCTTCGTATTGCGACAGCTCACCGAAGGGGTTCTCGACTTGCGGGCCGAATTGAGGCGCCGTCGCCGTGCCGGTATTCTCTTGGTAGACCAGCACCGGCCCGTAGGCGTAGTAGCTGAACCCACGGCCAATGAGGTCCAAATCCCCGTCGCCATCGAGGTCCACAAACGCCATGTCGCTCACCTGCACGTTGCCGCCAAGTCCGAACGCGTTGGGGGTGGCGGCGGTGAAGTTTTGGGCCGCGACCGGGGCGGCGAGGCCGAGGGCCGTGAGGCCGGCCAATGCACGCGCCGGAACCGCGCCGCGGAGGGCTGCGACGAGCCGGTGGATGCGCGCGATGAGGTGCGTCGGGCGAAGTCCTTGGGCCAGTGCGCGGCGCGCCTGCTTGAGGGCGTGCTGCAGTTGGCGGCGTTTGCGAGCGTGCGTGCGGTTCATGCGTCGGGCTGGTGTTTGCGCCAAAACGTCGTCTCCACCGTCGTCACGCCGTCCGATTGGAGGGGGTCGTCGGGGGAGAGGAGGTTGGGGCGGGATTTGGCCTGCAAGATATGCACATCATAAATCTCCTCGACCGACTGCTCATACTCCAGCCTGCCCACCGTGCGGCGCGACGGCAAATGGAACGCGATGACGCCCGCCACGTCGCGCTCGAACGCCTGCGCGATGGCCCCGAAGGTCTTCGACGACTTGCGCACCTTCGACAGCCCGATGAACAGGAACTCGCCCGCCTGCGCCACCCCGCGCACGAACCCACCAAACCGCGCCACCTCCTCGGTCTCCCCGGTCTCCCGATCGACCCGCGTCAGCGCGCCCTTCGCCGATTCCAGCACGTACAGCTCGCCGCCCACGAGGGTGGGGGAGTGCGGCATGCCCAGCCCTTCCGCGAGCACGCGGTTTGCCACCACGTCCATCACCACCCCGCTCGCCGTCAAATCCCCCTCCCGCCAACTCCGCGCCGCGTTCCCCCGATTGAACGCCGTCGCAAACCGCGGCCGCCCTTCTTCCATCGCCAGCCCGTTCAAGTGACACCGGTCCTCCGGCGCCACCTTGTCCACAAACGGCGGCACCCAAACCGACTCAAAGCTGTGCGCCATCCCCACCCGCATGATGCAGGAAAACAACGTGTTCACCGCGTACAACGCCCCGTCCGCCCCGAAGTGCAGGTCGTGCACATCGAGCGGCCCCGTGTAGTACGTCCCCCGCGGCATGTACAGCGCATCGTACTTCCCCGGCCCCTTCGGGTACGCCCCCGCCAAATCCCGCGAGTTCCGAAACACGTGCACCCGATCCCGACACGCCACCGCGAGCATTTCCCGGTCCGCGTCCTCCGCCACGCCCATCGCCCGGTCCATGCTCCGCGGCAGCTGCCGCAACCTGCCCGCGCCGTTGGGCGAGAAGAAGACGAGCTTGCCGGCTTGGTAGGTGGACAGGACGAGCGACGCGCCGAGTTGGTCGAGCAACCGCGCGAATTCGGGCGCGTACCGGCAGCTGAAGGGGGATGCGGTGGACATGCCGCAAATTACTTCCTTTGCGGCCATGCACCTCGCAGGCCAAATCCTTTCCGCCCTCACCCTCCACGCCGACCCCACGCGCCGCGCCCACTCCCTCGAATACGCGCCCACGGCCCTCCACGTCCTCGGGGTGACCATGCCCGACGTCAACGCCACCACGGCCGAAGCCCTGCGCGCCTTCAAGCCCCTCCCGCCCGACGCCCGCTGGCACCTCCTCCACGCCCTCCTCGACCTCGAAACCTTCGAAACCTCCCTCGTCGCGTTCGACCTGATCGCCCGGCACCGCCCCACCCTCGAAGCCCTCACGCCCGCCCAAGCCCGCTCGCTCTTGCGCGGCCTCGACAACTGGGTCACCGTGGACACCCTCGGTCCGCGCGTCCTCGGCCCGGCCTGGCGCCTCGGCCGCCTCGACGACGCCTTCGCCCACGACCTCGCCACCCACGCCGACCCGTTCATGCGCCGCCTCGCCCTGACCATGACCGTCGCCCTCAACCTGAAATCGCGCGGCGGCCACGGCGACACCCCCCGAACCCTCGCCATCGCCGCAACCGCCGTCACCGACCGCCACGACCTCGTCGTCAAAGCCCTCAGTTGGGCCCTCCGTCAACTCGCCCCGTGGGACCCTTCGGCCGTCCGTGCCTTCCTCGAAGCATACGCCCCCCAACTCGCCCCCCGCGTCCTCCGCGAAGTTCGTCGCAAGCTCGAAACCGGCAAGAAAAACGGCTAGCTCAACACGGCACCCCGAAGGCCGACAGCAACACCAACAAGTCGCTGATGTTCGTCATGCCGTCCGAGTTCGCATCGCCCGCGCAGCTGCCCTCGCAACCGAAATCCCCGAGCAGCACCAGCACATCTGCCACCGTCACCTGCCCGTCCCCATTCAAGTCGCCGGGGCAGCCTCCGCCGCACGGCGCAGGCACGCACGTCCCATCGTCCACCGTAGCCCCCGCATCGTAGTTGCACGCCGTCACATCCGTGCAGCCGTCGACCAAGTCGAACGCGCAGAACGCGTTCGGCGTCACGTCGAGCACGTAGCCCGCGTTCGTTGAACCGGCCCAGCCGTTGCCCAGTCCCAACGTCCACGTGCCGATGCCGCCGATGGGCTCGAACAGCGCAATGGTCGTGGAATACTGATTGCTGCCAACCACCGCCCAGCTCGCGGGCCACGAATACGTGTTCGCACAACCGAAGGCGTTCTCGTAACCGCCGATTTCGATGCACTGCCCGTCCGGTGATTCGATGAACAGGACCACTTCGGAAGCCCAGCTTTGGTCATTGAAATAGGTGAAATCCAAGGTCACCTCCAACGACGAAATGTACCCGCTCCCCGTCATCGTCGTGGTCAGCGTGTCCGATCCCGACAGCGTAGCGGAAAGCGTAAACCCATCCCCGCAATCGCACGGCCCTCCTGCCGGACCGTAGTAACACGACCCGTCATCGATCGTCACCAAATCGCTGTAATTGCAAGCCAACTCATCCATGCACCCAATGCACGCCGTCCCGTCTCCGCCGCAAATCCCACAGCTGTCCAGTACGGTGCATGACCCGTCGTCCTCGATGGCTTCCGCTGAGTAATTGCACGCCGTCGGATCCGTGCAGCCGTAGTACGCGCAGCTCGAAGTGAACGCCGCACACCCGCCGAAGCAGGACCCGTCTCCATTGATGGTCGGAATCAGCGCCTCGTTCTCCACCGTCGGGTGGAACACCAGGTTCACCGAGCCGCCGCTGATGGCATGGCAATAGCTCATGATGGTCCCCACCTGCGCCTGCACGTTGTTCGTGTAGCCGCTGCAGCTGCCTTCGATGTCGTAGCAGTTGTCGATGGGCCCCGTGCTCCAGCCGCACCAGTGCGTGTGGTTCGCCCCGAAGTTGTGCCCGAGCTCGTGCGCCACCACGTTGAGGTTCCACGCGTACGTTCCGGGGATGTAGGTGCTGCCGCCATTGAGGTACGAGGACAAACCGAAGGCATAATCTTGGTAGCACGTCACATCGAGGTAGGCGATGCCGCCGGTGCCCGTGTTCGTCCGCCGCGTCAGCAGGTGCGTGATGTCCCGCGGGATGAAAGCCAAATCCGGATTCGTCGCCCACTCCACCCGGAACGCATCCAACACGCCCCCTCCGTTGTTGGTCACCGCCGCATACGGGTCCGTCACCTCCCAAACGTTCACATACGTCGCCTGCAAATCAATCAAGTTCGCCAGCTCCGCATCGTAAATCGTGTGCACCCCGGCCAGCATCGCCAGCGCCCACTCGACCGCAGGCCCGCAATCCGAGCCGAACAACCCAAACGTATGGAAGTCCACATCCAGCGCCACCTCCACGCACTCCGCAACGACGCTCTTGGAAGCCGACTGCTCCTTGATCTTCGCTTCCTGGTGCTCCGCCAACTCGCTCACCCCACACGAAAACGTCAAGCCGTGGTTCGCATCGGCGAGCGGGAACAGGGCGTAGTGCCCATCGTCCGTTCGGGTGATTTCGTAGCCTTGCCCCCGAACGCTGAACGTTCCCATGATTTCGTTTTCGAGGAAAACGAGGGTTCCGCTCCCTTCTTTGGATTTCAAGGAGTACGTCAAAAGTTGGGGTTGATACGCTTCCACGATGGCCCCAGCCGGTGTCATGCGGCTGATTTTGAAGTCGGGTTTGTAGGCCGAAAAGCGTTCCCACTCCAAGCCCCATTTGGCCCCATTTGGACCGGGGAACACGGTGGTCAATTGCGTCGGTTTTGCCTCCCTGACTTGCCGCATGGCCTCCCCGTGAAGCTCCAGAAAAACGGTCTGTTCCGGGTGATGGGTCAAGGGGCGCAAATGGGCCACCGATTCAACAGGTGCCGCTGAAAACAGCGCCACATCGAGTTCCGTGCATTGAGCTTGAACTTGGACGAAAAGAACCACCGCCCCAAACAGGGCGGAGAGGCGTGTCATTGAAATCATGCAATCAATATACTGCCAATTTCACGTTCGCATGCGGGGTTGTGTCAGACTTGCTTCATCATGACGTAAATTTATATCATGTTCAGGAAGCTATCATTTGTCATGTTTCTAATCATGACATCGACGTGTGTTGGGGCCCAAGAGTTGGACTTGGAATTGATCCAAGAGGTGGAGGATTTGGTTGAAGCCATGCCCGCTGATGACCGGGAGGCGTTTCGGGAAGCGGGAGAGCGCATGATGAGGTCGGCTGAGGAGTCGGGCCGCTGCGCACCTTTTGCGGCGGGCACCTTCGCGCTCGTCCGGATTGCGCTGGCTTCGGGAGACCTCGAAAGAGCGCACGCATTGTTCGATCAACGCCCGGAGTGTTTGCGTCAGTTGCCTCGAATGGAGTTCCAGCGCGCAGTGTTGGCATTTTCCGATCAGGATTATGCCACCGCACGGGAGATTTGGCAGCAGGTCGTAGAAAACGGAAGTGAATTGAATCGCGTCAAGGCCATGGAAAACATCGGCGCTTGTTGGCAGCGTGAAGGCGAATTGGACTCCGCTCAATTCCACTACGAGCGGGCGTTGAAACACCAAGGAGAGCAGGTCAACTTGATGACCCTCAACAACATCGTCTCGATCTTGAACTTGAAGAGTCGGTACGCAGAAGTGCGTTCCTTCTTTGAAATCGGGCTCACGTTGGACGTGAAGGACACGACGGCGCTGGACATGTTGTACTGGAACATGCTCATTGCGGAAACGATGCAAGGACACGAAGAGGCCGCGTTGAACGTGATGCGGGAGCGGGAGGCGGTCGGATTGGTGGAGGTGCCGGATTATGCCATCGTTGCTTACTGGAAGTACCTGTTGTTGATGGACGATTATGAAGCGTTCATCGCGCACCGAGCGAATTTCTCAGCGGACGAATTGGCCTCGAAATTGGAGTCCGTTCCGAGTTACCTCGTGGATCTGTTCGACGATGGTCGCAGTTCGGAGCTCGGGCGGCTGCCGCTTTCGGTGAAGTGGGTCATTGCGCGGCGGGGGTTCGATTTGGCCCGAAGGCTGGAGGCTGTGGTGAGCGACAGCCGTCCGGTGTCCATTTTGCAAACAAGGTTGGAACAAAAACTGGCCGAAGAACAGCGTTGGAATGCCTTGCTGATGGGGAGTTTGATGGTGGTGGTTTTGATGGTCGGCGGTGCTTGGGTGTACGCCATCATGAGGAAAGTGAAGCGCCGCGGGGCCGCGGAGCGCATGGAGTTCAGCGATGCGGATCACAAGTCGGTTCAGGCGATTCGGGAAGCGTTGGTGAACCAATCGGGTGGCGAAGAAGCCCTGCTGCATTTGGCCGAATTGCGCGAGCTGTTGGAAGCGCGCCAAAACGATTCCCTCAGCCGCATCATGGTGGACGTGGATTTGACCCCGACGGAAATCAAGCTGCTGCAGCTCATCGGCAAATCCTACAATGCTCAGGAGTGCGCGAAGCTGCTCGGTTGCACGAAATCGCACATCTACAACCTGCGGAGCAGTGTCCGAAAGAAGTTGGGGCTCCCCGAATCGGTTTCCTTGAAATCCTGGGTGCTGGAGAACATGGGTGGCTGATTTTCAGTATATTCCCCTCATGCGAATCCGGATGTACGTGGCCGCCCTCTGCGGCATCATGGGGGGAGTTTCGGTCGGCTCAGGCCAAACCACAGCCGACTGCGAAGGCGCCATCGTCCTCTGCGGCGATTGGTACAGCGAGGAAAACGCCTCCTTCAGCACGGGCGATGTGTTCGAGTACACGGGCGAATGCAATGCCGGCACGGAGTACCCGAGTGTTTGGTACACCTTCACGGTTCAAGAATCCGGCTACCTCAGCTTCATCCTCACGCCGAACCAAGTCGCCGACGATTACGACTGGGCCGTCTTCGACATCACGGATGGCGGCTGCGAAGGCATCGGTCCGGGCGGCGCCTCGCCCGAGGTGGAGTGCAATTCCTTTGGAGAATTCGGTGACAACGGTGCGACCGGAATGTCTTCGGCCATGGGAGGGACGGGTTCATCGATCGGTCCCGGGAACCTGAACGGGCCGGCGTTCAATGCGGACCTGCCGGTTGTGGCCGGTTCGACGTACGCACTGGTCGTCATGAACTGGACGCAGAGCCCGTACGGCTACACCCTCGATTTCGGATTCTCCACGGCGAGCCTGTACGACGGTGTGCCGCCGGGGATTGCGGACGTGGAAGTGCCGTGCGATGCCTCCGAATTGCTCGTGACGCTTACCGAGCCGGTGCTGCTGTCCACGGTGGAAGTGGCGGATTTTGCGTTGTTCGGTCCGGGGGCGGTGGAAGTGGATTTGGCTCCCATCGTGCCCATCAACCCCAGCGGCGAACTGTGTTCCACCTTCCTGCTGACCCCTTCGGATCCGCTGGCGCAATCCGGCGCGTACAACCTGATGTTCACGGAGGTGGCGGGCTCGGTCGAAGACCCGTGCGGCAACCTGGGGACGGGCCAATTCGACCTGATGATCGACGTCCTGACGCCCCCCGTGGGCTGGGGCCAAGTCGACGTGATGCACTGCGAAGGAGAGCCGGTCGTGCTGCATGTTGAAGGCGGGGCCGAGCAACCTGCCGGCCAGGAATACACGTGGAATTGGTACGCCGATGCGGGCGGGGGCATGAGTCCGGAATGGCTGGCGGAAGGCGGGGCGTGGCTCGTGGAGGAGGACGGGCTGTACGAGGTTGTGCTGGAAACGGTTCCTCCGTGTTTCTCGGCGGCGGGGGCGTTTTACGTGATGGCGGAGGATTGTGGTTTGTTCATTCCCAACGCCATCACGCCGGGGAACGGGGATGCGGTGAACAACGCCTTCCGGGTGGACGGGCTGGACAACTGGCCCCGGAGCCGGGTTACGATTTGGAATCGGTGGGGCGATGCCGTCTTCGAGCACGGCGATTTCGGCACGAGCGCGGGGTGGAGCCCATCGGTGGACGGACCCGTTGCGGCTTCGGAAGGCACGTATTTTTATCAGCTGGTCATCCCGCGCGATGGCGAGCCCGTTCAGGTTGAGGACGCGCACGGGACCCGCGTTGAAACGGGGAACGGGGATTTGGTCTTGACGGGCACCATCACGGTGCTGCGCTGACCGGAGTCAGGCCAAACGCCGGATCGTACCCCCGCGACCGGTACTCCGCCGTCCGCCCATCGGCCGCGAACACGAGGTCGAACACCAGCGGCACCCCCACGCCATCTTCCGCCTGGCAGGCCCAGCCCGCCTCGGATTGCGAGCACTGGCCAACGTACGAAAACGACCGGCCATCATCGAGCTTCCGGTCCACCGCGATGCGCCCATCGGCGGCGAGTTCCAGCGTGAACGTCCCGCCCGCGAGCTGAATCGGCGTGCCATCCGGCATCGTCCGCACCCGCCCGTCGGCCATCCGCATCGGGTGCGCCTCCTGGTGCCCCGTCCACATTCCGTCCTGCTGCGCCTCCATCGAGCAGCCGAGCATCAGCATGCCGCACGCGGCGGCCCAAGTCGTCCATCGGGTCATGCCCGCAAGTTAGTCACTCGGTATCTTCGCGCCATGCAGGCACTTCGGGAAGCGCTTCGGGGGTGGGGATGGGCGGTCATGGGGGTGGCCGTGGCGCTGCGCGTGGCGTCGTGGCTGATGGGGACGTACAGCCACGACGAGTTCTCGGCGCTGCTGCGGGTGGCGGCGACGGATTCGTGGTCGTCGTTCTGGACGAAGGCGGTGTTGGTGGACGCGCATCCCGCGGGCGTGCAGGCCTTCTTGACGGGGTGGGTGGCGTTGGGGGACCAAATCGGCATCGCGCATTCCGGAACCGCGGAACACTGGGTGAAATGGCCGTTTCTGGCGGTGTCGATTTTCGGGTTGGTGGGGTTCGTGTTGATGGTCCGGCGGCTCGCGGGGCGGGAGGCGGCGTGGTTGGCGCTGGCGGTTTGGGGCGGGCTGGAGTGGGGGGTGTTGCAGTCGGGGATTGCGCGGCCGTATGCGCCGGGGTTGGCGGCGGTTTTTTGGGTGGGGGCGTTGCTGGTGGCGCCGGAGGGGAGGGGGCGGTG
>JAUICJ010000050.1 GCA_030427925.1 Bacteroidia bacterium | reverse complement strand
GTATCGGTTTGATGCTCCAAAACAAGACGCCCACTTCGCAACCTATTTACGATGTGCGCACTAACCCGTTAATCCGTTTGAGGAATTTTCCCGAACGGCGCGCTGGTTGTTGATAACCTCACGCGGGCACCATCAAATTGCACCCCCGGACTTCTGCTGCGTCAAAGCGACCGAGGACTTCGAACGAGCCATCGGGGTGGGCGCGGCCGACGTCGCCCGTGGCAAGGAAGGCGCAGCTGTGGACGTTCGCAAGGTCCACGAGGTGGATGCGGCCGCGGCGCCCCGTGCCGAGCCATGCGCCGGGATCGCCGGGATCGCCGATGACCACTCGCAGCCAGGGTGGGCACCGAAAGCGACCGGATTCAACCGCGTAGGCCTGAGAGAGAAGTTCCGTCATGCCGTATTCGCTGTGGATGTGCGGCGCGCCCGTTGCGCGGCGGAGGTGGGCGTGAACGGCCTCGCGGGTCCATTCTTCGCGGGTGCCCTTCATGCCGCCGGTTTCCATAAGGGTGAGGCGGGAGCGGTCACCGCGGATGGGGGTTTGGCCCAAATCATCGGCCCAATCCAACAGCGCGTACGTCACGCCCACCACCAGCACCCGCTTGCCCGAAGCGAGCCCCTCCTCCACCGCCTTCCGCAAGCCCGCCAAATCCCGCAGGTAAAAGCCCGCCTCCACGTCCGCTGCCCCCGCGGCCCGCCGGAACGACGCGACCATGTGCACGAGCGACGAATGACCCCGCTCCAGATAACCCGGCAACAAGGCCAGCACCTCCCAACCGCGAATGTCGCCGTAAAACCACTCGAATCCGGCCAAAGCCACCGCGTCGTACCACGCCACATCGTCCAGCGCATGCACCGACGTGGGCGCTCCCGGCGTGGTGCCGGAACTTCTGAACGCGACCTTCGGCACAAGCCCGTCGGCCACCACGCGGCGGTGCTTGAACGCCTCCACCGGCATGAACCGCCCGTGCCAAGCGGCCCGCCACTCCGCGTAGACGGGGTTGTGCACCCGTTGCCACGCCTCCAACGCCGCCTCCAACTCGGCCGGCCACTCCACTGCTCCGGCCTCCAACCAATCCGCCAGTGCCGCGCGCAGCGACGCCACCTCCGAATCGGCGGGGGTCGGTTGCCAGCGCGACCGAAAGGACGTTAAATGAGCAGGAGAGGCATCCATGATTCGCGGACACGAAGGTGCAAATGCGTTAGCTTTGAATCACCATGCGCGCACGACATTTTTCCTTGGCTTTGGGGGCGTTCGCAGCGGCGGCAGTTGGCTGCTTGCCGGAGCCCGCCTTTCCGGATGAGCCCACGCTCGCCTTCGTTTCGTTTGAGGCCCAAGCGAATGGAGGGCGCGAATTGGTCATTGCGTTCACGGACGGCGATGGGGATTTGGGGTTGGACCAAGGCGATACGCTTGCTCCGAATTTTTGTGCGACCTGTCCTCATCACCAAAACCTGCACTGCGAGTACGAGGAGCTGCGCGATGGCGAATGGACGTGGATCCCGCTCGACCCCGAGGCCGGGCAAGTGCCGTTTTATTACCGCATCCCGCGCGTCACGCCGAGTGGCGCCAACCCCGCACTCAACGGCACCATCGCGATCGACATGCCCACGTGGCACCTCGCCTCGGAATACGACACGATGCGGTTCCGGTTGAGGATTTGGGACCGGGCGTTGAACGCCTCGGAGGAGGTCATCACGCCGGCCTTTGCCAAGCCCTGAATCAGTCCTCGGACGCGAATTGGCTGCTCACGTGAGCCACGCGGTCCCCGATTTCTTCGAGGGAAGTGACCACGTCGTGGTAGAGCAAGCCGCTGGCTTGCGGATACCGTCCGCGGTCCGTGTCCTTCAGGTGCTTCTCCCGCAACACGTCGCGGTATCCGTTGATCCGGCCTTCCACCTCCGCCACGGCGTCGCTCTTCACCTCCTGCTGCGAATCGAGCGATCGCACCATCAAATCGTTGGCCTCCTCGACCAAATCGAACATGCGATTCAGCCGCTCCCGCTGCTTGGGAATGAAGTAACTGAACGCCACCTCGCGTTGTCCTAACTTCCGAGCGAGCGACTTATAGACGTCACCGATGCGCTCGATGTCGGTGTTCGCGTTCATGCACGACTGAATGCGCTCGCTCAGTTCTGCGCTGAGCTCGAGCTGCGTTATGTGATGCAGGGAATCACCGATGCGTCCTTCGCCCTCATCGAGGCGGATCTCCGAACGCAGAATCAGGCTCAACAGGTCGTCGCGCTCCAAGTCGTCAATCGGCGCCAGCATCTTGCGCACCAAGCCGTTCATGCGCGCTGCCAAACGGGCCGACCGAAGCAACTCCTGCTGCACCCGCTCGATCGCAATTTCGGGAGGCAATTGGCGCACCGACTCCGCATCGAGCTCGGCTTGAACCGGGTCGACCTGCACCCCGTTGCGCACGAGCGCATCGCTCCACTTCACCAATTGATCCGTAATCAAGCTGAGCAGCAGGGCGTTCGTCACATTGAACAGGGTGTGGAAACTGGCCAAAACCAATCCATCGTGATTCGAATCGTCCGCCACGCCCGACCACATCCACGACAACCCCTCCACGATCACCGGCAACCACCAAACGACCCAAAACGCGCCGATGAAATTGAACATGAAGTGAATGCGGGCCGTTCGACGCGCGTCGCGGTTGCCCACCGCCGCAGCGAGGTTGGCGGTGACGGTGGTGCCGATGTTCTCCCCGAGGATCATGGCCGCACCGTTCTCCAAGCTCATGACGCCGGAAAGCACGGCGGCGAGGGTCAAGGCGGTGGCCGCACTCGACGACTGGATGAGGGCCGTCAGCACCGCACCGAAGAAAAGCAGGAACACGTTCATGCCCAAGGTGCCGACCGAATTGAAGTTCCACTGGCCCATCACCTGGGCGGCATCGAGGGCTTGGAATTCTTCACGCAATACGCCCAAACCGATGAAGAGCAGGGCAAAACCGATGACGATTTGGCCGATGTTGCGGGATTTGGTCCCCTCCATGAGGAAAAAGGGCAACGCCAAGCCCACCAGTGGAAGCGCCAACTCACCGAAGGACAGGCCGCCCAACGACAACACCACGAGCCAAGCCGTGATGGTCGTTCCAATGTTCGCCCCAAGCAACACCCCGACGGACTCCCGCACGGTGATCATGCCTGCGTTCACCAAACTCACCAGCGTCACCGTCACCGCGGAACTCGATTGCAGCACCACCGTCACAAACGTTCCCGTCAGCGCACCAAGCCCCGTGCTCCGGGTCAACCTCCCGAGCAAGGTCCGCATGTTCGTTCCACTCCCCCGCCGGATGCCATCGCTCATCGTGCGCATGCCGAATAGGAACAGCCCAAGGCCGCCCAACAGGGTCAATATGAAATGAAGAGCGCTCATGCAGCTGCAAAAGTAGGGCGGCAAAAATAGAAGAAGGGCGCCCTCAGCGGCGCCCTTCCCAAATCAACAAATTGTAAAGTCTTGAATCGTCGGAAATTACTCCGGGCAGTCCATGCCGAACGACGCCAAGAACTGGAGCAAGTCGACTGCCGATACGAACCCATCGTCGTTCAAGTCAGCCGGGCAGGGATCGACGAGGTCGAAGGTGCACGTGCCGTTGTCGAACGTGGCGTTCATGTCGTAGTTGGATGCATCCATGTAGGTGCAACCGTGGCAGGAGTAGTCGCAGCTGTCGTCATCGAAGTACGCCGTAGCCGAGTAGTTGCAGGCCGTGGGCTCCGAGCAACCGAACGCCGAAGAGTTCGCCGCACCCGGGGTGCCGTTGTCTACGAAGCTGCCCTGCCAATTGTCCGGATCGTCGTTGTTCAAGTTCGTCGCGATCAACTCCAGGGTAGAGCAGTCGCCGTTGGGGCTTTGGACGAGGGTGTTGCCCAAAATGCTCACCGTGGTGCTCGGCCATTGCCCGCTGGAAGCGTAGACCACTTCGTCGATGATGTTGCCGTAGGAGTCTTGCAAGCTGATTGCCTCTCCGCCGTTGCCGAAGTTGCCCGTGAACATTTGGAAGATCTGCGCACCCGTGTAAGCGTAGTTCGCCGTTCCCGCATCGCTCACCGTCAAGATGGCGTACTCACCGGCAGCGAGCACGTCGTCTGCTGCGAACTCGTAAGCCAATTCCGGGTTGCCGCCTGACGTGTTGTAGAACACGAATCCAGCGAGGCTGACCGCCATGTCTTCAGCGTTGTAGATCTCAACGAACTCGTAATTGAAATCGTCGCCCTGAGCCGAACATGGGTTGTAGTGGATTTCGTTGATGATCAAGTTCGGGAGCGTGTAATAGCACACTTCGTTCGTGGGGTTGTTCACCAACTCGTCGAAGTTGAGTGCGTTCACATCGCCGCAACCGGAAATGACGCAAGAGCCGTCATCGGCCACTGCGGCCGCATCGTAGTTGTCCGCATCCGGGTTGGTGCAACCCGTTACGCTTGAGCAGTTGCCGTCGTCTTCTTGAGCAAATTCGTCGTAGTTCAAGAAGCTCGGGTCGGTGCATCCCAACCGCACCACGTCAGCGGCATCGCGGATCATCATCTTGTACGAACCGTACGAGAAGAAGTTGGGGCCGGTCACGCGGTAGTTGGCGCCTTGTTCGAGCAACGGGTAATCCACTCCGCCCACGTTGATGACCGCATCTTGTGCGATGAAGGCGTGGTCCTTTGCGCGGATCATGCCCGAACCGTCGTTCAACTGCCACTCGCCGTAGCTGCCGACCGCGTTGGTTAGTTCAGCCTCCACGCGGACGAGGACGCTTTCCCACTGCTGGTCGGAAACTGCGCCCGTGGTCAGCACCTCCGCTGCCGGGAGGGCATTGCCGGAAGTGAGGACTTCTGCGACAGCACCTTGGATTTGGACCAAACCGAAGACATCGCCCACCACACCGGTCACCTCGACTTCATCGCCGATGGCCACGCCTTCACCGATGACCCAAATGCCCGACTGAGCACCCGTGCCGTTTTGGATCACGTAGCTCGCGTTGCCCGCCACGTCGCCGAGCGGCGGGTAAACCCCTGTCACGATGCCGGTCGTGATGACTTGTCCGGTGGCAGCGGTTTGGTGAATCTCCTGGATCGTCAGGTTCGGGATGTAAACGCATGAACCATCGTCCACCGTAGCGGCCGGGTCGTAGTTCACCGCGAATTCATCCATGCAGCCTTCGAACGAGGTCGCGCAGATGGCGTCGATGCTGTGCATGCCGAGGTTGGAGAAATCATTCATGTCCAAAACAATCCACTCCGAATCGAATTCGTTCGTGCCTGCTGAGGCGAGGAAGTCGCCGCCGTTTCCGCTGGAAACGCCCGGCTTCCGGACCAACGTGTGGTTCTGCGTACCGTTCGTGACGCCCGCAATTTCCCAGCCGCTGCCTGGATCCGGACCGATGGTTCCGATTTGGTCCACCACAATGGTGTCGGTAGCGGTGATTTCCGCAAGCAAGTACGTGTCGTCCCCGTTCGACAAGAAGGTGTAGGTCATGTCCGCCACTTCGAGGATCTCAGCAGAGGCCGAAGGGTGCGCGACGATGAACGTACCCCCACTTGGAATGGTGGCATCCGCTGGGAAGTTGAACGTCCAGTAATCCACTTGATCCGTAATGAAGGGGGCGTCCGGCGTGTCGCAGCCGTTGGAGCAATTGCCCATGGTGTACTGGCTCAAGAACACCGTATTGCCCGTGGCATTGAAGATCTCGAGGTACTTGTTGTCGGAGCTGCCTTCGCCGTACTCTGAGAAGATGAGCGAGCACTCGAGGTCGGTGAAGATGCACGTACCGTCCGGCAGGCCCGCGGCGGGGTTGTAGTTCGTGGCAGCGGGGTTCGTGCAGCCGTAAAGCAAGGCATCGTCCGCAGTGCGGGGCTGGACCTTGAAGTTGCTGAAGCTGTATTCAACAGGCCCCGTCACTTGCCACGTCGAACCTGCGATGACCGCACCGGTCAACAACGCATTGTAGCCGCGATCGTCCACACGGGCGTCGCCTGAACCATCGCTCAACGACCATTCGCCGAAGCCAAGCGCGGGATCCACCACGTCACCGGTGACGGTCACCAACACACCTTCCCACTGTTCGTCAGCCATGGCCAACGTAGACAGCGATTCTGCGGCCGGCAAGTCATTGCCTTGAGACAGGATGACCACCGACGGGCTGTTCAATTGCGTCAGGCCGAAGTATTCCGCAACCACCGCCGTGATTTCGACCTCATCGCCCACCGTCAAGTTGACGTTGGAACCGAACATCCAAATGCCGGAGTAAGGGCCTTGGCCGTCTTGGATCGAAGCGAGCGAACCGTAAACGCCGGTGACGATGCCTGTCGTAACGAGGGTTTGGCCGGTGTAAGCGTCCGTCAATTGGCCTTCTTGGATGGTGGCAATGGGGGTGTTGACCACTTCGAGGCAAGAACCGTCATCGTAATCGGCCGCTTGGTTGTAGTTCGCGGACGCTGCGTTGGTGCATCCGCCTGTTCCTACCGTGATGGTGCCCACCATGCCGCTTGCCGCATGGCTGCCCACGGAGCAATCGTAGGTGTAAACGCCTGGGACATCGAACGTGTGCGAACCGATGCAAGCAGCTGACGTGCCGTCGCTGGTCACCGGGTCGAAGCTGAAGGCGACCGGGTTGCCGAAGGATTCACCTGAAACGGTGCTGATGTCAAAGTTGGCGTTGTGCGTACCTCCGATGTTTTCGAAAACCACCACCGTGCCCGGCTCGATGCTCAGGTTCGCTGGCTCGAACGTCAGCATGGACGTGGCTTGAACCACGATGCCGTCGACGTTGCATGCGTTGTCGAACAAGCACGAATCGTCGTCCACGTTGGCTGCAGGGTTGTAGTTCGTTGCATTTTCGTTGGTGCAACCTTCGATCGCTGCTCCACAGACGCCTGTGAAGGTGTGCCCACCGAGGAACGAAAAGTCGTTCGACGCGTACACTTCCCATTCGTTCGCGAATGAGGCGGCCCAATCCGTGTTGCCGTTGGTCACCGACGAAACGCGCACCATCGTATGGTTTGCTGTTGCGCCGCTCACGCCACCGGCCTCCCAGCCAGCCCCTGGATCCACTCCTCCGATTTCCCCGAACACGTCGATCAGGTTTCCTTCAGCATCAAGCAACGCAAAGGCGTCATCACCATTGAAATTGGTAACGGACGACGTCGCGTCCGAAAATGCCGCCACATCAGCAACTGCACCCGAATTCGTGATGGTGTATACGGCACCGGCTGCGAGGGTTCCAGACAGGGCCAAGGTATTGGTCGCTGTAGCAGAACTGTTCGAGAAAAGGTGAACTTGGTACAAGCTCAAATCCAGGTCCCCGCTGGTCGGGTTGTAGAGCTCAATCCACTTGTTGTTCCCGGACCCTTCTCCATACTCGGAGATGAACAGGTCGCATTGCGCGGACGAAATCGCAGCAGAAGCCACGAACAACGCACCGAACATCCAATTTAAAAACTTCATAGGGCGGTGTTTTGGTTATTCAAATGAGCCGCAAATTAGGGATTTTTCCGCCGCCACAAAACAGACCCGAATCACGTTATCAAGGGATTAACCAAACGATAACATCGGCGAATATCGCGGAATATCCACTATCGGTCGAACAGTGATAACTGCTCAGGGAGCAATCGGAAGGACTGGCGGTGAAGTGCAGTGGCCCCCAACTCCCGAATGGCTGCTCGGTGAGCGGCGGTTGGATAGCCTGCATTTTGGTCCCAGTGGTACCCCGGGAATTGCTCGTTTGCCGTGCGCATGAACGCGTCCCGGTGCGTCTTCGCGAGGATGCTGGCCGCCGCGATGGACGCAAAACGCCCGTCGCCTTTGATGTGGCACGCGTGTGGAGGAAAGCCCGGCTCGCTCACGAACCGATTTCCGTCGATGAGGAGCCGATCGGGTGGAGTGCCCAGGCCCTTGACCGCCCTTCGCATGGCAAGAAACGAGGCTTGCAGGATGTTGATGGCGTCGATTTCTTCAGGGGTCACGAAGGCCACACACCAAGATTCGGCCTCCGCTTCGATGCGGGCGCGCAGGAGGCTGCGCCGTTGGGCCGTCAGCTTTTTGCTGTCATTCAGCAGCCCTTCTCGGACCAAAACCCGCGCCAACCGATCCCCAAGCACCACCGCGCCCGCCACCACCGGTCCCGCTAAGCACCCCCGGCCCGCTTCATCGCACCCCGCCTCTCGTACCCCCCGCACCTCGTACGCCTTCAACCGAC
>JAUICJ010000015.1 GCA_030427925.1 Bacteroidia bacterium | reverse complement strand
CGCAAGCCCGACCTTCACCGGCACCGTATCCGGCATCTCCGCCACCATGGTCGGCCTCGGCAACGTCGACAACACCGCCGATGCCGACAAGCCCGTGTCGTCCGCAACCCAATCCGCGCTCGACCTCAAGGCGCCGCTCGCAAGCCCGACCTTCTCCGGCACCGTCTCCGGCATCTCCGCTTCCATGGTCGGCCTCGGCAACGTCGACAACACCGCCGATGCCGACAAGCCCGTGTCGTCCGCAACCCAATCCGCGCTCGACCTCAAGGCACCGCTCGCAAGCCCGACCTTCACCGGCACGCCCAGCCTCCCCACCGGAACGACGGCAGTCACGCAAGCCGCCGCCGACAATTCGACGAAGCTCGCCACCACCGCCTACGTCGACGCCGCTGTGGGCAGCGCGGGATCGGCCACGCAAGAAATCCTCCAAGAAGTGACCGTCTCCAGCAACGGCACCACCGCGTTCACGCTCAGCCAAACACCCGCCGCCACGTCCGTGGTGCGCATGTACCGAAATGGCATCCTGCTGAGCGGTTTGGCCTACACCGTCAGCGCCACCGAAGTCACTTACTTGCCCGCTAACAATGGAAACGCCGGCCTCGAGGCTGGCGACCGCATCCAGTTCTTCTATGCGTACTGAGCGACACCTCCTGCGACTGGGCTTGCTCGGCATCGGGTTGGTCTGCAGCCTGCTCTCGTGGGGCCAAAACACGTCCCCGATGATCACCGAATGGACGTTGACGGCCCCCACCACCTTGACCTTGCCACAAAAAAACGCCACCAACGTGACCATCGATTGGGGCGACGGCACGGTGGAAACCTTCACCGGCTTAGACCCCACCCATGCCTACGCCGCCGCCGGCACTTACGATGTGGCGGTTTCCTGCGACGCCAGCTCCCCTTCCGACTTCGGCTACTTCCAGGTCAACAACTTCTCCGGCGCGCAACTGCTAACCGAAGTCAAGCAATGGGGAACCGGCGAGTGGTCTTCGTTCCATGCCGCGTTTTACAACGCGCAACAGTGCGAATTCACTGCCGCGGACGCCCCCATCTTCGCCGCGACGGCCTCGAATTTCAACCAAGCCTTTCGCAACGCCTACGGCCTCGCCGACGTCGACTTCAGCGCTTGGGAGGTCGGCCACGTTACCGACATGTCGCACATGTTTTATCAGGCCACGGCCTTTAACGGCGACTTGAGCACTTGGAACGTTGAAAACGTGACGAACATGGGCAACATGTTTGATCAGGCATACGCCTTCAACTCCCCCATTGGATCTTGGAATACCTTGAGCCTCACGTCCATGCAAGGCATGTTTCAAAATGCCCACGCGTTCAATCAAGACATCAATGGATGGGAGGTCAGCGGGGTGACCACTGTGGTGAACCTATTCAACAACGCACGAGCGTTCAATCAACCCATCGGAGGCTGGAACATGTTGGGTAAGACGGACTTGTCCAACATGTTCAACAACGCGGTGGCGTTCAATCAAGACCTCTCCGGCTGGGAGGTGAACAACGTGACGGCGTTCACGAGCATGTTCCAGAACGCTCAGGCCTTCAATCAGCCCATCGGATCCTGGGACATGAGCGCCGCCACCACGTTGCAATCCATGTTCAGGGGGGCGAGCGCATTCAACCAACCCCTCGCCGGTTGGGACGTCAGCCACGTGACCAATTTCAATGCCACCTTCATGACCGCCTCGAGCTTCAACCAGCCCCTCAGTGCGTGGGAGATGGGGGCGGCGACGGATTTGGCCAATTGCTTCAAAGAAGCCTCCGCGTTCAACCAAGACCTCGGGACGTGGAACACGCCCAACCTCACTTCCATGGTCTCCCTATTCGAAAGTGCGAGTGCATTCAATGGCGCGCTCACCCTTCTCGACGTGAGCGGCGTGTCCAACTTCTCCAATGTCTTCCGAGGAGCGGCGTCTTTCAACCAACCGCTAGCTCAATGGGACATGAGCAACGCCACGAACCTCGCCTACATGTTCTATTACGCGTCGAGCTTCAACCAATCCGTGGACAGCTGGGACGTTTCGAACGTGACGGACCTGCAAGGCACGTTTTTCAACGCCCCCTCGTTCAATCAACCGCTCAACAGCTGGAATGTATCGAACGTGACCAACATGTCGAGCCTGTTCAAGAACGACATCGCGTTCAACCAACCCTTGGGTGCGTGGGACGTGAGCAACGTGACCCAATTCACGGATTTCTTGCATGGTGCGCAGTCGTTCGACCAGGACTTGTCGGCTTGGCCCATCAACCCCGCCGCATACAGCCGCAATTTCATGACCAACGTGCAGCTGAGCGTGCACCATTACGATGCGCTGTTGCTGAATTGGGCGGAGCGGCTGACCGGCGATTTCCAGTTGAATTCGAGTTCGAAGCATTCGAACATTCCGGTGGTGGTGGATGCACGGGCGACCTTGGTCAGCAACATCACGAACCTGAGCGACGCGGGGAGCGTGGAGGAAGTGGTGGACGTCCGCTTCGTGACCCCGTTTGGCGGCACGACGTTGGACGCAGGCCAAACCGTAGACCGCTACGGAAACCTCGCCCAATCCACCGCCCTGACCACCGCGGGAAAAAGCACCGCAGCCAACGCGGGCTCCGCTCCCATCGTCAACACCCTTGCCGCGGACAACCTCGCTGCGGATGCGGCCGACCTCCACGGGATTGTGGGCTCGCACGGCGGCCAGTCCATCACTTCGCAGGGCTTCGTCCTGAACACCGCGGGTACGCCCACCACTGCCGACACCGTGGTTTCGACGTCAACGGGAATGGGCACCTTCAGCGCTTCGGCTTCGGGGCTCACGGGAGGGACCACCTACTTCGTGCGCGCCTTCGCAACGAATGCCATTGGCACGCAATACGGACCAGAAGTTTCGTTCACCACGCTGTGAATTCAAGCGGCTTTCCCTCCGGGGAAGGCCGCTTTTACCCTTTCAGGGCCTTCAGCTCCGCCCAATCCTGAGGCACCGGCGTCGCGGTCACCACATCCGGCACTTCCTGATCGCTCAAGAATTTCAAGACCAAATCATTGAACAGTTCCGGCGCTTCAATGCTGCACACGTGACCGCAGTTCTCGATGACCGCCAGCCGCATGTTCCGCTGAATCCGCGCAAACCGCTCTGCCGCCCGGAAAAAAATGTGGTCCTGATCCCCCATCACCACAAGCCCCTTCTTCTCCACTGGTCGGTTCACGTACTGCGCAACCAACTTGAAGAACGGTTTGTACAGCTCCACCCACTTCAAGAATTCGCGCTGGCTCAACCGGCGGCTCTGGCGACGGAAGATGTAACGACTCAGGCGGTGATTCTTCCGCGGCAAGACGATGAAGCTGAACAACCAGTACAACGCCTGGTACGGCAACACGTAATTCAACGCCTTGCCCGCGTGCACGAACAGGTGCATCGCCCTGCTGCCATCGAAAATTGCCCCGGCCATGACCATGCGATCGATGAGTTCGGGCCGTTCGATGTCGATCTTTTGCAGGATGACACTCCCGATGCTGAGGCTTACGAAATGCGCCTTGTTGATGCCGAGGTGGTCAACCAGGTGCAGCACGTCCTCCGCCACGATGTCGAAATCGTAGGCCGGGTATTCCGGCAGGATGTCCTTTGAATAGCCGTGGTCGCGCAAGTCGATGAGGAGCAGCCGATAATGGGCCGCGAACGCATCGATTTGGAACTTCCACGTGCGGATGGAGCCGCCTGCGCCGTGGACGAACACGAGCCACGGGGCATCGGGCTGCTGCGCGATGATCTCGTGGTGGAGCAGCGTCCGGCCGTTCACGTCTTGCAAAGGTTGCGGCGTCGACATGCAGCGAATTTACGGCTGTTTCGGCGCAGTTGGTGCGCGTTGGAAATCGGGGCTTTCGGCGAGGGGCTGGTCGGGTTTGGCATAGGACAAACGCGCAATCGGCCGCAGCCCATGGTACCCGTCCAAACCCGTGATGGCCGCGACCTCCGCGCGCGCCAAATCCACCGCGCCATCCTCGGCCCACAGCTCCTCGGCGAACTCCACCCAGCGCAGCGCGCCGATGATGAACTTGCAGCCGTTCGGCAACGCGAGCTCCTCCTGAAATTCAAGCCCCATGCGGACTGGCGATTCCGCGACCGCCGGCGCGTCGAACCCACATCGGAACAGCGGGGTCAATCCCACCGCCTCGAACTCGCTTGTGCCGTCTGGGTAGCGCGCGGAGGTTTGGTGCGCACGCTGGTACCAAGCGGTGGAAACGTGGTTCAAGGTGTACTGTCCCGTTTCTTTGAGGTTGTGGTAGCTGTGGCTGCCCCGCTCCCGCGCGACCGGCGGCCGCATGACGTGACCGAGGAGCGCGGGGTCGGAACCGAGGTGGACTACGGAACTGATGATGGCGCAATTCGGCGTGCCGTCCGGTCCTTCGGTGCCGAGGAGGTTCGCGGGTTTGACCCCGCTGATCGAATTCACGAGCTGCGCCCGGCGGTTCCGCTCCATTCCACTGAGCGCCTCCCAGTCGAAGGTCAGGTCCTTCATTTCCGAACGCGCGACATGCCGCCGTCCACGGCCAAAACCTGGCCCGTCATGCTGGCAGATGCCGGGGTGAGCAACCACGCCGCCAGAGAAGCGACTTCCTCTGCAGATGCAATGCGACCGGCCGGGTGCCGTTCTGCGGCGGCCGTGCGCTTGGCCTCGGAGTTCAGCAAGGGTTCGGCCAGCGACGTGTCGGTCAAAGACGGTGCGATGGCGTTGACGCGGATGGCGGGAGCCCACTCGGCCGCCAACGTGCGGGTCAGGCCTTCTACCGCGCCCTTCGCTCCCGCGATGGACGCGTGATAGGGCATGCCGGTTCCCACTGCCACCGTGCTGAAGAGCACCACCGAGGCGTTTCCTGCCGCTTGCAACAGCTTGTGGTTGGCCTGAAGGGTTTGAACAGCCCCGAGGTAATTCACTTCCAAGTCACTCAGGAATTGCTCCCGCTTCAATCCGCGGAGCGGTTTGAGTGAAATGCTGCCCGGGCAGTAGACCAAACCGTCCAACTGCGTAGCAAACCCACTGAGGTCGCACGGATGCGCCACGGCGTCGAAAACGAGGCTTTGGTACTTGCTGGAATGGGCGTCCGCTGGTCGCTGGACTCCGGTCCGCGAAACGCCGACGACCTCCGCACCCGACGCGAGCAATTGTTCGCGCAGGGCGGCGCCGATGCCTCGGGAATCCCCGATGATCGCCACCTTCATGACGCGCCGTTTTGAAGGTCCACCAATTGCTGTTCCACCTTGGCTGCCTCGGCGATGCAGGCGTCCGATTTAGCCCGATCGATCGTGCTCAAGCGGTGCGCTTCTTCCAACAGCCGAGCGTGCTCCTTCCGAAGCCGCTTAGCGGGGTCTCGTTTAAACCATCCCATGCCGGTAGAACAGCGTCCCGCCCGGCATTGTTCGCATCAGCTGAACTCCGCGAGTTTGGCTTCGATGGCTGCGATTTTCGCGTCCGCGTCCGCCAATTTCTTGCGCTCGAGGTCAACGACTTGCTCGGGAGCGTTTTGGACAAATCGCTCATTCGACAACTTGCCCTCCACGCCTTTGCGGAATCCGCGGATGTAGTCGAGCTCCTTGTGGAGTTTGGCCTTTTCCGCTTCCACGTCCACGTTCGCACCGAACGGCAGGTAAAACGCATGGGTTCCGACCAAGAATCCGAAGCTGTTCGGCACTTTCTCCGTCACCGCGGTCACCGACTCCAAATTGCACAGGTGCATGACGCCCGGCTCGAGGTACGCAGGGTACCCCGCTCCAGCCATGTGATGCAGCGTCAGTTGCTCCTTGTTCGGAACTTGGTTTTCCTTTCGAATGGTCCGCACTTCGGAGACAATTTGCTTGAACACTTCAAAGTCCGCGAGCAAGGCGGAATCCACGGTTCCCGCAACCGGCCAAGGCGCCACCACGATGGCGTCCTCGGGCCCTTTGCGCTCTCCCATCCAGTGCCACAATTCCTCCGTCAGGAAGGGCATGAAGGGGTGCAGCAACTTCAGGAGGTCTTCGAACAGCGCCACCGTCTCCTTGCGCGTGGTCGCGTCGATGGGCTGGCCAAATGGCGGCTTCACCAACTCCAACGTCCAGCTGCAGAAATCATCCCAAACGAGCCGGTAGGTGGTCATCAACGCCTCGCTCAACCGAAACTCAGCGAACAGGCCTTCCAATTCACCGATCGCCGCATTCAACCGGCTCCGCATCCACCGAATCGCAAGCGCAGCGGCCTCGGGTTGAGGCGCGTCATCCGACACCTCCCACCCGTTGACCAACCGGAACGCGTTCCAAATCTTGTTCGAGAAATTCCGCCCTTGTTCGCACAACTTGTCGTCGAACGGCAGGTCGTTGCCCGCGGGCGAGGTCAGCAACATGCCCACCCGCACGCCGTCGGCTCCGAATTGCTCCATCAGTTCGATGGGGTCCGGGCTGTTGCCGAGGCTCTTCGACATCTTCCGACCTTGCTTGTCGCGCACGATGCCGGTGTAGTAAACGTTCTTGAACGGAGGCGCGTTGCGGTACTCGTAGCCCGCGATGATCATCCGCGCCACCCAAAAGAACATGATCTCCGGCGCCGTCACGAGGTCCGCCGTGGGGTAGTAGTAGCTGACCTCCTCCTCGCTGTAGAGGCCGTCGAACACCTGGATGGGCCAAAGCCAGCTGCTGAACCACGTGTCCATGACGTCCTCGTCCTGCCGCACATCGTCCAAGCCCAACCCGGCATTGCCGCTCTTCGCCCGGGCGGCCACGAGGGCCTCTTCAGCCGTTTTCGCCACCACGTAATCGTCGTCCCCTTCTCCGAAATACCAAGCCGGAATGCGGTGTCCCCACCAGAGTTGGCGGCTGATGCACCAGTCCTTGATTTGCTCCATCCAGTTCCGGTAGGAGTTCTTGAACTTCGGCGGGAAGAACCGAATGGTGTCGTCCATGACGTGGGCCAAAGCCGGTTTCGAAATCTCCGACATCGACATGAACCACTGCAACGAGAGCCGGGGTTCAATGACCGCATCGGTGCGCTCGGATCGCCCGACTTTGTTCGTGTGCGGCTCGACTTTGACGAGGTGCCCCGCCGATTCGAGGTCCTTGACGATGGCCTTGCGTACCGCAAACCGGTCCATGCCCGCATACGCGCCACCGTGCTCGTTGAGCGTGCCATCGGCGTTGAGGATGTCAATGGTCTCGAGGTCGTGGGTCTTGCCGAGTTCGTAGTCGTTCACGTCGTGGGCGGGGGTGACCTTGAGGCAACCCGTTCCAAATTCGCGGTCGACGTATTCGTCCTGGATGATGGGGACCCACCGGTCGCAAATCGGCACCTGGGCGCGCTTGCCGTGGAGGTGGGTGAAACGCTCGTCATCGGGATGGACGCAGATGGCGGTGTCGCCGAGGATGGTTTCGGGTCGTGTGGTGGCGATGACGAGGTCCCCTCCGCCTTCGACCTCGTAGCGCAGGTGGTAGATTTGGCCTTGCTCCTCCTTGTGAATGACTTCCTCATCGCTCAACGCCGTGAGCGCCACTGGATCCCAGTTCACCATGCGCACGCCGCGGTAAATCAGCCCCTTCTTGTGCAAATCGATGAACGTGTCCACGACTCCTTCATAGTACTTTTCGTCCATCGTGAACCGCGTGCGGTCCCAATCGCAGCTCGCCCCCAACTTCTTGAGCTGCTCGAGGATGATGCCGCCGTGCTCGTGGGTCCACGCCCAAGCGTGCTCCATGAATGCGTCGCGGCTCAAATCGCTCTTCTTAATGCCCTCCTTGCGCAGTCGCTGCACCACCTTCGCTTCCGTTGCGATGGAAGCGTGATCCGTCCCGGGAACCCAGCAGGCGTTCTTGCCCTGCATGCGCGCGCGGCGCACGAGCACGTCCTGAATCGTGTTGTTCAACATGTGCCCCATGTGCAACACGCCCGTTACGTTGGGCGGAGGAATGACCACGGTGTACGGCTCGCGCTCGTCGGGAACGGACTTGAAAAATCCATGTTCGAGCCAAAAGCTGTACCACTTCGATTCCGCCTCTGCAGGGTTGTAGGTTTTCGGGAGTTCCATCATTGGGGTCTTTGAAGGTGTGCAAAAATCGCACATTTAGTGGCACCAAAAAAAGCACCGCTCCATTTCGGGAGCGGTGCTTTCACATCAGCGTGCAAACGCTGTCTTATTCTTTGTTCGTAGGGGCTCCTGCAGAGGTGGACTTTACCGGAGCGCCGGCGCCCGCATCGGCTGCTTCGACCTTTCCTTTGATGCGGATGACCTTCGTCGGTTCGTTTGCCGCATTGGATGTGATGGTCACGGACTTGTTGATCGGGCCGATGCGCTTCGTGTCGTAGCGAACCGTGATTTCCGATGTGTTGCCGGGCATGATCGGGTCGGTGTCGCACTTCGGCACCGTGCAACCACAAGAACCTTTGCAACGCGAAATGATCAGGGGCTCCGTACCCGAATTGGTCACCGTGAAGACGCATGCTCCGTCATCGTTCTGCTGGATGGTGCCGTAGTCGTGCACTTCTTTATCCAATGAGATGAGGGGACCGTTCGCTACTTCTTGGGCTTGAACGAAGGTGAAGAAACCGAGGCCCAAGACCAGGGCCGTCAAGAACTTTTTCATGGTGTTTTGGTTCTGTTGAGCTGATTGATTGTTTTCGAAAGATACGGAGTTTACGGGAGTTGTGCGCATGGTGTTTCGATTTTCAGATTTGTTTGGACTTGAGGCCCAGTGTGCTTTCTCGGGGAGGGGCATCCCGAAAACCATGCCAAAAAAAAGGCCGCCTCGAACGAGGCGGCCTTTTTTGAATTCAAATCAATCAGTCGCAGACGAGACCGAAGCTTGCCAAGAAGGCCAGCAAGTCGTTGGTTCCCACTGCTCCATCGTTGTTCAGGTCGCCCGGGCAAGCGCTGCCGGCCTCGATGACACACGAACCATCATCGGTGTTCGCTTGTGCGTTGTAGTTCGTCGCGTTCTCGTACGTGCAACCCATCACGATGGGCGTCACGCAATCGGCGTCGTTGCCACCGAAGAACGGATTGTACTCCACGAACATGGGGTTGGAGCAGCCCACGCACGGATCGCAGCTGCCGAAGCAGGGACCGACCGTCGTCAAAACGGAAGGAACTTCGATCACGCGGTTGCCGCCATTGCCACACGGCGAAACGGATTCGTCCGCGCCCCACTCGTTTCCATTGACGTACTTGTACTCATACGTTCCCGCCTGGAGCTGGACCTGCACCTCGTAGATGCCAAATCCAATGGGTGCCATGGCCAACGTGCTGGGATCCCAACCTTGGAAACCGCCCGCCAAGTGCACGCCGTTCGGGCTGACTGCTTCTTGAGACATGTTGACCCGGAAGGCCACCAAGTACGTGCAAGAACCATCGTCCACGTTCGCCCCTTCATCGAAGTTCAGGGCGTCCATGTCCGTGCAACCGTTGTACAGGCAGTTGCCTGGATCCGTAGCGTTCGCGTTGTAGTTGTCCGCCGCTTGGTCCTGGCATCCAACGATTTCATTGCAATCTAATACCCCGTCTTCATCCGCATCGGGATAAGCGCATGCCAAGCTCAGGTCGCAAGGTGACGTGAAGTTGCAAGCGCCCGGATCGGCGCAACCGATGGCGAAATTGCCCATCGGTGCGACCCAGAGGTACTGGCCGTTGCTGACCGCGATGGGTGAAATCCAGTAGCCGTCTTGCTCCACGAGGAACACCATTTGGCCTGCAATGCTGACCGCAATGTTATCGCCGCAAATGCCGAATGCCGTTACGCTCGCCACTGCAACCAACTCACCGAGCAAGCCCGTGGGATCCGAAACGTTGCTCAACCCGAGGTTGCCCCCGGTGCCGTCGCCCATGATCACCCCGTTCACCGCGATGTTCGGGTTCACCGTGCCTGCTGATTCGCATGCTGCACCCAACGACTCATACGGCGTGCCCGTCAAGGTCAAACCGACCAACCAAGGAGCATCCGCGCCAGTTGGGAGCGTCGTGTCCAAGTAATCGCAAGAACCATCGTTTTCGTTTGCAGCCCCGTCGTAGTTGCAGGCAATCGGATCCGTGCAACCGGGGATGGCCGTGGCGTTCCCGTCGCAGTCAAATCCTTCTTCCGCGTATTCACAAGAACCGTCGTCTGTGGTGGCGAGGGAGTTGTAGTTGCAGGCCGCATCATCGGTGCAACCGGGGCCGAGTTCGACCAGCTCCCAGGACGCCGCCAAACGCGGTGCTGTGTAGTCCTGGATGATGTCAATCCAGAAGTTCGCTTCGTCCGGACCCATCGTGGGGTTCAAAGTCAACTGCGTTGAAGCCATTTCCGCATCCACGGCTGCAATGGTCTCGTAATCCCACCACTGCCAAGGCGAGCTGTCAAAAGGCTCCGTAGGCACGCCGCCTACGTAGTTGTTGAAAACGGGGTACAAACCATCCCATCCGTTGTTGTTGTCCGATGCAGGGTCCGGAAGGCCAATTTCCGCAAATACCGCGTTGTTGTTCGTGGCGTAACCGTTGATTTCTTCGTGGATGTCATGGGCACCCGAAACTTCAATCACCGGTTCGTTCGTCGTCGGCACCACGAGCACTGAGGTCTCATAAGGAGCAAACGGGTCGTGCGGGGTTTGGAACGAAACCATCGGAATGTCGCCCTCATCGAGCCAGTTCAAATCACCGAGCGCACCGCCCATGTTCATTTGGAAGGAGAACTCCGAGCTGTAGCCCACGTGATTCGCCATGCACAACTGCGTCACGCCGTCTGGAGCGTACGTGTCCGTAGTCGCGTCGGGATTTCCGTGAATGGTCTCGATGACCATCGGAATGAAGTTGCCGCCATTGTCGTACCAAAACTTGGTGATCGGAGACCCCATGTCATCCAGGATGATGTCGTTGTAGTCCTCAATGGTGGCCGATGCCAAGGTGATGTAGCCTCCCGTTCCTTCACCGAACATCGCGATGCGCGATTCGTCAATGCCCCATGGGTTGCCTTCCTCAGCAGCGGTCATGCGGAAGTAACGCACTGCCGTCCGGCTGTCCTGAACCCCGCGGTAAGCCGCTTGGATCAATTGAATGGAGCGCTCCTGCTGAGTCGAAGCCAGCGGATTCCAGCCCAAACGATAATCCACTGAAGCGACGACGTAACCCATCCGAGCGAACCGCGAGCAGATCTCGACTGCAGCGCTGTCGGTGCGGGTTCCGAGCGGGCTGCCGTTCAAGAACTGAGGCAAGAAGTTACCGGTGTGGAAGTACAGAATCAGGGGACGCTCAGTTTCGGTATCGCCTGCCGGCTCGTAGATGTCCATCAAGAGGTTCTGCGGAGCAGGAGGAGCACCTTGCAAAGCAGGCAACACCGAAATGTTCTGTCCGTATACCACGCCCGAAGTCACAACGACCTCATCGAAGACTTCATCCATGTAGCGGGTTTGGTCCTCGAACGAATTCTCGTTGAGCAAGCCCATGGCCACGCCCATGCGAGGGGTGTTGTAATCGTCGATTTGGTCAATCCATCCCATGGCTTCTGACTCGCTCATGGTCGGATTCAAGCTCAATTGCGTCGCAGCGACCGTCGGGTCGATGGCCGCAGCGGCAGCGTAATCCCACCACTGCCAAGGAGCGCTGTCAAACGGCTCGGTCGGATTGCCGTTGGCGTCGAGCTGGTTCAACACCGGGAACAAACCATCCCAGCCCATGTTCGCCGGAGCTGCCGGGTCGTCAAACCCGAAGGCTGCGAACACCTCGTTGTTGTTCGTGGCGTAGCCGTTGATCTCTTGGTGAACATCGTATGCACCCGAAACTTCAATTACCGGTTCTTGCGTCGTCGGAACGATGAGGACCGAGGTTTCGTAAGGAGCGAACGGATCGTAGGGCGTCTGGAAGGAAACCATCGGCATGTCCCCTTCATCCAACCAATTCAAATCACCGAGCGCACCGCCCATGTTCATTTGAAAACTGAAGTCTGAACTGTACTCCACGTGGTTCGCTACGCACAGCTGGGTCACGCCATCGGGAGCGAAGGTGTTGATCGTCGCGTCCGGATTGCCGTGGATGGTCTCGATGACCATCGGGATGTAATTCGCACCACTGTTGTACCAAAACTTCGTAATGGGGGCACCGCCGTCATCCAAAATGATGTCGTTGTAGTCCGAAATCGTCGCAGAAGCCAAGGTGATGTAGCCTCCCGTACCTTCTCCGATCATGCCGATTTTGGAGCCGTCGATGCCGTATGGATCACCGTCTTCTGCTTCCGTCTTGCGGAAAAAACGCACGGCCGTGCGGCTGTCTTGCACGCCGCGGTAAGCCGCTTGAATGAGCTGAATGGACCGCTCCTCTTGGGTTCCTGCGAGCGGGTTCCAACCGAGTCGGTAATCCACCGAAGCCACCACGTATCCCTTTTGGGCATAGCGCGTGCAAATCTCAACGGCGGTGTTGTCCGATTTCGTCCCGAGCGGGCTGCCGTTGATGAAGGGGGGCAAGAAGTTGCCCGTATGGAAATACAACAAAACGGGCCGATCCGTCTCCGTGTCCCCCGCGGGCTCATAGATGTCCAACAGCAACGGCTGCTCCATGGGAGGCGCGCCTTGCATGGCCGGTAAAACGGTGATGTTGGACCCATAGACAACGTCAGAAGTGACATTCACTTCATCGAAGATGGGATCGAGGTAGCGCGTTTGCGCAAATACCGCGGACGACCCGAAGGTGAAGGCTGCGGCGGCGAGTAAGAACCTATTCATGCGATTTGGATTCAGCGGTTTGGCTCAACATAAGTTTGAGCCTCAAAGTACGAAAAAAACTCGAATTGAGTGTACTAATCACACTTTTTTCCCGACGAACGCATTTGAGCAGGAGTTCATTCCCGGTGATTCAAATCGAAAATCAGGCTCGCGTAAGCCATGCGCCCCACATAGGGTCCTCCGTACGTTTCGATGTGGATGTTTTCAAGCAGGTTGGATCCGCCGAATTTGAAGGTGGTGTTCCATTTGTCCACCCGAAGGTTCACCTGGGCATCCAGCAAATCGTATGTGGGCACGAAGCCCGTGAACTGCGGCGAGCCTTCAAACAAGAACCCTTGCACCCATTTGTAGTTGACTCCGAATCCCCAAACGCCCCAATCTCGGAAACTCAAATCCCGGCCACTGAAGGAAAGGTTGTACTTGTGCTCCGGGGTGTTGAATGCCGGGATGATGGGGTCGTCTTCTGCACTTTTCAGGAGCTGATTCCAGCTGTAGTTTCCCGCGAGCATGTAGTGATCACCGATGTAGGTGTTCACCCCGATGCTGAAGCCTTGCGTGAGGACCTCGTTCAGGGAATTCGCGGCATAGCGGTAGACATCCACCCCGGTGATGGACTGGTCAAAATCCGGATTTTCGAACAACACATCCAATCCGATGTTGTACCCGATGAAGTGGTTGTACCGGCTGAAATAATACCCTGCGTCGACGTACAGCCGCTCGCCCAGGGTCGTTCGGTACCCCACTTCGAACGTGCGCACCTGCTCCGGCCGCAACGGTGCGATGTCGAAGTAATCGAGCGTGTCCAAATTGCCAAACGGAAGCCCATTGGCCGAGCTGATGCTGTTGCGGTAGTCCACGAAGCTCGAAAGCGTCACCAAATCCGTCGCCCCATCCAAGTTCCCGACGAGGGTTGCAGGCCCCACATCGAGGAAGAGGTACTGGTCCGCGAGCGTCGGGTTGCGCAGTGCGGAACTGAACGACAACCGCAAGTAATCCGATTCCGTCGGGGAGTAGACCAAGGACGCCGCGGGTGAGACGACCCAGTTGAAGTTTTGGTTCTTGTCCGCTCGAATGGTCGCGGTCGCGATGAGTTTGTCCTCCAAAAAGCGGCGCTTCAACCCTGTGTACATCCCGACTTCCTGGTTCGTGATGACCCGACCGGCGGTGTCCGAGAAAATGGTGCCGTCGCTGTTGGGCGAGTAGCGACGGAAATTGGCTCCCACGCGCCATTCTTCCACGAATTCAGGCTTGAACGTGTACTCTCCGTGGACGTGGACCAAACTCGACTGGTCAAAGAACCGCGTCCCCTGCTCTTCTTCGTTGTTCTTGCCTTGAATCAAGCGATTGAACGCCTCCTCGAATTCCGGCGTACCGGGTTGCAAGTGCCCGAGGGGATTGGAGGCGACGTCGTTGAGCCCGGCGTAACCGTTGTTGGTCCAATCTTGCACCTGACCGTGCCACAACGCCAAACTGTCCGCATTGGTCGCATACCAATCATCGATGGCCCCATCGGGATAGCCGAAGATGGGGAAACCGAAGTCTGGGTCCACCCCGACCTGCTCCAACGCCGGCCAGGTTTGGTTGATGCCCGGCACGATGCTGTCCACCCAATACCGGTAGTAGACCTTTGACCACTGGTAGTCGCTCCGGGTCTCCTCCTGCAACCGGAGCGCCGTGGCGTAGGGATCGTAGCTGTTTCCCGCGTCTTCGCTCGTGCGGTAGGCGCGGACGAACCATTGGTCGGTTTGGCGCACCTCCAACTTGTGCTGATAAAACTCGATGTCGCGCAGGCTGAAGCGGTTGTCGCCTTGATAAACCGTCGTGCCAAACCCCGAACTGAACCCGTACTCCAGCTCCGGCGATTCGTACGTCCGGTCAGGCTGCAGCCGCAGCGTCACCGTCGCCCCCAACTTCGTGTTCTCGGTCCCGTAATCCACCAAATCCGATTCACGATAACCCGTCCGGAACACGCTGCCCAGCCCCCGGGCGTTCTGCGAGTTGTCCCCGGAGTAGTCGAACACCGGGCGGTACTCGTCGCCATAGATGTTCACGGCATCGAAGCGGCCTGCATTCGAGGGGTCGACTCCCGAGGCGTCCACGGGATTGTAGTTCGTGGCTTCCCAATCCTGCGCGGTGAACCGAAACGCATTCAATTTGAATCCCAGCACCGGATCGCCGTCTTCGTTCGTGGTGTAGTCCGCGTAGCGCAGGGCGAATTCGTTGAGTTCGCGCTCGCCGGCCTTGAGGGAGAAGGAAACGCCGGGGAAGCGGAACGGGGATTTGGTCCGCATGCTCACCACACCGTTGAACGCGCCCGGACCGTAAAAAGCCGACGACGCGCCAGCAACGATGTCCACGCTCATCACGTCCAAATCCGACGCCCCGAGGAAATTGCCCAGCGAGAAATTCAGGCCGGGGCTCTGGTTGTCCACCCCGTCGATGAGTTGCAGCGAGCGCACGGGCGACGTCGAATTGAATCCGCGCGTGTTGATGATCTTGAAGCCCAAGCTCGCACTGGTCACGTCCACGCCTTTCAGGTTGCCGAGGCCCTCGTAGAAGTTGCCTGAAGGCGCTTCGCGGATGGCCAAAACATCCATCGTCTCGACCGTCAACGGCGCCTGCTTTTGTTTTTCGGAAATGCGCGAGCCCACCACCTCGGCGGCGTCGATGAGGATTTGGTCCGAGGGCAACTTGATTTCCAAGCGATTCGAAGGCTCATTCACCACCAACTCTTGGGTCATGTACCCGATGAAACTCACCTGCAAGGTCGTGGGCAACGACGGCACTTGGATCAGGAACTGGCCATCGAAATCCGTGGTCACCCCGGTCGTTGTGCCCTTCACCACCACGTTCGCGGAAAACACCGGATCCCCGAGGTCCGCATCCAACACGCGTCCGCGCAACGTCACTTGGGCCGAGGCGCTCCAAGCGAGCACCAGGCCGAGGGCCAACAGTAGAGTTCTCATGCAAATGGGGTTGATTCCAACTCCCAAATAACACGAAAAATGACCAAACGCAGGCCGATTCGGGCTTGTATTTTTTACACGGCCGCGTGCAGGGTGATGCGGATTTGGCCCGCCAACTCCACCACGTCACCGGCGCGCAGCTTGCGGCGCTTGCGGTCTTCGGGCTCGCCGTTCACGGTCACGAGGCCCTCCTCCACGGCCTGCTTCGCTTCACCACCGGTGGCGGCGTTGCCCGTGGCCTTGAGCAGCTGCAACAAGTCGATGAACTCGGTGCGCAATTCGAAGTGTTCCTCTTGCATCACAGGGCGGGAAAGCGCTGGGGCTCCGCTTCGTGCAGCATGCGCCAGGCCGTTTCGTAAATGTCTTCGACGCTCGGCTTGCTGAAGTAGTCGCCGTCTGAACCGTAGGGCGGAAGGTGGGGCTGGGCGCTGAGGACGGTGGGCTCGCTGTCCAAATGCTTGAACGCTCCTTGCTTCATGATGCCGTCGAGGATGTAGGCGGAAGCCCCGCCGGGGACGTCCTCGTCGACGATGAGCAGGCGGTTCGTCTTGGCGAGGCTGCTCAGGCAGGTGGCGTTGAGGTCGAACGGGAGGAGCGTTTGGAGGTCGACGAGCTCGACTTCGGCGCCGTGCTCAGCGAGCCGCTCCGCGGCGCGGGCCGCGAGGTTGAAGGTCGAGCCGTAGCTGACCAGCGTGAGGTCCTTTCCGGTGCGGACGACCTCGGGGATGCCAAGGGCGACGCGGTAATCGCCGGGGTTCGCGGGCATCCGCTCTTTGCTGCGGTAGCCGTTCAGGCATTCGATGACCAGGGCGGGCTCTTCGGCTTCGAGGAGCGTGTTGTACATCCCGGCCGCTTGGGTCATGTTGCGGGGGACGCAAATGTGCATGCCGCGGAGCGAGCCGAGCAGCGCCCCCATCGGAGAGCCACTGTGCCAAATGCCTTCGAGCCGGTGGCCGCGGGTGCGGATGATGACGGGCGCTTTTTGGCCGCCGGCGCTGCGGTAGCGGACGGTGGCCGCGTCGTCCCGCAGGATTTGGAGCGCGTAGTAGATGTAGTCGAGGTACTGGATTTCCGCGATGGGCCGGAAGCCGCGCATGGCCAAACCGATGCCCTGCCCCGCGATCGTGCACTCCCGAATGCCCGTATCCGTGACGCGATCCGCGCCGAAGCGGGCCTGCATGCCCTCCATCACCTGGTTGACCCCACCGATGCCGCCCGTGTCCTCCCCGAAAGTCAGGACCTCAGGCCGCCGTTCGAAGATCACCTCGAAGTTGCGCTGCAGGACTTGCCGCCCGTCCACGAGGGGTGCATCGTCGTCATAACGCGCCGCCACCGGAGCGACTTCGAGCGCGCTGTCGTACCCGGTGCTGTACAGTTCCGAGCTGTACCGCTCCCGGTTCGCCTCCGTCTCGCGCTTCACCCACGCCGCCAAAGCCGCTCGAGCCGGCGAGTGCGTCCCCGCCGTCTGCGCGAGGGCCTGCCGGGCCGAGGCGTGCAGCTGGGCGCGGATCGGCGCCGGGTCGGCGGCCAAATCGGTCGCCGCGTCGGGGCCGAGCAGGGCTTGGATTTGGCCCACCACCTCGTCCCGCTCCGCCAAAATCGGCGCCTGGAACGCCGCCCACGCCGCCTTCTGCTCCGCCCGAACGGCCTGCTTCGCGTCCTTCGCAATGTCCTCCAACTCCGCCTCCGTCGCCGCCCCCTCCAGCGCAATGAACCGCCCAAACTGCCGAATGCAGTCGTACTCCTTCGCCCACGCCATCCGCTCGGCCGACTTGTACCGCTCGTGCGAACCCGAGGTGCTGTGGCCCTGCGGCTGCGTCATCTCCTCCACGTGCACGAGCACGGGCACCTGCTCCTCGCGGCACCGCGCGGCCGCCTCCTCGTACGTCGCCACCAAGGCCGGGTAATCCCACCCCTTCACGCGGTAGATGTACATGCCGTTCGTGCCGTCGCTGATCTCCATCCCGCTGAGCGCGTCGGAGATGGACGATTTCGTCGTTTGGTACGACTTCGGAACGCTGATGCCGTAGCCGTCATCCCATACGTTCATGAGCAGCGGAACGCCCAACACGCACGCGGCGTTCATGGTTTCCCAGAACGGCCCCTCCGATGTTGAAGCGTCGCCAATGGTGCCCACCGCGATTTCCCGCCCACCCCGCGTGAAGCCCGCCTTTGCAGCGGCCGCCTCGGGGAGGCGCTTGTACAGCTTGGACGCCTGAGCGAGGCCGAGCAGGCGGGGCATTTGGCCGGCGGTCGGGCTGATGTCGGCAGAGACGTTGACCTGTTGCGTTTGGTCCAGCCAGCGGCCTTCGTCATCGAGGAAACGCGTGGCGAAGTGGCCGCCCATTTGGCGACCGCGGCTCGACGGTTCGTGCGCGAGGTCCGTGTCCGCATACAGGGCGGCAAAGTATTGCTTCACGCTGATGAGGTCGAGCGCCATCAGCAGGGTTTGGTCGCGGTAGTAGCCGGAGCGCCAATCGCCGGGCTCCATGACCTTCGCAAGGGCAATTTGCGCCAGTTCCTTTCCGTCGCCGAAGATGCCGAATTTGGCCTTGCCGGTGAGCACCTCTTTCCGGCCCAGCAGCGAGGTTTCTCGGCTGATGCAGGCCAAACGGTAATCCGCCAGCAACAGCTCGCGGAAGTCCTGTTCCCGAAGTTCCGGGTGGGGGGAAGCGGCTTCTTTCATGACGCGAATTTAAGGCGATTTCCCCCCTCGAAAAGGGGCGCCGGTCAACCGCGTGCGGCGAGAGCGACGGCGAGCCCACCCGCGAGGCGGGCGTTGTTGCGGGCCAGCGCAACGTTGGCATCGAGGCTCGCCCCGTCCGTCCGCTTCACGATTTCGGCGAGCAGGAACGGCGTGAGGTCGCGCCCCGCAATCCCCGCGGCCTCCGCGGCCTGCAGCGCCGCTTGGGTGGCTGCCTCAACCGGCGCCGCGGCCGCTGCAGCCTCCGCCGGAATGGGGTTCGCGACGAGCGCTCCGGTGTCGAGCCCGAGCTCCCATTGGGCCGCAAGGCGCGCCGCGAGGTCATCGAGCTCATCGGACCGGTGCACGAGCCGCAGTCCGCTCGACGGCGTGAAGAAGGCCGGGAATTCGTCGGTGCGCCAACCGATGACCGGGACGCCGAGGGTTTCCAGCGCTTCGAGGGTGCGCGGGAGGTCGAGGATGGACTTCGCGCCGGCGGAGACGACCGCGACGGGGCTCACGGCCAGTTCCTGGAGGTCGGCGGAGACGTCGCCCGTGAGTTCGACGCCGCGGTGGACGCCGCCGATGCCGCCGGTGGCGAAGACGCGGATGCCGGCGAGGCGGGCGCCGATGAGGGTGCCGCTGACGGTGGTGGCGCCGAGGCCGTTGCCCGCGAGGGCGGTGCCGAGGTCGCGGCGGGAGACCTTTGCCACGCCGGGTTCGGTGGCGAGGCGTTCGAGCAATGGGGCGTCGCAGCCGATTTGGAGGCGGCCGCCGGCCACCGCGATGACGGCAGGGACCGCTCCGGCGGCGCGCACATCGTCCTCGAGGGCGCGGGCCGTTTCGAGGTTGCGCGGATGCGGCATGCCGTGCGCGATGATCGTGCTCTCGAGGGCCACAACCGGGCGGCCCGTGCTCAGTGCGTCGCGGACTTCGTCGTGCAGGTGGAGGCGGTTCATGGACGGAGGGGGTCGGACTGAATGGCGTTCCAGATTTGGTCTTTCAACCGGTCCAAACCCTGTTGCGCCACGCTCGAAAAGAAAATGGGGTTCAGGCCGTCCAATTCCTCGGCCACCGCCGCGCGCAACTCGTCGTCGAGCAAATCGCTCTTGGAAATCGCAAGCAGGCGCTGCTTCTCGAGCAACTCCGGGTTGTACTTCTCCAACTCGTGCAGCAGCGTCTCGTAATCGGCGCGGATGTCCATGCTGTCGGCCGGCACGAGGAACAGCAACACGGGGTTGCGTTCGATGTGGCGGAGGAACCGCAGGCCCAGCCCCTTGCCTTCCGCGGCCCCTTCGATGATGCCCGGGATGTCGGCGACCACAAAGGATCGGTTATCCCGGTACGACACCATGCCGAGGTTGGGACGCAAGGTGGTGAACGGGTAGTCAGCGATTTCGGGCTTCGCGGCGGAAATCACGCTGAGCAGGGTGGATTTGCCTGCGTTGGGGAAACCGACGAGGCCCACGTCCGCAAGCAGCTTCAGTTCGAGGATTTTCCATTCCTCCAGCCCCTCTTCGCCGGGTTGTGCGTAGCGCGGGGTTTGGTGCGTGGAACTCTTGAAGTGATCGTTGCCCAAACCGCCTCGCCCGCCTTTCGTCAAGATGACTTCCTGCCCATCCTCGGTGATTTCCACCTGGACTTCGCCGGTTTCGGCGTCCTTCACGACCGTTCCGAGCGGAACGTCAATGAAGACGTCCGCACCATCGGCGCCGTGTTTGTGGTTGCCGGTGCCGCATTCGCCGGGCTTGGCGATGACGTGGCGCTGGTACTTCAAATGCAGGAGCGTCCAGTGGTTGCGGCTGCCGCGTGCAATGACGTGACCGCCGCGGCCGCCATCGCCCCCGTCCGGCCCACCTTTCGCGGTCACGCGGTTCCGCATGAAGTGAGCGGAACCCGCACCTCCATGGCCGGAACGACAACAAATTTTGACGTAGTCGACGAAGTTCTCGCTGGCCATGTGTTGGATTAAATGGAGTCAATCGCCGAACGCAACCGCTCGGTGATGTCTTCGAGGGAGCCCACCCCGTTGATGGCGTGGAGCTTGCCTTGAGCGGCGTAATGGGCGGCAACCGGCGCGGTCTCGGCGTGGTAAACGTCGATGCGCTTTTGGACGACTGCTGGGTCAGCGTCATCGGGACGACCGCTGGTTTCTGCCCGTTTCGTCAAACGCGCCTTCAATTCATCTTCGGGAACCTCAAGGGACAGCATGCCCGAAATGGGGGCACCGCGGCCTTCCAGAAACGCGTCCAACGCAGCCGCTTGGGCGGTGGTGCGCGGAAAGCCATCGAATATGAAGCCCTTGGCGTCCGGATGCTTGTTCACTTCCGCTTCGAGCATGTTGATGGTCACGTCGTCTGGGACGAGTTTTCCTTGATTCATGTAGGATTGAGCGAGTTGGCCCAAATCGGTTTGGCCCTTGATGTTCGCCCGGAAAATGTCCCCCGTGCTGAGGTGCACCAGCGCATACGCCTCCACCAAAAACGCGCTCTGCGTGCCTTTACCTGCCCCCGGAGGCCCAAACAATACCAAATTCAGCATCCTTCCAAAATTGTGCGCCCTCGGCGCGATTCGCCCACAAAGGTCGGCAAATGTACGGACTCCCAAAGTGACCCACGCCGCTCCCCTCGCTTGCTGTAACTTTGCGGCGAAATTCCTCACCGATGAAATACGACGTTGTTGTTCTCGGCAGCGGGCCCGGCGGTTACGTCACCGCCATCCGCGCCAGCCAATTGGGACTGAAAACCGCAGTCATCGAGCGCGAAGCCCTCGGCGGCATTTGCCTCAACTGGGGCTGCATCCCCACGAAAGCGCTGCTCAAGAGCGCGAACGTATTCGACTACATCAACCACGCGGCCGACTACGGCATCAACGTGGCCGCTCCGGAAGTGGACTTCGGCGGCATGGTAAAGCGCAGCCGCGGCGTGGCTGAGGGCATGTCGCAAGGCGTGCAGTTCCTGATGAAGAAGAACAAAATCGACGTCATCATGGGCAACGGCACCCTGAAGCCCGGCAAGCAAGTCCACGTGGTGGCCGCCGACGGCTCGGAATCAACCGTTTCCGCTGACCACATCATCGTTGCGACCGGCGCCCGCTCGCGCCACCTGCCGAGCATGCCCCAAGACGGCAAGCGCATCATCGGCTACCGCGAAGCCATGACCTTGGCCGAACAGCCGAAGCGCCTCGTTGTCGTCGGCAGCGGCGCCATCGGCGTCGAGTTCGCCTACTTCTACAACGCCATCGGCACGGAGGTCACGGTCGTCGAATACATGGACCGCATCACCCCGGTGGAGGACGCCGAAGTGAGCAAGCAGCTCGAGCGCTCGCTCAAAAAGCAAGGCATCAAGATCATGACGTCTGCGGAGGTGACGGGCGTGGACACCTCGGGCGCGGAGAACGTGGTGACCGTGAAGACGAAAAAAGGGGAAAGCCAAATCGCATGCGACGTCGTCCTCAGCGCCGCGGGCGTGGTGGCGAACATCGAAGGCATCGGCCTTGAAGACGTGGGCATCGTGACCGACAAGGGCAAGATCATCGTGGACGATTACTACGCGACGAACATTCCCGGCTACTACGCGATCGGCGATTGCGTGCCCGGCCCGGCTTTGGCCCACGTGGCTTCCGCAGAAGGCATCACCTGTGTGGAAAAAATCGCTGGACACCACCCGGAACCCATCGACTACGGCAACATCCCCGGCTGCACTTACTGCTTCCCGGAAGTGGCGAGCGTGGGCATGACGGAAGAAGCCGCGAAGGCTGCGGGCCGCGAAATCAAGGTCGGCAAGTTCCCGTTCAGTGCCTCCGGCAAAGCGAGCGCCGCAGGACACAAGGACGGCTTCGTGAAGCTCATCTTCGACGCGAAGTACGGCGAGCTGCTCGGCGGTCACATGATCGGCGCGAACGTCACCGAGATGATCGCGGAACTCGTGGCCGTCCGGAAACTCGAAACCACCGGGCACGAACTCATCAAGACCGTGCACCCGCACCCAACGCTCAGCGAAGCGGTGATGGAGGCGGCGGCGGCGGCCTACGACGAGGTCATCCACCTCTGATTCCACGACGGAAAAAGCGCCCCGTTGAGTCATTTGACTTGGCGGGGCGCTTTCTTTTGTCCATTTTTACCCCCTGATGATGAAGCACCTCGCCTCCTTCGCACTTGCCGCCGTGATGGCGGGAACCGCGTCCGCCCAGTACCTCGAAATCGGCAACCGCTCCTTGAGCGAAGTCGAAAACCTCGCTGCTGCCTATGGCCTGCCTTCGGCGCTGTTCAATCCGGTATCGGGGGTTCAGGCGTATCGCTTGACCTATCCGATGCCCTTCGGGGAGGACACCATTTCCGTCAGCGGCGCGGTGTTCGTGCCTACGGACCTGGCGGCGGGCTGCGCGAACCCGGTCCACTTGTACGCGCACGGGACAGTGTTCGAGCGCGAGAACACGCCGTCCTTCCTGAACTACGAGGGCGAGTTGGGCTTCCTGATGGCAGGCCTCGGATTCACGGTGCTCATGCCGGATTACGTGGGCCTCGGAACCGACGACCTGCACCTGCACCCGTACGTCCACGCCGCGAGCGAGGCGGATGCAGGGGTCTTCATGTTGGATGCGCTGTTCGACGAATCGGGCATGAGCGTGGGCCAGCACGATGCAAGCCAAATCTTCCTTTCCGGGTACTCACAAGGCGGACACGCCGCCGCTGCAATTCACCGCAAACTCGAGGCCGAACGCCCTCAATACACCGTCGTGGCGGCCGCACCCGGATCTGGACCGTATGACATTTCGGGAACGCAATTCCCTTGGACGTTTGCGGACGCGAGTTATTCGAACCCTGCGTATTTGGCCTATGTCGCACTCGGTTGGCAAAGCGTGTACGGCAACCTCTACGGCGACTTGAACGAATACTTCTTGGAACCTTACGCCAGCGAGCTTCCGGGCCTGTTCGACGGCATGACTTCTGGAGCCGAAATCAACGCGGCCCTGCCGGTGCTGACGGAAGATTTCGCGCAACCGAACCTGCTCAACACGCTCCTTGAACCCGGGAATCCGTTCCTTGAAGCTGCGCAGGACAACGACGTGCACGATTGGGCGCCGCAAGCCCCAACGCGGTTGTACTACTGCACCGAGGACGAACAGGTTTACTACGAAAACGCCTTGGCTGCTGAAGCGGCCATGCAAGCAGCTGGCGCACCGGACGTGACGGCCATCAACTTGGGCGCCTACGACCACAGCGGATGCGCTGGACAAGCCATCTTCGGCGCGGCCTTGTGGTTCAGTCAGTTAGCGACCGTTTGCGAACTGTGGAACGTGGCCGATGCGGATGCCGCGGCCGGGCAATTCGCGCCGAACCCCGCTGGGGATGCCGTGCGGTGGACGCGTTTGGGTTCAGCCGACGCGTGGCAGGCTTATGGGCCCTCGGGGCGCAAGGTGGCGGAAGGGCAGGGACCGATCATCCACGTGACGGATTGGCCTGCTGGCGTGTACGTGGTGCGCTCGGGAGCGGCCGCGCAGCGGCTCGTGGTCAGCCACTGATTACGGCCGCACGGTCACGTGCATGCACGTGCCTTCGGGAACGACCAGAATTTCGCCGCGCCGTTGGAAGTCCAACAGCACCTTTTGGATGGCCCGGGTGGCATCGCTGCAGGTGACGTCATTCGAGGGGCGATCCGTGAAGGCGATGTCAAACGAGGCTCCGTAACTGTGGGTCGACTCTTCGCCGATGGCGTTGTAATTGCGCTGTCCGAGGGCCTTTTGTTGCGCAGCGGTGCGCGTCATCGAAGAAATGCGGATCAATGCGCCTTCGCTGGGGGTTCCCTTGAGTTCGTCGGCGAACGCATTGCCGATGGCGTGAAGGACATTGCGCGCTTCGGGGAGCAGGGCTTTGTGGCTGTGGGATAACGGAGCGATGTGGTAGCCGCGACCGTCTTCAACAGGAACGAGTTTGCCGGCTTTGCGGCCCCAGTCCAAACCGGATTTGTCCTTCACGAAGAACGAATTGGGCAGGTTGCGGGCGGCCACGCGGTGGGCGGTGTACGGGTTGCGCGGAATCTTCAGCGCGGACTTGTTGCACGAACACGGCTTGATGTTCGCGGGCGGCTTGGGAGCCGGTTCGGCCTCAGGCTGCGGCTGCGGCTGCGGCTCGACGCGCCGGCTGGTGGGCAAAGCGCCCGCGGGCTCCACGCTCGGCGGGGCGTCGGGATGGCTGAGTACGGCCGCGGAGCTTCCCTCGCTGGGAGGGACGTCCGGACTGACCCAAGCGACCAAGCCGATGACCATCAAACTGAACGTTCCGGTAACGAGACCGATGCGGTCCCAACGGTACCGCTTCCAGATGCTGCGTGCCATGGCGCCCAAGTTCGGTCCGATTGCCGGCATCCCCGAACCCGGTCAGAACGAGTTGTTCACGCGTGCCGGTGAATCAGCGGACGAACATCCGCACTTCAAACGGCGCCAACGTCGCGCTCGCGGGCATGCCGCCCCCGGTGAACACCTCCGACCAATCGCCCCCCCACCACGGTCCGAAATCAAACGCCTGCGAGAACGGGCGCACGTTCGCCACGAGGAGGGCTCGTGGCTCCCCCGCCCCGTGGACGCGCTCGGCCACGAACACGTCATCCGCGGGATGAAAGGCCAGCCCCGTTCCCGCAAAGGCCGGATGGGCTGCGCGCGCCGTCAGCAGCGCCGCGTACCAGCCGCGCAGCTCAGGGTGCGTCGACCAGTCGATGGGCACGTCCTCGAAGAGGTTCAGCACCTGGTCACTCCCGACTTCCTGGCCGTTGTAGACCAAAGGCACCCCCGGCAAAAACGCCGTGATGGCCTGCGCGCACTTCATCGCCTCCACCCCACCGTACATCGTGGGCGCCGGAGCGTTCCACGACGTTTCATCGTGGTTTGTCACAAACCGCAACTTCCGATGCCCTGCCGGGATCGACGCCACTTCCCCAAGGTACGACGCGGATATCACCTCGGGCAACTCCCCCGCGGCAACCACGCTTTCCACCGCCCCGAAGCCCTGCCAGCTGTACGACAACTCAAAGCCCGCCTCGTGCAAAGCAGGCGCCTCCGCCTCCGCCAACCACAGCAACGGAGCATCCGGCCGCGCCGCGTTCAACTCCCCAATGACCGGCGCCCAAAAATCCGTCGGCACCCCCACCGCATAGTCGCACCGAAACCCGTCCACCCCGACGTCCTCGGACCAAAACCGCAACGCATCCGCCATCGCCTCCCGCATCGCAGCCGACCCGTAATTCAATTCCGCCACGTCCGACCAATTCGTCCCCGGCGGAATGACGATGTTGCCCGACCCATCCTGCGTGTACCAGTCCGGATGCTCCGCGATCCACGGATGGTCCCAACCCGTGTGGTTCGCCACCCAGTCGATGATGCACAGCATGCCCGCCTCGTGCAACTCATCCACCAACGCCCGCATCACATCGAGGTCGCCGAGGTCCGGGTGCACCGCCTTGTAATCCGCCACCGCATAGGGCGAACCGTACGTCCCGTTCATGTTGACCTGGCTGATGGGATGGACCGGCATGAGCCAAACGCAATTCACCCCCAAGGCCTGCAACTCCGGAATCCGCGTCCGCACGGCGTTCAAATGCCCTGAACCCGAAAACTGCCGCGGGAACACCTCATACACGGTCAGCTGATCGAGCGACCACTCGGGCGCGGCTGGCCGAGGCTCCGGTAGCGGCTCGGGCTCCGGCTCCTTGCAGCCAGCGAATAAAATCGCCACAAACCCCACCCACAATGCAACATTTTTCATGCGACAAAAGTAAAAGCAAGCACAACTGTTGAAGCCATGATTGGAATCGGAGCAAAAGTCCAGCACCCCACGAACGGAGAAGGGGTCATTTTTGGCCAAGAAGGTGATTTTTGGCGCGTCTACTTCAAAGACCACGGCGAAAAGGAAATCGCCAAATCGTACGGGCACTTTGACGTCCTCGAAGCGAGCACGTTCGACAGCCCGCAACCCGACGTCAGCGACATCATCACGGCCGTCGAGCACGTCTTCGCCGAATACATCGACGAAATGAAAGGCGACGACGCGATCGAACTGGTGTCCCTCGCCGACAAGTGGGACGGCGGCATGCTCGTCATGCAACCGGAAGACTCGAGCTTGAAAGGCAAGGAAGTGCCCATCGACCAGTTTTTCCATAAAATCGTCATGACGCGCGACCGCCTGCGGGTGCTCGAGGCGAAACTGAACGCGAACGACAAGCTGAGCGACAGCGACAAGGTCGAACTCCAGCAGTACATCACGCGGATTTACGGCAGCCTCACGACGTTCAACGTGCTGTTCAAGTACAAGGAGGACTGGTTCGTCGGGGAGAAAAAGAGCTGACGGGCCGCGCGGATTTGCGGACGAGCGGGCAATCGTGCTATCATTGAGGCATGATTGCCCGCTTTTTTTGGGAGGCGCTGAGCCGGTTGAATCGGGTTTTGCCGCGGTATGCGAAGCATCCGGATTTGGCTCGGATGGGGCGCCTAGGCCAAATCCTGACCGCCTGGCGCATCTTCGTCACCTACCGCACGCTCGACGCGCGGAATCGCCCGCCGAGCCGCCTCGGCCAGCTCCTCGGCCCCGGCATCCTGTTCGCCTCGACGGCCATCGGCGTGAGCCACCTGGTGCAGTCGACGCGCGCCGGCGCAATGGCCGGCTGGGGGCTTGTTTGGGCGGTCGTCGCCGCGAACGTGGCGAAGTACCCGTTCTTCGAGTTCGGCAGCCGCTATGCCAACGCCACCGGCCAGCACCTCATCGCCGGCTACCGCTCCTTGGGGAAAGGCGCGGCTTGGGGCTACTTCCTGCTCACCGTCACGACCTCCTTTTTCGTGCTCGGCGCCATTGGCATCGTTACGGCCTCGTTTTTGGACCACCTCCTCGGCGCGAGCGCTGCAACCGGGGGGAACGCTACGCCCGCGGTGGCCATCGGCCTGTTCGCCGCCTCGACGGTGCTGCTCGCGTGGGGGAAGTTCCGGGCACTCGACGGCCTCATCAAGGTCGTTGCGAGCATCTTGGTGATCAGCACCGTGGTGGCCTTCGGGCTGGCGTGGTCACACACACCGCTTTCTGCGGTCCCGCCGCCTCCTGGGGATTTCGACCCGTGGTCAGGCGCGGGGTTGGCTTTCCTCATCGCGCTGATGGGGTGGATGCCGACTGCCGTGGACTTGAGCGCGTGGAACAGCTTGTGGACGCTCGAGCGCATGCGCCAAACCGGATACCATCCTCCCCTCCGCGACACCCTGCGCGAATTCAACCTCGGCTACGCCATCAGCGCGGTGCTCGCCCTGCTGTTCCTCGGACTCGGCGCGCTCCTGCTTCACGCGGAAGGGCGGGCATTTCCCGAAGGCACGGCAGCCTTCGCCGCGGGGTTCGTCGACGTGTACACGGACGTGCTCGGCGGGTGGAGTTGGTGGCCCGTTGCGGCGGCGGCGTTCACGGCGATGTTGGGCACCATCGTGGCGTGCTTGGACGGCTACGCGCGGGCGTTGTCCGCCTCGTGGGCCTCGGTGCGCGGTGCGACCGAAGACGAACGGCACGAAACCGTCGCATTGGCCGCGCTCGCTGCGGGCGCCTTGTTGCTCATCCTTGCCTTTCCCTCGAACATCACCGTGTTGGTGGACGTGGCCACCACCTTGAGCTTCCTCGTGGCGCCCGCCATCGGGGTGGCGAACTTGGTGCTCGTCACCCGACGGGTAAAGGAGGCGGCTCGCCCTCCGAAGTGGCTTCAGGCGTGGGCGTGGGCGGGCTTGGCCTTCCTGATTGGATTCGCGGTGCTGTACGCGGTGGTGCGCTGAATCAACGCGCGATGGTCACGTGGCCCAGCACTTCTTGGCGTTCTCCCGTGGCCAAACTTTTGGTCTCCACGCGCCACACGTACGTGCCATTCGGAGCGAAGTGCGTCCCGTTGTCCACATCCCCGACCCATGCGGCATGGATGTCGCTGCTTTGGTAAATCACCTCGCCCCACCGATCGAATACCTGGACGACGAAATCCGTTTCGTCCACGTCGATGCCCGTGATTTTCCACGCGTCGTTCAAGCCGTCCATGTCCGGGGTGAACATGTTGGGCACGAAGAGCACGAAGGACTCCTGGATGAGGATGCTGTGGGTGATGGCATCGGTGCAGCCCCACTCGTTTTGGACTGTCAGCGTAATGGCGTACTCGGCCGAAACATCTTCAGGGAACGTGAAGTCGGGATTGGGCTCTTCCGAGGTGCCCAAACCACCGAAATCCCATGAATACGTGGCCTCGTTGTACGCGTACTCGGTGAATTCAACGTACGTGAGCGGAACGGCGGACTGCCAAGGAGAGGCTGCGAATTCCGCTTGGGGCGGGTCGTAGGTTACGAGGTAGGCCGGTTCAAAGGCCGTGAACACGCATCCGTCCACCGTCACCACGGTGTGCTGAATGTCCCAAACCCCTTCGTCAATGTACGTGTGCGAAGCTCCACCCATCGCGGTCGATTCGCCTCCGTCCCCGAAGCTCCAGTACTCGGTCGCGATGGACTCCGGATTCGAGGCGAGCCCTTCGAAAGCAATCGTCAACGGGTGGCATCCGCCGAGCGTATCGGTGGTGAACGCCGGATCGACGGGGTCGGGAATGGTGATTTCTACGCATCCGTCCACCATCGGTGTTTCGCAGGCGTCCGTCACCTCGACGCAAAAGGAGGTGGTCGCCGCGGGCGAAACCAACTGCTCTTGCAACGACGGATTGAAATTCCCTCCCGTCCCTGGCGCACTCCATGCGTACGCGTAAGGGGGAAGCCCTCCAAACACCTCCGTGACTCCAGCCACAGCGCTGTCCCCGATGCAGATGGCGTCATCGGCAGAAAGCAGGATAGAAAGGGGATCGTATTGATCGACCAGGATTTGGACTTCATTCGTCAAACAACCTGCATCGTACGTGGCCTCCACGGTGTAAAGCGTTGGCCCCACCGGTCCCACCTCGATCGAAGGCGTGTCCTCACCAGTCGACCAAATCCACGTCAAGTTCGGATCTGCAAATGCAGGAACGGCCGTCAGCGTGGCGGTGCCATTGATGCAGATCGTGGTATCGGCCGAAGCCGTGATGGTCAACAGGTCCGGCTCCGCGAGGGCAATCGGCTCCATCGCATCGCAATAGCTGTCCGACACCCACACTTCGTAATCTCCCGGCACCAGGCCGCTCAACACACTGAATCCGCTGAAATTCAGCGCAGAAGCAACCACTTGGCCCGCACCGTTCACCGCCTCGATGGTCCACGGCCCGTTGGTGCCGTTGGGCGTCACTTCCACCTCCACTTGACCGTCGTTGCCGAAGCAGCTCGGGTCCGTGGCGTTGATTTCAAAGGAGAACGATGGCGTCACAAGGACTTCATCCGTCATCGCGCAGAACGGGTAATAGGCCAAACTCGCCGTCAGCGTGTACACCGTCGGGTCCGTGATGGTGACCGTCGGATTCGGCAACGTGGTGGAACTCAACCCTGCGCTGGGCGTCCACAGCCAATTGACCCCGCCCGCATTGGTGCAACCTACATTGTAAGCCCATTCGGTCTGGGAACCGCTCGTGCACGAAACGGAAAAATCCGGCGTCAGCGCGATGGTGATGCAGCCGTTCGGGTTGTTCGCCGTGAACGTGAGCCCGCTCAAATCGCCATAAATCGGTCCCGCCAGCAGCGGCGACCCGGTATCCGGACCATCGTACACCCAAAACTCATCGAAGAAATTCTCCACCGAACCGGCTTCAAACGACACGGTCATGAACGAACCGTCCCCGGGATTGTCCGGGCAGTAGGTGAATGACACGTCCTGCGCGTTGTCATAACAATAGGTGTAAGCACCGGATTCATTGACGCAGGACGCAGGCGGCAACCCAATGATGCTGCCTTCCAACGCGGCGTCTCCGCAGGCAATGAGGTCCTCCCCTGCCGTTGCATTCGGCGGGAGCAAGACCTGGACATCGAAATCCGCGGCCGCCGTTGGCAGCGAGCAGGTGTCCCCGACGATGAGCGTGCACGTGTAGCTGTCCGGCGGGCTCACCACCAGGGTATCCGCATCCGAACCGTCGCACCACGAGTAGGTGTAGTGCCCGTATCCTCCGGTAACTTCCGGAAGCAACACCCGGGACTCCCCGGGACACATTTGAACCCCAGGGGCGACGATTTCAAGGGGATCGGGATCGTCCGCGATTTCGAACTCAAAATACGTGACCAACCCTTCGTTGTTGCACGCAGCCAAGTTCAAGATTTCGAAAATGACGGTCTCGGCAGGTTCGCTGATGCCGTCCTCAAAGGCCTGCAATTCAAACGACACGGTGGGCACATTGGGCGGGAACACAATGGTGTCCGGCAAGAGGGAAAAGTCCACGCCGTTGATGCCGATGCTGGAAGAATAGTCGATGATCACCATTTCCTCCAACTCGAGGATGGTCTCAATGGGACGTGTAAAGGTCAGGGTCGCCGTTCCGCAGCCCTCGTAAATCGTGTTCTCCTCCGGGCCGCCGACGTCGATGGACAAATCCACATCCACCACCGCCGTTGAGGTGAACGAACCTTCCTCCAGCACCACGATGGACTCCAGCGCCCCGTCCGTGCCGTCGGCGATGGCGAGCTTGATGTGGTACGTCTCTCCGCATTCCACGGGCCATTCTGCGGTGAACGGAACGGTGTAACCGTTGATGCACGGATCCTGCCCGCCCGGGTTGTCGATGTAGTACTCCGCGTTCGTATTGGGATTCACCGATGAAATGGTGATGGGCAACGAAGGGTCGCTGTCAGGGACTTCCGCGATGTTCACGGCGCCATCCGGGAATCCCGCTGGACTTGCGTAAGGACCGGTGATGCCCGGACCACTCAAAAAGAAGGCGAACACATCGTTGTAGGTGGTGTTCACGAACGTGAGGTATTCATCCGAAGCAAAGACGTAATTGAACCGGACCGTGTCACCGGTCGCGATGAAATCGAATTCGAGGATGCACCCGTCGTTGACATCGGCTACGGTGAAGTTTTGGCCGATCAAAGGCGGAACGCTGTTCGCGATGTCCAACAAGTCGTTGTCCGTGAACATGCCGATGCAGTCGGCACAAAATCCGACATCACCGCAATCCGTGGCCTCCGCCACCTCCGTACTCAGCACCAAGCCCGAAGCAACGGAGAAGTCATCCTCCCCGTTCTCGAGGTACCCCAGCTGCAGCATGCTGCCCGTGTAGGTGATGTTCGAAGCGCTGACGCCCGAACCGAGCAGGATGTCGTTCACGTACTCCTCGAGCGTGAGGTCAGACGTGATGGTGAGTTGGCCCCAAACGCCCCCAGCAAAAGCGAGGAACAAGGCGGTGGTGAATATCGATTTACGCATCTCCTTGAATGGACTACGAAAGTACGTTAAATGTTGCGGCGGGGCCGGAAGGATTTGGCCCTAGCGCAACGTGCATTGGTCCAAACGCGCCTCGCCAAACAACGCATCGTAACCGACCAAGCGGCCGTGCACGGTGACGGTTTGGCCCTCCAACCCCCCAGCCTTCAGCACCTCTTCCGACCAGTGGCACATCACGCCAGCATCCAGCAGCAGGGAATTCGCGGTCGCCGAAACCACTTGCCCCGTGACTTCAATCGGCTGATTCAGCCACGGCGAAGCCTCCCCATTGAAGGACGCGACCACCTCGGCGTCCGACAGTTGAGCGGCCGCCTCCAATTTCGTGAAATCGGTATGGGGTTGATTCCAAAGGGACCAAGCGCCCACCGCCGCCAGGGCGATGACGCCGATCAAGATCCAGCGAATGATTCGTTTCATGGGCTTGAAAATTGTGCCGTGCAGTCCGCTTCATTCGAAGCTTCGAAGGTGTACGCGATGCTTTGGATGCGCCACCGCGTCGTTTCGCGCACGAGGGTGAAGTGGTCGATGCCGCAGTGACTGAAAACGGTGTCCACGTAGAAATCGTACGGCGCTCGAACGGTGGCCAATCGCGGTCCCATGAGCACCTCCGGATTCCAAATGCGCTCGATGTAAGCCGGGCCAGGCTTCCCAATTTCATCCACGAACTGAGCACCGGTGGTGGTGAACGCGTCCACGCTGCCATCGTCGCGGGTCCGCAAGCGGGTGATGACGGCATCTGGACGAACCGAGGCCTCCAACAACGCCGCGTCGTGGGTCCTCATCCCTTCGAAGCACCGGTCAATGACGGCCAACACCTCCTCCTCCCCCGGCCTGACGACCTCCGGAGCGGTGCACGCCGCGAACAGGATGCTTACGAAAATAGCGAATCGCATTAAAACGAAATCGCCACCGAGATCCCGCCGCGCACCCAGGGGCCCGTGCGGCCGGTGTACAGGTCATTGGAATAGGGACGCTGCAACCAATACTCATTCCGCATCCGGTCTTCCGTGGCATCTTCAGCCACCGCCTGCGCGTCCTCCCCGACCAAGGAAGGCAAGCTGTCGAACTCCATCGAACGGCTCACGCGGCGGAACATCGGGCCGAAGTACGCGTCAATGGCCAAGCCGTTGTCCGCCATCCATTGGTAGCCCAAGTTGAATCCGCCACCGAAGCTGAAGAAATTCAAGGTGTGGTCCACTTCATAGGGGTAGTCCAACCCGTAGACCTCGGAGTTGATCTCCTCCAAATCAAGGGTCTCATCCACCACCGCGCTCAGCCCGCGCAACTGAACGAACGCCGATGCATAGAGCCCCTCGGGCATGCCATCGAAGATGAACCCGTAACGGCGGATTTCGGGCGTCAATTCCCAACCGCTGACCTCCATTTCCACTTCAGCCGGAGCATTGTACCAGTACCCGAATTCGTCGTAGTACGAGCCGATGCTGTACGATTCCGCGGAATCGTAGTAACCGATGCCGCCGAGGTTGAGCGCGACGGAGGTGTACGGACCGATGACGCGTTCGTAAACCGCCGTGTACTGACCGAAGGCGAAATCCAGGAGGTTCACCTTTACGAGTTGCTCGAATTGAGCGGGGGCTTCGCCGTCCACTTTTTGGGCGAACGCCTGAGGAGCCAAAGCCGCAGCCAAGGCCACGACTGCAAATCGACGGAACATTTTCATGAGACCAAATTAAGTCGGATTGGGTGCATTCTGTAACTTGTCGCGAACAAACACGACACATGAAAAAGACGCGCTTCATCGGACTTGGTTGCACCACGGCTTTGGCCTTGGGCTTGATGGCGAACAGCGCCGGAGTAGCGGAACACCAGGGGAAAGATCGGACCGGGGCTCCAGGCAGCCAGCCGGCGTGCACGCAATGCCACAGTGGCGGGAATTTCGCGCCCCAACCGATGGTGATGCTGACGGATCTGGAGCAAGCCACGGACTTCATCTTCTACTTGCCAGGCCAAACCATGCGCCTCGTGTTCACCGTCAACGCCTCCAACTCACCCTCCGGCTTCGGCCTGCAAGCCACGGCCCTTTTGGCCGACAACAGCAATGCGGGCACCTTCTCGAACCCGTCGGCGAACGCCCAACTCGAAAGCGTGGGCGGTCGGCACATCGTGGAACACAACGACTTGAGCGCGTCGAATACGTTCACCGTGGATTGGACGGCTCCAGCCGCGGGGTCCGGCGACGTCACGGTGTATTACGCATCGCTGGCGGCGAACGGCAACGGCGGCACCGCAGGAGATTCGTTTGCCGGCGGCTCCATGACCTTCACCGAAGGGGCTGCCACGGCCATTTGCGGTCCAGATTGCCGGTTTGAAGACGCCGCCCCCGCGGTGCGCTCGGGCGCGCTTGAGTGGACGACGCATGCCGCAGAGCACCTTCAGGCCTTTTCTGTGAATGGGCAGTTGTTGGGAGCATGGAACTTGCAGCCCGGCCTGAACCGGCTGGACGTGTCGAGCTTGCCCTCAGGACTGGTGCTGTTCGCCGCCGAGGGTGGCCGGGTGGCGCGGATTTGGAATCCCTGAAGCCCGTGAGCGAAACCGCCTCTCCTCCGAAGATTTACTCGCTGCGGCAGGTGGCCACGTCGATCAAGTCGGCGTTGGATCGGGCGACCGGTAACCGGGTGTGGATGGTTCGAGCGGAAATCGTGAAGGTCAATGGCACGTTGGGCCGGGGCCACGTTTACCTCGACCTGATTGACGAGAGCGAAGGCGTGAAGCAGGCGGCGATGCGCGGCGTGATTTGGCGTGCCAACGGCTTGCGCATTCAGGAAGAGCTCGGGGACGACTTGCCGCAAGTGCTGCGCCCTGGGGCGGAAATCGTCTTTCATGCACGGGTGTCCTTCCATGAGGTGCACGGGTTGAGCCTGCACGTCGAAAAGATCGACCTCGGATTCATGTTGGGCGAACTCGAACGGCGCAAGCAGGCCACCATCAAGCAGCTCGTCGCCTCGGGAGAAACGAAATGGAATCGGCGGCTGCCGCTCAGCCGGGTGCCGCAGCGTGTGGCCTTGGTGGGATCGCCGGGAACCAGTGGGTTTCGGGATTTTTGTACGGTGGCGTTGCGCAACCCGTATGGACTGCGCATGCAGTTGGAGGTCTGTGCTGCGCGGGTTCAGGGAGACGGGGCGCCTGCCGACCTCATTCGGGCGCTCGCGCAGGCCGAGGCGTGGAAACCCGACGTCATCGTGGTGGTTCGTGGGGGCGGATCGAAAATCGATTTGGACTGCTTCAATGACCTGAATTTGTGCAGGCGCATTGCGGCGGCGGCGGTGCCGGTTTGGACGGGAATCGGGCACGAGAGCGATTCGGTGGTGGCGGATTTGGTCGCGCACACTGCCCACAAGACGCCGACGGATTGTGCGAACCGGTGGGTCGAGCGGTGTGCGGCGGCGTGGGCGGAGGTGTTGGATTTGGCCCAAACCGCAGCCCGCCAAGCCGACTTCCACACGCGCCAGCGTCAGCAACACCTCCTGGACTTCCGCCACCGCATTGGAAGCAACGCGCGGCTGCAACTGAGCAACCGCCAGCACGCCCTCGAAAATCACCGCGACCGCATTGGCCACGCCGCGAACACCCAACTGACTTCGCGCCGCAACGACCTCCAACACCTCGGGGAAGCGCTTGCCCACGCCGCTGGTCGCCGAATCGATGCGTCGCGGGCGGAATTGACCCAAGCCGAACGCGTGGTTCGCCTCGAACCGGGTCGCCTCCTGCGGTTGCGCACCGATCATTTGGCCCAATTCGCTTCGACCCTTCACGCCTACGCATTAGAGCACACGTTGAAACGCGGCTTCGCAATTGTCCGTAAGGATGGGAAAAGCATCACGGATCACGACGCTGTCCAACCCGGTGACCGGCTCACGTTGCAACTGCACAACGGGGCGCTGGAAGTCGAGGTGGTGGCTTCCACTCCCCCTACAGAACGCACTTGAACATGGCAACTCCTCCTTCACCCGAATCCTTCGACGCGGCTTTTGAAGAGCTTCGCGACATCGTCCAAACCCTCCAATCCCCGGAAGTTTCCGTGGACTCTTTAACGGAATACATCCGCCGCTCCTCGGTCCTGCTCGCCTATTGCTCGGAGCATTTGAAAGGCACGGAAAAAGAGGTCAAGGACTTGCTCGACCAGCTGGGAATCAGCGAAGAAGGGGAAGAATGAAGGCGAATTACTGCTTGCCCTTGTTGCTCAACTGATCGAGCAAATCACGGGCACCGCCGCCTCCGGTCAGCTCCTGGATGTCTTGAACCTGTTCCTCGCGCTCTTGGGTTTTTGCCGAGGCGAGTCGCTGGCTGAACTCCTTGACCTTTTCTGCATAGGCCTCGTATCCAGGGCATTCTTTTTCGAGCTTCGAGGCCGCCAGTTCTTCTTGGGGAGTGGCTTTGGATTGCATGCACGGGCTCGCCTCTGAGGAAATGGCGTTGGTCCATTGTTCAGCCGTCCAGTTTTCGGTCCCGGGTTGTTCCAACACCCCCGTCAACTTGCTTTGCTTTTCCTGCATGCAAGCGCAGACGGCAGCGGCGGCATCGTCCTCGGGCGCCGAACCATCAGCGGTTTCTGCTCCGGAGCCGCAGCCTGTGGACAACATGAGGGGAACGGCAGCGAATGCTGCAAAAAGGAAGGAAGTCGAACGGTTCATGGGTGACATTTGTGTTCAAAGATAATGCGCCGACGAGTTTGGCATTCTGCAATTCCTGTTTGAAGTTCTCAGCTTGCCTCGAAAAATCTTATGAGTTCCTGCCCGCCGCGTGTTGATGGGCAACCATTGGATTGAACAGCCGCTCCCCGCACGGGAAGTGGAGCGCATCGGCCCGTTTTTGTTGGTGCACCATTGGCAGAGGGGGTTGCATGGTGGCCAAAACCAACTCGAAGTGGGCGTCGGCCACCACCGCGGCTTCTCACCGGTCCCGTGCATCCATGCCGATGCGATCCGCCACCAGAACAGCCGCGGCAACGACCGCGTGGTGCGGGCAGGGGGCACGCAATGGATGGACAGCGGCGCGGGAATCGTGCACAGCGAGCGGCCCGAGGTGCGCCTTGCGGAGGAAGGCGGCTGGGACATCGCCCTCGTGCAAGGCGAGTGGAACGGCCACACGTCGCGCTCAATGGGCAGGTTGCCGATGGCAAGGCGATGCTGGTCCTGGACGGCGCATCGACCGATGACGCCTTGCAGCTTCGGTGTGACGAGCCTGCTCGTGTGCTGTTCCTGAGCGGCGCCCCCCTCGGAGCCCCGTGTCGCTCACGGCCCTTTTGTGATGCGTGCACCCCGTGAAATCAACGACGACCTCCGCGACGACCAAGCGGGGCGCATGGGGTTCCTCGTTGAAAGCTGGTTTTCAGTCTTCCACCACGACGCGGCGTTCGATGATGCGGCGGCCTTCGCCGTCCTCCTCGATCTCCACGTTGACGCGGATTTCATCGCCGTCTTGCACCCAGGTGACTTCACCGCCCGGAATGACCACTACGGAATCCGAAGCTTCAGCAACGATCACCTCCACCGCCTCATCGTGCAGGACGTGCGCACGGGTCGCACCGCGGTGCATGGAGCAGGAATGCGGAGCGGTCACCCGGCCGATTGCGAATCCGATGCCCGCAAAGGCGAGGCAAAAGAGAATGGTCAAAACGTTGTTGTTCATGGCCGCGAATTTAGGAATCCGACCCAAATCCCGCTCGGATTCAACCGAAGGCGTTAAATTCGAAGCTCCAACCATCCTGGCATGAACTTTTTGACGCGATTTGCTGCGGGCCTCGCTTTGGCCTGCTCCCTGCCTGCAATGGGCCTCACGCAAGAGATGAACGTGGCGCACACGTGGAACGAGCAGGTGCTAGAAGGCATTCGGAATGATTTCGCACGGCCGACGGTTCATGCGCGGAACTTGCTGCACACTTCCATCGCGATGTACGATGCGTGGGTCGCCTACGACGATGGGCCCGCGGTTCCGTTTTTCCTAGGCCAAACCTTCGGCAACTACACCTGCCCTTTCGACCCCGCCCAGCTCGCGATCCCGGACACCCCCGAAGGCGTTCAGGCCGCTCAGGAGGAGGCCATGAGCTACGCGGTTTACCGCATCATGATCCACCGGTTTGCGGATTCGCCGGACGGGGATTTGACCATGGCCAACATCGAGGACCAAATGGCTGCCTACGGCTACCCTTCGAGCTTCACCTCCACCGACTACGCGACGGACGGACCGGCGGCCTTGGGCAACTACATCGCCGAGCACATCATTGCCATGGGGATGAGCGACGGCTCCAACGAGGCGAATGGGTTTGCGCCCATCTGCTACGAAGCCGTGAACCCGAACATCAAGCCGGAACTGCCGGGCAACCCCGACATCATCGATCCGGACCACTGGCAAGCCATCGAATTGACGTTGTTCATTGACCAAAGCGGCAACGCCTCCACCGAAGTTCCCGCATTCGTGGGGCCAGAATGGGGCCGCGTAACGCCGTTTGCATTGGATTCCAGCGATTTGGAATTCGTGGAGCGGGACGGGTGCACGTTCCATGTCTGGAAGGACCCCGGTGCGCCGGCGTACATCGACACCGTGAACGGCTTGGGAATCGACGACCCGTACAAGTGGAACTTTTCGATGGTTTCGGTTTGGCAATCGCACCTCGATCCTTCGGATGGGGTGATGTGGGACATTTCACCCAACGGAGTGGGGACGGACGGGAGCTTCGTGACCGATCTGGCCGATTTCCCCACGTTTTACGAATTCTTCGAAGGAGGGCACACGACGCCTGGGCACGCGATGAATCCCGTGACCGGCGAGCCGTATGAACCGAATATGGTGCCCCGAGGCGACTACGCACGGGCCATTGCGGAGTTTTGGGCGGATGGTCCGGATTCGGAAACACCCCCCGGACACTGGTTCACGCTGTTGAACGAAATCATGGACTACCCGGATTTCGATCACCGGTGGCGCGGACAGGGGCCGGTGATCCCGGATTTGGAATACACCGTAAAAGCCTACCTCACGCTCGCAGGCGCGATGCACGACAGCGCGGTGGCCACGTGGAGCGTCAAGGGATTCTACGATTACATCCGCCCAGTGTCCGCCATTCGCTACATGGCCGGGCAAGGCCAAAGCACCGACCCGTCCCTCGACAACTACTCGCCCAAAGGCATTCCGCTCATCCCGGGCTACATCGAAGTGGTCGAGGCGGGCGACCCGCTTCAAGGCCTGAACGGCGAACACATCGGCAAGATCAAGCTGTACACGTGGCGCGGCCCCGACTACGTGGAGGTTCCCCTCATCGACGAAGCGGGCGTGGGCTGGATCCTCGCCGAATACTGGTGGCCCTACCAGCGCCCGTCCTTTGTGACCCCACCGTTCGCCGGCTACGTGAGCGGGCATTCCACGTTCTCGCGAGCCGCTGCCGAGATCTTGACGCAGTTGACGGGCAGCAACTACTTCCCGGGAGGGCTTGGCACCTGGCACATCGAGCAGAACGAGTTCCTCGTTTTCGAAGAGGGGCCTTCGCAGAGCTTCGATTTGCAGTGGGCGACCTACCAGGATGCGGCGAACGAAAGTGCCTTGTCGAGGATGTGGGGGGGCATTCACCCGCCGATGGACGATGGGCGTGGACGCCAAATCGGAATCGAAGTGGCCGAAGCGGCATTCTGCAAAGCCGAATCGTACGTCTTCCCACAATGGGCCATGGAATGCGGCGACGGGTTCCTGCCCAGCGCGGACTGCGAGGGCGACTTCAACGGCGATGGCATGCGGGCGCTCGATGACCTGTTGCTGCTGCTCGGCGCTTATGGGAACGCTTGGACGGGGCCGTATGACCTGGACAACAGCGCCCTGATCGGTTCAACGGACGTCCTCGATTTCCTGACGCTCTTCAGCTCGTTCTGCGACTGAGCACGTACCGAAACGTCAGGTTGATGCGCGGCTCCGTGACCTTGGGTTCACGCGGCAAGCGGTGCTGCCACATCGCCTGGAGCGGTCCGTCCATGACGAGGACCGATCCGGCGGGCAGGCGGCAGGACACGCGTTCCTTGGTGGTCACGTGCCGGAATTCGAATCGGCGTTCCACACCGAGCGAAACCGAAGCAATGACCGGTTGCTCTCCGAGCTCCCGCTCGTTGTCGCGGTGCCAGCCCATGTGGTCCTTCCCATCCCGGTACCGGTTGAGCAGGACGGAATTGAACGGGGCGGCCGCCCGCTCAGAAACGAGATCGCGCAACCGTTCGAGTGCAGGAAACCACGGCGCGGGTTCGTGGGTGACTCCGGCGTAGCGGTACACCGCCCCCGCATCACCGTGCCAGGCCACTTTGCGCGGCACTTCATACGTCTTCCCGAACATCCGAATGAACTCGGTCTGCCAATCCACTTCGCGCTCGAGTTCGGCCATCAACGCTTCGGCGCTCGCCACCGCATCGGACCACAGGCGCGCTCGGCCATCGGGGCCATCGATCAACGTTTCAAAGCGGGACATGGATGGGTTCATCGGGAATGAAAATGCCCGGCGTAAACCGGGCATTTTTCTGTGTTGCGGGGGCCAGACTCGAACTGACGACCTTCGGGTTATGAGCCCGACGAGCTACCAACTGCTCCACCCCGCGATCTGTGTTTTCCGCCGTAGCGGAGGCCAAAGGTACTGCTGTTTTTTCCCTGTGCAAGGGTTTTGGCCTAAAACTTTTTACAGCCTGCCCGCTGCCGACGCATCCCCCCTACCTTTGCACCTCACCTGCTGACCGCAACCATGGCCCCTAACTCCTCACAACCAGCCAACGAGCAACCGAAGAAGCGCGTTCCTTTGGTCGAAAACCACGAGGTCGACCCGAAAACGCTCCCTTGGGAATTGCCCGATCCGAAGCTCGAGGCGCCTGAGGGACACCGAGCCGGTTTCGTCAACATCATCGGTTCGCCCAACGTGGGCAAGAGCACGCTGATGAACAAGCTCGTCGGCACCCGCCTGAGCATCATCAACAAGAAGGCCCAAACGACGCGTCACCGCATCATGGGCATCGTCAACGACCCCATGTGGCAGATCGTCTACAGCGACACGCCCGGGGTCCTCGACCCGGCCTACAAGCTCCAGGAAGGGATGATGAAGTTCGTGCGGACGGCGCTTCAGGACGCCGACGTGTTGCTCGTGGTGACGGACGTGTTCGAAGACGCGATGGCGGATCCGCAGACGTGGGAGAAGATCACGAAGATGAACTTGCCGACCTTCATTTTGATCAACAAGATTGACCTGGCCGATCAGGAACGTGCCGTTCAGCGGGTGGCCTACTGGAAGGAACAAATGCCTTCGGCTTCGGTGGCCCCCATCAGCGCCCTTCACGGGTTCAACGTGGATTCCCTCCTCGAGCACATCGTCGAGTCGCTGCCTGTGGCGCCGCCGTATTTCCCGAAGGACGAGTTGACCGATAAGCCCATGCGGTTTTTTGTCGCGGAAATCGTTCGGGAGAAGATCCTGACGCACTACAAGCAGGAGATTCCGTACTCGTGCGAAGTGGTGGTGGAGTCGTATGAGGACGAAGGCGCACTGGTGAAAATTCGCGCGGAAATCCGCGTAGCCCGCGAGACACAGAAGCAAATCGTCATCGGCGCCCGCGGCAACATGATCAAGCGCGTGGGCATGGATGCGCGGCGCGACATCGAGGTCCTCATTGGAAAGAAGATCTTCCTCGACCTGTACGTGCGGGTGGACAAGGATTGGCGCGACGACGAGTCGAAGTTGCGCCGGTTCGGATACTTCGACTGAGTTTTCCGCGATGGTTCACTTTCCTCCTGCCAAACTGAACCTCGGCCTCTTCGTGACGGGCCGCCGCCCGGATGGTTTTCACGACCTCGAGAGCGTGTTCGTGGCCATCGATTGGACGGACGTGCTGGAAGTGCACGTCGTGGAGGGGCGCGGCGCGCTGGAGGTGGCGTATTCCGGATTGGCGATTCCCGAAGGAGCTCCGGGGTCAAATTTGGTGGAGCGGGCGCATCGGGAGCTTGCCGATGCCGGGTTCGACCTGCCGAGTTTGCGGGTGCGGTTGCACAAGGTGTTGCCGATGGGCGCGGGATTGGGCGGTGGGAGCGCGGACGGCACGTGGATGTTGCGGGCCATTGACGAAGCGGCGGGATTGGGCCTGGGGCCAGAAGGGCTGCGGGCGCACGCCGAAGCGTTGGGTTCGGATTGCCCGTTCTTTTTGGAGGATGGGCCCGCGTTTGTGAGCGGCCGGGGGGAACGCATCGAACCGATTCGCGCGGGGCGTCCGAGTTGGAACGGGTGGTCGGTGGCGGTCGTCCATCCGGGGGTGCACGTGAGCACGCGGGAGGCGTTTGATCGGTTGGAGGTGGCGCCGGCGCCGTTCAATTTGCGGCGATTGCCCGATGCACCCGTGGAGCGGTGGCATGCAGAAGGGGTGGGCAACAGCTTCACGAACGGGGTGGCGGCGTTGGTTCCGGAAGTGGCCGAGGCGTTGGCGCACGTGGCGGAGGGGGCCACCTACACGCAGCTCACCGGCACCGGCTCGGCGGTCTTCGGCCTGTACGCGTCGCACGAACAGGCCATGCGGGTGGCGGATCGCGCCGCGGTGCGGGGGTGGACGGCTTGGGCTGGCGTGCTATCTTGACCGCATGTTGCGAATCGTTCCTCTCATGGTGTTGTTGGCCTGCACGGCCAAACCGGATGTGCCCACCGTCAGCATGACGCGCGAGGGGGCCGATGCATATGGCATGCGCTCCTACGTGCTCGCCCACCTTAAAACGGGATCGAATCGGAGCGCCACGCAGGAGGAGGCGCAAGCGTTGCAAGCGGCGCACTTGCAGAACATCGAGCGGATGGCTGAAGAAGGCAAGCTCGTGCTCGCGGGACCCTTCCTCGACGGCGGGTCATTGCGCGGACTGTACGTGTTCGATACGCCTTCAGTGGACAGTGCGCGGGCTTGGACCGCGAGCGACCCGGCGGTTGCGGCCGGGGTGTTTGATATGGAATTGCATCCGTGGTACGGCAGCGCCGCCTTGCTGGCCGTCAACGCGTTGCACGAACAGCTCGCCACGCAGTCCATCACGCAGTGATCACTTCGGAGCGAGGCGGTAAAGGACCACGCCGAGTGCACCGAACAGCAAGTTGGGCAACCACGCCGAGAACAGCCACCACACTTCCCGGTCCCAGCCCTCCGGGATGGGCGCTTCGGCCGCGTAAACGGTGATGAGTTTCCAGGAGAACACGTAGGCGAAGGCGATGAGCACGGCCAGGAAGAGGTGCATGCCCATGCCGCCGCGCTGTTTGCGGGAGGCCACCGCAACGCCGATGAGGGTCATCACGAAAATGGTGAAGGCGTTCGTCGTGCGGGCATGGCGTTCCAGGACCAGCCGGGTGATGGGAGCACCGAGGGCGGATACGGCGGCGATGTGCTCGTCGAGTTGGGGGGTGGTCATCGTGGAGATGAGTTCGGACCGCTGGCCGAAGTCGCTGATGCGCATTGCGAGGGTGGTGTCGAAGGCCGTCAGGTAACGGAAGCGCTCGGTGCCCGAAGCGGGGTCGAGGTCGCGGATGGCCGCGTTCACGAGGTGCCAGGTGCTGTCCTCCGATTGCCATTGGGCTTTCGCGGCGGTGATGTGCTGGGTCATTTGGCCGGCTTCGTTCCAACGCTCGAGCTGGAATCGGTAGCCGGTTTCGCGGTCCACGGTGATGCTGCGGAAGTAGGCGATGACGCCGGGCTGGATTTCGCGGTAGAGGTGCTGGTCCGCGATGGAGAATTTCGTGTGGATGTATTGGAAGTCGAAGTCCAGTTTTTGGCCATTCGCCAACGGCAAAATCCAATGGGAAATCACCAACGTCATGCCCGCCAGCAGCGTGGCCGCCAGGAAATACGGGCGCAAAAACCGCCGAAAACTCATCCCGCCGCTCAACATCGCGATGACCTCCGTTTGCTGCGCCAGCCGGCTCGTGAACCAAATGATGGTCAGGAACACGATGAACCCACTCAGCAAATTCCCGAAGTAAAAACAGAAGCTCAAGTAGTACAGCAACGTCCCCCCGAGCGGCGCTTCATTCCGCAGCAAATCGTCGAGGTACTCCATCAAATCGAACACGACGGCGATGACGCAAAACACGCCGATCATGAAGAAGAACGTGCTGAGGAACTTCCGCATGATGTAGCGATCGAGGCGGGTGAGCCCGATCCGCTGGAGCCAAGAACTGCCGCCTGCCATGCCGCGAAATTAGACCTTCGCTGTCAGTTGCGGCAGCACGCGGTCCTTCCATTCGCGGAAATCACCGGCTTGAATGTGCTGGCGCGCCGTGCGCACGAGGTCGAGGTAGAAGGCCAAATTGTGCACCGACGCGATGTACAGCGCGAGCAACTCATTCGCCTTGAACAAATGCCGCACGTACGACCGCGTGTAGTAGTGGTCTACGGGGGACGTGCCCTCCGGATCGAGGGGCGAGAAGTCCTGTTCCCACTTCGCGTTCTTGAGGTTCATGACGCCCTGCCACGTGAACAACGTGCCGTTGCGGGCGTTGCGGGTGGGCATCACGCAGTCGAACAGGTCGACGCCGAGGGCGATGCATTCGAGGATGTTCGCGGGGGTGCCGACGCCCATGAGGTAGCGGGGTTTGTCCTCGGGCAGGATGCCGCAAACCACGTCGCACGTGGCGTACATCTCCTCGTGCGGCTCGCCCACGCTCAGCCCCCCGATGGCGTTCCCCGCCGCCCCGCGCTCCGCAATCGCCTCCGCCGACGCGACCCGCAAGTCCTTGAAGGTCGAGCCCTGCACGATGGGAAACAGCTCCTGCCCGTGCCCGTACAGCGGCTCCGTCTCCGCCAGCCGCGCGATGCAGCGATCGAGCCACCGGTGCGTCATTTCCATGGACTTCCGCGCGTACCCGTACTCGCTCGGATACGGCGGGCACTCGTCGAACGCCATGATGATGTCCGCCCCGATGCTCCGCTGGATGTCCATCGACACCTCCGGGCTGAGGAAGTGCTTGCTCCCGTCGATGTGGCTGCGGAACGTCACGCCCTCCTCCTTGATCTTCCGGTTATCGGCCAAACTGTACACCTGGAACCCCCCACTGTCCGTCAAAATCGGCCGATCCCAGTTCATGAACCGGTGCAATCCCCCCGCCTTCTCCAACGTGTCCGTCCCCGGCCGCAAGTACAAATGGTACGTGTTGCCGAGGATGATGTCCGCGTTGATGTCCTCCTTCAAGTCCCGCTGCGGCACCGCCTTCACGCTGCCGATGGTCCCGACGGGCATGAAAATCGGCGTCTCAATGACACCGTGATCCGTCGTCAATCGGCCTGCGCGCGCGCGGGAACCGGGGTCTGTGGCTTCGAGGGTGAATTTCATTGCGGTGGGAATCGGGTGCAAATGTAACTTTCCCGCATGTTGGGTACGCTATACAATGCGGCGGCAGTGGCCGTGGGCGCTTCGGTGGGGCTCGCGTTGCGCGGGCGCTTGCCGGAGTCGTTGCGCGCGGTCACGTTCCAGGCGCTGGGCCTCTTCACGTTGGGCCTCGCGGTGCTGATGGTGGGCAAGATGCAGGACCCGTTTGCGGTGTTCCTGTCCTTGATTTTGGGCGCTGCGGTGGGCCAAACCCTGCACCTGCATCAACGCCTGGAGCGCTGGACTTCCGGCGCCGCTTCGGGCGGACTCGTTCAGGCGGTGTTGCTGTTCTGCGTGGGGGCGATGACGGTGGTGGGCTGCATGGAGGACGCGCTGCATGGGGACGCTTCGATTTTGTACGCGAAGGGGACGATGGATTTGGTGAGCTCGGCGTTCCTTGCAGCGGCGGCGGGGCGTGGGGTGCTGTGGGCGGCCCCGGCCGTGCTCGTCATCCAGGGCGGCCTCACCCTCGCCTTCATGGGACTTGGGGACGCGGTTTCACCCGAACTGATCCAGGAAGGGTCGGCGCTGGGCGGTTTGCTGCTGCTGGGTTTGGGCCTCGACCTGCTGCAGGTCAAATCCCTGCCGCTCGTGAACTTCCTGCCCGCCCTGCTTTGGCTGCCGGTCGTCCGGTGGGCGCTTGAGGCCGTGGGGGCATGAAGCGGCGCGGGCGCACTTGGAGCGTGGTGCTGTCGGTGGCGGTGTTGCTCGCCGTCGCTGCGGGCGGTTGGGAATTTGGTCGGCGGTGGAATGGCCGGTGGGACGGCGGTGGGCTGCTGCACGGGCACCGCGCCACGTGGCGGCATTATGGGGAGGAGGTGCTGGAGGAGGCGGGGAAGCGGGAGTTGCCTGCGGCGTATTGTTTGGCCTTGATTGAATTGGAAAGCGGGGGGCGCAAGCCGGCGGGACGGCGCTTCGAACCGCACGTTTTCGACCGGCTGGTGGCGGTCCAAGCGGGCAAGCGCGAGCGCATCGAAAACGTGACCACGGAGAAGCTGCAAGGGGCGAGCGAGGAGGCGTTGCGGAACTTGGCGACGAGTTGGGGGCCCTTCCAGCTCATGGGCTACAAGTGCGTCGGGCTGGATGTCCAAATCCGCGATCTGCGCGGCGACGCGGCCATCCCGCTGGGCATCCGCTGGATCGACGAGACCTACGGCGACGCCCTCCGCGCAGGGCGATTCAAGGACGCCTTCCACCTGCACAACACGGGCAAGCCGTTCCCGGCCGACGGGGTGGCGAGGACGTTCCATCCGGGGTATGTGGATCGGGGTTTGGCCTTGATGCAGCGCTTTGAAAGCGAACTGCAAGCCGACGAAAAAACGCCTTAATTTCGGATCATGGCCGTGAACAAGAATGCCCTCATGCGTTACCGGATCATCGACCGGTGCCTGACGAATTCCGCGCGCCCCTTCCCCACGAAATCCGACCTCCAACAGGCCTGCGAGGAAGCCCTGTACGGCAGCCAACGCGAACGCATCAGCGCCTCGACCATCGAGAAGGACATGTGGGCGATGAAGAACGAGTCGTCCCTCGGCTTTTATGCGCCCATCGCCTTCAACCGCGACCGCAAGGGCTACTACTACACGGATCCTGACTACAGCATCAACGACGTCCAGTTGAACGACGAGGAGCGCGATGCCATCCATTTCGCGGCGCGAACGCTGCTGCAATACCGGGACTTGCCCGTCTTTGCCCAGTTCGACCAAGCCTTGGGAAAAATCCAGGACCGCCTGAGCTTGGCGCCCGACCTCGATGCCGAGCAGCTCACCGATGTGGTGCAGTTCGAGACGTCGCCGGTGGTGGGCGGTTCGGAGTTTCTAGGGGACGTGTTCAAGGCGATCAGGGAGCGACGGCGGGTGATGCTCCGTTACCGGAAATTTGGCGCAACGGAGGCCAAATCGTATCACCTCGCACCCTACTTGCTCAAGGAATACCGCAACCGCTGGTACCTCATCGCCTGGTCCGCCCAGCGGAGCGACTACCTGACCTTCGGCCTCGACCGGGTGGAGGAAGTCACGCTGACCGAAGAGCGGTTCGAGCCGGCTCCGGACTTTTCGTCGGACCGGTTTTTTGCCCACTCGATCGGCATCACCGAACTGGACGCAGAGCCGCAGGACGTCCTGCTTCACTGCAGCGCGTTGCACGCCCGCTATGTCGCGAGCCAGCCCGTCCACGCCAGCCAATCCCTGACGCCGCTGGACGATGGCCGCGTGGCGTTGCGCTTGCGGGTGCTCCTGACGTATGAATTGGTGGAGTGGATCCTCGGCGCGGGTGCTGCGGTGGAAGTGCTGGCACCCGTGGCTTTGCGCGAGCGGGTGGTGGACGCCTTGAAAAAATCGTTGGACGCGTACAAAACGTAAATCCGTTACGAGGTGGGGGCGTTGCTTCGCCCCATGATCACTTCCCACCTTCCCTTGACCCTTCCTGCCAGCCGGGTGCTGGCCATTCAATTGCTCGCTCAACCCCGCTGCGCCGAACTCACGTGCCGGGACGCCGCGGGGCACGTGCATGTGCTGCGTTGCAACCTTTGGGCCCTTGATCAGCTTGCTCGCGCGGTTTGGCCGCGTCCGGTGCGGATCGCATTCCTCGGGGAAGTGGCGGCGCATCTGGGGCATTCCGCGCGTTGGGAGGTGAGCGACGTCCAACGCTACCGGCTTCCTGCCCTCGCTTTTCGGGTGCTCACCACCCCCGAGGGCTTGCGCTACGCGCCCGTTGTCCCCGTAGATTCTTCGCCCGGATTTCAAAAAAAAACCGGTTCGTAAATCGGTTACGATGTGGCTTCCATCCTTTGTCTTGTTAAACGCAATGCATCATGGCACTTCCCTTGAACCCCATGGCCTTCCAAGCCAGCAACACCGTGACCAACCTCGCAGAAGCGCGCCTTTGGGTCGAGCGGTTTTCCCGTCCGATGGGCTTCAACCCGTACGCTTGGGAAACCACGAAACGCCTCGCCTTGCAAGTGTGGCGTTGCCACTTCGAAGGCCGTCCGTTCCAGCGGACGCTGAATTTCATGCACCCCAGTTTTTATGACATGATCCGCACACCGGAAGGGATTTCGCTCATTTCGGAACACCACGTGCGCCGTCACCGCAACGTTTCCGCCTGATAACTCCCGACGAAACTGCTTAGTGCCGTGGAAAACTCTCGGTACATTTTCAGCCCCCCTCCCCCGTGCACAGCGCAACTCGAAGTATCTTGGTGTTGTTAAAATCGCGCAAAACGTCGATGACATTTGTTTGTTCATCGTTGTTTTTCGTATTTTCGTCTACCCTTTTAGCGATGCACGACTTCGAATCCATACACCGCCCCCTGCGCGAGGAGATGCACCAGCGTCTTCAAGGCCGCGCGGATTCCGGTGGTGACATGGGGATTTTGGTCTCGTACACGGGCAATTTGTCGGGAGCCGCCTCGGATGCGTTGTTGGCTTTGAGTGAACAAGCGGTGATGTCAGTTGGCAGCCCGCTGAAGCGATCCCGGCGGGTCGGGCACGTCCTCATCGAAGCCCTTCAGAACGTTTCGCGCCACGGGTGGGTCGATGCGCAAGGCGAAACCCCCTTCTTCCTCACCCTCGAACAAACCCCACTCGGGTTCCAAGTCCAAACGGGAAACATCGTTGACTTTGACATGGCGTCCGAATTGCGCGAACGCCTGGCCACGGTGAATGGCATGAGCCGCGACGAATTGCGCAAAGCCTATGTGGAAACCCTTTGCGAAGGCGAATTGAGCGAACGGGGAGGCGCAGGACTGGGGCTGCTGAGCATGGCCAAGCGATCAGAAGGGCCGCTCAATTACCAGTTCTCCGAATGCGGCGACGAACTGTTCATGTTCACGCTTTCGGTGCTCGTTCGGAACTGAGCTCAGGTTTTTCGCTCCTTCTTTTTCGCGGCGGGGAACAGGATGTTGTTCAGGATGAGCCGGTATCCGCATGAATTGGGATGCAGGTTCAGGTCCGTCGGCGGATCGTTGACCAAATGGCGGTAGTCCTCCGGATCGTGCCCTCCATAATATGTCCACTGCCCCTGCCCCAACTCCCCGTGGATGTACTTCGCTGACCGGGTGCTCTTGGTTTCGCCCATGATGATGACATCGGGGCGAACGAAATCCTTTCGGAAAGCTGTGGTTTGGCCCATGAATCCGGGAATGGCGCGCTCGTGGGACTGCGTCAACATGGTGGGAATGATGTCCCATTTGGCCGAAAACTCGAACAGGGTGAAGAAATCGTTGAGCTGCTTGAGCTTCGTGTGGTCCTCCGTGGCGTCGATGTTGGAAAACTCGTACACCATGGGGTCCATCTCCAGCGTGTAGTCTTGAAACGCAAACCCGCGCTCGTAATCGATGGCGTTGGCGGCATTCGGGTCGGCGGGATCGCCGTCAAAGGGTGCCGCACAAATGTCCACGTCCTCTGCGGCGAGGGCGATGTCAAACGAATCCGTCCCAGAACACATCGTAAAGAGGAAGCCCCCGCCCAAGACGAAATCCCGAATGGTCAGGGCCACTTCCCGCTTCATGTGGCTCACCTTGTGGAACCCGAGCGTGCGCGCGGAGGCGGTTTGGTTCGCCACTTCGTCCTGGTACCAAGGCGCATTGCGGTAGCTGCGATAGAACTTGCCAAATTGGCCCGTGAAATCCTCGTGGTGAAGGTGCAGCCAATCGTAATCCACCAGCTCACCGTTCAGCACTTCCGCATCGTACACGCGGTCGTAGGGAATTTCCGCATAGGCCAAAACCAACGTCACCGCATCGTCCCACGGCATCTTGCCATCCGGACTGTACACCGCAATCTTCGGTGCCACTTCCAGCTTCACGTGCTCCATGTTCACCTCGGGATCGGCGATTTCCGAGAGGATGGCCGCGGCTTGCACATCGGCAATGACCTGGTGCGACACCCCCCGAATGATGCACTCGGAAACGATTTCGGGAGCATTCGGAAGGAGGAAACTGCCACCTCGGTAATTCAACAACCACTCGACTTCGAGGTCATTCTCAAGCACCCAAAAGGCGATGCCGTACGCTTTCAAATGGTTCTGCTGGCTGTCGTCCATGGGCAGCAACACCCGGCTCGCCTGAGCGCCCGCTCCCCAAAACAACAAGACCACCAATACCCACCACCGCACTGGGTGCACCGTTCGCTTTGCCATGTTCCGAAGTTACGAAGGCGAGCGCTGCGCTCAGAAGGGCGCGTCGGATTCGGGAAGGTCATCCATCCGGGACCGAACCGTCACCGTCGGCGGCTGGTTCATGAAGTCGTTGTTGGGCATCATCCCCCCGGTGCCGCCCCCGCGATCGAAGCCCGGACCTTGTTCGAACTCGTCCCAGTTCGTGAACTTCGCGAGGCGCTGGACAAAGCGCAGCCGGATGTCTTCGAGGGCGCCGTGCCGGTGTTTGGCCAAAATGAATTCCCCCAACCCCGCCGTGTCGATGCCATCCTTGTAATCCGTGAAGCCATAATACTCCGGCCGGTAAATGAACGCGACCAAATCCGCGTCCTGCTCAATGGCCCCCGATTCCCGCAGGTCGGACAACATCGGCCGCTTGTCGCCCCCTCGCGTTTCCACACTCCGCGAAAGCTGGGACAGCGCAATGATGGGGATGTCCAGCTCCTTCGCAATGGACTTGATGGAACGCGAAATCGTCGAAATCTCCTGTTCGCGGTTGCCTTTGTCGGAACCGGCGCTCATGAGCTGGAGGTAGTCGATGATGACCATTTCGATGCCGTTTGCGGACTTCAGTCGGCGGCACTTGGCCCGCAACTCAAAGACACTCAGCGCCGGGGTGTCGTCGATGAACAAGGGCGCCTTGGACAACTTGCCGATGCGCTCGTGAAGCTGCGTGTACTCGTGGTCCTCCAGGGTGCCTTTCCTGAACTTGTCGGAACTGATTTCGGTCTCGGAGGAGATGAGGCGCTGCACGATTTGGATGGCGGACATTTCCAGCGAAAACAAGGCGACCGGAATGCCGTGATCGACGGTGACGTTGCGCGCCATGGACAGCACGAACGCCGTCTTGCCCATCCCCGGGCGAGCGGCGAGGACGACCATGTCGCTCCGTTGGAATCCACCGGTGACCTTGTCGATGCCTGCAAATCCGGACGGAATGCCGCTCACGCCGCCCTCTTGGCTTCGGGCGTTGTCGATTTCTTCGAGGGCCTTCTTCATGATGTCCTTCATGGACTCATAGCTCCGGCGGATGTTGCCCTGCGCCACTTCGAACAGGTTGCTTTCCGCCTCATCGAGGAGGTCCAGCACGTCCGTCGTTTCCTCGAATGCCTTCGTGGTGATTTCGGTTGAAACCCGGATGAGTTCGCGTTGGATGTGCTTCTGCGAGATGATGCGGGCGTGGGCCTCGATGTTCGCTGTGCTCGCAACCCGCGCCGTCAATTTGGCCACCGCAGCGGCGCCACCGACGAGGGCGAGGTCGCCGTTCTTGCGCAACTTTTCCGTCACAGTCAACATGTCCACCGGCTCGGAGTCGTTGAAGAGTTGGGCAATGGCGGCGTAGATGGCCTTGTGTCCGTCCTTGTAGAAGCTCTCGGCTTGGAGGACGTCGATTACGGCATTGACGGCCGTCGCTTCGAGCATCATCGCACCGAGCACCGCCTCTTCGAGTTCCAGGGCTTGAGGCGGCAATTTGCCGAGGGAAAGTTCCGGAGAAAGCGGGCTGCGCGTGGCATTCCGCACGCGGTTGTTGGTGGTGTATGGGGAATCGCTCATGGACGGATTTTGGACCAAAAATGGAACCTCGAATTTACCCCCATTCACCACCACCTTCCGCCCCGGGAAATCCACAACGCATCGACACGGTTATGCACAATCCCCTGCCGGTGGTGCCCATTCCTTAACAAACTCCAACGACCCCGCATTGAGAAGTGAATTACCTTGCGCGTTCACCCCGCAGCCATGACCGATTCCCTTCAGTACCCCCAAGAAGAACCGGATTTCAACGTCGCCATCTCCCTGAGTTTGGTGCTCATCGGGTTCGATGGACAGCAATTGCAAATCCTGGTCGCGAAGAGCGCGCGCAAGCCGTTTGAGGGCGCGCTGATGCTGCCGAGCCGCTACATCCACCACACCGCGGAATTCATGTTGAGTGCCCGGAAGATGTTCGAGCAGTTGTTCGGCTACGACGATCCCGAAATCATCGAACAGCTGCAGGCCTTCGGCAAAGTGTACCGCCACCCGGGCGGGCGGGTGGTCAACGTGGCCCACTACGCATTGGTGAGGAAGGAGGACTTCCAAGCGGAGCGTTGGGAGAAATATGGCATGCAGTGGGTTCCTTATTTGCAGATGCCGGATTTGGCCTACGACCACAACGACATCGTGCAGTACGCCAAGGAACGGCTTAAGCGGCGCGTTAAACGGCGACCTGTGGGCTTCAATTTGCTCCCTGAAGAATTCACCCTCGGCCAGCTGCAAACCCTTTACGAAGCGGCGCTCGGCAAAAGCTTCGACAAGCGGAATTTCCGCAAGAAACTGTTCAAGACCACCTTGCTCATCGACCTCGAAAAGAAATCCGATGGCAGCGGACGGGGGCAGCACAAGGGCAGCCAATTGTTCGGCTTCAACCGGGAGAAATACGAAAAAATGAAGCTCACCGGTTACGACTTCCTGTTCTGACCGACACGACGCAAAAACGGCCCGCAGAACGGGCCGTTTTTCGTTGCAAACCCCGGAGGATCAAAGGCCAAATGCCTCGCGAACCGCTTCAACGCGGTCCAGTTTCTCCCACGGGAAGAGCGTGACTTCCACGCTGAAATCCTTGCCGTTTGCGTGGCGGAAGGTCTTCGTCTTGACTTCGGGTTCGCGCCCCATGTGGCCGTAGGCAGCGGTCTCCTCGTAGATGGGCATCCGGAGCTGGAAGGCCTGTTCGATGTCGTAAGGGCGGGTCGGGAAAATCGTCCGCACCACGTCCGCGATTTCACCGTCCGTTAAGTTCATGTGAGACGTTCCGTACGTGTTGATGTAGAAGCCGACCGGCTCGGCTACGCCGATGGCGTAAGCGAGTTGCACCAAGGCCTCGTCGCACAAGCCGGCAGCCACCAAATGCTTGGCGATGTAGCGCGCAGCGTAGGCCGCACTGCGGTCCACCTTCGACGGATCCTTGCCGCTGAACGCACCGCCACCGTGGGCACCCTTGCCTCCGTACGTGTCGACGATGATCTTTCGACCGGTCAACCCCGTATCGCCGTGCGGGCCTCCGATGACGAACTTGCCCGTGGGATTGACGTGCAACTTGATGTCATCGCCGAACAGCGCCTGCACGTCCTCGGACATCGTCGCCTTCACACGGGGAATGAGGACGTCTTGGACATCCTTTTTGATTTGGTCGAGCATGGTCTGCTCGTCTTCGTGGAAGGGGTCGTGTTGCGTGGAAACGACGATGGCCTCGATGCGCTCGGGCGTGTCGTCGTCGGCGTATTGGATGGTCACTTGGGACTTGGCATCCGGCCGCAGGTAGGGCATCGGGCTGTTTTCCTCGCGGCGGATGGTGGCGAGCTCGCGGAGCAAGCGGTGGCTGAGCTCGAGCGGAAGCGGCATGAAGTTCTCGGTCTCGCGGCAGGCGTAACCGAACATCATGCCCTGGTCGCCGGCTCCCTGTTCCTCGGGAGTGGCGCGGTCGACGCCTTGGTTGATGTCGGGGGATTGCTCGTGGAGCGCGCTCAAAATTCCGCACGATTGTGCTTCGAACATGTAGTCGCTCTTCGTGTATCCGATGCGTTCGATGACGTCGCGGGCGACTTGCTGGACGTCGACGTACGCCTCGCTCTTGATTTCTCCGGCAAGCACGACCTGACCCGTGGTCACGAGGGTCTCGCAGGCTACTTTCGACTGGGCGTCGGCGGCGAGGAAGTGGTCGATGATGGCGTCCGAGATTTGGTCTGCAACCTTATCTGGATGCCCTTCCGAAACGGACTCTGAGGTGAAGTAATAGCTCATGTGGATGCAAAAGTAATGGGAAATCTGCGTGAAATAATCTTCGCGATTTCGACGTACCTTGCGAATGCTTATCGCGAAAGACGGAGGGACAGGCCCTGTGAAGTCTTGGCAACCCGGGAATGGGCCGGGTGCCACATCCTCCCCACCTAACCGTGGGAAAGATGAGCCACGAACGGTTCTTGTTGAACCCTTCCGCTTGCGCGACTGAGCCCAACATCGATCGCAACGGCATGAACTCCCTTTCTGAACGAACCCACACCCTGCACGAGGCTGCCGCCGAGCGCGTCCTCATCCTCGACGGTGCCATGGGCACGATGATCCAACGGCACCGCCTTTCCGAGGAGGACTTTCGCGGTCGGCTGTTCGCTGTACACGAACGACCGCTCAAAGGCAACAACGACGTGCTGTGTTTGACGCGCCCGGAGGTCGTGAAAGGCATCCACGCGGAATACTTGGCCGCAGGTGCGGACCTTGTGGAAACGAACACCTTCAGCGCAACGCGCATTGCCCAAGCGGATTACGGATTGGAAGACTGGGCGTTTCGCATCAACGAAGCCGCTGCGCGGATTGCCCGGGAAGCAGCGGATGAGGCGGAGGCGCGCACGGGGGTGCCTCGCTTTGTGGCCGGGGCCCTCGGACCGACGAACAAAACCGCCTCGCTCTCCCCCGACGTGAACCGGCCGGGTTTTCGTGCCATCACGTTCACCGAGTTGGTCGCGGCCTATCGGGAGCAGGCGGATGGGCTGATGGCGGGCGGTGCCGACGCCTTGTTGGTGGAGACGATTTTCGACACCTTGAACGCGAAGGCGGCTTTGTTCGCCATTGAAGAAGCCTTCGACGCACGGGGTGAGCGGTTGCCCATCCTGATTTCGGGCACGATCACGGATGCCTCGGGGAGGACCTTGAGTGGCCAAACCACGGAGGCCTTCCTCATCTCCCTGCAACACGTTCCAGCCTTCAGCATCGGCCTGAACTGTGCCTTGGGAGCTGAACAGCTCACTCCCTTCTTGGAGGTCATGGCGCGCGAGGCCCCGTGCCGCGTGAGCGCCTACCCGAATGCCGGCTTGCCGAATGAACTCGGCGAGTACGACCAAGGGCCGGACGCGATGGCAGAAGCCGTTCGTCCCTTCCTCGAACAGGGCTGGCTGAACATCCTCGGCGGTTGTTGCGGAACGACCCCCGACCACATCGCCGCCCTCGCCCGCGTGGCCGCTGAGTACGCGCCCCGTCCCTTGCCCGCCAACGCCCCCGCCTCATGAGCCGAACCACCACCCTGCAACTCGCTGGCCTCGAGCCCCTGAACGTCACGCCGGAGTCGAACTTCATCAACATCGGTGAGCGCACCAACGTGACCGGAAGCAGGCGGTTTGCACGGCTCATTCGAGAAGGGCAGTACGACGAGGCCCTCGCCATCGCCCGCGAACAGGTCGAAGGCGGGGCGCAGATTTTGGACGTCAACATGGACGAAGGCCTCATCGACGGCGTCGAGGCCATGCGCACCTTCCTGAACCTCATTGCCTCCGAGCCGGACATCGCCCGCATCCCCATCATGATCGACTCGAGCGATTTCGCCATCATCGAAGCGGGCCTTCAGGTGTTGCAAGGCAAGGGGGTCGTGAATTCCATTTCGCTGAAAGCCGGTGAGGCCGAGTTCTTGCAGCAGGCGCGCACCATTCGCCGTTATGGGGCCGCGGTCGTTGTGATGGCCTTCGACGAGGAGGGCCAAGCCGATTCGTACGAGCGGCGCATTGCGATTTGCGAGCGGGCGTACCGGCTTTTGGTGGACCAAATCCACTTCCCCCCCAACGACATCATCTTCGACCCCAACGTCTTCCCGGTCGCCACGGGCATGGCGGAACACCGCCGGAACGCCCTCGACTTCATCGAGGCGACCGCTTGGATCCGCGCCCACCTGCCTGGCGCCCACGTGTCCGGCGGTGTTTCCAACGTCAGTTTCTCCTTCCGTGGCCATCCCGTGGTGCGCGAGGCCATGCATTCGGCCTTCCTCTACCACGCCATTCGGGCAGGCATGGACCTCGGCATCGTCAACCCCACGTTGCTCGGCGTCTACGATGACCTGCCTGCCGATCTTCTCGAGCGCGTGGAGGACGTCTTGCTCGACCGGCGCGATGACGCTTCCGAGCGGTTGCTCGCTTGGGCCGACGAGCACGGCAGCGAGGGCGCAGCGTCCCAAACGGGCCGCGCACAAGCCGCATGGAAGGAGCTGCCTTGGCGAGAGCGCCTGCAACACGCGCTCATCCAGGGCCTTACAGAGTGCGTGGAAGAAGACGCCGAAGCGGCCCGACAGGCACTCGGCTCGCCGCTGGCAGTCATCGAAGGGCCGCTGATGGACGGCATGAACGAGGTGGGAGATCGGTTTGGCGCAGGCAAAATGTTCTTGCCCCAAGTCGTCAAAAGCGCCCGGGTCATGAAGCAAGCTGTGGCCTACTTAACGCCCTTTCTGGAGGCCGAAAAAGCGAAAGGCCGGCCCGCAGCCACGGTAGTCCTCGCGACCGTCAAGGGGGACGTGCACGACATCGGGAAAAACATCGTGGGGGTGGTGCTCGGCTGCAACGGCTACCGCGTAGTGGATCTCGGGGTGATGGTGCCGAAACACGACATCCTCGACGCCGCTGAGCGCGAAGGGGCGGACGTCATCGGACTGAGCGGGCTCATCACGCCGTCGCTCGAGGAAATGGCCGAAGTGGTCGAGGCCATGGCCGAGCGCGGCATGTCCCAACCGCTGCTCATCGGAGGGGCCACCACCTCGCGGGTGCATACGGCGGTCAAGCTGGCGCCCAGAGCACCGTCCGTGGATGTGGTGCACGTAAACGACGCGTCGCGGGCCGTTCCGGTCGTGGCGAAGCTCGTTTCGGACACGCAGCGCCTGGGGTTCCTCGCGGAACTCAAGGCCGATCAAGAAAAGGTACGGGCGCAGTACGCGCGGGATCGGGAAGCGAAATCGCTGCTGCCGCTTGAGGTGGCGCGCGAACGGGGAGGGATTGCGGGCGAGTCCGCGCCCGCGCCCGCCCATCCCGGGGTGCACGTGTTCGAGCGCGTGGACGTGGCCGAGTTGCGCCAACTGATTGATTGGGGACCGTTTTTCCGGGCGTGGGGCTTGGCGGGGGCGTTTCCGCGCATCCTCGACGACGAGGTGGTGGGGGAAGAGGCGCGGAAGGTTTTGGTGGATGCGGAGGCGTTGCTGGACCAGTGGGAGGCGGAAGCGACGATTCGGCCGTGTGCCATCGCGGGCCTCTTCGCGGCCCGTCGGGTGGGGCCGGAATCCGTGGCCGTTGGGCCGCAAGGGGTTCAGTTCGAGTTCCTCCGGCAACAACTTCCCCAACGGGATGGGGTGCAGCGGTCGTTGGCCGATTTCGTGGCCGCAGACGACCACATCGGGTGCTTTGCGACGGCCGTCCACGGCGTGGAGGCGTGGGCCCAAGCGGCCGCGGATGACGGGGACGACTACGCCTCCATCCTCGCAAAGGCCGTGGGGGACCGGATTGCGGAGGCCCTCGCCGAATGGCTTCACCGCGAAGTGCGCGTTCGGCTTTGGGGCTATGCACCCGACGAGGCGTGTTCCGTGGAAGAACTGATTCGCGAACGGTATCGGGGAATTCGGCCAGCGCCGGGGTATCCCGCTTGTCCGGATCACGAGGACAAACGCGCGATTTGGGAACTGCTCGACGTGGAAACCCGATTGGGCATTCGGCTGACGGAAACGCTCGCCATGACCCCCGCCGCCGCGGTTTCAGGTTACTATTTTGCTCCGCAAGAGGCCCGCTATTTCGCGGTGGGTCTTGTGGGAGCGGACCAACTTGAGGACTATGCCCAACGGCGTGGCATGGCCCATGAACAGGCGCGAAAAGCGCTTTCGATGAATCTGCATTTGGCATGAAAATCACCCAACACATTCAAGAGGCGAAGCGCACGTTGTTCAGCTTCGAATTGCTGCCGCCGCTCAAGGGCGAAAACATCGGACGCATCCACGACACGGTGGAGGAACTGCTGCCGTTTGAACCGGCGTTCGTCGATGTGACGTACCACCGAGAGGAATACGTGTACCGGGAAGTGCAGTCCGGGCTGCTGCAGAAGCGGACGGTGCGCAAGCGGCCGGGAACGGTGGGCATTTGCGCCGCCATCCAGCACAAGTACAACCTCGACGCGGTGCCGCACATCATCTGCGGCGGCTTTTCAAAGGAGGAAACGGAGAACGCGTTGATTGATTTGGACTTCGTGGGCGTAGACAACGTGCTCGTGCTGCGCGGCGACCCCATCCGAAGTGAAGGGCGATTCAAGGCGGAGGCGGATGGCCACGCGTATGCCATCGACCTGTTGAACCAAATCGCGGACATGAACCGCGGGCAATACCTCGATCCCGAATTGCGCAACACGAACGCCACGGACTTTTGCATCGGCGTGGCCGGCTATCCGGAAAAGCACTTCGAAGCCCCCAATGCCGCGAGCGACTTGCGGTGGCTGAAGCGCAAAGTCGAGGACGGCGCTGAGTACGTCATCACCCAGATGTTTTTCGACAACAAAGCGTACTTCGATTTCGTGGCGGCTTGCCGCGCCGCGGACATTCATGTGCCCATCATCCCCGGACTGAAGCCGCTGGCAAACCGCCGGCAACTGCAAGCGCTGCCCCAAAACTTCCACGTGAACATGCCGGACGAGTTGGTCCAGGCGGTGGAATCGGCCAAGGACGACCGGGATGTGCGGGCCATCGGCGTGGAGTGGTGCATTGCGCAGGCGAAGGAACTGAAAGCGGCGGGCGTTCCCGCGTTGCACTTTTACACGATGGGGCGACCGGAACCGACGGCCACCATCGCGCGTGCGGTTTTCTAATTGCTGGCATCACGCATCCTGATGCGCGGTTGTTGAGGGGCGGCAGACCTTTGCGGCATGGTACGCATCGGATCCGACTGGAAGCATGCGGCCGCGCTGTTGATGCGCGGTGCGCTGGTGGCCCTGCCCACGGAAACCGTCTACGGTTTGGCAGGCAGAAGCGACGACCCCACGGTGCTGAAACGCATCTACGCCGCGAAAAACCGACCGGGCAACAACCCGCTCATTTTGCACTGCTCCGATTTGGACATGGTGCAGGAGGTGGCGCATTTGGATGGCGAAGCCTTGTTGCTGGCGGAAGCCTTTTGGCCGGGACCGTTGACGATGTTGTTGCCCCGGCGTGAGGGCGTTTTGGACGAAGCGTGTGCGGGGTTGCCGCGGGTGGCGGTTCGGATTCCCGATTCCAAGCTCTTCCGCGCTGTGATTGCTGCGGTTGATGTGCCGTTGGCCGCGCCGAGTGCGAACATGAGCGGCTACGTGAGCCCGACGCGCGCGGAGCACGTGCTGGCGGGCATGGGAAATCGGGTGGATCACATCCTCGATGGCGGACCTTGCGAAGCGGGCATCGAGTCCACGATCGTGGGATGGGATGCGAATGGCGTGGGCGAGGTGTACCGGTTGGGGGCGTTGACCCTTCAGGATTTGGAAAGCCAAACCCAGTACGCCTGGCCCCTTCACCGACCGGATGCCCATCAACCGGAAGCGCCGGGCGCACTCCCCCATCACTACGCCCCCCACACGCCGGTTTGCCTCGAACTCCCTCAGCCGGGGGACGCCTGGGTCACGTGGTCGGCTCGGGCGGCCGAGTGGTCGGGTGAACCGGGCATTCGCCACCACCGCATCTCCTCGACCGGCGACCTTGCGGAAGCGGCGCGCAACCTCTACGCGGCCCTCATCGAATTGGACGGAAGCGGCGTGAAGCGCATTTGCGTGGAGGCCTTCCCTGAAACGGGATTGGGAGCGGCGCTGAGGGAACGGGTGCAGCGAGCGGCGGCGCGGCCCCACAATTCATCCGCGGCATGAGCGCTTCATTGCTGCTGGAGAACCTGACGAACCCGGCGCTGCTGTTCTTCCTATTGGGCATCTTTGCGGTCCAGATCAAATCGGATTTGGCCATTCCGGAAACGTCCTCCAAATTCATTTCCCTGTACCTGCTGTTCGCCATCGGATTCGAAGGCGGGCAGGAGATGGCGCACAGTCCGTCCGGATCTGAATTCCTGCGCGCTGCATTGCTGGGAATCGGGCTGGCCATGACCGTTCCGCTGTACGTGTTCTTCCTTGCTCGGGCCAAATTCGGTTCCGAAAACGCCGGAGCCATTGCGGCCGCATACGGTTCGATCAGTGCGGTGACGTTCGTGACGGCCGTTTCACTTCTCGAATCGCAGGGCACGGCGTTTCACGGTCACTTGGTCGCCGTCATGGCGCTCATGGAGGCGCCGGCCATTGTGGTCGGGGTGTTTTTGAAGGAACGGTTTGGGACGGGGACTTCGAATTTGTCCTGGAAGGAAGTCATTCGCCACGCCCTCGGCAATGGGAGCGTGGTGCTCATCCTCGGGAGCCTGGTCATCGGCGCCACGGCCACGGAAGCGCAAGCCGAAGGCATCCACCCGTTCACCACGGACTTGTTCAAGGGCTTCCTCGCCATTTTCCTGCTCGACATGGGACTCGTGAGCGGGCGGGGGTTGCGGAATTTCATGAAGCACGGGGCGTTCGCACCCGCTCTCGCCATCGTCGTTCCTTTGGTGAACGGTGCCATCACGGCCTACATCACCGGTTGGTGGTTTGCGTCTCCCGGGGACCGGTTCCTGTTCAGTGTGCTCGCGGCCAGCGCTTCGTACATCGCGGTTCCTGCGGCGATGCGGCTTGCGGCTCCGGAGGCCCAGCCGGGCCTGTACATCCCCATGGCACTCGCGGTGACCTTCCCTGTGAACTTGACGCTCGGATTCCCGATTTATCAGGCCATCATCGGTTGATCTGCCCGCACGCTGCGGCCCATGGGAAGTGCTCGGCGACGAGGGCATCGCGTTTCGACAACAAATGGCCTTCGAATCGGGCGCGCAGCGCCGTGACGGGCTTTCCTTTTCTGCGCACGAGCTGCCAAGCCGTTTCCCAATCGCCGTGCACCGGTGTTGAGGCGATGAGGCCAAGGCGCTTTTCGGGGGCGAAACCCGCAACGGACATCAAGGAGATGCCCATTCCGGCCATCACGGCCTGCTTCACGGCCTCGTTCGTTGCGAGCTCCCAAACCGGTGAGATGTCAACGCCTCGTGCGGTGAGCAGGCGCTCAAAAGCGCGGCGGGTTCCACTCCCTGACTCGCGGAAAATCAGCGCGGACTCGCTGAGCCAATCGTCAAATGCTGGCGACTGCGGATCGGGAATGCGCCATCCTGGAGGGGCGACGATGTGCAGTTCATTCGGGACGAGCGGAATCGACTCCACCTCCATGCGTTCGGGTGGGAGGCTGACCAGCGCGTAATCGACGGCGTTCTGCTCAAGAAGTTCAATGACGCGGCTGCGGTTGGTCACTTCGAGCTGGATGGAAACGTGCGGGTGGTCGGCGGCGAAGGCCGCGAGGAACCTGGGGAGCACGTATTTCCCGGTGGAAACCGAGGCGATGGAGAGGTTGCCGGTCCATTCGCCCGGCTGTTCCGAGCGCTTGCGGTGGATGGAATGGGCCTCGTCGAGGATGGATTTGGCATGCTCCAACACCTCCTCGCCAAACGGCGTCAAGTCCATGCGGCGGCCCACCCGCTCGAACAACGGGCGCTCGAACCCGTCCTCAAATCCCCTCAGCTGCATCGAAACCGCCGGTTGAGTCAAGTGCAACTCCTCGGCTGCTCGTGTCACGCTGCCCGCCGAAACCACCGTTACGAAGGCGCGCAATTGCTGAAGGGTAAAGTTCATAACGAAGGAACAAGGGTGCTCGAACTTCAGTTCACCGACCTGAACATCACAAAGATTGATGCGTACATTCAGCCCTCGTTATTTTTGTTCTGCTGATCGCCACGAAATCCTTGTCATCATGCTCATCAACCATTCACCATAACCTGTTCTCATGCCAAAAACTGAAGATTACCTGGCCCTAGAAGGGGCCATTAACCAAGCGTTTCAGGCGAGCTTGACGCCCTTCGAAGCGTTTCGCTTGCTGCAAAGCGGCCACGAGCGCTTCCTGAATCACCTGACGCATCGACGATCCCGGGGCAACCTGCTCGCGGATGCGGCTACAGGCCAATATCCGTATGCCGCAGTGCTCGGATGCATCGATTCGCGGGTTCCCGTGGAGGAGGTGTTCGACGCGGCGTTCGGCGACATGTTCGTGGCGCGGGTGGCGGGAAATACCGTCAGTTCCGACATCCTTGGAAGCTTGGAATACGCGTGCAAGTATGCGGGAGCGAAGTTGATTTTGGTCCTCGGCCATACGAAATGCGGCGCGGTACAAGGAGCGTGGAGCAAACTCGAGGACGGTCACATCACGGAGCTGTTGCTGCACATTGAACCGGCCGTGCGCGCCGTGCAATCGGTGCGCGGGGCAGAGCCGACCGACGACAACCTCAAGGCCTGCGTTGAAGCGAACGTCTCGCATACGGTGAAGCAAATCCGGGAAAAAAGCACCATCCTTTCGGGCATGGAGGCGGCCGGGGAGATCGCCGTGATCGGTGGAATGTATGACGTGTCCACAGGGCGCGTGGAATTTGTGGTCCAGCCGAGCTGGGCGGCCGAAACTGAAACGGCCTGATGGACGCGACGCGATTCCCTTCGGTGCGCATTTGGATTGCCGTGCTGGCGAGCCTTTGGTTTGTCGTGCACTGTGCTTCGGTGGTGGAATCGCATTGGGCTTGTGCCCCATGGAGTGAAATGGAGAATTCGGAAGATGACGCTCCTTGGTCCGAAGAAGCGGAAAGCGACCGGAGCGATGCCGACGAGAGCGAGGACGAAGAGCGGGAGGATGAGGTGAAGGTGGTCGCCTGGGGTTGGATGGCACCGAATGGTCTTCGGTCGTTGAGCGACCGTCTGCACAACCTTGCGGTTGTGCCAGAGCGAGCAGGGCACGGTTTGCCCCCATCGCCCCCACCGAGGCGAAGCTGCTGAACCTTCGCCCGTGACGCGCTACTGCGTCCCCCTTTGTTCAACAAAAAATCCGCTGGCTTGCGCCGGCTTCAACCCTTGTCTTCATGTTCAAGCACGTCAAAAACGACCTGCCCGCATCCATCGTGGTCTTCCTCGTGGCCCTGCCGCTTTGCCTTGGAATCGCCCTTGCTTCCGGGGCCCCACCCCTTTCTGGCATCATTGCCGGAATCATCGGAGGCCTCGTGGTGGGCGCACTTTCTGGATCTCCTCTAGGAGTCTCCGGACCCGCCGCTGGATTGACGGTCATCGTCCTCGGCGGCATCGAATCGCTGCCCACGTTTCACGTGTTCCTTTCGGCTGTGGTCCTCGCGGGGGCCATTCAAATCGCCCTCGGGCTGTTGCGGGCAGGCGTCATCGGCCTGTACTTCCCTTCCGCCGTCATCCAAGGCATGCTGGCGGCCATCGGCATCATCATTTTCCTCAAGCAAATCCCGCACGCCGTCGGATACGACGCCGACCCGGAGGGGGAGCTGGATTTCCTGCAGCCCGATGGCTACAACACGTTCTCGGAGCTTTGGCACGCCGGAGGATTGCTCGAGCCTTGGGCCGTCTTGATTGCGCTGGCGTCCTTGGCCGTGCTGTTCGTTTGGGAAACCAAGTGGGTGAAAGGCCAAAACTGGTCCCGCCTCGTCCCCGGCTCCCTCATCGCGGTCCTCCTTGGCGCCTTCCTTCAAGGAATTGCCCCTGCCCAATTCGCCCTCAGCGTTGACCACCTCGTGAACATTCCCATCACCAGCGACGTTTCCTCCCTCTTGAATTTCCCGGACTTTTCGATGGTGCTCAGCAAGGAGGTTTGGACCCTCGCCATCGCCCTGGCTGTGGTGGCCTCCCTCGAGACCTTGCTGTGCGTCGAAGCCACCGACAAGCTCGATCCGCACAAGCGCGTGACCCCGACAAATCGCGAACTTGTTGTGCAAGGCGTCGGCAACGCCCTCAGCGGCCTCTTGGGCGGGCTGCCCGTTACCCAAGTCATCGTTCGCAGCTCAGCGAACATCCAAAGCGGCGGGGTTACCAAGCTCAGCGCCATCTTGCACGGCGCGTTCCTGCTCATCGCGGTCTTGACCATTCCGCAATGGCTGAACCTGATCCCGCTTGCGAGTTTGGCCGCCATTCTGTTGATCGTCGGGTATAAACTTGCCCGTCCGTCGACCTTTGTGCGGCTCTATAAGGAAGGACGGCGCCAATTCGTTCCGTTCCTTGTAACGGTGCTGGCCATCGTGTTCACGGATTTGCTTGTAGGCATCGGCATCGGTTTGGCTACGGCCATCGTGACCATCTTGTTGGACCATTACCACCGACCCTTTACGGAATACCAGATCGATTCGGACACCAGCACGTGCGTGATTCGGCTGCCAGAAGACGTGACGTTCCTTCACAAAGCGGGCATCCGTGAAGCCCTGGCGTCCATCCCCAACGGCGGCAGCATTCGACTCGATGCCTCGAAGGCACAACGGGTTGACCCGGACGTTCTCGAAATCATTCAGGACTTCCGCGTCCATGCGGTAACGGATCAAATCGCCGTGGAATACCTTGAGCCCACGGCAGCTGCAGGCCCCCAGAAGCCGCTGCCCCAATTCAAAAAAGCGTTACTTCTTGCGAAAAAAGAGTCGCAGCGCAGCACCTGAGAAATCATAAGCCTCCCGCAAGTGGTTCTCCAAGAACCGCTTGTAGGGGTCTTTTACGTACTGCGGCAGGTTGCAATAGAAGGCAAACGTCGGCGTCTGCGATTGCAATTGGGTCACGTACTTGATGCGCACCATCTTGCCCTTGAACATGGGGGGCGGCTGGTGATTCATAATGGGCAACAAGAACTCGTTCAACTCGCTCGTAGGAATGTGCCGCCGGCGGTTCTCGTTCACGTGCAAGGCCGCCTCAAACGCCTTGATGATGCGTTGCTTCGTGACGTTGGACGTGAACACAATGGGCACGTCCGTGAACGGCGCAATGCGCTCGCGAATCTTCTCCTCGTACTCAGCCATCGTGTTGTTGTCCTTCTCAATCAAATCCCACTTGTTGACCACGATGACGATGCCCCGGTAGCTGCTGACGGCTTGCCAAAACACATGGAGGTCCTGGCGCTCAAACCCCTGTGCCGCATCAATGAGCAGCATGCACACATCGCTCTCGTCAATGCTGCGAATGGTTCGCAGCGTGCTGTAAAACTCCAGTTGGTCCTCCACCTGCTTCCGCTTACGCAGTCCTGCCGTGTCCACCAACTCAAAATCAAAACCGAACATGTTGTAGCGGGTGTGGATGCTGTCGCGCGTTGTACCGGCAATGTCGGTCACAATGTTCCGCTCCTGTCCCAACAAGGTGTTGATGAGCGTGCTCTTGCCAACGTTAGGCCGCCCGATGACCGCAATCTTCGGAACCCCGCTGTCCTCCGGCTCCGGCAACTCAGGCAACTGCGACACCAGCGCATCCAAAAATTCACCGGTCCCATAACCACTCGACGCACTGATGGTGTGCACTTGCGAATCCAAACCCAGGGCATAGAATTCCGAAGAACCCACGTCGTGCGCACCGGTATCGACCTTGTTGCATGCCAGCAGCACGGGCTTGCCACTGCGCCGCAACAAGCGCGCAATGTCCTCATCCAAATCCGTGACGCCCGTCTGCACATCGACCATGAAAACAATGAGGTCCGCCTCTTCGACGCTCAATTGCACCTGGGTTCGAATCGCCGCCTCGAACTTGTCATCACTTTTGGTAATCCAACCGCCAGTGTCGATGACCGTGAATGCCTTCTCTGTCCAAAGCGCATGCCCATACTTCCGGTCGCGGGTCGTGCCGCTGGTCGGATCGGTGATGGCATCCCGCGTCTCGGTAAGCCGATTGAACAGCGTGCTCTTGCCCACATTGGGCCGTCCGACAATTGCAACCAAATTCTGCATATCCTGATCGATTCAATCCGGAGTAAAATTCCGGGCTTCAAACTTACTGCGTCTGTGCACATGCCCTGAAGCGATTCGCACAATTCACGGCAAAAAAAGAGGGTCCCTGTTAGGGGACCCTCAAGAGTGGCGTCGACATACTCTCCCGCCGTAGCAGTACCATCTGCGCTGGTGGGCTTAACTTCTCTG
>JAUICJ010000049.1 GCA_030427925.1 Bacteroidia bacterium | reverse complement strand
CTGCACCTCAATTTCCTTGGGTTGGAACCTTGAAATGAAACTCTAATGTCAATGAACTAAATTCGTCTCAACGTACTGGAGAAGCTGACCTCGCTGTACACACTTTTTGGGACACTACCCAAACCAAGCAGGTCGCATTGCGCCTTGACATCAAGTTCCTCGAACTTGCTGTCATTCAACGATTTCCTTTCTCCGGAATCCATGGTCTCAATTTTTTTTTAAAAAATTCGTTTTCAATCGTCAAGCGGCCGATGCGCTTGTGCGCCACGCGCTGTTCAAGTTCCGGGCGTTCGATTTCCTCCGCTTGTTTTTTGTCGCCCTCGAAAACTTGGGCGCTTCGCTCCAAAAACTCCCGTTTCCATTGACTGACTTGGTTGGGATGGATTTCAAATTCCTGAGCAAGTTCTGAGATCGTGCGTTGCTCCTTGATGGCTTCAATGGCCGCTTTCGCCTTGAAGGCCGAGTTGAATTTTCTGCGTGTTTTGGACGTCGTTCACAACTTAAGACACCCCCGTTTCGTGTCCAGTTTTTTCCGACCACCTCAATAGCTGTGGTTTTGCAACCGTTCAAACCCTTGCGCACCCGCAAACGCAAAGCCTCCCTTAAAGGAGGCTTTGCGTTTGCGGGTGCGCAAGTCGCTCAGTGATTCGGATTTTGCCTCGGGCGAGTTCTAAGCGCATGGGCCTGCCTTGGAAATTGATGGGTGAGTCCGCCTTTGCGATTGCTGCAAGCTTCGTTTCAACACTTCGAACATTGGCTCCAGTGGTCTTCATGAGTTGCTCCATGATGGGCTGCTTTGCTGTCCACTCGTTTATTGGGAGGAGTGCGGGCAGGGCGGTGATGATGACGTCATGGGTTCGAGGAGCCTTGGGTTTTCGCGGGGATGAGGGTTCGGGTGCATCTGTAGTTACGAGGTTTTGGATGTCATCGTCGTAGGTCAGATGGACCACAGCAGGGCACCGTTGGCTCCTATTCTTCACCGCTTTGATGGTGAAGGTGTTCTCTTGACTTGAGATTTGAAGCGCGGCGTCGCATTTGTTGATGAGTTCGGTGCCGAGATGCCCTCGCTCTTTTGCGCTTCCAGGATTGAGGTGGATGACCACGAAAAACATCACCTCGTAGTTCTCTTTTATCCTATTCAGTCGGTCAATCAGCCGATAGGTCTCCGTGGGGCTGTTGAAGTCATAGATGCAATCGGAAATCAAGTCAAGGATGATGAGTAGCGAACTCACCCTTTGCAGGTGATCTTTAATCAATCGTTCTACGTGGTCCAATCGACGGGTACGTTCTGCAGTAACAAGGGAGTAGAATGCCACACGTTTGCTTGTTGCGCTAAACGATGCCTCGGTCAGGCCTTGTATGTTCTGAAATGATTTGGGGATTTGGCTGGATTGATTTCGTTCAGTGTCGATGTAAAGCACCTGTTCAATCTGCACGCCAGCGTTGCGTTGAATGCCAATTCGTGGACTGGGGTTTTGGGTCAAAGCGGCCACAATCAAATTCTCGCACACTCGGCTCTTGTGCACCCCAGCGTGACCGCTGATGACGTTCACCGAATGCGGGAAAAAGAAGTCCACGCCGTTGAATTGGAACAGGGCGCGTGGCCATTCGATGGTCTCACGGGCCCGTTGCTCGATGTGCAATCGTGAGGCCTTGATGCGTTCGTACTCTTCATCGAGTTCATCTCGATGATTTGGAACCTGAGGGATGAGTTTACGAAGCAGTTCCGGTCCGCCGTTTAGCCTCAACAAATCCGTAAGGTCTTTAACCGAATGCTTCAAGAATTCATCGGGCAATCGCATCACCGGAAGCTGATGCAGCTGTTGAAGTTTCTCAGCAGCACTCGTTCCAGCCTCGTCGTTGTCAAGGCACAAGACGGGCAAACACCCTTTTTCGGAAAGTCCCTGCAACAGGCCGGGCGGAAGTTGCGATTGGGCATTGTCGAGGGGGAAGGCTGAAAACCCGAACGCTTTGGCCACGAATGCGTCCTTGTAGCCCTCCGTCAAGAGCACTTTTCCGCTCTTGCCCACGTGCCGCAGCCATTCCAAGCGGTTGGCGCCCTCAGCATTGATCCACTGGAACTTCATTTTCGATGAGCGCGGTCGATACAGCTTCAGTCCACGGCCTAGTTTCCAGCCAAACGTGAAGCCAGTGTCTTCCCGATGCTCGACCCCATCCCATTCGATGCGTGCAACGGAAATCAGTCCCAGTTCCTGGGCCAAATCCTTCAAGTTGCTGCAGTCGGGCAACAGTCGTTCGAAGTAATCCCAGCGATCGGAGGTGTGCACGATGACCTGAGCTCCCTTGTGTTCACCTTGCCACGTGCCGGTTGTTGATTCGAGCACCGCCGTATCGTGCCACTTGCTCAGTACCTGTTCAAGGGCGAATTTCAATACCGTTTGGAACTCAGTCCGCAGGTCGGCATTGAGGTGGAGCGCGAGAAAGGTGAGCGCGTCCCCAGAATACGCATCGTTTCCGTGGTCCTTGAAGCACCACGAACCAGGGCCTTCGAAGAAGCTCAAGCCGGGATTCGTGTCGGAATAGAAGGGATTCAAAAAGCCACCCGTGGCTTGCCCGCGTGCAAGCAGTTCAACTGAACGGCCCGAATATCCACGGGCCTTCAGGACATAAAGAATCAAGTCCAGGCCTTGCCGGGACTCGTTGAGCACCTCGCTTTTGTGGATCATGGGAGCATCGACCGCTTATCTGCAACAAACCGTTCGCTCAACCACTTGTCGATGTGGTTCCGACGGAACAAAACCCGTCCTCCAATTTTGAAATGGGGAATGACCTGCTCGCTGGTCCAGGTGTAAATGGTGCTCTTGCTGACCCCGAGGATTTCGGCGACTTCATCAACCTTGAGCAGTTCTTCGTGAATTTGTTTGTAATTCATGGTTTTGGGGGTGATTGTTAATTGGATGGAGCGCTTGCCGCGCCTTCTTTAATTTCCAAACACTTCCTACAAAATCAAAACTGAGGACCCTGTTTTATTGGTGAAGATTCGAGAAATACAGTGCATATTAGTGAAAGTTGCACTGCGTTGCATTGCACTGCGCAAATGGTCCGTCAGAATCTCTAGGCGCGCCGTTCAAGAGCCACACGATTTGATTTTGTTTTTTGTTGACTCGTGCGTTAAATAAAACATCATGGGTGCAGTGGGGCAGTGCACTGGTGCATTGGGCGGAGTGCACCACTGCCCCATGCTTCGATCGAAACGGACTTGAGATCTCTTCGTCCGAAACGAATAGAACGGATTCACATGAAGAACTACAGCCGGGTGATGTTGTGGCAAAGGACCAAGTTTGCCGAGGAGTGCATTCAGAAGGGATAAAGCAGAGGAGCTGGAGTACGGTGGCGCAGCATCGTGTGTCAATGGCACCCAATGGGTCTACGACGATTCCAGAGTTGCGCTAATCTGGTTCTAGAGTGGTGGCCTCCGTTCAAAGGTCTCTTCCTTACCAAGAATCAAATAGCCATCAAACAAGTTTATGCTTGATTGTTAGTGCTTTACGATTCGAGCATGAGGGGGCTGAGGGTTGAGCATCAAATAAGATTCAAGCCCAGAAGGGTACGTAGCGGGCATATTTCTTGGACGTGGCATCGGGATCATCATCCTTGATTAAATTGGATAGCAATGTTTCTTTGATGATCCTCGAGGCAATGGCTGCGTTCCCTGCAAAAAAGCTGTCCCCTTGATTTCGCTCAACGGATGAACGGGTTGGGACTTACAGCGTAAACCATTTATAATGAGGGTGATCCTGCAAATGGGCGGGAATCCTGGGAAAATTTCAGTAGGCAACGGGGAATCCAGAAGACAAATGACGGAATCCACGGGGATTGCAAGGGGAAGGGAAGGGAGGAATGGGGATTTCCCCGGAATCAAGTGAACGCAGGCAAGCTGTGGGCGGCTTCCTTGAGCTCCGAACTCATGACTTGCAGGTACATTTCCGTGGTGCGCAGGTGTTTGTGCCCGAGCAACTCCTTGACATGGTATGGCGAAATGCCCCGGCTCAGCTGAAGGACGGCGTAAGAATGCCGCGCGGAGTGGAAGGTGATGTCTTTCGGGATGCCCGCGGCCACACACCATTGTTTCAAGCGCAGGCTGACATAACTCGAATACTTCAAGGTCGGAAACAACTTGCCCGTGCGCTCGCCTCGGGTGAAAAGCCGAAGGGCGTGGTCGGGGACGTAGATGGTCAAGGGACGCTTCGTCTTTTGGATTTCAATCCGAACGAAATAGCCTGTTTCCTCCGAATGTTGGAAATCCTCCCACGTCAACGTGGACACGTCCGACCACCTCAGGCCGGTGTAGGCCGAAAGGAAGAAGGCATTCCGCAGTTCCGTGTTGTCGAACGGGGTCTGGGATAACTTCTGCAGCTCCTTGACCGTCAGGAACTCCCGGTGCGGGGTGTCGGGGTTGGGGAATCCTGGAACCCAGTGTGACACGTCCTCCTTGATCAGGCCGAGCTTGAATGCTTCTTTGGCCCCGCGACGCACCTTGGAAAAGTAGGACTGCTTGGTGCTCGCGGATGGCTTGGAGCCGCGCTTCGTCCGAAAGTCCCTGTCCAAGAACTCCTTGAAACCGCTGAGCCAATGGGTGTTGAGCTTGCCAAAGGCCACGCTCTTCCCATCGAACTGCTCGACAGCAATGATGGCGCTGAACCAATTGGATTGGGTGGCTTTGGCCCCCGTGCGCTTTTCGGCCAACTCTTCCAGCAACTCATTGAAGTGCTGGTAGCCCTTTCGATCGCGGAATTGTTCGGCGCCTTCCCAACCCTCGTATTCCATCAGCACGCGCTCCCGTTCTGCGCGGGCCATCACCTGCTTGTTGTGCTGGCGCTCGTGCGGGTCTCGGGGGTGTGTGAAGAGCTTCAGGCCGGGCAGCGTTTTCCGAATGCGTTCGTTCGCGTGGACGATATCCACGTAAAGCACCGTGAACCCATTTGCCCGCTTTCTTTTTCGAATGGTCGCCTTCATAATCTGTCACCGTTTGCGATTGGTGACACAATTTAGGCCAATTTTGGTGACAGATTTCGTGGGATACAGAAGCAACTGGTGACAGATTCTCGTACTCCTCGTAAATCTGTCACCAATCGCAATTGGTTGTTAATCAGTTAAAATGGCCGTTACCACATGTGAATCTGGCACCAATATTCACTTCCCGATGCAGAAGTTCGCGAAAATGTGGTCGAGGATGTCCTCCGGGTCGATTTCGCCCGTGATTGAGCCCAGGTGATGCAACGCCTGCCGCACGTCCGAGGCGACGAGGTCAGAGGGGATGCCCGAAGTCAGGCCGAATCGCACCGCGTCCAGGGAGGCCGCAGCGGCTCGCAGGGCTTCCGCGTGCCGAAGGTTTGTGACGACGACCGAAGAGCCGCTTGTGTCGAAGCCGGCCAGGGCGACCAGGCGGGCGCGCAGGGCGTCCAGGCCTTCGCCGGAACGAGCGGACAAGAGCAGCACGTCGTCGGACGGGTCGGGGAGGGGAAAGGCCGCCTCGTCCACCTTGTTCCAAACCGTGAGCACGCGGGCCGAAGGGGGAAGGTCGAGGGAGGCCAGGGTGGCCGCGGCGGAGGTGGGCGAGTCGGTCGACGCGTCGAAGAGGTAGAGGACGATTTGGGCGGAGGCCGCGCGGGAGAGTGCGCGTCGGATGCCTTCGGCCTCGATGGCGTCGGCGGTTTCGCGGAGGCCCGCCGTGTCGATGAACCGGAATTTGATGCCGCTCAGGATGCACGTGTCCTCCACCGTGTCGCGCGTGGTGCCCGCGATGTCGCTCACGATCGCGCGGTCGTCACCGAGGAGCGCGTTCAGCAGGGTGGATTTGCCGCGGTTGGGGGCGCCGAGGATGGCCACGGGAAGGCCGTTGCGGATCGCGTTGCCTGCGCGGAAGGAGTCGGCCAGGTGGCGGGTTTGGGACGTGATTTGGTCCACCAAGGCCAAAAACCGCTCACGGTCTGCAAATTCCACATCCTCCTCCGCGAAATCCAGCTCCAACTCCAGCAAGCCCGCGAACCCGATCAGCTCCGCGCGCAACGCCCGGATCTCCCGCGCAAAGCCGCCCCGCAGCTGGTCCAGCGCCAGCCGGTGCGCCCCTGCATGCTCCGCCGCGATCAAGTCGCCCACGGCCTCCGCCTGCGTCAAGTCCATCCGCCCGTTCAAAAACGCCCGCGCCGTGAACTCCCCGGGCCCCGCATGCCGGCACCCCGCCGCCATCAGCGACCGCACCGCCTCCTGCTGAATGAAGGGCGACCCGTGCACCCCCAGTTCCACCGTGTCCTCCCCCGTGTACGACCCCGGCCCCCGGAACACCGTCGCCACGCACTCGTCCAGCACCGCCCCCTCGGCATCCCGCAACCGCCCGAACACCGCCCGGTGCGATTCCACCCCCGCCAGCGACCGCGAAAACACCCGCGAAACGCACGCCAGCGCCTCCGGACCGCTCACCCGAATCACCGCAATTCCGCCCATCCCGGCGGCCGTCGACAAGGCACAAATCGTCGCCCCGTCCAAAGCTTGGACCATTCCTGAGTTCATGGGACAAATTTGGCCTAAATTTGCCCCGCGAAAACCACCCGGACTAACAAACCCCTCCGCGACATGAGCGTACTCGTCAACAAAGATTCCAAAATCATCGTGCAAGGCTTCACCGGCGGCGAAGGCACCTTCCACGCAGGTCAAATGATCGAATACGGCACGAACGTCGTGGGCGGCGTCACCCCCGGTAAGGGCGGCAGCGAGCACCTCGGCAAGCCGGTGTTCAACACGGTCAGCGAAGCCGTCTCGGCCACCGGCGCGGACGTGAGCATTTTGTTCGTTCCCCCCGCATTCGCTGCGGACGCCATCATGGAAGCCGCGGACGCCGGCATCAAGGTCATCGTGGCCATCACCGAGGGCATCCCGGTCGCCGACATGACGCGCGTGAAAGCCTACATCGACGCTCGCGACACGACCCTCATCGGTCCCAACTGCCCCGGCGTCATGACGGCAGGGGAGGCGAAAGTCGGCATCATGCCCGGCTTCATTTTCACCCCCGGTCGCATCGGCATCGTTTCGAAGTCCGGCACCCTCACGTACGAGGCGGTCGACCAGGTCACGAAGGCCGGCATGGGCCAGTCCACGGCCATCGGCATCGGCGGTGATCCCATCATCGGTACCACGACCCTCGAAGCCGTGAAGCTCCTCATGGCCGACGACGACACCGACGGCATCATCATGATCGGCGAAATCGGGGGCGACCTCGAAATCAAGGCCGCACGTTGGATCCAAGAGCACGGCACGAAGCCGGTGGTCGGCTTCATCGCCGGCGTGACCGCACCGAAGGGCCGAACGATGGGCCACGCGGGTGCCATCGTTTCGGGCGAGGAAGAATCGGCCGAAGCGAAGAAACGCGTCATGCGCGAGTGCGGCATCCACGTCGTCGACAGCCCTGCAGACATCGGCGCGAAGATGGCCGAAGTCCTTGGGGTGACGGCGTAATTGCATCCCAGATTCAGTGAAAGCGGTCCCGATGGACCGCTTTTTTTTTGCCCCGGGGCCCGATATGTCTGCATTCACTGCTCGATTTGTTCTAGACAGCTCAGAAAATGGGAGTTAATTAAGTCGTTGGTAATCAGTGGTTTTGCTCTTTTCGGTCGGACTATTCACGCAATGTCACATATTCTACTTGAACCTCGCTTTCAGTCGGGGCGTATCATTGCCTGATGCTAATTTTTGGATGAATCTCTTTTTTTGACAGGTCAAGCGCTTGTTGAGAGAGTCGAAATCCGGGAGGCGTCCATCCACTTGAACCGAATGAACCGATGAAGTTGTCCTTTATATCTGCCCGTTTGGGCATGCTGTTGCTGGCCCTGTTGCCGGCGTTTTGGGTTTCAGCCCAAACCGGTCCCAATTGCTCCGACCTCACCGCATGCAATTACACCGACGGCTCAACTTCCAATGCGGATTGCGAATACGTATCGTGTGCGGGATGCATGGAGCCTTTGGCCTGCAACTACGACGCTGCAGCCACAAAAGGAGACGGCTCATGCGTTTTTGTCGGCAACTCCACTTGCGCGGAATGCAGCTGGGCCGGAGGTCCCAACCCCAGTGATGGCAGCGGCACGCTCATCGCGAACGACGACGATGGCGATGGCATTTGCAATGCCTTAGACAGCTGTTCCGACACGTCAGCCTGCAATTACGACGATGCGGCCAATGCGCCGTGCATCGCCAAGTTGACGTACTACGCGGATGAGGACAACGACGGCATTGGTGACTACGTGCTCGGGGCTTACTGCGTCGCGGATGCCCCTGCAAACAGCACCACGGATTTGGGCCCAGGCGATCAACTCGATCAGTGTACGGATCCGTACAAGTGCAATTACGATGATTCGGCAAACGGTGCGTGCGAAGAAGATTCGGACGATGATGACATCTGCGATGGCAGCGACAACTGCATCAACCGACAAGCTCCGAATTACGACGACCCTTCGAACGCTGCTTGTTGCGACGACACGAACCAAAACGGCGTCTGCGACGACCGGGAGGTGGTGGGCTGCACGGACGACGAGGCGTGCAATTACTTGTCGGTTGCGAACGTGGACAACGGGACGTGCAAGTTCGTGGAAACGGGTTCGTGCGATGCGTGCTTGGCGGGAGACAGCACGGTGACGGTTTCGTCTTCCGTGGCCGCTTTGCTGGGCTTGGGATCGACGAGCTTCGCCATCG
>JAUICJ010000048.1 GCA_030427925.1 Bacteroidia bacterium | reverse complement strand
CCAATATGACCTACATGTTCACAAGAGCCGCGTCGTTCAATCAGGACATCGGGAATTGGAATGTGAGCAATGTGACCAATCTCGGTTACACGTTCTCAGAAGCTTCGTCGTTCAATCAGGACATCGGAGGTTGGAATGTGAGCAGTGCGACCACGATGGTGGGCATGTTCAACTTGGCGTCGGCCTTCAATCAGGACCTCACGAACTGGAATGTGAGCAATGTGACCACGATGAAAAGCATGTTCGAAGGCGCATCGGCGTTCAATGGGGACCTCAGCAACTGGAATGTGGGCAGTGTGACCACAATGGAAAGGATGTTCTTCCAAGCTTCGGTGTTCAATGGGGACCTCAGCAACTGGAATGTGAGCAATGTGACCACGATGAGAAGCATGTTCTATGATGCTTCGGCATTCAATCAGAACATCGGGAGTTGGAATGTGGGCAATGTGACGACCATGCAAAGCATGTTCGACAGAGCGTCGGCCTTTAATGCGGACATCACCAATTGGAATGTGGGCAATGTGACGAACATGCAAAGCGCATTTTCCGAAGCGTTGGCGTTCGATCAGAACATCGGGAATTGGAACATGAGCAGCGTGATCGTCTTGACGAGCATGTTCTACGGTACGACGTCCTTCAATCAGGACATCGGGGCATGGGATGTGTCCAACGCGACCAACATGTCTGGCATGTTCCAAGCGAGTACCTTCGACCGGGACATCGGAGGCTGGGATGTGAGCAGTGTGACCTGGATGACGAACATGTTCAACCTCACGACCGCGTTCAACCAAGACATCAGTGGCTGGGATGTGAGCAGCGTGACGCAGATGGGGTTCATGTTTTCCCAAGCTGCTGCTTTCTCCCAAGACCTCAGTGATTGGTGTGTGCATCAACTTGCGACGGAGCCGATGAGCTTTGGCTACAATTTCACCAAACCCCTCTGGGGGACCTGTCCAATTTCACTGGATTCAGTCGTCGTGCTCTCTGACACGAGTGCGGTGTTGAGTGCGAGTTTCATTGGAAGCTGGCCGCAAAGTTCCGGGTTCGCTTGGGCCTCGGACGCCGCGATGACTTCTCCCCAAACGGGTTCAAATACCGGAGGGACCAGTCCCATTGTCGACACGCTGGTTGGCTTGAATCCCGGATCGGTCCATTACTTCAACGCGTATGCCGAAAGGGGCGGCGTGTACCGCTACAGCGACACCCTCTCGTTGTTGACAACGCCAGGGATTGCGACGGATGCAGCAAGTGATTTGGGACCAAATTCCGCTACATTGAATGCAACGTTCGCAGCGGATTCCATCACCGCTCAGGGGTTTGTTTGGGGCTTGCAGTCGGATCTGAGCGACGGGACAAGCGTTTCCGCCAACACGACCGGTGGCAGCACCGCGATTGAGTATGCGTTGACCGGTCTTACGGAGGATGCTACCTATTACTTCAGTTCTTATGCCACGAACACTGCTGGGACAACTTACGGTGATACCTTGTCTTTTGTAGCCCAACAAGTTGCACCTTGTGGCGATTTGACTTCCGTCTCCTTTGACGGCCATGATTACAGCATTGTGACCATCGGCACGCAATGCTGGTTTGCAGAAAACCTCCGAAGCGACAATTACCGCAACGGCGATGCATTACCTAACGTAACAAATGGTACCGATTGGTCATCGTTGTCTACCGGCGCGCAATGTGCTTACGACATTAATTTTGTAAACTATTCAGTTTTCGGGCGTCTTTACAATTGGTATGCAGTGAATGATTCCCGGGGCCTCTGTCCGAGCGGCTGGCATGTTCCGACGGATGAAGAGTGGACGACTTTGACGTCATCGTTGGGAGGATTGGATTTTGCAGGCGATGAATTGAAGGCTTCAGATGCTGAGGGTTGGGATGGCAGCAACAATTCCGGCTTTTCGGGTTTGCCGGGCGGCAGACGCAGTTCCAATGGAGACTTCTTCAATGCCGGCGCCGAAGGCTACTGGTGGAGTTCTTCTTTGCAAGGCACCTACCCCCGGTACCGCAAACTCAGTTCCAGCAGCGACGCCGTCATTCGGGGTGCCGCCTCGAACGGTCGATTCGGGTATTCCGTCCGTTGCATTCGGGATTGAACGCGTTGGAAAGTGGACAATTTGACCATTTGCTTGATTGACGATTTCTCGGCCGACAGGCCGCTCTACCGAGCGAAGCGTGGGCGGAATGGTCGAGAGGCAGGGCATTCAGAATCCCCAGTGCGTCATCGCAGAGTTTCGCTTTCGAGGCAAGGAGGAGCAAACAGGACTGGATGAGCTGCTCTTGCAACCAAGGCCCGCTTCCAACACAAACTGAGTTTTACGGCCTTCCCTTCGGGGGAGGCCGTTTTTTTCGTGCCAAATCCCCGGGCCTGCTCCGTATGCAGTTGAGGCGGGCCTTGGCCGAGTCGTCTGCTTGACGACTTGTTTCGCTCTGTCTTAAATCTGCACCTTGGCCGTCAGGCTGAACCGTGCGAACAGTTCTTCGCTGTACCACTGGTGCTTCCGGGTCAGTCGGATGACGTTCTTGTGCGTGGCGTCGGTGTAGGCGTAATGCTGCATTGCCTCTTTGGTTTTCCAAACGCTCAACGTGGCCTGTTGGATGAACGGCAATTCGCCCACGCCGATGGCAAATTCCAGCTCGGGAAACTTGAACAATTCGTTCGCCGTGCGCCCGACTTTCCGCCAGAATTGCACCAGGCGCGACGCCTTGATCCGCCCGCGCGTCAGCACGACGATGGGCCCCGAGTCATCGGCATCGGGCGCTTTTTCAAACGGATTGCCCCCGGACCATTTGCCGTGCGCCATGATGTTTTTCAGGTAGAACGCTTCGGCGGATGCGCACCGGTTTCGGTAGGTTTGGAAATAGGGGTGGGCCTGGAAAAAGGCGTCGGCGAATTCCTGGTTTTGCCAAACCATCAGCCACGCATACACCCGAAAGCTGGGCGTGAAGTCAAACCCCTGTCCGCCGCCCGACCCCATCGACTTGAAGAACGTCAAGCCGGGCACATCCTTCAGCCGGCGAAACGCGAGCGGAACTTGCTTGAATGCCCAGTATTGATGGGAGAATCCGTTGAATTCGAAGAGGCAGACGGTCGTGATTTGTTCACTCATGCGCTTTTTTTTTGAGCACCACGGTTTGGATGCCCAGCGGAATGAAGCGCTCGAGGAGGAAGAGGGGCGCGAGCGCGACCTTCCAAAAAACGAGGCCCCAGAAATGAGGTTCCATGGATCCGGACCACGATCCGTTTCTTTTTTCATGGTGCCCCAACCACCACAAGGTAAACGCCGAGAGGGTCCCGGATGTTCGGTGCTCGAGGTGATTCCATCGGTCTTCAGGGAACGCGTGCTTCCAGCTGCGCACGCTGAACAGGGTCAAGTGGCGTGGCGTGTGCCATCCTTGCCAGTGCGGTCCCTGCAGCCGTTGAAGGAGGCCTTGGTAAAGGGGCACTTCGGCGATGAGGACGCCGCCGGGTTTCAAGAGTTGGTGGCACGCGCGCTCCGTGGCGGAAAGGTGGTAGTCGTGTTCCAAATAGTGCCACGCCGTCAAGGCATCGAATTGCCGTTCCGTCCGCAGCTCGCGCCAATCGCCCTCGATCAACTCCAGGCTGCTGTACTTCGAGTCCCCCCATTGCGCCGCAGTCCGGTCGATGCCCACCGCATGGACGCGTTCCGAAGATTTCAACTTCGCGAGGAAGTCCGGTTTGCCGCACCCGATGTCCAGGACGGCCGCCTCAGCCGCATCCCGAGGCAGGAAGCGCCGCACCCACGCCACGCGCTTCGCATTGAGCCGTTCGTCGTCGCGGCGCACCCACCCCGCGTACCGGCCCCAAGCCGTTTCCCCGCGGTAGGGGAGGTACGCCTCCGTGTAAAAAGCTCCCAGGTCGTCCTCCACCACGGGATTGGTCAAGAACACAGCGTCGCACACCGCACAGCGATTGAAGCGAAAGTCCGCCGATTCGCCCTCGTGCATCATGGTGCCCGTGGTGATGAACGGCGCGTGGTCCCGGCTTCCACAAACGCTGCATTCAAGCTGAGGACGGGTATGGAAGGCACGGTTCATGGGCGCAGGGGCTTCGGGGATCGGAATCCCCCGAAAGAACATGAAAAATCAGCAGCATTCACCGACTTCAACCACTCATTTTCCCATGGCTGGTATCAAGAATTGCAATTTTTTTCTGAATCCAAATGGAACCTCTGCCTGTTTTCTTAGCAATGACACACCGACTCATGAAAAAACACATCCTTCCCCTCTTTTTCGCCTTTTCGCTTGCCGTCATGCAGGTGAATGCGTTCGCACAAGATGGCGAACAGCCGGCCACGCTCTTCGGAAATGGGCCTGCTGGATTTTTCGCTGCCCCCGCTTTGGGATTTGCCACGATGGACGGCAGTGCGGTTTCGCTTTTGCATGTCCGTGGGGGGCTCACGCTTGAAGATCGGTTCTCGTTCGGTGCTTTCTTTCAGACGAGTTTGAATGAAATCAGGCCCCAAAGTGAATCCCTTCCGAACAGCTACCTGGACCATTGGGTGGTCGGCGGATTTGCGGAATACACGGCTTTTTCGAAGAAACTCGTTCACCTGACGTTCCCGCTGTTCATCGGCTACGGGGAGGTGGAGTTGGATGGTGAATTCCAGGACGAGGCATACGGCGAGTCCAATTTTGTGCAGTTGGAACCCTCGGCGCTCTTGGAAGTCAATTTGCACGCAAATGTGCGATTCAATGCTGGCGTGGGGTACCGCATGCTCAGCCCCATGACTTATCGGAACCTCACGGCGACTGACCTCGAAGGCTTCACGGGATTTGTCGGGCTCAAAGTGGGCCTCTTTCGGTCGTGAAATCCCAAGGACAAATCCCGGCATCGGCCCAAGATCAACCGCTCCACCCCGTCATGGATGGTATCAGGAATTCCAATCATCCGCTGAATCCAATGGGAGCGCTCACGTGTTTTCCCTTTAATGAATTGAAGAAACCATGAAGGCATTCGCAAAAACCCTGTTGCTGTTCTCCTCGCTCATCGCCCTCAATTCTTGCGTCGTGGTGCGCCAAGGAGAAGTGGCCATGAAGCGGAGGGCGGGCAAGTTGGTGGGCCAACCCATCACAGAAACCACTCGGGTCTACAATCCCCTTTGGAGCACCTACATCAAAGTGCCGGTGCGCAACATCAACTTGGAGGTCGCTCTCGACATCCCCTCGAAGGAAGGCTTGACGATTCGTTCGGAGGTGTCCATTTTATACCGGCTCGATCCCGAACAGGTTCCCAACATCCTGCGCGATGTGGGCATTCAGTTTGAAAGGAACTTGATTTCGCCGGTCTTCCGGTCGGCCTTGGCGGATGTGAGTTCGCGGTTCATGGCAAAGGACATGCACACGGGCATGCGCACCCAAATCGAAAACGAAGTGCGCGACCGCATGATGGCCATCCTCAGCGAGCGCGGTTTCATCATCGATGCGGTTTTGATGAAGCGCATCGTGTTGCCCACGACGTTGACTGCCGCCATTGAGGAGAAACTCTCCGCCGAACAAGAGGCCCAGCGCATGCAGTTCATCCTTGAGCGCGAGGGCTTGGAGGCTGAACGGAAGCGGATGGAGGCGGAAGGGACGCGGGACGCGCAACGGATTTTGTCCCAAGGGCTCACGCCGGAAGTGCTTCGCTACGAATACATTGAGGCCCTCAAAGCGCTGGCCACTTCGCCCAACGCGAAGGTGGTCATCACGAACGGAGAGGACCAGCCCGTCCTGCTCAACGCCAACTGACTCCACCGCGCGGTGCGCTCAACAGGGGGACTTCCGTTCGCATCCTCCTTTTGCAAGCCGTGTTCGAATTGCCTGCGGGAGTGGGCATCAGATGGGATGTCCATGTGGCACGTTGCTGCCCTGTTGTGAGGTGGACGCAAGGCGGAATCCGCAGGAAGAACCATTGAAACAGCAGGTGCTCCGGGGGCCTGCTCCGCCGTTGAACTGAAGGCATGGGACCAAGCCCTTTGACGGATGGCGACGTCTGCGGAATCAGCTTCCGGCCGGGCGTTCCAAGCTGGCATCCCGGAGCCAGTCCAGCAGGTCCTCGTCATCGGGCACACCCAGTTTGAAGCGGATGCGGCTTCGAATGTTGTACGTGTACTTGGTCGAAACGCGAAGCAAATCAGCGATTTCGCTCGACGTCATGCCGGATGCGATGTGCGCGACCACTTCTTTCTCGCGCTCATTGAGTTCATCGTAGCATGCGATGGCCTCGAGGTTCAGGTCGGTTCCTGTTTGGCCAGCAAACTCCGCCCGCATGCGAAGGGCAATCAGCAAGGCCTTTTTCAGTCCCTTCCCGTAAGTGAGGGCCTGCACCAGCGCCACCCAGTCTTCTTCATTCACGCGCTGCTGTTGCGGCAAACTCGCCTGCTCCAGTTCACGCATCTCCTTCAGGTTCCTCTGCAAGCGCCGGGAGCGAATGAACTGGATGACCAAAACCGAGCCCATCAATGCGAGGACCACCACCGTGGCGCCCAATTTCCAGTTCCGCGTCAACTGCCGTTCTTGCTTCAGCTCGGATTGAAGGATCTGAAGTTCGGATTGAACGTTGAGTTGGGCCGCCGAATTTGCGGCCAAATGGGCTCGCCGTTGGGTGGTTTCAAAGTCCCGGTAAAGGCCCCAAATGAGGTGCAAGTCCTCGTCGTGCTCGCCCAGGTCGAAGAGCAAGTGATGGGAGTGTTCGGGGTCGAGCAGGGGGCTTTGGCGCGATGCCTGGACTTGGCTGCGGAATTGGGTGAATCCCAGGTAGTCCCCGTGGCTGAGCAATTCGCTGAGGACGTAAGGGTGGACTTCATCGGGCAGGCTGGTGAAGGGGATGGCGCGGAGATGCTGTTGCCAAATCGAATCCGACTTCTCGTATTCGCCCAGTTTTTGGCACACGATCAACCCATTGCTGTAGTGCACTCCCCGCCAGTAATCCGACAGCCCCTCGACCGGCACGTCACGAATGGTCGCCTCTGCGTCGCTGAACAGGCCGGCATTCAATTGGGCAGCGGAGAGGTTGATGGAGGCGAGGGCCTTGAAGGCGTCAGCGCGTTCGAAGGGGTGGTCGATCACTTGTTGAAATGCAGGAATGGCTTCCGCATACCGTCCGAGTGAAATCAAGCAGGCGCCGGCGTTGAGTGTCGCGGTCAAATGGGCCTCAGCATCCGGCGTCAAGCCTTTTGCCGCAAGGCGATAGAAGTTCAAGGCGTCCTCAAAATCCTCGTTGACATAAAAGGCATCTCCCGTCAGGATGCAGCTGAAGGGTTCCTTTTCAAGGCAAGGATTGTACGTCGTGATGAAGATGTCCGGGTACAACTTGGATGCGGCACCGCCTCGAATAATTGCTGCGAGCGCGGAAAGTTCATCCTGCATGCGACCACAATCCACCGCTTCCCCGAGGGCGGAAAGGCGAATCAATTCGGATTCGATGAACTGAATGGAGGACGAGTCGGGCCGGGGGACTTGTTGGGTCCAAATCTGCTCAGCGAGACTCTTGGAAGTTGGATTCTGAGCAATCAGGCTCCCGGGCGAGGAAATAGCCCATGCCATCAAGCTCGCTACGACGATGGCAGGCTTCATGGTTCAAAAGTACCGGTTTCGCTTCGTTTTCCTTGTGATGCTCAGTTCAGGTTGGGTTCATCATTCGCCTTGAATTATGTGAATTCCTTTCGGTTCACATACTTTTTTTCGTCGATGTAGGGGCGGTCAAACAACGAATGTGGACGACGTACGGGCATTTGCGGCCGATGTGAGATGTCATGCGGAAATGAGCGGTATAAATTCGACCAGTCTCAATTTTAATCACACAAACGATGTGTTTGCCGCAAAATCATTCCGTGACGACTCAACTTCAAACCGACCGCATGGATCGCCCTGCCATCACGAGCGGAGCGAACCGCCGAAGGGCAAGCCGCCTTGCGTCGTCGAGACGACACGGACTTTACCGGACGTCGCCAGTCGCGTCGTTCCCCACGCTTGCGAGCCTGGCTTCTTGCGACGCTTCAATCGGCGACACCACATCGACTTCCCTTTCAACCCAATTCATCTCATCGTGATGAACATTTCAATGAAACTTCTATTGGCTTCATTGCCAATTCTGTTCCTGCCGGTAGTCGTGCAGGCACAACTGGACGAGCAAGTTCCCTACCAAGGGGACACGCTCTTGACGAATCCGACGCAACTCCGAGAAGACGGCAACGGCCACGTGTTCATGGATTGCGATTGGCAAACCATGGTCTCGATGATCCGGGACCTGGAAGAGCGCATCGCGGGTGAGGTGGAAACCGATACCCTTTATGGCGATTACCGCACGAAAGAATTGCCTGAAGGCCGCAACTACATGCGCTACGAGTGCGTCGTTTTGCGGGACTCGATTTTGTCCTTGCAGGTTGCGTACGACGCGGTGTTGGCGCCTCGGGTCACGCTGGATCCGGCGGTCATTCTCTCGGACATCAGCGCCGCGCTGAGTGCCAGTTTCACGGGCAGCGGAGTGGCGACTTCGGGCTTCGAATGGGCAGTGGACCCGTTGATGACCTCACCGCAGTCGGGAGGTCCTGCCGGGGCAACCAGCCCCATTGCGGACACGCTGACGGTGTTCGATCCAGGAAAGGTGTACTACTTCACCGCATATGCAGTGAAGGATGCGGAGTATTTCTATGGAGATACCCTAGCCTTGCTCACCATGCCTGGGATTACGACGGATGCGGCGTCCTTGGTTTGGACCGATGCGGCCACGTTGAATTCCACGTTTGAAGCGGACAGCATCGATGCGCAGGGCTTCGTTTGGGGTCAGCTGCCGGACTTGAGCGATGGTTCGAGCGTTGCCGCCGATACCACGGGTGGCAGCACAGCGATTGCATACGAGTTGACGGGTTTGGCCGCGGGTGAAGCGCACTATTTCAGTGCTTTTGCGTCGAACGCTTCGGGCACGATGTTCGGCGACACGTTGTCGCTGGTCACGCGTCCGGGGGTTACGACGGAAGCGGCGAACGCGATTTCGATGAACGGAGCGACGCTGAATGCGACGTTCGCAGCGGATTCCATCACGGCACAGGGGTTCGTTTGGGGGGTGCCGTCGGATTTGAGCGATGGAACGGACGTTGCTTCGGATACGACCGCTGGCAGTTCGGCGTTT
>JAUICJ010000014.1 GCA_030427925.1 Bacteroidia bacterium | reverse complement strand
CTCCGCCGTCGGCACTTCCTCCCGCTCATCCGCTCGCCCCACCCACCAAATGTCCAATCCCCCCTGCCCCCCGCGCCGCGCCGTGCACACGTACCACCCCGCACCCGTCGCCATCGCCGCCACGTCGTCGCCCGGCCCATTCAACGGCTCCCCCAGCCGCTCCACCGCCTTGAACGACGACCACCGATCGCTCACATACAAATCAAATCCCCCCGCACCCCCCGGCCGATCGCTCCCGAACACCAACCTCCCCCCGATCCAATTCGGAAACACCTCGTTGTAAGGCGTGTTCAACGCATCCAACGGCCGCGGCTCCCCCCACCCCTCCCGCGTCCGGGACACCAAAAACAAATCCACATCCTCCCGCTCCGCATCCCGGTACGCCGAAAGCACCGCCCACTCCCGCGACCCGTCGTAAGCCAAATGCGTCACCTCCCCCAACCCAGGCCAAGGCGGCGACTTCAACCCCCACCCGCCCATCGGCTCCAACGCATCGAACGCATCCGGCCGCCCCAACCGGCTCGTCACCAAGGGACTCCAATCCGCCGTCTGTTCCCACCATTGGGCGTCAAACTGCACGTTCATCCGCCCCACAACCAGCCCCCCCTCGCTCGCCCCCAACAGCATCTCATGCGCCGTCGAGTTGACGCCCTCCGTCGGCACAGGAACCTCCCACGGCCCCTCGTGCCACTCCGCACCCCACATCGACGCGAACGGCGACTGCGCCGCCACGAAGCCCGCCCAGCACCCCAGCAAGACGAGCAGGAACCTCATGACCGCTCCGCCTTCCAAGCCCGGTGCACCTCCAGCGCCTCCTCGTACCACGCTTCCCCAAACCGCCGCACCAGCGACGTCTTGCAAAACTCCAGCACCGAAATCCCGGCCTTCACCCCACACGCCCGCGCGCCATCGCAAATGGGCCACCGGTGGTAATTCAAGGCCGTGAAGTCGTGCAGTTCCTTGAGGCGGACCGGGTACAGGTGGCAGCTGATGGGCTTCGGCCAGTCGGTTTCCCCGTCCCGCCACGCTTGCTCGAAGGCGCATTTCGCGGTGCCATCGGCATCGAACGTCGCGTAAACGCACTCGCGGCCGTTGATGATGGGCGTCACGTGGTCGCCGTCGGAGTCGATTTCGTAGAGCCCCACCTCGTCGATGACCGCGAGGGCTTCGGGCCGCAGGCGCGGCTTGATGGTTTCGAACACCTTCGCGATTTGGTCCAGCTCATCCGCCTCGAGCGGCGCACCGCTTTCGCCTTCCACGCAGCAAGCGCCCTTGCAGGCCTTGAGGTCACAGGCGAACAGCTGGTCGAACAGGTCTTCCGAAAGCAGGGTGTTTCCGATGGCAATCATGCAAGCGAAGGTAATCAGCAGAACGGGCTTAATTTTGAGTCCATGCGCTTTTCAGGCCAAATCCTGCGCGACCGCATCCGCCGCCTCGCCCCCCTCACCCCCCAGCGCCTCCGCAACGCCTTGGCCCTCCACGCAGGGTTCCGACGCGCCCGCCGCGGCGGCCCGGCCGAGCAACGCGCCCTCCCGATGAGCCTGAGCATCGAGCCCACGACGAGCTGCAACCTCCGGTGCCCCGAATGCCCCTCCGGCCTCCGGTCCTTCACCCGACCCACCGGCATGCTCAACCCCGAACTGCTCGGCCCGCTCCTCGACGAACTCCGCTCAAGCCTCGTCTACGTCAACCTCTACTTCCAAGGCGAGCCCACCCTCCACAAGCAGTTCGACGACCTCGTTCGCACCTGCAAAGCCCGGCGCGTCTACACCTCCACCTCCACGAACGCCCACTACCTCACGCCCGAACGCGCCGAGCGCCTCGTCGCCTCCGGCCTCGACCGCCTCATCATCAGCATCGACGGCACCACCCAAGAAGCCTACGCGGCTTACCGGGTCGGCGGCCAACTCCAGCGCGTCCTCGACGGCACCCGCAACGTCCTCGAAGCCCGGCGCGCTGCCGGCTCCGCCACGCCCCATGTGGTTTGGCAATTCCTCGTCGTCGGCCCCAACGAACACCAAGTCCCCGAGATCCGCCAGCTCGCCCGCGAATACGGCGTCGACGAGCTCGACCTGAAAACGGCCCAACTCGACGACCCGCACGACGGCCACCCCCTCCTGACCGAGGACCCCACCTTCCGCCGCTACGACCGCAGCGACGACGGCCGGTGGCGCCTCCGCAACCCCCTCGACAACTCCTGCTGGCGCATGTGGCAGGGCTGCGTCATCACCTGGGACGGCCAAGTCGTCCCCTGCTGCTTCGACAAGGACGCCCACCACAGCATGGGGCGCGTGGGCGACCGGCCGTTTCGGGAGATTTGGCACAGCGCACCCTACGCCGCCTTCCGCCAACAGCTCTTCACCGCCCGAGCCGACATCCCCATGTGCCAAAACTGCTCCGAGGGCACCGAAGTCTACGCCTGACGTACCTTCGAATCGTGTCCGGCTCCGAAACCCACCGACTGAAAAGCGCGCTGTCCCCGGCGAAGGTGCTCCTGCCCCTTGCCCTCGGCATCGCCGTGGCGTGGTGGATGCTCGACGCGTCGTGGGACGACCCCGTGCGCGACCCGGCGACGGGGGACGAAACGACGACGCGCGCGCTCCTGGCCCAGTTCACGTGGAGCCCCCGAGCATCCTGGGCCCTCATCGGCGCGGTGGCTTGCGTGCTCGTGCGCGATTTCGCCTACATGGTGCGGCTGCGCATCCTCGGGCTGGGGCGCTTGAATTGGCGGTCGGCGTTCAGCTCGATCGTGCTTTGGGAATTCGCTTCCGCCTTGACGCCGAGCGTGGTGGGCGGATCGGCGGTGGCCATCCTGATCTTGAAGCGGGAGGGGCTGCCCGTGGGGCGGAGTGTGGCGACGGTCTTTGTGACGGCCCTCATGGACGAACTGTTCTACCTGATTGCCGTGCCCATCGTGGCCGTGGCCGTGGCGCTCACAGGCGGGGCGTTCTTCCCGGTCACCTCGGGCGATTGGCCGGTCAAGCCGCTCTTTTTTGTGGGATACGGTTTCATCGCGGTATTGACCACCCTCATCGTGCTGGGGGTCCTCGTGGCACCGCGGGCCGTGGAGCGGAGGTTGAACCGGTGGTTTGGGTGGCGGCCGCTGCGCCGGTGGCAGCCGCGCATCGAAGCGTGGACGGCGGATTTGGTCATCGCCTCCGATGCGATGCGGGGACAAGGGATGCGCTTGTGGGTGCGCGCGATGGCCGCGACCGTGGCTTCGTGGAGTGCGCGGTACCTCACGTTGAATTGCTTGTTGCTGGTCTTCTTTGAGGCGGTGCCGCATGCCGCGGTGTTTGGGCGGCAATTGGTAATGTGGATCATCCTGATGATCAGCCCGACGCCGGGTTCCGCCGGGTTCGCGGAAGTGGCGTTGCCGGCGTTCCTCGGGGACGTGACAGGGCTGGCTTACCTCGCGGTGGTCGCGGTCTTGTGGCGGCTGTTCACGTACTTCCCGTACTTGTTCGCAGGGGCGCTGGTCTTGCCGAGCTGGCTTGCGCGCACCCGCCGGAAGGGGTAGGCCAAACCCCGCACCACCTCATCGCCAGCGCCCGTGATTCGCCTGCCACCACGTGAACACGTAATGGTTCCGGTGTTCCCCCATGGCCAGCGACAACAGGTCGCCCACGACCTCGTCCCACGCCTCCGGCACAGCCCCCTCGGCACGCAACGGCACAAACGCACGTTCTTCCAAAATGCGGAACGCCAGCCGCTGATACCGCACGGGCGACATCGCAAGGGGGGCGTCTTGCCACAACTCATCCAACGCCCAAGCGATTTGGCCTGCGCGCTTCCCTTCCGCCCTCCACACCGCACCGGTCGTGGTGTTCTCCACCGTTACGCGCCACGCATCGCCCAACCCTGAACCATCGAACAAGTCCCAATGGTCCTCCGGGTCGAGGGCATTCAACGCGTGGATGGCCGCGACCATGCGCTCTGCTGCGGCGACCACGAGCGAGCGGTGACGCGCATCTTCAAAGGCCTCCGCCACCAGCTCAGCGCACGCGGCAGCATTCCAAGGGGGCAAACGCTTGATGGGCATGAACCCAAAGATGCACCATCCGACCGGCAACAAAAAACCCGAACCTCGCGGTTCGGGTTTTCTCAGGCCGCTCAGTGCGCGACCACCAACTGCGTTCGTTGCGTCTGCGCTCCGCGGTGAACGGTCACGGCGTAAACGCCGTCGGTCCAATCGGCCACATCGAGCACCAAGTTGGTGCCTGCCGTGGACTCCGCGAAGACCAACCGGCCGGTCAGATCAGCCACCTCCACCCGGGCCTGATCGCGCCCCGCGGGCAACTGCAACTGAACCGCGCTTTGGGCGGGATTCGGATAGGCCACCACTTCGGTGCGCTCCGCGGCTGCTTCGGTGACGTCCACCACGCACGCCATTTGGTCAATGCCATGCGACGTCAAGTAGTTCACGAAGGTTTGCGCTCCTGCGCTCAACGGCCACATGTCTTGCTCAAGGATTGTGCGATCCGGCGCAATCAGGATGAAGGTCGGGAAGGCCCCGATGCCATAAGGCGCAGCGGCTTCACACGCGTTGCCGTCCGTGCACGAGGCGATCGGCGGCGGGTTGTCGCCTCCGTAATTCTGCTCGTACGCTTCGGTCTCCGCATCGCCCACCGTGGTTTCAAGCGACAGGAAAATGACGTCGCCTTCGTTGCACCCGAACAAGTGGTACGCTTCGGTGAAGTAGGGTTGATTCGCTTGGCACGGTCCGCACGTCGTGAACAAAAAGTCGAGGCAGACGTGTTTGCCCGCATCGAGGTATTCGAATAAGGTGTGCTCCACGCCGTGGATGTCGGTGACCGTGAAGTCCACGGCCGTCGTCAAGCTCGTCTGTGCGGTCAAGGTTCCGGCGGCCAATGCGCCGGCTGCAATCAAGGAAAGTGCTTTCATCTTCAATGGGTTTGGCGGCAATGTAGGGAATTTTCTGAGCACGTTGGTCAGCCCTATCCTTCCGCCTAACTTTGAAAGCCAAAATCCGTTTCCATGAACCCAAAAGCCACCTCCGGCAAAGGCACACGCGCCGTCCACGCAGGCGTTCAGCCCGATCCCTCGACGGGCGCCATCATGACCCCCATCTTCCAAACCTCCACCTACGTCCAAGAAGCGGTCGGGGTGCACAAGGGCTGGGAGTATTCGCGGAGCCACAACCCCACGCGCGCGGCCCTCGAAGCGGCACTCGCCGAAATCGAAGGCGGAACGGCGGGGCTCGCCTTCGCCTCCGGTTTGGCCGCCATCGACACGGTGCTGAAAACGCTGCGCCCCGGCGACGAAGTCGTCTGCGGCCAGGACCTGTACGGCGGCACGGCGCGCCTGTTCCGCACGAACACCGCGCCCATGGGCATCACCTTCCACTTCGTCGACACCCAAAACCCCGCGAACGTGGAGGCGGCCCTCACGGAACGGACGAAACTGGTTTGGCTCGAAACCCCGACGAACCCGATGATGCAGATCACGGACATCGCGGCGATCGCGGCCCTCACCAACCCCCGCGGCATCCGGCTCGCAGTGGACAACACCTTCGCCTCGCCGATGCTCCAGCGCCCGCTCGAACACGGGGCGGACATCGTGATGCACTCGGTGACGAAGTACCTCGGCGGCCACAGCGACGTGGTCATGGGCGCCCTCGTGACGAAGGACGCGGCCATCGATGCCGAGCTTCGGACCATCCAAAACAACTGCGGCGCCATCGCCCAACCGTTCGATTCGTTCCTCGTGCTGCGCGGACTGAAAACCTTGCACTTGCGCATTGAGCGGCACTGTGCGAACGGCCGCCGCGTTGCCGAATGGCTGAAGGCGCACCCCGGCGTTCGCCGCGTGTACTGGCCGGGCTTCCCGGAACACCCCGGACACGAAATCGCCGCCCGCCAAATGGACGATTTCGGCGGCATGATCGCCTTCGAAATCGCCTCGAACGACCTCGAACAAGCGAAGACGCTCGTGGCCTCCACCGAGCTGTTCGCCCTGGCCGAATCCCTCGGCGGCGTCGAGTCCCTCATCGAGCACCCCGCAGCGATGACGCACGGCAGCGTACCGGCGGAAATCCGGGCGCAACTGGGCATCAACGACGGCTTCATCCGCTTGAGCGTGGGCGTGGAGGACGTGGACGACCTGATCGCCGACCTCGCGCAGGCATTCGCTGCGGCCGGGGTGGCGTAAGTCAGGGGCGTGGCTTGGAAGCGGTGTATCTTTGACGGCACATGGAACACGTCAAGGAACACTTTGCGGTGGTGGGCGGCGGCCTCGTCGGGAGCCTTTGGGCCCTGATGGCGGCGCGGCGCGGGCACCGGGTTGACATTTTTGAGCGTCGGGAGGATCCGCGAAACGGGCGGGCCTTGGGCGGACGGAGCATCAACCTCGCGCTGAGCGATCGGGGGTGGCGCGCGCTGGAGAAGGCGGGCATGGTGGATCGCGTGCGCGAAATCGCCATGCCCATCCAAGGCCGCCTGATGCACGCCGTGGACGGCACGACGACCTTCCAGCCCTACGGGCGCGCGGACGTTCCGGGCGTGCTCGGGGACGGTCAGTGCATTTACTCCGTGTCGCGGGCCGGCTTGAACCGGCTGCTCGTGGAAGCGGCGGAGGAGCACGCGGACGTGTCGGTGCATTTCGGGCACAAGTGCACCGATGTGGACCTGCGGAGCCGCGATGCCGTGCACCTGACGTTCGAGGCGGAGGGCAAGGCGATTGAGGTCGAGGCGGATCGGGTGTTCGGGACCGATGGGGCGTTCAGCGCGGTGCGGGATCGGATGATGCGCACGGACCGGTTTGACTTTGAGCAGCGGTATTTGGCCCATGGGTACAAGGAAATTGAGATGAAGGCGAAGGCCGATGGCGGGTTCCGAATGCGGGAAGATGCCCTGCACATCTGGCCGCGTGGGAACTTCATGCTCATGGCGCTGCCCAACCCCAATGGCACGTTCACCTGCACGCTCTTTGCCCCGTACGAAGGGCACGCGGAGTGTTTCGAAAACTGGGACAGCGACGAAGCGGTGCAGGGGCTGTTCGAGCGGCAATTCCCCGACGTGCTGCCTTTGTTGCCGAATCTGTTGGAGGATTGGAACGACCACCCGACGGCCTCGCTGGTCATGGTTCGGTGTGAGCCGTGGCACCGAGGGGAACGCGTCTGCTTGATGGGCGATGCCGCGCACGCCATTGTGCCGTTTTACGGGCAGGGCATGAACAGCGGGATGGAGGATTGCACCGTGCTCGATGACCTGTTGGATTCGGCCCCGGATTGGGGTGCGGCGCTTTCAGAATACACGCGGTTGCGGAAGCCGGACGGGGATGCGATTTTGGAACTGGCGTTGCGGAATTATGTGGAGATGCGGGATTTGACCGGGGATCCGCGGTTCTTGTTGCAGAAGAAAATCGAGGCGCGGTTGCAGCGGCTGTACCCGGACGAGTGGCTTCCGCTCTACAGCCAAGTGACGTTCTCGCACACGCGGTACCACGAAGCGCTCGCCGCTGGGAAGGCGCAGGATGCCATCATGCAGGAAGTGATGGACCGGCCGGACATTGCGGAGGTTTGGGACAGCGATGAGGTGGCGGAAGCGGCAATGGCGCGGTTGCGGGCGTTGCAGCATGCGTAAGGTCCTGTTCGTGCTCGTGGCGTTGGGCGCCTGGGGGGCGTTGTGGGCGCAGCGGGAGCCGACGGGCTGGGGGCACGACTTGTACGATCGGCGAGGGGCGGCTTGGGCACCGAAGGGGTGGACGGTGGGACTGGGGGTGGCGGGGATGAAGCCAAAACCCGCAGAGTGGGAGGAACTGTGGCAGGTGCTGCCTGCGGGGGGCGGGGTGCTGGACACGGTGGTGCACGGAGAGTGGTTGGCGGAATCGGCGTTGCAGCCTGCGCTTTTCGTGGGGCGGTGGTGGCGGTTTGAGCAGCCGGTGCTGTGGGATCGGGTGGCGTTGGAGTTTCAAGGGACGAGGCGGCGGGTGTCGGAGGAATTCACTTCGCTGCGGGCGGACAGTGCGGTTTGGGAAGGGGCGAGCGCTGCGTGGGTGACTTCGTTGGGGCTGCACGGATACCGGGCCGTGGCGCTCACTCCGGACCTGTATTTGGAAGGAATGATCGGGGCGGGCGTGGACGGGTTGTGGGGTCGGGAGGGATCGCCGGCGGGGCCGGATTCGCTGTTTGGGGTGCCGCCCGAGGACGTGACGTGGCGGTTTGCCGTGGAGGGGGGCTTGGCGTTTGGGGTGCGGATTTGGCCCGGGCGATTTGTGCGGTTGGCGTTGACGACCGACCTGTTGCAGTTCGCACCGCTCGCGGAAGAGCGCGGGGCGGCGATGGACGTGTTGCGGCAGGGGTACCGGCCGTGGACCTTGTCGCTGAAGTGGGACCTTCAGCAAGTGCGGCCGCCTTTGGCGTGCACCATGCCGGTGACGGATCCGTTCGCACCGCGCGAAAAACGGGGCACGCAGCTGTTCGAGGAGGACATGCGGCCGAAGAAGAAGAAGCGGAAAAAACGGCGGCGCCGGGGTTGATTCAGTCGGCGCAGAGTTCCACGAGGACTTTGCTGGTGTCGCCGGGATGGAGGAAGGCGATGGTTTTGCCGTCGGCTCCGGGTTTGGGGCCCGAAATCTTGCGGTAGCCCAGCGCTTCGAGGCGCGCGAGTTCGGCGGGAAGATCGTCCACGTGGAAGGCGACGTGGTGCAAGCCGGGGCCGCGGCGTTCGAGGTGGCGCGCGATGGGGCCGTCGGGGGTGGTCGATGCCAAAAGTTCGATCTTCGACTCGCCCGCTTCAAAGAAGGACGTTTCGACGCCTTCGTCGTCCACGCGTTCCCGCTTGTAGGGGGCGGTGCCGAGGACTTCCGTGAACAGCCGTTCCGCCTCCGCGAGGTCGGCCACGGCGATGCCGAGGTGTTCGATGCGCTTCATGGAGCGAAGTTACAGCACGTCCGGGCGGTTGTACTTTCGCGGCATGGAACGAAATGCATTGGATTGGATGCCGCTGGATTTGGGCGGCCGACATGCCCTCGTTTGCGGGGCATCGCAAGGAATTGGGCTCGCGGCGGCGCAGCATTTGGCGGGGCTCGGCGCGCGCGTCACATTGCTCGCGCGGAATGCCGAACGGCTCGAAGCCGCGCTGGCCACCTTGCCGGGAACGGGGCACCAAATGGAAGTCGCGGATTTCAGTGCGCCGGACACCGTAGCCGCCGCAGCGGGACGCGTGGTGGCACGAGGGCCCGTGCACATCCTCGTGAACAACACGGGCGGACCGGCGGGTGGGCCGATCACGGAAGCCGGGGTGGACGCGTTTCGGGGCACGTTTGAGCAGCATTTGGTCTGCAACCACTTGCTCGCAACGGCCGTCTTCCCGGGCATGAAGGACGCCGGATGGGGCCGCATCATCAACGTCATCAGCACGTCGGTCAAGCAGCCGCTGCCGGGGTTGGGCGTGAGCAACACCATCCGGGGTGCGGTGGCGAGTTGGGCCAAAACCTGGGCCACCGAAGTCGCCCCCCACAACATCACCGTCAACAACGTGCTCCCCGGCGCCACCGGCACCCAGCGCCTGAGCAGCCTCGCCGAAGCGAAGGCCGTAAAAACCGGCACCACACCGGACGCCGTCCTTGCCGCCATGGCCGCCCAAGTCCCGATGGGACGGACCGCGGAACCCGCCGAAATCGCCCGCGCCATCGCGTTCCTCGCCTCCCCCGCCGCGGACTACATTTCGGGCATCAATTTGCCTGTGGATGGAGGGCGAACTGCGTGTCTTTGATTTAGCTTTGCCGCGCAAACGTTAATCTACACGTTGATGTCAAATTCTCACCAGGCGCAAATCGACGCATTCGTCGCCGCTGCCGCCGCCCACAATCCGCACGAACCGGAGTTCATCCAAGCCGTGCAGGAGGTTGCCGAAACCGTCATTCCCTTCATTGACGCCCACCCGAAGTACCGGGAGCACCGCATCCTTGAGCGCATCATCGAGCCAGAGCGCACCATCATTTTCCGCGTTCCTTGGACGGACGATGCGGGACAGGTGCACGTCAACCGCGGTTTCCGCGTGGAGTTCAACAGCGCCATCGGCCCGTACAAAGGCGGATTGCGCTTCCACCCGAGCGTGAACCTCAGCATCCTGAAGTTCCTCGGTTTCGAACAGATTTTCAAGAACGCGCTGACCACGCTCCCGATGGGCGGTGGAAAGGGCGGTTCGGATTTTGACCCGAAGGGCAAGTCCGACGCGGAAGTGATGCGCTTCTGCCAAAGCTTCATGACGGAATTGTCCCGTCACATCGGAGCCAACACCGACGTGCCCGCGGGAGACATCGGCGTGGGCGGCCGGGAAATCGGGTACATGTTTGGCCAGTACAAGCGCCTGCGGAACGAATTCACGGGCGTCCTGACCGGCAAGGGCATCAAGTGGGGCGGTTCGCTCATCCGTCCGGAAGCCACGGGCTACGGCGCGGTCTACTTCGCCCAAGAAATGCTCGGCACGAAAGGCCACAACTTGCATTCAAAGACGGTGGTCATCTCCGGCTCGGGCAACGTTGCGCAGTACGCTGCGGAGAAGTGCTTGCACCTCGGAGCGAAAGTGGTCACGATGTCCGACTCGAAGGGCTTCATCCACGATCCGGAAGGCATCGATGCGGAGAAGTTGGCCTGGATCATGGACCTGAAGAACGTCCGCCGCGGACGCATCTCTGAATACGCGGCGCAATTCCCAGGCTCCACGTTCCACGAAGGCGAAACGCCTTGGGGCATCGCTTGCGACGCGGCGTTCCCATGCGCCACGCAGAACGAGCTGCACGGCGACGACGCCAAGCAACTCATCGCGAACGGTGTGGTGGCCGTGGCCGAAGGGGCGAACATGCCGTGCACGCCGGAAGCCGTTGAGGCGTTCCAAACAGCGGGCGTGTTGTTCTCGCCGGGCAAGGCTTCGAACGCGGGCGGTGTGGCGACTTCCGGTTTGGAAATGTCCCAAAACAGCTTGCGGATGAACTGGAGCCGCGAAGAAGTCGACGAGCGCTTGAAAGGCATCATGTCCTCCATTCATGCCCAGTGCGTCGAGTACGGCGCCAACCCCGACGGCAGCATCGACTACGTCCGGGGCGCGAACATCGCGGGCTTCGTGAAAGTGGCTGATGCGATGATCGACCAAGGCGTCGTCTGACCCCAGACTGCCTTCCAGCATGCAACACCCCGAGGCGTTCCCTCGGGGTGTTGTGCGCTTGGAAGCAACGTATCTTTGTGCCATGACCGGAATTTTACACCTCCACAGCGCCCTCCGTTGGGTCGCGTTGATTTTGCTCGTCGTCACCTTCGTCGGAGCCTTGATTGGCGGGTCCACCTTCACGGAAGGGGCGCGCAAGCGCGGGCTGTTCACCATGATCGCCTTGCACATTCAACTCGTGCTTGGGCTCATCCTTTACTTCGTAGGAGAAAATGGCGTGGCCTTGTTCCAGCAACCGGACGTGATGAAAAACAGCGTCCTCCGGTTTTTTGCCGTGGAACACATCTCCGTGATGATCATCGGCATCGTTCTGGGCACGTTGGGGCACAGCCTCGTCAAGCGCACGGAAGGTGACCGGGCCAAATACCGCAAGCAAGCCCTCTTCTTTGGCCTCGCCTTGCTCCTCATCGTTTCGCGCATCCCGTGGCCGTTCATGTCGGGCTTCGAAGCATACGGTTGGTTCTGATGCGGCGTGTGATTTGGGGCGCGGTGGTGGTGCTTTGGGCGTGCGGCGGTGGGCCGACGGAACAGGTGGAGCCCATCGGGATGGAAGCGGCTGGGCGGTTGTACCAGCAGAAGTGTTCCGTTTGCCACGGGGACGATGGGCGGTTGATGGCGAGTGGCGCGCCGGATTTGACCGCCTCTGCGATGGATTACGCGGACCGCGAGCGCATCATCCGGTATGGCAAAGGGCTGATGCCGCCGCAAGGACAAGTCTTGACCGCAGAAGAAATTGCGGGGATTGCGCGGTTTTTGGACACCTATCGCGTCGCTGAATGATCGAAAAAAAGCAGCCCCAGGTCACCGCTTCGAAGCAAGAAACGTGTGTCCTCATCGGCCTGTTAACCGGGAACACCACCCGGGAACAACTCGACGAGTACTTGGACGAATTGGCGTTCCTCGCCACCACGGCTTCGGCCGACACCCGGCGCGTCTTCACCCAGGCGCTGGAACGGCCGGACACCCGCACCTTCATCGGTTCGGGCAAGCTCGCTGAAATCAAGGAGTACGTGGAGGAGGAAGGCATCGACATGCTCATCTTCGACGACGAACTCAACCCGCGGCAGCTCCGGAACATCGAAGCCGAACTGCCCGAAATCAAGGTCCTCGACCGCCCCAACCTCATCCTCGACATCTTCGCCGCTCGGGCCCGCACGGCCCACGCGAAGACGCAGGTGGAACTCGCTCAGTACCAGTACCTGCTCCCCCGGCTGACCAACATGTGGACGCACTTGCAGAAGCAGAAGGGCGGCATCGGAATGAAGGGCCCTGGCGAGAAGGAAATCGAGACGGACCGCCGGATCATCCGGGATCGGATTGCCAAGTTGAAAAAGGATTTGGCCCAAATCGATCGGCAGATGGCGACCCAACGGAGCAACCGCGGGGCCCTCGTGCGCGTGGCCCTCGTTGGCTACACGAACGTCGGTAAAAGCACGCTCATGACGCTGCTGTCCAAGTCCGACGTCTTTGCGGAAAACAAGCTCTTCGCGACGCTCGACACCACGGTGCGCAAGGTGGTGTTTCAGAATTTGCCCTTCCTGCTGAGCGACACCGTCGGTTTCATCCGAAAGCTGCCCCACCAGCTCATCGAGAGCTTCAAGAGCACGCTCGACGAAACGCGCGAAAGCGACCTGCTCATCCACGTGGTGGACGTGTCGCACCCGCAATTTGAGGACCACCTCGCCGTGGTGAACGCCACACTCGCGGAAATCGGGAGCGACGACGCCCCTACCCTGCTGTTGTTCAACAAGATCGACCAGTTGGAGGAAGACCCGCTTGTGGGCCTCACGCGTTTGGAACAAATGGCCGGCATCCGCGAACGCTACGAGCGCAACGGCATCCAAACCGCCTTCATCTCCGCCCACACGAAGGAAGGCCTCGACGCCTTCCGGGACCTGCTCTACGAACAGGTGAAAGCGATTCACATGAAGCGCTACCCGTACAACAACTTCCTGTTCTAACGGGGAGCGCGTAGATTTACCCCTCAATTTCGAAGCATGGCATCCATCCGACAAGAAAAAGTCGCCGAACTCATTCGCCGCGACCTCAGCACGTTGTTCCAACGCCAGTCGCAAGCGTGGTTTGCCGGCATGTTCATCACGGTGACCACGGTGCGCATGGCACCGGATTTGGGCCTCGCAAAGGTCTACCTGAGTTTCATGGCCGTTCCGGACAAAAAGGCCGCGCTCGAAGCCGTGCGCGCCGAAGGCTGGCGCGTTCGAAAGGCCCTAGCCGACCTCATCGGCAAGCAAGTCCGCATCATCCCCGAACTCAACTTCTACTTGGACGACAGCCTCGATCACTACGAAGCCGTCGACCAAGCCCTCAAGCGCTGATCACTGCACCGCGATGCGGCGGACGGATTGGCCGTCGGCATCCCGGATGAGCAAGACGTACGTGCCCGCTTCGCAGTCGCTCAGGTCCCACTGGAGTCGCCGCTCGTGAGCTTGCGCGCTGCGGATGGAGCGACCGGCCGGGTCAAATAGCTGAACGGTTTGGCCTGCCACAGGATGCGCAAACTCGATGGTCAGCAAATCCTCCACAGGATTCGGAAACAGCGCAATCGCATGGCCCGGAAGTTCCGCCACATCGGTGACCTCCCCAACGCATTCGCAATCGGCGTTGTACGCGTCGTTGACCGTCTCCTCCAACCCGTCGTCGCACGCATCGCCTTCCCCGTAACACGACCCGTCATCTTCCGTTGCTGCCGCATTGAAATTGCACGCCGTGGCCTCCGTACAACCCAAGATGGCCCCCAACTCGCCGGCCACGTAACGCGCAAACGCGAAATCGTTGTTCGTGACTTGAGCGAAGCCCGCGGCGACGATGGCGCCATCGGGCTGGATGGCGAGGTCGTTCACGTCTTCGATGCCGGCAGACACGTCCGTGATGGTCAGGCCGTCCGTTCCCCAATCCGCATCGAACGAACCGTCAACGTTCAAGCGCGACACCATGAAATCCCGCATCATGAACCCCGAGTAAGCCGTTCCGCCGAGGAGCCACTTCCCATCGGCTTGGGCTTCGACGGCCAGCAACACGTTCGCTCCTCCCGGGCTGACGAACACTTCGCCCGCCGTGCCGAAAGCGGCGTCCAATGCGCCCGTCGGACCGTGTGCCCGCGCCACCCCATCGGAGCCGTTGTTCGCGTCCCCGACGGCCACCAGCCGCCCGTTTTGGTAGTGCGCATCGAAGTACCGCCCATCGACGCCGGTGTTGAAAATGCCACCCAGTCCGTACGACATGTCAGCCTGCCCGTCTGCGCCGAAATGCAGCACGATCGGGTAGGTCGTGGAGGAAGCCGTGGTGTAACCGACGAGGTAGATGTCGCCGCTCTCGCCCACCGTTCCGCCGCGAATGTCGTAGTTCGTGGTGGTGGTTTCGGGGTAGATTTGGACCCCGTCATTCACGAAGGAAGCGTCGAGGTTGCCGGCCAAATCAAAGCGCACCAACGCCGCACGGTAAAACGAAGTCCCCGCCTGCATCGACGACCCCACCGCCGTGTACGTGCCGTTCGCCACCACCAAATCCTGCGCGTAATCCTCGCTCTCGTCGAGGTCCACAACCAGCACGCCGCCATCCCCAAATCCCGCGTCGAGCTGCCCGTTCGGCTGCAAACGCCACACCGCAAACGCCGTGTTCGCTGGCGTCAAACTCACCGCGCCGCACACCAAAGCGTGTCCGTCCGCCTCAAGCACCACGTCGTATCCGAAGCACGAGCCTCCCGCTGCGCTGTAGGTGGTGACCCCACCCGTTCCAAAGGAAGCGTCCAAGGAACCATCGGGCAGGAGCTGCCCCACCGTCATTTGGAACCCGCCCACACCCGCACTCACTCCCGTGAACACGATTTCACCGCTCGGGCGAATGGCCACGGCTCGGGCATTGTCCATGGACGTGTCGGAAATGGGAGCCAACAAGGCGATCCCCGCGTCACCGAACGTTGCATCGAGGTCACCGGGGTTCTGCGCGGCCACCGGCTGCATCGCCGCGACGAGCGCGCCAACAAAGAGGAAATTCAAGGCTTTCATGGTCGGAAGTTACAATACATTTAGGGCATGGAGTTCAGTTTTTGGGAAGACCAAACCTGGTTGCAGCACCGCGACGCGCTCGTCATCGGTGGCGGCATCGTCGGCCTGTCCGCGGCGTGCCGGTTGGCCGAATTGCGCCCCGATTGGCGCATCGCCGTGATGGAACGCTCGGCATTCGGCGATGGCGGCACGACGCGCAATGCGGGTTTTGCCTGCTTCGGCAGTCCCGCCGAACTCCTGGACGATCGAGCAGTCCTCGGCGACGCGGCGGCGCTGGCCTTGGTCGAACGGCGACTCCGTGGCTTGCGCACCTTGCGCAGTTGGCTCGGCGATGGGGCCATCGGGTACGAATCCTGTGGAAGCCACGCGCTTTACGTGCCCGAGGGCATGGCACCGGTTGCCACCGACGCGCTCGCCGACCTCAATCGGTGGCTCGAGCCCGTAACGGGCATCGCGCGCACGTTTGAGCGCGTGCCCGCACCCGCCACCTTGCGCGAAGGAGCGGTCGTCGCGGCAGATTGGAGTCCCCTCGAAGGCGCGGTGCACACGGGAGCCCTCCACCGCGCCTTGCTGCGGCGCACCGCAAAGGCGGGCGTCGACGTGGTGCGCGGGGTCGAAATTGTGGCGGTGAAACCCGGTGATCCCGTCGAACTGACGGTGCGGCGGGGCCGATCCGGATCGGAACACCGCATCGCCGTTCCCCGTTGCCTCGTCGCTACGAACGCATTCGCCCGCGAGCTCCTGCCCGATTTGGATGCCCACCCTGCAGAAAACCGCGTGCTCGTGACGGAACCCCACCCCACGCGCCCATCCACCGGAACGTATCACCTCGAGGCCGGCTACGTCTACGCCCGCCACCTGCCCGACGGCCGCCTCCTCATCGGCGGGGGCCGGCACTGGCAACTCGATGCATCGGGCACGGCCGACCGGCTGCGCTCCCTGCTCACCGACTTGTGGCCGGACGCGGGGGCTACCGCATTCGAATGGACCGGCACCTTGGGAGTTGGGGCCGTCCGCGAACCCATCGTGGAGGCCGTCGGGCCGGGGGTGCTGGCCGCGGTTCGGTTGGGGGGAATGGGGGTCGCGATCGGCGCGGGTTTGGGCCGAGAAGCCGCTGACTTGCTGGCCAAATCCCGCTAACTTGCACCCGTGAATCTGCCCCTCCGGCTTGCCCGCCGCTACATCTTCAGCCGCCGAACGCGCAACCTCATCCACCTGATTTCGAGCATTTCGATGTTCGTGATCGCGGCGGTGACGGCGGCCATGATCGCCATCTTGTCGGCGTTCAACGGCATCGAGGACGTGGTCAGTGAGCTCTTCGGCACGCTGGATGCGGAGTTGGCACTCGTGCCGGAATCGGGGGCCGTGGTGCCGGACTCGCTCGGGGTTTGGCTGGACGAGCAGGCTTCGGTGGGGCGGTGGGCAGCCGTCATCGAGGAGGAAGCGGTGGCGCAGCTTTCCAGTGGAGCGCCGGTGGTGGTGTCCGTGCTCGCCTTCGATTCGGCCTTCGTGGACATCACTCCGGTCGAAGGCGCCATTCGGTCGGGACGGTGGGTGGCGTCCTGGCATGGGATGCCCACAGTCACGCTTGGGCTCGGCGTGCGGAATGCCTTGGGGGCGAACACGCAATCGGACCAAGCTTCCCTCGTGAAGTTGCGCGCGCCCAAACGGGGCAAATCCTTGGCGCGCAGCAGGGAGCGGGCCCTTCGGACCGTGGAAGCGTGGGCGGTGGACGTGTTCAGCATCAACGCCGACCTCGACGTGCGGTACGTGCTCTTGTCCCTGGAGGCCGGGCGGGATTTGTTCGAGCGGCCCGACGCGTGCAGCCGGTTCGAGCTGGAGCCGGCGGAGGGGTGGGACGTGGAGGAGGTGGTACGGGATTTGGCCCAGCGGCTGCCGGAAGGAACGCGGCTGCGCACGCGGGCGGAGAAGAACGCACTGATTACCAAGACGAACCGCGCAGAAAAATGGGCGACGTTCGTCATCCTCAGCTTCATCCTCATCGTCGCGGCGTTCAACATCATGGCCTCGCTGACCATGCTCCTGCTGGACAAACGCGAAGACATCGCGGTGCTGCAAGCCCTCGGCTTGACCGGCCGGCGCCTCGAACAGGCCTTCTCGTGGCAGGGGCTGCTCATCAACGTGCTCGGCGGGGCCATCGGCACGCTCCTCGGCATCGCGCTCGTGCTCGGGCAGGCGCGGTACGGCTGGGTGAAACTCGACGGTTCCATCGTTCCCGCCTATCCCGTGCGGCTGGCCCTCACCGACGTACTCGGCACGGTGAGCGTCGTCATCGTCGTGGGCGGCGTGGGATCGGCGCTGATGGTGCGCCTCCTCATTCGGCGCATGTCCCGTTAGGCCGGGATTTCGAATCCGTCATAGAGCGCGGCGATTTCGCGCAGCTTCGCCCGAATCGCTTCGGGGTCGTCGAGCGTCACCAAATCCAAGCGATGCGGCTTGAACCCCGGCAACCCCTTGAAGTAGTTCGCATAGTGGCGGCGCATCTCCACGACCCCCAACCGCTCCCCTTTCCAGTCGATGCTGCGCTCGAAGTGGGTGGTGACCGCAGCCACGCGCTCCTCGAACGTCGCCGGCGCGTGGTGCTCGCCCGTGGCCATGAAGTGCTTGACCTCCCGGAAAAACCACGGCGACCCGATGCTGGCCCGGCCGATCATGATGCCATCCACACCATAGCGCTCGCGGTACTCCACCGCCTTTTCTGGCGAAGTGATGTCGCCGTTGCCGAACACCGGAATGCGCATCCGCGGGTTGTTCTTCACCTCCGCGATGAGCGACCAATCCGCCTCGCCTTTGTACATCTGAGCGCGCGTGCGGCCGTGGATGCTGATGGCCTGGATGCCCACGTCTTGCAGGCGTTCCGCCACCTCCACGATGTACTTGGAGTTGTCGTCCCAGCCGAGGCGGGTTTTCACCGTGACGGGCAATTCGCAGGTGTCGACGATTTCCTTCGTCATTTCCACCATCTTCGGGATGTCTTGCAGGATGCCTGCGCCCGCGCCGCGCCCGGCCACCTTCTTCACCGGGCAGCCGTAGTTGATGTCGACCAAATCCGGTCCCGCCGCCTCCGCAATCGCGGCCGCCTCGCGCATGGACGTGATCTCGCTCCCGAAGATTTGGATGCCGATGGGACGCTCGTACTCGAAGATGTCCAACTTCGCGCGGGATTTGGCCGCATCCCGAATGAGCCCCTCGCTCGAAATGAACTCCGTGTACATCAAATCCGCCCCGAATTGCTTGCAAACGAAGCGAAACGGCGGATCGCTCACGTCCTCCATGGGCGCGAGCAGCAGCGGGCAATCCCCGAGCTCTATGTTTCCGATGCGGGTGGTGGCCATCGTGGAATTCTTGCGAACTTGCGGCGAAATCGGAGGAACGTCCTCCGCCTCAGACCGCTCGACAAAATTACGCATGATTCGCAAGGCATTTGAAGGAATGAACCCGTGGTTGCAAGCCGTTTTCTTCGGGTCGATGATTTTGACGGGGATGGCGGTGGCCGTCTTTGTGGGGATGGTGATCGTTTCTGGGGCCAACGGCATTTCGTTCGAGGAGGCGTTGAATGTGGCGGGGCGACCAAGCAGCGATGCGGGGTTCCAGGCCAACATCGTGGTGAACGGGCTCAACCAGCTCATCGCTTTCGGCGGGGCGGCGATGTTGTTTGCGGCGTTGTTTGGGCGGGCGCGACTCGATGGCATGGGGTTGCGCAAACCGCAGGGCGCCTTGTGGACATGGCTCGGGCTGGCGGCGCTCGGCACATTGAGTGCGACCCCGGTGTTGGATTTGACCCACCGGTTGAACCAATGGCTCATGGGGGCATTGCCTGAATCGATGCGCTTGCTGGCCGACCATTATGAGGCGTTGGCCGCCGAGACCACGGAAGCCTTGTTGACCCGCCCGGGGATGGGGGCAACGTGGGCAGTGCTTGTGGCGGTCGCGGTGTTGCCGGGGCTGTGTGAGGAGTTGGCGTTTCGCAGCGTATTCCAGCCCATCTTCGTTCGGAGCACGCGACGTTTGCACGTGGGGATTTGGCTGGGGGCGGCGATTTTCAGCGCCATTCACATGCAGTTCCACGGGTTCCTCCCGCGGATGTTCATCGGGGCAGGCTTGGGGTACTTGGTGGTGTGGAGCGGCTCGATTTGGCCTGCGGTCATGGCGCACTTTGTGAACAATGCGGGGACCGTGGTGCAGGCGAAGCTTTACGGGAAGGAATGGATTCAGCAGGAATTGAACGCGAGCGGACCTTGGGAGGCACAGGATTTCGGGCTGGCGGCGGCCTGTGCGGTGGGGTTGGTGGTGACGTGGTGGGCGATGCGGCGGTTGGCGAACTGGTCGGAAGCGGCGAAACGCTACGTCGAGCGGGTTCAGTGACCGCCTTCGGACTGCAGGAACGCGCGGGCGACGAGCAGGTCTTCGGGGGTGGTGATTTTGATGTTGTGGGAGTTGCCGGGCACGAGTTCCACGGGGTGGCCGGCGGCTTCGAAGACGCTTGCGTCGTCGGTGAACCGGTCTTCGTAGGGAACGGCGTAGGCGGGCTTGAGCCGGGCGAGGTCGAAGCACTGGGGGGTTTGGACGGCGCGAAGGGAGGCGCGTTCCAGCGGGCCGGCGTGAAGGTCGCGGATGCTGTCCTTGACGGGGACGACGGGGATGGCGCCGCCGGTTGAAGCGGCGGACGCGAAGCAGGACCGGATGACGGAGACGTCCGGGAAGGGGCGGACCGCGTCGTGGATGCCGACCACGCCGTGATCGGGGAGTTCGGCCAAGCCGGCCTGAACGCTGTGAAAGCGCTCGGCACCTCCAGGGACGATGCGGGTGATGCCCGCGGGGCCGTGTTGGGCTTCAAGCACGGCGAATTCATCGAACAACCCGGGGTACAACACCAGCGTGACCGGCAAGGCATCGCCCAATGCCTCGCGGAAACGCCGAAGGGTCCACCACAAGAGTGGCAGACCCTCCAACGCAATGAATTGCTTCGCCGTGGGGGCCTGCATCCGCGTGCCCGTGCCCCCAGCAACGACGATCAGGTGCTGGTTCACCCCTTCGCTGCTGCGTAACGCGCCGACACTTCTTCCCAGTTGATGACGTTGAAGAAGGCGCCGATGTAATCGGGACGGCGGTTTTGGTAGTTCAGGTAGTACGCGTGCTCCCACACGTCCAAGCCCAAAATGGGCGTGCCACCGCAGCCCACTCCGGGCATCAGCGGGTTGTCCTGGTTCGCGGAAGAGCAAACTTCCAACTTGCCATCCTTCACGCACAACCACGCCCATCCCGAACCAAAGCGGGTCGCAGCCGCCTTTGAGAACGCGTCCTTGAAGGCGTCGAAGCCCCCGAGGTCGCTGTCGATCGCTGCAGCCAAGTCGCCGCTGGGCACACCGCCACCGTTCGGTGACATGACCTTCCAGAAGAGGTCGTGGTTGTAGTAACCGCCCCCGTTGTTGCGAACGGCCGCATGGTCGGAGTGATGCGCCAACAAGTCACCGATGGACTTGCCTTCCATTTCCGTTCCAGCGATGGCCGCGTTCAGGTTGTTCGTGTAGCCCGCGTGGTGCTTGCCGTGGTGAATTTCCATGGTCCGCGCGTCGATGTGCGGTTCCAGCGCGTCGTATGCGTAGGGCAATTGAGGGAGTTCGAAAGCCATGTTGTTGATGGATTAAATGTGATCTGATTGAACGTGTTCTGTTTGTTGATGGGCCAAAACCACTTTCCCATTCACCACGACCCACGCCGAGGCATTTTTCAGCAACTCCACCGCACGCTGGCAGGTGATGTCGTCTTCCAAAAGGGATTCGTAGTAAGCCGATTCGCCGTCTAAGTTGCGCACAATTTGGGACCACAACCGCCGGCGAACCAAATCCAATTCCGCCCCCGGCGCCGGTCCGCCCGCGATTCCCCACTCGTGAGCCCGATCCAGCAGCAGCTCCAAGGCCGCATCGGCGTGCTCACCCTTCGAGCCCGATTGCAAGGCACCTCGCTGTGCGTCGACGTATTCAAAGGCCACGTCGCGCACCAGCCCCCACCAATTCACCTCACCGAGCCAATCCGATGTTCCGGTCGTATCGTACGCCACGAAGAAGTCCGGAGCGATGCCGCCACCGCCGTAGACGACCCGCCCGGCAGGGGTTTCGTACCGGAGGGAATCCATGAAGGGAATGCTGTCCTCGTGAAACAATTCTCCGCGTTCGTACCGCAGCGTGAAGTCGTCTTCGTAATCCGAGTACGGCTTTTGGATGGCCCGTCCAGTGGGCGTGTGGAAGCGGGCTACCGTAAGGCGCAACGCCCCCGCCTCTGGAATGCCGAATTCCTCCTGAACCAACCCCTTGCCAAAGCTGCGGCGCCCGACCACAATGCCGCGGTCGTTGTCCTGAATCGCCCCCGCAAAAATTTCGCTCGCCGAAGCGGAAGACTCGTCGATCAGCACAGCGACATCCCAATCAGCCCAAGATCCCGTTCGACCGGCGCGGTAGTCGCGGCGCGGAGAATGGACCCCCTCCGTGTACACAATCGGGGCGCCTCGCTCCAAAAACCCTTCCACCATGGGAATGACGGCATTCAGGTACCCCCCCCCGTTGCCCCGCAAATCGATGACGACTTGGTTGCAGCCCGCGCGGTCCAGCTCCTCCATGGCGGCAGAGAATTCGTCGAAGGTGTTTTGGGCGAATCGGATGACTTTGATGTATCCGGTTTGGTCCGAAACGGGCAACGCCGCGACCACGCTGTGGATCGGAATTCGATCGCGCTCAATGACCACCTCGAACGGCTCATTCCGCCGCAACAAGCCCAAGCGCACCTCCGTGCCGCGCGGCCCTTTCAACAGGCGCATCACCTCCGCATTCGTCAAATCCGGCCCGGAAATCTCCGCACTGTCCACCTGCACGATGCGGTCACCCGCCGCAATTCCCGCCGCTTCCGACGGCCCGCCCGCAATGGCGTTGAGCACCATCAAGGTGTCGTCTTGGATGATGAATTCCACCCCGATGCCTTCGAAATTGCCCTCCATTGGCTCGGCCATCGCGGCCAACTCTTCCTCGCTGAAGTAATACGAATGCGGATCGAGTTCTTCCAAAATCGCCTCCAACGCGATGGTCTCCAACTCCTCCCGCATCACCGGATCCACGTAGGTCGCCTCAATCCGATCCAACACGTGGACCAGGCGTCCCCGCTCGCCGCCACGGCCGAGCAACGCGGAACGTGCATCCCCACTTTCCATGCCCATGCCGATCCAAATCCCCATCACCAGCACGGCAGAAAACGCCAACGGCGTCCAAGAGGGGCGTGTGCGCGGTTCCATGGGGGGTTCAACAGCCATGCTCCGTCGTCGGTTCAATCCATGCTTCATCCATCACCGGCAAGTGCACCACTTCCACCCCAGCACTCTCCAGAAAGGCCAAACCGCTCACGTCCTTGTAAGCGTCCCGGTAAACAACCCGCTTGATGCCCGCCTGGTGAATCAGCTTCGTGCATTCGCGGCACGGCGACAACGTGATGTACAGTGTAGCTCCCACCGAAGCGTTGTTCGACCGAGCCAACTTCGTGATCGCATTCGCCTCGGCGTGCAGCACATACCAGTGCGTGTTGCCCGCCTCGTCCTCGCACGGGTTCGGAAACCCGGAAGGCGACCCATTGAACCCATCTGCAATGATCATCCGATCCTTGACGATGAGCGCCCCCACCTGCTTGCGCTGGCAATGCGACAATTGCGCCCACTCCGCCGCCATGCGCATGTACGCGTGATCATAGCGCCTCTGTTTCTCAGAATCGGAAGGGATACGGTTCAAGTCGTTCGTTTTTTACAGCCCAAAGGTAGGATTCCCCGCGGTGTTCCTAATTTCGACTTCACAAAGATTGAGACATGCGCATCTACACGCGGACTGGAGACGATGGAACAACGGCCCTCTTTGGCGGCCAACGGGTGAACAAGGACGACTTGCGGCTTGAAGCGTACGGCACTCTGGACGAGCTCAACGCGGTGGTGGGCATGCTGGGTGAGCACCCGGCATGCTCGGAGGATCGACCGTGGCTGCGCACCTTGCAGAACGACCTGTTCAACCTCGGCAGCCACCTGGCCACCGTGGATCCTGAAATGGCCCAGCACCTTCCCGCTTTGCCAGAAGGGCGGATTGCCGAAATGGAGCAGTGGATGGACGAACGGGATGCCCAGCTCCCGGAACTGCGTTCTTTCATCCTGCCCGGCGGTCACCCGGCCGTGGCCGCGGCGCACGTCTGCCGCACGGTGAGCCGCCGAGCAGAACGGCGCGTGGTGGCCCTCGCGCGCGTTTCCGACGTGCCGAGCACCATCCCCTCCTACCTCAATCGGCTGAGCGACGTGTTCTTCGTTTGGAGCCGGTGGCTCAGCTTGCAGACGGGCACCGAGGAGGTTTTATGGACCAAATGAGTTCTCGGCGAAACCTTTTGCCCTCCCCATCCGTTATCGAATTCGAATGGGACTTGCATAGCAAGTTGATTCGTCTATTTTTGCGCGCTGAAATCGCGATGATTCGCTAACACGTTTGCCATGTATTGGACACTCGAATTGGCCTCCTACTTGGAGGACGCCCCTTGGCCCGCCACGAAAGATGAGCTCATCGATTTCGCACTCCGTACCGGTGCGCCCCTTGAGGTGGTGGAGAACCTGCAACAATTGGAAGACGAAGGCGATGCTTTCGAAACCATCGAAGACATCTGGCCGGATTACCCTTCGAAAGAGGACTTCTTCTTCAACGAAGACGAATACTGACGAACGGAACCTCCTGAAAAAAGCCACCCGTTGAGGTGGCTTTTTTCGTTTCCGCTTGGAAAAAGAAGAGCGGGACGACGTCCCGCTCCACTTGACATTGAACTGAACAACCCACCCCTTTCGGGCCGGTCGTTCGCTACCACACCAGGGAGACCAATCCGCTGGCGTTCCAATGTTAAGAAAAAAATCCCCGAATCCAACGAATGGGCGTCATTCCTTTGCAAATCGAGCAAGCGTTGCCCCGGTCAGCCTTCCATTCCACCACGTCGAATCCAATTCCGCCCCAAGTCCGCGATAGAACGCAATGGACGGCTCGTTCCACTCCAGCACCTGCCATTCCATGCGGCGGCACCCCTGTTCCGCTGCGCGTGAGGCCACCGCTTTGAACAACGCAAGCCCCGCTCCCCGACCGCGTTGGGATTCCGTCACCACCAAGTCCTCCAGGTAAAGGCACCGCCCTTTCCACGTGCTGTACTTCTCGTAATACAAGGCCATCCCGAACACGCCGTTCGCCTCGTCCTCCACCACAAAGGCCCCAAACCCCGGACGCTCCCCGAAGCCATCCCTCACCAGGTCTTCCGGAGTCACCTCCACGGCATTCGGCTCCCGTTCGTAAACGGCAAGTTCTACGATGAGGGCGTGCAGCGAGGAAGCGTCGGCGGCGGTAGCGGGGCGCAGGGTGAACATGGGATGCGGTTTGGAAACCGCAAGATGGCCACAAAGTTCGCTTACCTTCATGGCATGGAAGAAATGACGTGGAACGCCATCGACCTCATCATCGCCATTCCCCTGTTGTTGGCGGCTTGGCGTGGATTTCGCAAAGGGCTCATCATCGAAATCGCAACGCTGGTGGGGTTGGTGGCCGGCTTGTTTGCCGGCTATCACGGCGCCGACCGCGTGGCCGAATCGCTTGCGGATTCGTGGGATTTGAAAGCGTCTACGCTGCACGGAATCGGGTTCCTCATCGCCTTTGCCGCGGTGCTTGTGGCCGTTTATTTGCTGGGGAAAGTCATTGAAAAGGCCGTGGATTTGGTCGCGTTGGGGTTGGTGAACAAGGGGCTTGGAGCGCTGTTTGGTTTGGTGAAAATGGGCCTGTTCCTCAGCGTCGTGATTTACTTCCTCAACCTGGCTTTCGGCAAGGACGAATGGCTGCCGAAGGAGCAGGTGAAGCACGCGGTGCTGTATCCGGTGGTGTCGGATGCGGCGGCGTGGTTGGTTCCAGAAATGAGCCAAAAAGGCTTCCTCGAACGCGCCCGCGAACAGGCAGAAGACGGATTGGAGCACCTGCGCGAAGGCGCGGACGAACTCCGGGACGCAATCCCGAACCGCTGATCAGACGAACGCGGCCTTGAGCGCTTCGATGCGCGCCTCCAAGTCCTGCATGGTGCCTTCGTAGTCGGCGCGCGCGGCTTCGGGCGTTGCGCGAACGGAAAAGTAGAACTTGATTTTCGGCTCGGTGCCGCTCGGACGAGCGGTGACGATGGCCCCCTCAGCCGTGACGAACTGGATGACGTTGGAGGCGGGCAATCCCGTCGGCCGGTCGGCTCCCGAAACCAAATCCCGCACGACGCCATCCCGGTAATCGCGCAGCTCCACCACCGATTCTCCCGCGAGGGATTCGGGTGGACTCGAGCGGAACCCTTCCATGCGGTTCGCGATGGCTTGTTTTCCAGCGCGACCTTGCAGGGTTTGGGACACCAACGCCTCCTTGTACGCACCGACCTCCTGGTGAATGCGGCGCAACTCGCCGAGCAGGTCACCGCCGCACGCATGCGCCACTTCCGCAATCAAGCACGCACTCGCCACCGCGTCCTTGTCGCGCACCCGGTCGCCGATCATGTATCCGTAGCTCTCCTCGCCGCCCACCACGAACTGCGACTGGCCTTCCCGCTCGCGAATGGCCGCAGCAATCCATTTGAAGCCGGTGAGCGTCTCGACCACTTCGATGCCGCGGTGCCGGGCGATTTCCGCCATGAGCTCCGAGGTCACAATGGTCTTCGCCACGAAGGGATGCTCCGGCATGCGGCCCGCTGAGGCCAAACCCCGCAACACGTAATCCACCAACAGCGCCCCCGTTTCGTTGCCGTTCAGCAACCGGAACGCACCATCGGGCTGGCGCACCGCGATGCCGACGCGGTCCGAGTCCGGATCGGTCCCGAGAACGAGTTGCGCACCGTTCGACTTCGCCAAGGCAATCGCCGCTTCGAGCGCAGCACCCTCTTCCGGGTTGGGACTGTGAACCGTCGGGAAATTCCCGTCCGGCTCGGCTTGCTCGGGCACGACAGCGACGTTCCGGAAACCGGCGGCGCGCAGGGCGGGGGTCACCGAAACCGCCCCCGTGCCGTGCAGCGGCGTGTAGACGAGCTTCAAATCCGAGCCGTTCGCCAACAAATCCGCATCGAGCCGCAAGCCCAGCACGTACCGTTCGAAGGCCGCGTCGAGCTCGGCGCCGATGGGCACGATGAGCTCGGAACCCGGGGAGCGCTGGATTTCAGTCAGCGCGACGGACCGCACTTCGGCGATGATGCCGGCGTCTTGCGGCGGGACGATTTGGCCTCCATCCGCCCAGTACACCTTGTAGCCGTTGTATTCCTTCGGGTTGTGGCTGGCCGTCAGGACGATGCCCGCCGTGCAGCCCAGCTCGCGCACGGTGAAGGACAGTTGGGGCGTGGGACGCAGGCCGTCGTAGAGGTAGGCTTTGATGCCGTGCGCCGCGAAGACTTCTGCCGCGACGCGGGCGAATTCCGGGCTGTTGAGGCGCGAGTCGTGGGCGATCGCGATGGCGGCTTCGGCGGCTGGGATTTGGCTCAGCAGGTAGCGGGCCAAACCCTGGGACGCCTGGCCCACCGTGTACGCATTCATGCGATTCGTGCCCACGCCCATCACCCCACGCAACCCCCCGGTCCCAAATTCCAGCTCGGTGTAAAACGCCTCCGTCAGCGGCTCGCCTCCGGCCTCCACCAATTCGCGCACCGCCGCTTGCGTTTCCTCATCAAACGGCGCCTGCATCCATTCCGCGGCCCGCGCCCGCACCTGCTGTTCCAATTCCACGTTGTCCATCGTCATTGCTGTTTCTACTGATTCCATTCAAACTGCGGCCGAACCGCGCTCCGTTCGCACCTGCTCCAGGCACTCCGCCAAGGCCTCCTGCCACGTTTCGGGCACGCCGCCTCCTGCCGCAAACCACGGTTCCGGATCCAGGTGCGAATGGCGGGGGCGGCGAGCTGGGGTCGGGTAATCGGCCGTTGAACACGGGCTGGCATCAACTTCCATGCCCATCCCTTCGAAAATGGCTTGGGCGAATCCGAACCACGTGGTCACACCGCGGTGGCCGAAGTGCCAAATCCCGGGAGACCAGCGCTCCGGCTCCTTGGCCCACTGCCGCAGGGCGCGAGCGAACGACAACGCCGAAGTCGGCGTGCCGTGTTGATCGTCCACCACCCGCAGCGCTCGCCCCGCCTCAGCGAGCCGGATCATGGTGTGCAGGAAGTTGGGTCCCCACGCATCGTAAAGCCAAGCAACCCGAACCACCCATGCTCGGCCACCGGCCGCGAGCACCGCCTCTTCCCCTGCCAACTTCGAGGCGCCATAGGCTCCCAATGGCCCGGTGGGATCCTCCGGGCGATAGGGCTCCACCTGCTCGCCATCGAACACGTAGTCCGTCGATATGTGAAGGAAAGCTGCGCCGTGTGCCGCTGCGGCTTGTGCCAAATTGCCCGGGCCTACCGCATTGATCGCGTGTGCCAAATCAGCCTCCTGCTCCGCACGGTCGACAGCGGTGTAGGCCGCGCAGTTGATGAGGACGTCAGGCCGGATGGCGGCGACGGCGGCGTCCACCGCACGGGCGTCGACGATGTCCAAATCCGACCGGTCTAGCCCCACCCAATTCATCGACGCGGCATCGCTTGCAACCACGTCCATCAATCGGCGACCCAACTGACCCGCGCATCCCGTAACCAAAACCTTCCGCATGCCCCGAAGATACACTTGGCACGGGGTTTGTTCCGTTGTAAAAGAACATCTTATCTTTATTCCATGAAAATGCAAACGATTGCCGCGGTCGGCGGCCTGTTGATTACGACCACGTTCAGCAGCATTGCATTCGGGCAGGCGCCCGATGCCCAAGAGCCCGGGAAGAAGCAGAAACAATTCAGTGCCTTTGCCTTGTCGGACCAATCCGGAACCACCGTACAAGACGTCACGCTTGAGGGCGCCACGTGGGGTGCAGGGGTGCAGTGGCGGAAGAAGAGCGAGAAAGGCATGTTGGCGTCGGGGATTGATTTGGCATACCAACCCATCGGCACGTTGGAATCCGAGGTCACCATCGACGACAACGGCACCCTCACGGACGGAACGTTGCGGGCTCGGAACCAATACCTCACCGCGCATTACGTACTGCGGCTGTCGCCTTTCAACGGCTGGTTCCAACCCTTTGCGGAAGGCTTCGCTGGAGGGCGTGCGTCGGTTTTGAATACCGAGTTCTCCACGGCCGATGCCACGTTGCAAGACAAGTTGCAGGATGCGGGAGTGCAAGAGTGGGGTGCGACTTGGAATTACGGATGGGGCTTTGGATGCCGCCTGCGTTTGGCAGAGGGCTTCTACGCCCTCGCGCGCTACGCCAACATTTCCAGCGGTGAATTGGATTTGGTTACGGATGTGAGCATCGATGGGAACGGGAACGTAAACACGACCATCGAGCCGACGGCCATGCCCACTTCCAGCGTGCTGGCCGGCATCAGTTGGGACATGGGTCTGAAGAAGGCGAAACGCCAAGCTGAGCGTTGATCAGCCGTTGGAGCGCATGGCGTCTACGGGGGCCATGCGCGCAGCGGTTTGGGCAGGGGCCAAACCCGCCACCAACCCGGACAACACCGCCACCCCCACGGCCACCGCGATGCGGCCGGGGCGAATAGCAAGCTGCAAGCCCAGGTCCAACGCATTGACGACGGCAATGAGGACCTCGATGGCCACGAGTGCAAACCCCGCACCGAACAAGCACAAGGCCACCGCCTCGAATAAAAACTGGGTCAAGATGAAGGTGCTTTTCGCGCCGATGGCCTTTTGAACCCCGATGATGCGGGTGCGCTCTCGCACGGAAACGAACATGATGTTCGCAATGGAGAAGCAGCCGACGAGGATGGCGAAAATGGCAATGAACCACCCGCCGATTTCGAACTGGGCGAAGATGCCGTCGATGATGGAGGACAGCATGTCGACTTGGTTGATGGCGAAATCGTCGTCCTCTTCGGGGCGCAAGCGGCGGACGGCGCGGAAGTGCTGGATGACCTCGTCGGCGAGGGCTTCGTTGCTGACGCCTTCGGCCGCTTTGATGAGGATGGCTCCGCCGCCGCTCTCCACGTCCATGACCCGGCGAGCAAAATCGATGGGCAGCATCGCCACGCGGTCCATGCCGTCCGAAATGATGGACGCCCCTTCGCGCTCGAACACGCCGATGACTTCAAGCTTGCGCCCTCGGATGGTGAAGGTTTCACCGACCACGTCGGATCGTCCCCAGAGGGCAGCTGCGATTTCAGCGCCGACAATGGCCACAGGACGGCCCGCGCGGCCCTCCGCTTCGGTGAAGAAACGGCCTTGTTCAATCTTCAACGAAATGACCTCGGGGTAAGTGTGTGTCACGGCCGCAATGCGGCTGGATTCGATGCGGTTGTTGCCCTGCTCCATGGGCATGCCCGCGCCCGATTGGAAGGTGAGGGCTTGGGCCGAATGCATGCGCGCAGCGAGGGATTCCATGTCCCGCTGTGTGGGTTCGCGGCGCTGGACGTACTTCCACCACGGGTAGTCGCCGCCGGCGGCCCAGGGCCATTTTTGGACGAACAACACGTCCTCGTCCAACATGTTGAACGTGTCCTTCAAGTTGTCCTCCAGCGAGTCCACCACGGTGAACACCGCGGAAATCATGAAGATGCCGACCATCACCCCGAGGAGGGACAAGAACGTCCGCAATTTATTCGCCCAAATCGCCCACCAAGCGAACAAGAAACTCTCCCGAAGCAAGCGCATCCAAAGCATGCCCAAAGCTACGGGTTTCCCTCGCGCCAACTCGCAGGAACATCGTAGCTTTGCGGCCTCAAATTCCCATTTCATGTCCGAAGCGCGCATCCAATCGGCCCTCATCTCCGTTTTCAACAAGGAAGGCCTTGAGCCCATCGTCGCTGAAATGCAGCGGTTGGGGGTGACCATTTACTCGACGGGAGGGACCCAAACGGCCATTGAAGCGATGGGCGGTACCGTGGTCCCCGTGGAATCCTTGACCGACTACCCTTCCATCCTGGGAGGCCGTGTGAAAACGTTGCACCCGAAGGTGTTCGGTGGCATTTTGGGTCGGCGAGGACTGGCGAGCGACGCGGAGGAAATGGCGCAATACGGCTTGCCGGCCATGGATTGCGTCATCGTGGATTTGTACCCGTTCGAGGAAACGCTCGCTTCAAAGGCGGAGCGCGATGCCATCGTGGAAAAGATCGACATTGGTGGGATTGCGCTGATTCGCGCGGCAGCGAAAAACCACAGCGACGTGGTCATCGTGCCGAGCCAAAGCCAATACGGTGATCTGTTGAAGGTCCTCAAGGAGCAAGACGGGGTGACGACGTTGGCGGAGCGCAAACGGTTTGCGGCTCACGGATTTCGGGTGAGTTCGCACTACGACACGCGCATCCACGCGTGGATGGCCGAGGACGCGGGAATCGACGCGCTCGACACGTTGAACCTGAGCGAACTCCAAGGTCGATCGCTGCGCTATGGGGAGAATCCGCACCAGCCGGGCCGCTTCTTCGGCGACTTGGACGGGCTGTTCGACCAGCTCCACGGCAAGGAATTGTCCTACAACAACTTGCTCGACGTGGATGCCGCTGTGCAGTTGATGGGCGAGTTTGCCAACGAAGGTCCTACGTTTGCCATTTTGAAGCACAACAACGCGTGCGGTTTGGCGACCCGGGATGCGCTGGTGGAGGCGTACCGCACGGCGTTGGCGTCGGATCCGGTTTCGGCCTTTGGCGGGATCTTGATTGCGAACCGCCCCATTGATTTGGCCACGGCGAAGGCGATGTCCGATTTGTTCTCGGAAGTGGTGATTGCGCCGGATTTCTCGGAGGAAGCGCTCGGGGTGTTGACGCAAAAGAAGAACCGGATTTTGCTCCGCATCAAGCCGACCGCCATGCCGCAGTTCAGCGTGCGGACGGCGTTGAATGGGGTGCTCGTGCAGGCGGTGGACGGCTCGACGGAGGAAGTGGAAGACCTGAAGTGCGTGACGAAGGAGGCGGCAACGGAGGCGCAGGTGCGGGATTTGGTCTTTGCAATGAAAGTGGCGAAACACACCAAATCCAACACCATCGTTTTCGCGAAGGACGGCGCCCTGATTGCGAGCGGAACCGGCCAAACTTCCCGGGTCGATGCCCTCAAGCAGGCGGTCGTGAAAGCCGAGGCGTTCGGGCTCTCACTCGATGGCGCGGTCATGGCTTCCGATGCCTTCTTCCCGTTCCCGGATTGCGTGGAACTCGCTGATGGAGCGGGCATCAAGGCGGTGGTGCAGCCAGGAGGGTCCATCAAGGATCAGCTCAGCATCGACTACTGCGACGACCACGGTTTGGCCATGTACATGACCGGCGTTCGCCACTTCAAGCACTGAGGGCAATACGGAACGAAAATCGGCGTTGCGAACCCGGTCCCAAGTCGTTCGGAACGAATCGGTCACAAGCCCGTCGCTCGCACTATCTTTGGCCACAACCGCACGCCTGAATCGCACACCGCACCCCATGGGATTGTTCAACTTCTTCATCCAAGAGATCGCCATCGATCTCGGCACCGCCAACACCATCATCTACCACCTCGATAAAGTCGTGGTGGATGAGCCTTCGATTGTGGCGAAAGACCGCACCACGAACAAGACGGTGGCCATCGGTCGTTTGGCCCAGCAAATGCACGGGAAAACGCACAAGAACATCGAGACGATTCGCCCCTTGAAGGACGGTGTGATTGCGGATTTTCAGGCGGCTGAGGAGATGATCAAGGGCATGATCAAGATGATGAACACGCGGAAGCGGTTGTTCAACCCGTCCCTGCGCATGGTGATTTGCATCCCTTCCGGCATCACGGAAGTGGAGAAGCGGGCGGTCAAAGACAGCGCAGAACACGCGGGCGGCAAGGACGTGTACCTCATCCACGAACCGATGGCGGCGGCGATCGGCATCGGCATTGACGTGGAAGAGCCCATGGGCAACATGATCATCGACATCGGGGGGGGAACCTCGGAAATCGCGGTCATCGCATTGGGCGGCATCGTCACGGACAAGAACATCCGCGTGGCCGGGGACGAATTCACCTCGGACATCGAAGAGTACATGCGCCGCCAGCACAACATCCTCATCGGAGAACGCACAGCGGAACAAATCAAGATTGAAGTCGGGTCAGCCACGAAGGAATTGGAAAACCCACCCGAAGATTACGCCGTGCGCGGACGGGATTTGATGACGGGCATTCCGAAGGAGATCCTCGTATCCTACAGCGAAATCGCGGAAGCCCTCGACAAGAGCATCAGCAAAATCGAAGAGGCCATCCACAGCGCCCTCGAGCAGACCCCGCCGGAATTGTCCGCGGACATCTACCGCACGGGCATCTACCTCGCAGGTGGAGGAGCCCTGCTGCGTGGTTTGGACAAACGCATCCAGCAGAAAACCCGCCTTCCCGTGCACATCGCGGAAGACCCGCTGCACGCGGTGGCGAAAGGAACGGCCATTGCCTTGAAGAACATCGACAAGTTCCCCTTCTTGATGCGCGAATAATTCCTGATCCGCGGCATGCGCAACCTTTGGCAACTGCTCCTTCGGAACCACGTGTTCCTCCTGTTCCTCGTGCTGCAAGTGCTCGCCCTGACGTGGGTCACGCGATCGCATGGGCATCCGCGTGGGGCTTGGATTCAGTGGAGTTTGCGCTGGACGGGAGCGTGGAACGAGCAGCTCATGGAGGTGGCCCGAATCCGCGATTTGGACGAGGCGAATGCGTTGTTGGTTGCGGAAAATGCGGCGTTGCGGGCCCTCATGAGTCGGGGTTCCGCGGCCCACGGCCGAGGGGGCGAGGTGGTGCACATGACCCTTGCGCGCTCCGCGAATTGGTTCATGGTGAATCGCGGCTGGGCGGACAGCGTCCGGGTCGGTGATGGCGTGGTGTCGAGTCAGGGCGCGGTGGGGCGCATCGTCGAGACCGCCGAGCATTACGCCATGGGGTTGCCGTTGGTGAACACAGAATTGGAATGGAGCGGGCGCGTGGGGAAAGCCGGGGTCATGGGACGGGTGGTTTGGCCGGGGCATGCGGTCCGAGCAGGCCAAATGCAAGACATTCCCCGCTCCGCAGCAATTGCCGTAGGCGACACGGTCTTTACCACAGGCTATCAAGGCGTGTTCCCACCGGACCTGCCGATCGGAACCGTGCAACGCGTCACGCAAAACCCGTCGGATGAATTCCTGACCGTCGAACTGACCTGGGCCGTGGACTTCAATGCGCTCCGCTACGTCGAACTCTTGCGTGGCCCCAACTGGCCCGCTTTTACTCCCACCGAAGCGCCCAAGTGATGGAAGGAACGCTCCAAACCGCCTTGCGCTGGGTGCTCGCCTTGCTCGCTCAATCCTGGATTTTCCATCATTTGGTGGTGATGGACGGGTGGGTGACGCCGTTGTTTCACTTGTACGGACTGGTGCTGCTGCCCTTGCGGATGCGCCCGGTGACCTACTTGCTGGCCGGGGGGCTGATGGGACTGGGTGTGGACCTGCTGAACTTCGGCGGCGGGTTGTTCACGGCAGCGGGGCTCGTGAGTGGGGGGCTGCAGCCGCTGATTGCGCGGTTGTTGGCGCCGCGCGAAGGGTATGAGGCCGACGCCGAAGTGGGGCCGCAAACGCTCGGGTGGCTGTGGTGGCTGACGTACACGTTCTTGATCGTGGTGGTCCATGCGGTGTGGTTGTTTGCGCTTGAAGCGGGGCGTTGGGGGTTGGTACCGAAAGGGTTGGGCCAAGCCGCCACCTCCGCACTCGCCACCTCCGCGCTCATCGTGATCGTGCGGACTTTGTTCATGCGGAACGCCCGGCGCCGATGAACTTGAAAGGGCGGATGTGGGTCATCGGGGGCTTGTTCGCATTCATTGCGGTGGTCTTCATCGGACGGCTGGCCCAGCTTCAGTTGGGCAGTCCGGAGTGGACGGATTACGCGGCGCGATTGACGGAATCGCGGGAGACGTTGGATGCGGCTCGCGGGCTCATTTACGATCGAAACGGGCAGTTGTTGGTGACAAACCAGGCCAGTTACGACCTGCTGTACACGCCCAGGCTCGCCCGAGAGGGCATGGACACCGCCGCGTTTGCCGCCCTGCTGGGTTGGAAGCGCGAAGCCCTTGAAGCCGCCTTTGCCAAGGCCGACGCATACGCCTCGTACCGCCCCTCCATCATCGTCCGCCAACTGCCCGCCGCGGAATACGCCCGCATCAGCGGAGAGCTGTGGCGGTTCCCGGGGGTGAAGGAGCGCACGCGGGCTGTGCGCTCCAACCAAGCGGGATTGGCCGCCCAGCTCATCGGGAGCTTTGGGGAAACGAGTGCCGATGATTTGAAGAACGATGCCTTTTACCGCCTTGGGGATTACAAGGGCAAATCCGGGCTGGAACTTCAATACGAGCGCGAACTGCGCGGCCGCAAGGGCGTCCGGTACCATTTGGTCGACGTTCGGAACAACTATCAACTCCCGCTCGAAGGCGGCCGGCGGGACACCCTGGCTGTGGCCGGGGCGGACTTGACGTTGACGCTCGACCGGGATTTGCAGGCGTATGCCGAGCGGTTGATGGCGGGCAAGCGGGGCAGTGTCGTGGCCATTGAGCCCGCGACGGGAGAGGTTTTGGCCCTCGTCAGCGCACCGACCTACGACCCCGACTTGCTCATCGGTCCGAAGCGCAGCGCGCATTATGACAGCCTGCTGCACAACCCCGGTCAACCGCTTTACAACCGGGCCTTGCGCGGCACCTACCGCCCCGGTTCCATCTTCAAAATGGTGCAAGGACTCATCGCGCTCGACGAAGGCGCCATCCGCACCAACACCCGCATTCCGTGCGACCGAAACATCATCGGGTGCCACGGCCCGCACAGCTACGACAACCTGTCGGAAGCCATCGTGCATTCGTGCAATCCGTATTTCCACGAAGTCATGAAGCGGATGGTTCAAGCGCGGCGTTCGAACAACCTGTTCGAAGATGCGGCGCTCGGGCTGGGGAATTGGACGGAGCGCATCAAGCGGTTCGGGTTTGGGACGGATTTGGGCGGGCAGTTGCCGGGCGTGCGGCCGGGCTCCGTGCCCGACACAACGTACTACAACGGGATCTACGGGCAACGGAGCTGGGCGTTTTCGACGATTTACTCCATCGCCATCGGCGAGGGGGAACTGCTGACCACGCCGCTCCAAATGGCCAACCTCGCCGCGACCATCGGCAACCGGGGCTGGTACCGCACGCCCCACGCCGTCCGCGATGTGGGCGGTCGCGGGAAGCCGTTGGGAGTCGATTCGCTGGTCACCACAGGAGTCGATCCCGAGCTCTTTGATCCGGTGATTTCCGCCATGCAGCAAGTCGTGGAAGGGGTGGGCGGAACCGGGCGACGGGCCCGCACCCCCGGCATCTCCATTTGCGGAAAAACCGGCACCGTCCAAAACACCAACGCCCTCGAGCACAGCGTGTTCATGGCCTTCGCCCCCATGGACAACCCGCAAATCGCCCTCAGCGTGTACGTCGAAAACGCCGGATCGGGCGGTTCGTGGGCAGCGCCGATCGCAGCGCAGCTGATCGAATCGTATTTGGCCGATTCCCTGTCGAACCCCGAGCGCGAAGCCCGCATCCTCGCGGCGCGCGACCCATTCCCCGAAACGCCATGAGCCGCCGACTGCAGATCCGGAACCGACTCGACTGGTTCACGATGATGCTCGTGGCCGCCATCGCGGTGCTCGGTTGGCTGAACATCGCGAGCGCCACGGCGGGTTCGGAGGCGGTCGACTGGCTCACCTTCGACGGCAAGGGCGGGAAGCAATTGCTGTGGCTGGGCGTCTGCACGCTCATCGCCTTCCTCGTGCTGAACGTGGAAGGGGAATTCTTCGTCCGCATCTCCATCCTGAGCTACCTCAGCCTGTTGGTGGTCCTGGCTGCCGTGCTGGTGTTCGGCAAGGTCATCGGGGGTGCGCGCTCGTGGTTTGCCTTCGGAAGCTTCAGCTTGCAGCCTTCTGAATTTGCCAAATCCACCACCGCCCTCATGCTCGCTTGGCTCCTCAGCCGGGGGGACGGCAAGCTGCGCGACTTGAAAACGCGGCTCCAATCCATCGCCATCGTCGGGCTGCCGGCCGGCCTGGTGCTGCTGCAGCCGGATGCGGGGACGGTGCTGGTCTTCGGCGGTTTCGTGTTTGCGCTCTACCGGGAGGGGCTCAGCGGCAACGTGCTGGTGGTGGCGTTTGCGGCGTTGGTGGTGGCGGTGGCGACCATCTTGTCGGGGGCGGGCACGGTCGCGTATCCGTTTTTCGGTCCCGCCACGGGGGTGTACGTGCTCTGGGCGGTGCTCGCTGGGGGCGGTGGCCTGGTGCTGTGGTTCCTGGTGCAGTCGAGTTTGCCGCGGGAGCGCAAGCGGCTGAAGCGGATCGGCGCGGTGGCGATTTTGGGGGCGTTGGTGTTCAGTGGGGCGATGCAATTTGGCCTGGAAAAGGTGCTGGCCAAACACCAGCGCGAGCGCATCCACGTGCTCTTCGGGCTCGACGTCGGCAACCCGGACGCGGACTACAACATCCGGCACGCGAAGGCGGCCATCGGCTCCGGCGGTTGGTCCGGAAAAGGCTACATGAACGGCCCGATGACCGCCTACGCCTTCGTTCCGGAACAGGAAACCGATTTCATCTTCTGCACAGTCGGCGAAGAATGGGGCTTCCTCGGGTCCACCGCCGTCATCCTGCTCTACCTCACCCTGCTGCTCCGCCTCATTTACCTCGCGGAACGGCAACGCTCAAACTTCACGCGCGTTTACGGCTACGGGGTCGCCAGCGTCTTGTTCATGCACGTGCTCATCAACGTCGGGATGGTGTTGGGCTTGGCGCCCGTCATCGGCATTCCGCTGCCGCTGTTCAGCTACGGCGGTTCATCGCTGATGGGATTCACGGTACTGATTTTCATTCTGTTGCGACTTGACGCCGAGCGGTTTTCGGTCTTGCGCTAACCCTTTTCGACAAAAACTTGCATCGCGTTGATGAACTCGTTAGTTTTGGTTTCATGAGTTCCTTCCAAGCATGTTGCTGTATGTGTTGTACCCCGGCCCCGATGGGACCCGGTTGCAATGCGGTGCGCGTGCACGGATGGTGTTGACCCCGGTCGGCGCTTGAACGCCTCCGAATGAATTGCCCAGGCCCCACGATTGTGCGGGCCTTTTTTGTTGCCGAAAATTTCCTTCTCCCATGTCCCTCTCCCCTCCTCCTCCCTCCGCGATCGCGAAGCGTTTGCAGGCCCTCGCTCCCCACGTGGGCTCCACGCCCCTGCTGCGCTTGGAGCGACTCGAACCCCGCCCCGGCGTTGCCCTCTACGCGAAGGCCGAATGGCAACAGCTCGGTGGCAGCATCAAATCGCGCGCTGCCTTTTCCATCCTGTCTGCGGCTGCCAATCAGCTCGGTGGTCGGCGCGTACTCGATGCCACAAGCGGCAACACCGGCATTGCCTACGCCACCTTTTGCGCAGCGGCAGGCATTCCCCTGACCTTGTGCATGCCGGAAAACGCTTCGCCCGAACGCAAGCGCATCCTGGAATGGCTCGGTGCCGAATTGGTGTTCACAAGCCCCTTCGAAGCCACTGAGGGCGCCCAAGACGCGGCGCAGGAATTGGTCCGAAAGCACCCCGGTCGCTACGCCTACCTCGACCAATACAGCAACGACGCGAACTGGAAGGCGCACGTGCAGACCACGGCGCCGGAGGTTTGGGACCAAACCCAAGGCCGGATCTCCCACTTCATCGCCGGCCTCGGCACCACGGGCACCTTCACGGGGACGACTCGGGGACTGAAATCGCGCAACGCCGACGTGCAGTGCATCGCCCTGCAGCCGGAGACGGCCCTTCACGGACTCGAAGGCTGGAAACACCTCGAGACGGCACGCGTTCCGGAAATCTTCGATGCGGGATTGGCCGATGCCACACACACCGTCTCCACCGAAGACGCCTATGCCATGATGCGCCGCGCCGCGCGGGAAGAAGGGCTGTTGCTCTCTCCCAGCGCCGCCGCGAACCTCGCGGGCGCGGTTGCGTTGGCATCCGAACTGGAATCGGGCGTGGTGGTGACGGTGTTCGCCGACGATGCCAGCAAGTACCACGACACCTTGAGCCGACTCGCATGAACGACGTCCTGACCTTTGAATTCGAGCCGTGGAAGGTAGTGGAAGCAGAGGCGCTGCGGGCGTTTCCGAATGAGTGCTGTGGGTTTTTGTTTGGCCAAATGACCGAGCAAGGCCGGCATTTCACGGAAGCGATGCCTGTAGAAAATGCCCAAACCGGCGATCAGCGCAGGCGCTTCGCCATCGACCAACGGGATTACCTGCGCGCCGAGCGGCACGCCTTGGCCAGCGGCACTACGCTGCTCGGCATCTACCACAGCCACCCGCGACATCCCGCCGTTCCCAGCATCCACGACCTCCGCGTGGCCCTGCCCTTTTTCTCCTACCTCATCGCTTCGACGTACCCCGGCCGCGTCGAACGCGTGCGCTCTTGGCAACTCAACGAGGCCGGACGTTTTTTCGAAGAACCCCTACACATTCCATCCCATGGCTAACCTCATCATCCCCACCCCGCTCCGCAAATTCACTGGCGGAGCCGCTACGTTCAACGCCGACACCCCCACCGTTGCCGGCCTGCTGCAAGCCCTCGCAGAAGCGCACCCCGGGCTGCAACCGCATCTTTACGACGCGGACGGTGCGCTGCGGCACTTCATCCGCGTCTACGTCGGCGACGAAGACATCGAAGCGCTGGACGGCGTAGCCACCGCTTTGGCACCGAACACCGAAGTGAGCATCATCCCCGCCATCGCCGGCGGCACATCCGATCCATCATGACCCCATTCAGCAAAGCCGAACTCGAGCGGTACAGCCGCCACCTCATCCTGCCCGAATTCAACATCGAAGGGCAGCGCAAGCTGAAACAGGGATCGGTGCTCGTCATCGGTTCGGGCGGGCTCGGCAGTCCGTTGCTGCTCTACCTCGCTGCGGCGGGTGTGGGCCGCATCGGGGTCGTCGACTTCGACCGCGTGGACGATTCCAACCTCCAGCGGCAAGTGCTGTTCACCGTGGGCGACGTGGGCACGCCGAAGGCGGAGGCTGCCGCTGCGCGGCTCCGGGCGCTCAACCCGCACATCGAAATCGAGGTGCACGACGTGCAATTCACCCGGGAAAATGCCCGCGCACTCGTGCGCCAATACGATGTCGTGGCCGACGGCACCGACAACTTTCCCACGCGCTACCTCGTGAACGACGCCTGCGTGCTGGAAGACAAGGTCAACGTCTACGCATCGATTTACCGGTTTGAAGGGCAGTGCTCGGTGTTCAACGCTCCGCTCGAAGGCGGCGAGCGGGGCCCCAACTACCGCGACCTGTTCCCCAGCCCACCGCCACCCGGGCTCGTTCCTTCGTGCGCGGAGGGTGGCGTGCTCGGCGTGTTGCCCGGCATCCTCGGTTCGCTTCAGGCATTGGAGGTCATCAAGGTCCTGAGTGGAGTGGGCGAGCCGCTCGTTGGCCGGCTGTTCCTGTTCGACGCCACCACCTTCACCACCCGCACCCTCAAAATCCGGAAGCAGCCTGGCAACCCGCTCACGGGCGAACACCCCACCCAAACCGACCTCATCCACTACGAGGAGTTTTGTGGCGTGGGGGCACCCGTCGCAGAAGCGGTGGTGTCGCGGGAAGTGACGGCGAAGGATTTGGCCCAATGGCAAACGGAGGGCAAGGCGCACGTGGTGATTGACGTGCGCGAACCTTACGAGTATGCGATTGCGAACCTAGGCGGGGAACTCGTGCCGCTTGACACCCTGAGCGAGAGCCTTCACCGCATTCCGCGTGACCTGCCGGTGGTGGTGCACTGCCGGTCGGGCGTGCGCAGCGCGCGGGCCATCGCCCTGCTCGAAGCGGAACACGGATACGGGAATTTGCACAATTTAAAAGGCGGGATTTTGGCGTGGCAAGCATCCGTTGATCCCGAGTTGGCGCGGTATTGAAGGTTCTTTTTCGAAACGCTGCAACTTTCTTCGAGCCCCATCCGTAAACCTGCCTCGTGGATTGGTTGGTTTGTAAGCGTCCGGCGACCTCAGGGGAACCGGGCGCTTTTTTTGTGCCGGTTTTTTTCATCGGCTTGAAACCTTCTTCGAACCGGCTCCGTAAAAGGGCTCGTGGATTGGTTGGTTTGTAAGCGTCCGGCGACCTTCGGGGAACCGGGCGCTTTTTTTGTGGACGCGCCGGGTGCGTACCTTCGCGGGGCGCATGCTGTTCCAATCCTATGCCCTGTTTGCCGGCGTTCTGCTGAGCGCTGCCGCGTATGCTGCCTTGCGCGAATGGGCGCCGCGGGCGGTGCGCGGGCGGGAGGCGCTGCTGCTCGTCGTCAACGCGCTCGTTTTGCTGACGTTGGTCAAGGAACACACGCTCATCGTGCTGGCGGTGCTCGGGTTGTCGGTGTATGGCGCGGGGGCCTTGTTGGAACGGAAGGGGTCGCGCTGGGGGTTGGCGGCGGCGGTGACGCTGCTCGTGGGGCTGTTTGCGGTGCGGAATTACCCGTTTTTGCACGAGGCGTTGGGGCCGCTGAAGGGGCCGGTTTTGTCGGTCCAAAAACTGGGGCTCTCCTACATCCTCTTCCGCTGGATTCACTTCCTCGTGGAGTCCCACCGCGGAACGATCCGCGCCCGCCATTGGCTCACCTTCCTGAATTACACGTTCTTCTTCCCGACCATCTTAGCGGGGCCCATCGATCGGTATGCCAATTTCCATTACGGCGTGGTGCACCGTCCGCGTCCCGCAGAACGGTGGAGCCTCCTCGCAGGGGTGTGGCGGGTGGGGCTCGGAGCCGTGAAAACCCTGGTGCTGGTGCCGGTGGTGAAACCCTGGGCCGTCGATTGGGAATCCGTGCCCGTTGAGCACCCGGTGGCGGCCATGGCCCTCGGACTCGTGAGCTACTCGGCGTTCATCCTGCTCGACTTTTCGGGATACAGCGACATCGCCATCGGCACGGCGCGTTGGATGGGGATTCGAACCCCTGAGAACTTCGACTGGCCGTATGCGTCGCGCAACTTGGCGGAGTTTTGGCGCCGATGGCACATGACCTTCTCGAAGTTCCTTCGGGCATACGTGTTCAAACCGGTGGTGGCGGCACTCAACCGGTGGCCCGCATTGGCCCGTCAGCGGATGGTGGTCACGGCGCTCGCGTACCTCATCACGTTCGTGGTGTGCGGCTTGTGGCACGGGGACCGGTTGCACTTCGTGGTGTGGGGCGCCTGGCACGGGATGGGGTTGGTGCTGAACAAACTTTGGCGCGACCGATGGCGGCCGTTGGCGTGGCGAGGCCGGTGGTACGATGGGGCGAGCGTGGTGGCTACGTGGGGATTCGTGACGCTCGGGTGGGGGTGGTTTCATTATCCGTTGTCGGCGTGGGCCGAATGGGTGCAAGCCTGGTGGAGATGAGGGGAACTGGGATCACCCGTTGGGAGGCGCGCCAAGCGGTGTGGCTGCTGGGGACCCTGGCCGCATTGCTGGGGGGCGCGTGGTTCGTTCCGGCGTTCACGCCACCGCAACCGGAGGAGCCGCTTGCGACCGTCCCGGGGCTGGCATGGCGGCACGACGATGCAGCAGCGGTTTCGCATTTTCTGGCCTCGCTGCGGCTTCACGGTGGGGTGCTCTGCTTGGGAACGTCGGAAACGACGACGTTGGCGGGGGGCAATTGGCCGGACTTTTTGAATGCCGTGGCGCCGCGGCATGCCGTGTTGGCGGGGGCTGGGAGGACGGCGGGGGTGCACTTGCCCGTTTTGGCCCAACACCGGGAGGAATTGCGTGGTCTGCAGCTGATTTACCTCATCAATCCGGTCTATTGGAACGCCGAGCACGGCCCTGTGAATCCGGCCTATTGGACGCGGTACGTGGATCCGCGGTTGCTCGCCCCGCGTTCGGACGTGGCGGAAGGCATTTGGCAACCCGTGAACCGCGCGCGGCAGGCCTTGCCCCTGACGGAACGCCTTTCACCCGCAAGCCTGCTTCGTGCCCTGCGCGCCAAGTGGTTCAACGACATCCGGCACCGCCTTCAACCCCAAACGTTCACCTCAGCGTTTCGCCCCATCCAGCGGTGGACGGGCACGGTGCCCGAAGGTCCTGCGCCCCGCACGAACCTCGTACGGGGCATCGATTCGACCTTCCATCACGCCGAATGGTTCCGGCCGGTTGCAAGCAATCCGGAGGTTTTGGAGGCACGGGATGAAGAACTGCGCGCATTCATCCGCGCCTGCGACCAGTGGGGTGTGGAGGCCACCTTCGTTCTCGGACCGCACAACGCCCCCTTCATTCGCTGGCATGCTCCTGAGGCGGAAGCCGGGTACGAACAACTCGGCGAGCGCCTTGCAGCTTTGCTTGATTCGGAGCAGGCCACGTGGATCGATGCCCGCGACGTGAGCACGGTTCCTGGGGCCTTCCACGATCACCAGCACCACAGCAGCTACGGGGCCGCCCTGATCGCTGATAAAATCCTCAACCAACCATGAAGCGCTTGCCGGTTTGGGCCGTGCGCCTGCTCATCGTGCTCGGCACCTTGGCCTTGCTCCTTGTTCGCGAAGGAGGAGAGGTGGTGACGTTGTATGCCACGTTTTAATCGCGTTTCACGATGCGGTGAGTGGACCGCGCCTCCGCAGTGGTGATCACCGCCGTGTACACACCCGCAGGAAGGCCACTCAAATCCAATGCGTTGCGCCCTGAAAGCAAGCGGGCATCCATCACCGGCTGCCCCACGGCATTCCACACCACGACATGCGCCGATTCAGCGACCGCCACGAACACTTCGCCTGCGGTGGGATTCGGGTACATCGAAGCGCGCGCACCCGCAGCTTCGTCCATTCCCACCGCAACCGATTCCGGCGCACCTTCCAATTGCACCGAAGGCCCGGGATCCACGACCGGCGCTGGCGGCTCCCAATCGATGACGCAGGCTTGGTAATTGGCCCGCCACGCCAACAAGTCCGCTTGGATGGCCGGGTCGATCAAAGAAAACATCAACCAGTCGCCACGACGCGCCACGGTTCCATCGCAGTTCAAGGCCACCCAGCCGCTGGGCCGCTCAAAGAACGTGTTGTAGATGCTGTTGTCGGGATTGTCCGCATAAAAGGTGAACGGAAACGCGATGTGGTCAGCGTTGTTCCAGGAATTCACTGCACCCCTGCGGTCCCCGTAAGTGGCCGCCTGAACCACCGTGGTGTCCGTGGTGATCACGGGCGGACAGTTCGACGGACAGGCGCCCACGGTCGGGTGGGCTTCCATGCCGTAAATGAAGACCCATTCGAAGTCGGCTGCGTGCGACAGGATGAAAGCGCGCGAACCCGTGAATTCCGGGGAGGTGACGTCCTCATCGAAAATGTCCCGAAAACGCGGGCACGTCACGCTTCCATTGGCGACAATCACCGGACGCGGTCCCGCGAGTTTCGCATACAAATCCACCGCATTGCCGTCCACATCGTAAGCGATGAAATTGCGGACGGTGTCTCCAACCGCGTAACCGCCCGACATGTCATTCAGTTCGCCGTGATTCGGCAGAACGTCAATGGGGGCATCGTCTTCAGGCTGTTGTTCCCAGCCCATGGTGCCGTACTGGGCCATGCCCCATCCGGACAAAGCCAAGCACGCCAAAACTCCGAGGAATTTTCGCATGGTGTTTCAATTCTTGCATGGGGACAACAACCACCTCCTCCATTTGGTTGCATCCTACGCAGAATCAAAACCTTAAAGACCCAACAACACCTCCGCGGGCTGCTTGCCCGTGAAGAGCATCCGCTCGGGATGTTCGATCATTTCCTTGATGGTGTAAAGGAATCCGACGCTTTCCTTGCCGTCGATGATGCGGTGATCGTAGCTGAGCGCTACGTACATGATGGGGCGAATTTCGACTTGGCCGTTGACCGCGACCGGGCGCTCGACGATGTTGTGCATGCCGAGGATCGCGCTCTGCGGCGGGTTGATGATGGGCGTCGAAAGCATCGAGCCAAAAACGCCTCCGTTCGTAATCGTGAACGTGCCGCCCGACATTTCATCCACGGTCAGCAAGCCATCTCGGGCGCGAAGGGCCAGCCGCTTGATTTCGGCTTCGATTTCGGCAAGTCCCATCGTCTCGGCGTTCCGAACCACAGGAACCATCAAGCCTTTCGGCGAACTCACCGCAATTCCGATGTCCGCATATTCCGGGATGACCATCTCTTTGCCATCAATCATGGCGTTCACCGCAGGGTACTGCTGGATGGCGGTGGTCACGGCCTTTGTAAAGAAGCTCATGAAACCGAGTCCGACGCCGTGGTGCTCTTTGAATTCGTTTTTGTACTTGTTGCGCAAGTCCATCACAGGCTTCATGTCCACCTCGTTGAAGGTGGTGAGCATGGCGGTTTCGTTCTTGACGCCGACGAGTCGTTCCGCCACTTTGCGGCGCAGCATGCTCATCTTTTCGCGACGCACTTCGCGCGAACCTCCCCAAGCCGCCGCAGCGCCTGCATCGAAGCCCGCAGCCATGGCGGCCACTACGTCCTGCTTCAGCACGCGGCCGTCGCGGCCGGAACCGGCCACCGAACCCGCGGGCAAGCCATTGTCGGCCATCAATTTGCGCGCTGCCGGTGACGGATGCCCCGCTGCATGGCTTTCCGATTTCGGTGCAGACGGTACAGGAGCCGGAGCGGGTGCCGGGGCGGGTGCCACCGGTGCCGGGGCAGGCGCACTGGCCGTTCCGGCAGGCACGAAGTCGGCCGGTTTCTCCGCGTCCGTGTCGATGAGGCAACACACCTCACCCACCGCGACGGCATCGCCTTCCTCCGCCTTGAGCGTGATGATGCCGGCCGCTTCGGCGGGCAATTCCAACGTCGCCTTGTCCGAATCCACTTCGGCAATGGCTTGGTCCTTCTCCACGTAATCCCCGTCGGAAACCAACCACGTTGCGATTTCGACCTCGCTGATGGATTCGCCCGGGCTCGGGACTTTCATTTCAAGAATGGGCATGGCTGCTGTGCTTGTTCGAGTTAGGGGAATCAGTTGTGGGCGTTGTCAAACACCTCATCGAGGATGGCTTGCTGACGCCGCGCATGGACGACGGGAGATCCCGATGCTGGGCTTGCGCTCGCTGAACGCGAGATGCACGCGATTTCGCCCGAGAAATGCTGCATGATGAAAGTCCACGCCCCCATGTTGCGGGGCTCCTCTTGCACCCACAGGCATTTCGCCTTCGGGGAGTAACCGGCTCGAACCGCTTCGATTTCCAAACCGGGGTAAGGATGAAGTTGCTCAACGCGGATGAACGCAATGTTCGGCGCCGGCGTTTCTTCGAGCCGTTCAAGCAGTTCGTAATAAATTTTGCCGCTGCAGAACACGAGGGTGTCCACCGCGCCGGGATCGCCTTGCGTGCGTGGATCATCGATGACGGGTGCGAAGTGCCCCGTAGCCATCGCTTCAAATGAAGAAACCGCCTTCGGGTAACGCAACAGTTTCTTCGGCGTGAAGACCACGAGCGGCTTGCGGAACGCCATTTTCACTTGGCGACGCAACAAATGGAAGTAATTGCTGGGCTCCGTCACGTTGCACACAAAGAAGTTCTCTCCGCTTCCGAGCTGCAAGAAGCGCTCCATGCGTCCCGAACTGTGCTCCGACCCCATGCCTTCATAGCCGTGGGGAAGGAGCAGCGTCAGGCCGTTCATCGTCCGCCATTTGTCCTCGGCGGATGAAAGGAATTGGTCAAACAGGATTTGGGCTCCGTTGTTGAAGTCGCCAAATTGGGCTTCCCAAATCGTCAATCCCTCCGGCCGCGCAAACGCGTACCCGTAATCGAACCCGGCCACCGCGTATTCGCTCAGCAGTGAATTGTAAATCTGGAACGTGGCTTGGCCTTCCTCCAAGTGATTCAACGGGATGATTTCCTCCTCGCTGTCTTCGGTTTTCACCACCGCGTGGCGGTGCGAGAAGGTGCCGCGCTCGACGTCCTGTCCACTGATGCGAACGGGGTGGCCTTCGGTCAGAAGGGTCGCGTAGGCGAGCAATTCGCCCATGGCCCAATCCAACCGGTCTTCTTCCACCATCTTCAGGCGGTCGCGCATCAACTTCGCGACTTTTCGGTAAATCTTTTTCTCTTCAGGGAGCGTGCTCATGGCGCGAGCCAATGCCTCCAACCGCTCCCGAGCAACCGCCGTATCCACCGGTTGGCGCCACTCATCCGGCTCGGCGTTGTGGTAGTCTTTCCACAAATCCTGCAAGAAATCCTCCACGATGGCGCGGTCCATGCCGGCTGCCGCTTCGTAGCCCGCTTCCATGCGCGCGATTTGGGCCTCCTTCATGCCTTCGGCGTCGTCCGCGGTGAGCGTTCCGTCGGCCAGCAACTGCTGCAAATACAGCTCCCGAACGTTGGGGTGCTTGCCGATGGACTTGTACAATTGTGGCTGGGTGAACATGGGCTCGTCGCCTTCGTTGTGTCCGTATTTGCGGTATCCCAACAGGTCGATGAACACGTCCCGCTTCCAGGTTTGGCGGTAGTCGCATGCGATGCGCATCACCGTCACCACGGCTTCCGGATCGTCGGCGTTCACGTGGAACGACAGCGCTTCCGTCACCTTGCTGACGTCGGTGCAGTACGTGGAGCTGCGGGCGTCGAGGTAGTTCGTGGTGAAGCCGACTTGGTTGTTCACCACGATGTGAATGGTTCCGCCAACGCGGTAGCCATCGAGTTGCGCCATTTGGGCCACTTCATACACGACGCCCTGGCCAGCAATGGCGGCGTCGCCGTGAATGAGAATGGGCAGGACGGTGCACGAATCGCCTCCGAGCGCGTCGATTCGGGCGCGGCTGAGCCCTTCCACCACCGGACCGACGGCCTCGAGGTGAGACGGGTTGGGCGCCAACGTGATGGTCAAGGGCTCCCCGGTGTCCGCCATCAACGAGCGGGAGTAACCGAGGTGGTACTTCACGTCGCCGTCAAAATCCCCATCGTCGTCGTAGGCCTTGCCTTCAAATTCCGTGAAGATTTCGGCGTAGGGTTTGCCGAGGATGTGCGCCAAGGTGGAGAGGCGGCCGCGGTGGGCCATGCCGATGACCACTTCGCGCACCCCGCGCGAGGAGCCGTCCTCGATGACCGCGTCGAGGGCGGCGATGAGGGATTCGCCGCCTTCGAGGGAGAAGCGCTTTTGGCCTACGAACTTCTTCTGCAAGAACTCTTCGAACAAGGTCGCCTGGTTCAGCTTCTTGAGGATTTGCTTGCGATCCGCGACCTCAATGCGCGGGCGATTCGCCAATTCGATGTGCTCGCGGATCCAATTCAGCCGGGGCAAATCCCGAATGAACATGTACTCAATGCCGATGCTGTGGCAGTACGTCTCGCGCAAATGTTCCACGATGGCGCGCAACGGAGCCGGGCCGATGCCCACCTGGGAACCGGCTTGAAACGTGGTGTCCAGATCGGCCTCGGTGAGGCCAAACTGTTCCAACGAAAGGTCCGGTTCGTAGGTGCGGCGGGCGCGCACGGGGTTCGTCTGGGTGAAGAGGTGGCCGCGCGTGCGGTAACCGTGAATCAGGTCGAGAACCTGGAATTCCTTCTTCGCAATGGGGCTCGCGGATTCCTCGCCGTACGTGGCGAGGGCCAAATCGAAGCCCTTGAAAAACTGCTGCCAGCTGGCATCAACCGATTGGGGATCTGCCAAGTACCGTTGGTAGTGGGCCTCGAGCGCGGTGGGCTCGAGCTGGCTCAGGAAGTCGAGTGTGTCCATGAGGACGGGGGAGAAGGGTTTGGCCTGCAAAGATACGAAGCGCTTTCGGCCTCGCCTCACGTTTCAACACCTTCCTCCCAAAGGCGGTTCAATGCGATTGTTTCGTGACGAGATTTTCGTGACGACTTTTTCGTAAATTTGAACATGAACCCGTTCATCGTACAAGGATACACCCTGCCCGAACTGTTTTGCGACCGCGATGCAGAACGCGCTGCGCTTGAAGCCCATTTCCAAAATGGCCGCAATGTGGTGATCTTGGGAGAACGGCGGATGGGGAAAACCGCCCTGATTCGCCGATCGTTGGAGGGACGCGCTGGGATGACCATTGATCTGCTGTCCTGCTTGGACTTGCGCGAGGCGGTGGAGAAAATTGGCTGGGCCTTGTTGGCACGCGAAGGAGTGCACAACACACGGCACACGTCCCTGTGGCAGCGGTTCCTCGCGCAGTTCGAAGTGCAATTCACGGCGGACCCGGCTACGGGCGCGCCGCAAGTGGGCATTCGCTTGGGGGCGGGTCGCTCGCCGCAGCCGGCGCTCGAAAGCATCGGGGCGTATTTGAGTCGGCTTGAGCCCGGATTCGTGCTGTGCTTGGATGAGTTTCAACAAATCACGCACTTCCGGGAGCCAGGGGCCGAAGCGACGTTTCGCGAATGGATGCAGGCCTTTCCGGCGGTGCGGTTTGTGTTTTCAGGCAGCCACGCGAGCCTGATGCGGGCCATGTTCAGCGAGCACAGCCGTCCGTTCTATCAGTCGTGCGAAATGATGGAGTTGAAGGCGGTGGCGTTTGCGGACTACGCGCCGTTCATTCGGCGGCATTTCGAGGCGGACGGTCGGACGGTGCCGGATGAAGTGCTCGAGGCCGTGTACCGCTGGGCGCGGGGGACGACGCATTGGGTGCAGGCGCAATGCAATCGGTTGTTCGACCGCGCTGGTGACCCAAATTTGCAGGATGTGCGGGAGGTTCAGCGGGCCATCCTCGCTTCGCTTCAGGGCTTTTTTGGCCAAATCCGCAACCAGCTGAGTCCCGTCCAAGCCGCCACCCTGACCGCCATCGCCCAATCGCCCGACGGGATTCCGCAACCCACGGCCATGGAATTCCTTCAACGGCACCACCTGCCCGCCGCGAGTAGCGTGCGCTCCGCCCTGCATTCGCTCGAACGCCTTGAACTGGTGATGCAAAATGACACCCGCCGGTGGATGCTCGCCGACCCGCTGTTCGCGGAGTGGCTGCGCACCCGATGACGGCGGAATCAGCGCATCGAGGAAGAACGCAATTCGTCGTACAACGCGGCTTGGCCCACCAACACCATGGGCGTGGTGAACAACACCCCCACGCCGAAACACAGCAATCCGAGCAACGTCAGCAGCGCCGCGAGGAGCAGGAAGCCGAACACCTTCCAAAAGTGCCCGCCCTGCCAAACCAACTCCCAACTGGCCTTCAACACATCCGGCGCATCGAGCTCCGGCTGGTCGTTGGCGATGTAATACGCCATGCTCAATCCCACACCCACGATGATTCCCGGGATGATGAGCAACAACGTCGCAATGCCCACCGCAAGGGACAAAAGCAACCCGATGGCCAAGGTTCGAACGAACGCATGGAACCCGCTGAACAGCACTTCAAAATTCGGCCGTTCACCGCGCGCAATCGAAAGGAAGTAGCGCGACTGCCCCACGCCCAACGGCCCGGCCAACAGCAGCGGAATCACCCCAAAACTCGCCCCGCTGCCCACGGAGGAGAGGATGCCAATGACGAGGAAGGCCCCGATGGCCGGAAGCCACAAGCCTGAGAGCAGGGAGCGGCTGGAGGAAAGAAGTTCAGCGTTGGTGCGCATGGCGTTAGATTGAAGGCCAAGATAAACGAATCCCTGAATTCAACGGTAGCTGAGCCGGGTCCAAACCTTGAGGGCCGCCCGTTGCAGGGCGAGTTCGGCGAGCAGGCCCGCGGCGATGAGGCGGTCGTTGTCGTGCAGGATTTGGCGCACCCGATCCTCCCCCAAATCCAACCGGTAAAAAGCGGCAAAGACCGGTCCTGGGTCGCTCTCCAATCCCGCAGAAATGATGTCCTTGAGCAACGGCCCCACACCGATTCGCGCCGTGCGCAGCCGCTCCAAATCCAACTCGAAGTCCTTCGCGAGCTGCTCCACCACCTTGGTGATGAAGGCCTCCGGCGTGACGCCGGCGGGCAAATCGCGGTCGTGAAGGAGGTCGTTCACGCGTTGCGGGTGACGATGTGGTCGGCGACCGATTCGAAGGCTTCGAGCCAAGTCCCGGGCAAGTCCAGCGCCGCCAGCTCGCGGCGGGCGTCGGCCACGTACAGGGCCATGCGCTCGCGCGCCGCGGCTTCCGCACCCGTGGCGCGCATGGCGGCTTGCACGGCAGCCACTTTGTCGGCGGGGCGGTCGGTCCGGCCATCCCATTGGGCCAACTCCTCGCGCTCTGCATCCGACAGCGCCGCCCACGTGTGCAACCGCAAAAACGTTTTCTTATCGGACAAGATGTCGCCACCCACCTGCTTCCCCGTGGCCGCATCACCAAAGGCATCGAGCAGGTCATCCTGCATTTGGAAGGCCAAACCCAACTGCTCTCCAATCCGATACCAAGCACTCACCCGGCGCTCGGAAGCCCCCGCGACCGCCGCTCCCATGGCCAACGACGCCGCGAGCAAGACCGACGTCTTCAAGCGGATCATCTCCAGGTATTCCTGCACGTTGACATCCGACCGCTGCTCAAACGCCATGTCCGATTGCTGGCCGATGCAGACCTCCAACGCCGTGGTGTTGAACACCGGCAAAACGCGCACGAGGGCATCGCCTGGCAAATCGGTTAAAGCGATGTGCGCCAACGTATACAGGGCATCGCCGCTGAGGATGGCGGTGTTTTCGTTCCATTTCGCATGCACGGTGGCTTGGCCGCGCCGCAGCGGAGCTTCGTCCATGATGTCGTCGTGCATGAGCGTGAAGTTGTGGAAGAGCTCCACCGCAAGGGCGGCGGGCATGGCGGCGGCGGCATCGGCGCCCTCCGCTTCGGCCGCGGCGAGGCCGAGGACCGGCCGGAGGCGCTTGCCGCCCAGGGCCATCAAGTAGTGGACCGGAGCGTAGAGGCCGTCGGCTTCATCGGCAGGCCAACGATCGAGGAAGGCTTGGATGCCGTCGTCCGCGACGGATTTCAACCGCGCAAGTTGGGGGTGCTTCATGGTCAGCGCCCGCGGCGGATTTGGTCGAGGATGTAATCGCCGTAGCCCGACTTCCGGAGGGGCTCCGCGATCGCAGCCGCTTGGGCGTCATCGATGTACCCCATCCGCCACGCAATCTCCTCGATGCACCCGATTTTCAAGCCTTGACGGGCTTCGATGGTTTGGACGTATTGCGAAGCCTGCAGGAGGGATTCGTGGGTGCCCGTATCGAGCCAAGCCATGCCCCGGTCGAGTTTCGAAACGAAGAGCTTGCCTGCTTCGAGGTATGCCCGGTTCACGTCCGTGATTTCGTACTCGCCGCGCGCACTGGGCTTCAGGTTCTTCGCGATCTCCACCACGTCGTTGTCGTAGAAGTACAAACCCGGCACCGCAAAGTTCGACTTCGGTACGGCCGGTTTTTCCTCAATGCTCAGCACGCGGTCTTCGGCATCGAACTCCACCACGCCATAGCGCTCCGGATCCGTCACGTAGTACGCGTAAACGATGGCTCCCTCCGCATCGGTGTTGGCCCGCAATTGCCGGCCAAAACTGCGCCCGTAAAAGATGTTGTCGCCCAGCACGAGGGCCACCTTGTCGTCCCCGATGAACGATTCGCCGATGACGAAGGCTTGGGCAAGGCCGTTGGGTTCGGGTTGCTCCGCGTACGTCAGGTTCAACCCGAGCTCCGATCCGTCGCCGAGCAGCCGCTGAAAGCCAGGCAAGTCCGCGGGCGTCGAAATGATGAGGATGTCGCGAATGCCGCTCAACATGAGGGTGGAGAGCGGGTAGTAGATCATGGGTTTATCGTAGACGGGCATGAGCTGCTTGCTGACAGCCTTCGTCAAGGGCCAAAGCCGGGTGCCGGACCCCCCGGCGAGGATGATGCCTTTCATGCTTCAAAGTTCGGTCGCAACCGGCAGAATCCGAAACGGATCACTGCCCTTGGCGCTTCCGCACCAATTCCTCGTGCAACTCGTCCCCCTTCCCCGGTGCCAGCCCCTGCCGCACCGCCAACTCCTCCAACTCAATGTCCTCCTCCTCATCGAGCAGGGAGAAGAACGGCTCGCGGAACGATTGCGTCGTGAGCACCTTCTCAAAGGCGAGCAACAGCGACGGCAGCAGCAGCAGGTTCGTGAACATCGCTACGAGCAGCGTGATGGACACGAGCAAACCGAGCGAGCGCGTGCCGTCGAAGCCGCTCATCGCGAACATGAGGAAGCCGAAAAACAGCACGATGGACGTGTACATCATGCTGACGCCCGTTTCCTTGAGGGCGAGGAGCACCGCTTGGCGAATGTTCCAGGACGTGAGGCTCAGCTCCTGTCGGTATTTGGCCAAAAAGTGAATCGTATCGTCCACCGAAATCCCAAACGCCACACTGAACACCAAGATCGTCGACGGCTTGATGGGAATGCCAGCCCAGCCCATGACCCCCGCGGTGAACAGCAGCGGAAACAAATTCGGCACGAGCGCGATGACGACCATGCGCGCCGAACGGAACAGCAGGGCCATCATCCCCGCGATGACGCAAATCGCCAACGCGATGGAAATCCCCAAATTCCGCACCATGTAACTCGTCCCTTCGAGGAAGACCACGCTCGTGCCGGTCAGCGTCAGCCGGTAATCCTCCGCCGGAAAAATCGAGTCGATGCGCGGGCGCAGTTCGTTCATGAGGTCGCGCATCTCGATGGTGCCGATGTCCGCCATTTGGGCCGAAATCCGGGTCACCGCCTTCGCCGAGTCCATGAAGTTGTTCGCCACGCCGGACGCGGCATCCGATTCCGAAGCCGCCTGTTCCGTGCCCCGCATGTACGGGCCGATGAACGACCGCTCGCGGCGATTCGGCAACCGGTAGCGCTCCGGATCACCGTTGTAGAACGCCTGCATCGCGAACTTCATGGCGTCGCCCGCGCTCAGCGACCGGCTGAACTCCGGGTACTCCGCCAGCAACTCCTGCAATTCCTCGACCTTGGAAAGCATGGCCGGTGCCGTGGCCTTTCCCGGTTTGTCGGTATCCACCAGCACTTCGAACGGCATGGCCCCGTGGAACCGTTCCTCCATCCACTTCAAATCCGTGATGACGCGATCGCTGTCGGGGAGGTCGTCCACGATGTTGCCCGTCGTCTGCATCTGCACAATGCCCAGCACGCTGAACACGAGCACCACGAGCGCGCCGAGGTAGACCTTTGGCCGGTGTTCCTGAACGATGCGCACGAGGTGGTTGACCCAAACGAACATCCACCGGCGATCCAAGTGGCGGGTGTGTTTGGGCTTCGGCTCGGGCAACCACAGCATCAACGCGGGAATGACGATGATGGAAATCAAGAACACCGCGAGGATGTTGATCGAAGCCACGATGCCGAAGTGACGCAGCACGCTGGAATGCGTGAAAATGAACGTCGCAAAACCCAGCGCCGTGGTGAAATTCGTCAGCAGGGTCGCGTTGCCCACCTTCACGATCATCCGCTGCAGCGCCATCATCTTGTTCCCGTGGCGCTTGAATTCCGCGTGGTATTTGTTGACCAAATAAATGCAGTTCGGCACCCCGATGACGATCATCAGCGGCGGAATCAGGCTCATGAGCAGCGTGATCGGAAAGTCGAACACCGCCATCATGCCGAGGGACCAAATCACGCCCGTAGCCACCACCACCAAGCTCACCCCCATCACCGTCGGGTTCCGGAAGAACAAAAACAGCAACAGCGCCGTCACGAGCAGCGCCGCCCCGATGAAGTAGCCGATTTCGCCCTTGACCTTGTTGGTCATTTCCGTGCGGATGAAGGGCAACCCGCTGAGGTAAAGCGGCTGATCGTGCTCCGCGCTCCACGCATTCGTCAAGGCCGTGATGTCCTCCACCACCGTGCCACGCCGCTCGGAATTGAACAAATCGGCGTCGAGGAACACCATCATCAAGGTGGCATCCTGCGCTTCAGTGAACAAGAACCCCTCGTAAAAAGGAAGCGCCAGCACCACCTCCCGCAGGCTGTCCGTGAACGCGGGGTCCACCTGACCTCCTGGACGCAGCCGTCCCGGGGCCACGATGGGGCGCAGGGTGAACTTGCGTCCCGCGGTGTCTTTATCCAAGGTGTAAGCATGCGTTACGGAAAACACGCTGTCGATCATGGGGATCGGAACGGGGTCCGCAACGCCATTGTCCGTGGTGTCCACCCGCACCGGCATGTTCTTGACCGATTCGGTGAGCTCGTACCAGGCCTGCAGTTTCTTCGGATTCGTGAGCACCTCGGTATCGGAACCGATGAGCAACACGTTGCCTTCGATGCCGAAGCGGTCGATGAAGTTTTGGTAATCCACTGCGGTGGAATCCGTCTTCGGAAGCAGCCCCCCGAAGGTGTACTGCAAGCGCACGTCGGGAATCCGCATCGCGAATAAAACCGTCACGGTCAGCAAGCCCAACAGGAGCAAGAGGCGCTGACGTAGGACGAAACGGGCGATGTGGGTCCACATGGGGCGAGCAGGTCGGGCTTTGGGTCAAACGAGAAAACCCGCGGCGATTCAAGGGAGCAAAGAAACGGAATCCGAGCGATTCCCACTCTGCTTCGCGCCGTAACTTTGCGGCATGGAACGATTCGATGTTTTGGTCGTCGGCGGTGGGCCAGGCGGTTACGTCGCGGCCATCCGCGCTGCGCAGTTGGGCAAGAAAACGGCCCTCGTTGAAAAATACAGCACCCTTGGCGGCACGTGCCTCAACGTCGGTTGCATCCCTTCGAAGGCGCTGCTCGACAGTTCGGAACACTACCACCAAGCCCAGCACCAGTTCGCAGAACACGGCATTGGCGTCGGCGAATTGTCGCTGAATTTCCCCCAAATGATCGCTCGGAAAGCGGCGGTGGTGGAACAAACCACGGCGGGCATCGACTTCCTGATGAAAAAGAACGGCATCACCCGGCTCGAAGGGTTCGGCAGCTTCGTCGACGCCCACACGGTGCGGGTGACTCCTGCCGAAGGGGCGGCGACCGATGTCGCAGCGGATCACATCATCATCGCCACCGGCTCGAAGCCCGCTGCGCTGCCGTTTGCCCAGCCGGACAAGGACCGCATCATCACCTCGACGGAGGCCCTCTCCCTCAAGGAGCGTCCGAACTCTATGCTGGTCATTGGAGGCGGAGTCATCGGATTGGAGCTCGGCAGCGTTTACGCGCGGTTGGGTACGGAGGTGCACGTGGTGGAATACCTCGACGCCATCATTCCGACGATGGATCGGGGTTTGGGCAAGGAGCTGATGCGCTCCATGAAGAAGCTCGGCGTGAAGTTCCACCTGCAATACGGCGTGCAATCGGTCACTTCGAACGGCGATTCCGTTCACGTGGTGGCCAAGGATAAAAAGGGCGCGGACGTCGAATGGACGGTCGACTACTGCCTCGTGGCGGTGGGACGGCGCCCGTACACCGACGGCCTCAACCTCGAAGCGGCGGGACTCTCCACCGATGAGCGCGGCCGAATCCCGGTGGACGCGAACCTCCGCACTTCCATTCCCCACATTTACGCCATCGGCGACGTGGTGCGGGGCGCAATGCTCGCCCACAAGGCCGAAGAAGAAGGCGTTGCTGCAGCAGAAACCATCGCCGGCGAACACCCCCACATCGACTACAACCTCATCCCTGGCGTGGTCTACACCTGGCCGGAAGTCGCTGGCGTCGGCGCCACGGAGGAACAACTCAAGGCAGACGGCGTCCCCTACCGTGCGGGATCGTTTCCGTTCAAAGCCAGCGGACGCGCCCGGGCCTCCATGGACACGGACGGGTTCATCAAGGTCCTTGCCCACGCCGAATCGGATGAAATCCTCGGCGTGCACATGATCGGCCCGCGCGCAGCCGACCTCATCGCCGAAGCCGTGGTGGCCATGGAATTCCGGGCGACGGCTGAAGACATCAGCCGCATGTCACACGCCCACCCGACCTTCACCGAAGCCATCAAGGAAGCTGCGCTCGCCGCAACCGGCGACCGCGCCTTGCACGTCTGATCCGCCCGATGGAAACCCGAGGCTTGCCGGATTGGTCCGATGTGGTGGCGCGTGAAACCCACGTGCACTGCCTGTTCGATGGGCGCGCGGAAGGCACCACCTACCTTGCCCTCGGATCGGAACGGATTTTCCACGTCGACCAAGAGGGCCCCAACACCCTTCTGGACATGCAGGCCTTCCTCGACGAATCGGCCGGCGATTGGGTCTTCATGGTGCTCGGGTACGACCTGAAAAACAGCGTAGAAGACTTGAAGTCCGAGCGATTGGATTTGATGGGGTTTCCAGCAGCCGTCCTGAATGTGCCGCGCGTGGTGGTGAAATGGGATGCCGCGGGCCTGTCGGTGTTGAAAGGGGAAGGGGACGAGGTCATCGAAGCCCTTTTCGCGGCTGAAGCCCTCGGGGAAGAACCCCCTGCGCCCGGCATTGCCATGCGGCCCCGCTGGGACGAAGCGACCTACACCCAGCGTTGGGGACGGGTTCAACGGCATCTGCGCAGAGGAGACGTGTACGAAATGAATTTGTGCACCACGTGGACCGGGAAGGGGAACATCCCGGATCCTTGGGGCCTGTTCCAGCGGCTGCAGGGGCGGACGCGCGCACCGCACGCGGCGTACGTGCGGGTGGAGGCGTGCCATGCATGGTGTGGATCGCCTGAGCGCTACGTGGAGCGACGGGGGAAGGTGTTGCGGTCGCAGCCCATCAAGGGCACGGCGCGGCGCGGGGGGGATGCGCGGGAGGATGCGGATTTGGCCCACGCCTTGCGGAATGACCCGAAGGAGCGCGCGGAAAACATCATGATTTGCGACCTCGTGCGCAATGACCTCAGCCGCGTGGCCGAGCGCGGGACGGTGCACGTTGAGGAGCTCTGCGGCATCCACACGTTCGAAACGGTGCACCAAATGATTTCGAGCGTGGCGTGCACGGTCCGCGAGGAGGTGACGTTCACCGACATCTTGCGGGCGACGTTCCCGATGGGTTCGATGACCGGGGCGCCGAAGATTCGGGCGATGGAGCTCATCGACGAGTTGGAGGCGAATCGGCGGGGGTGGTATTCGGGAGCCATCGGGTACCTCGCGCCTAATGGGGATTTCGATTTGAATGTGGTGATTCGGACCGTGCTGCACAACGCGTTGACGGGGGTGGTGAGCTTTGAGGTGGGGGGCGCGATCACGGCGGCGAGCTCGGCCGAGGGGGAATACGCGGAGTGCTTGTTGAAGGCGGGCGCGCTGCTCGACACGTTGGGGAGCGATGGGCCTCGTTGAGCGGTTCCGGAGCGGGCTGCGGGGTGCGGGTTGGGAGCCGGGGGATCCGGTGGTGTTGGCGGTGAGCGGGGGGGCGGATTCGATGGGCCTGCTGGAATTGGCTGTGGAAGCGGGGTTGCACGGGGTGGTGGGGCATGTGAATTACGGGCTGCGGGGTGCTGCGTCGGCGGGGGATGCGCGGTGGGTGGCGCGGGAGGCGGCGCGGAAGGGGTGGCCTTGTCGGGTGGCGCATCGGCCGGTGGGCGCTGGGCGGAATGGGCTGCAGGCGGAGGCGCGCGGGGTGCGCTATCGGTGGCTGGGCGAGCTGGCGGGCCAAATCCCGAACGCCTACATCCTGACGGCCCACCACGCCGACGACCAAGCCGAGTCGGTGGTGTTGCATTGGTTGCGGGCGGCGGACCCGGTGGCCGCGGTGGCGGGGATGCCCCCGCGCAACGGGCGGGTGTTGCGGCCGCTGCTGGGCGTGCGGCGGGAGGAACTGCGGTCTTGGGCTGCGGCGCGGGGGGTGCAGTGGAGGGAGGACGCTTCGAATGCGGAAGGGAAGTACCTGAGGAACCGAATTCGGCACGAGGTGTTGCCGTTGTTGGAGGACGTTCGGGCGGGGGCGATTGGGCATTTGGCGGCGCTTGCGGGGCGGGGGCGGGAGGTGGCCGAGGGGATGGCGGCCGTGAAGGCGTCGGCGCAGGCGGATCCGGGTCGGCTGGCGTGGACGCCGGACGCGCCCTTTTTCACAGAGCGGTTGCACGCGTGGGGACGGCTGCACGGGGTGGGCGGCGACGCGCTGCGGGCGCTGAAGTCGACGGGGGCGCACGTGCCCGTGGAGGCGGGGCGCATCGTTCGGGACCGAGACGCCCTGGTCTTCGAAGCCGCTGAGCCGTTGCCCGAACCCGTGGGCATCGACCGGCCGAAAGGGAGCGGACGGGCCGGCGGGGTGCGGTGGGAGGTCCTGCCGCCACCGGCCGACCCGCGCGCACCCGAAGGAGCGTGCTGGGTGGATGCGGACCGGGTGGTTTGGCCCCTCACCCTGCGGCCCTGGCAACCCGGCGATGCCCTTGCCCCCTACGGCCACGCCGGCCACGTGAACGTCAGCGACCTCCTGACCCAAGCAAAAGTTCCCGCCGCCCGGCGCGCCCACCACCGCGTGCTCGCCGACGCCGCCGGCACGATCCACTGGCTCGTCGGCTTCCGGACCGCCCGGGAAGCCGCCCTCACCCCGCAGGCGCGCACCGCCGTCTGCTTCACCCTCGAAACGCCATGACCGGACGCCCCCTCAACGCCGAAGAGCGCGCGGCAGCGCACCGCATCCTGCTCATCCTCAGCGCGTTGTTCATCGCGAGCCTCGTGACGTGCAACCTGATTTTCAGGAAGTTCTTCACGTGGGAATTCGGGGGCATGACCTTCGAACAAAGCGTGGGCCTACTCCCCTACCCGCTCACATTCCTCGTCACCGACCTCATCAGCGAGTTGTTCGGGCGGCGCAAGGCGAACCAAGTCGTTGTGGCGGGCCTCGTCGCCTCGTTGTTCGTGCTCGGCATGGTGCTGCTGGCGCAGGTGGCACCGGCTGCGGTTTGGTCCCCGGTCAGCGACGACCAATTCACCCAGGTCTTCGGCCAAACCACCCTCGCCGTCGGCGCGTCCATGGCGGCCTACCTCCTCGCCCAATTCGTCGACGTGCGCATTTTCCATTTCTGGAAGGCGCTCACTTCCGGCCGCATGCTGTGGCTCCGGAACAACCTCAGCACCATTCCGAGCCAGTTCCTCGACACGTTCACCGTGCTGTTCCTGCTGTGCAGCGTGGGCGAAATCGAGTGGGCGATGTTCGGGGCGCTGCTCGTCAACGGATTCGTTTTCAAGCTGTTGGTTGCATTGGCGGACACGCCGCTGGTGTACCTCGGTGCGTGGTGGGTGCGGCGGCGCTTCGGCCTCGCGTTTGGGGAGGAGCTTAACCTTTAATGGGCGCGCAGATGCCGCGTGCGCTGTATCTTCGCGGGGCTATGATTGGAACTTTGCGCAATGTTGGCGGAGGAGGCCGGGTTTTGGCCCTGCTCATCGCCGTGTTCACCCCTTTTCTGCTTTCAGGCCAAATCCTGGATCCGGTCAAATGGGACATCGGCCTCCACCCCGGCCAGAACGGCCAAACCGACCTCGTTTTCCACGCGAGCGTCGAGCCGTGTTGGCACATCTACAGCCAGCACCTCGAGAACGACATGGGTCCGTTGCCCACGTACTTCGAACTGACCCTGCCCGAAGGCGTCGTGTGGGACCAAGTCGTGACCGAATGCGCGCCCCTCACCGAGTACGACCCGAACTTCATGATGGACCTCAACTTCTTCGAGGAAGAGGTCTACTGGGTCGCGCACCTCGACCTCGCTGAGGCGAACCCCGCGGACTCCATCAGCGGGTTCCTGTCCTTCATGGTCTGCGACTCCGCGCGCTGCTTGCCCCCGGAAGACATCGACTTCAAGGTGGCCTTGAGTGACGTGGGTTCGGCCATTGCCGACTACTGCCCGCCGAGCCAGCACCTCTGCCACGGTGCGCCCGAAGCCGATCACGAAGCAGTGGAAGCCCCCGCTGAGCAGGAAGAAAATGAAGAAGGCATTTGGGGCGTGTTCCTCCTCGGCATGCTGCTCGGCTTCGCGGCCTTGCTGACGCCGTGTGTGTTCCCGATGATCCCGATGACGGTGAGCTTCTTTACGAAGCAGAGCAAGACGCGCGCCCAAGGCATCCGCAACGCGCTCATTTACGGCCTGTTCATCATCATCATCTACACCGGACTGGGCTTGTTGTTGACGGCGTTCTTCGGCGTGGACGTCTTGAACAAAATCTCGACCGATCCGTTCTTCAACCTGTTCTTGTTCATCCTGTTGCTGATCTTCGGAGCGAGCTTCCTCGGGGCGTTTGAGATCCAATTGCCGAGCAGCTGGGCGAACAAAACCGACGCCGCCGCCGACCGGGGCGGCATCGCGGGCATCTTCTTCATGGCGGCCACTTTGGCCATCGTGTCGTTCTCGTGCACGGGTCCGCTCGTGGGCAGTGCCTTGGCGGGTGCGGCCACGGGGTCCTTTGCGGCGCCGGCGGCCATCATGTTTGGCTTCTCGCTCGCATTGGCGATGCCGTTCGCGTTGTTCAGCGCCTTCCCCGGTTGGCTCAATTCGCTGCCCCAATCGGGCGGTTGGTTGAACAGCGTCAAGGTGGTGCTCGGTTTGCTTGAAATCGGATTCGCCTTCAAGTTCTTGTCGAATGCGGACCTCGTGTTGCAGCTCGGGTTGTTGCAGCGGGAGCTGTTCATTGCGATTTGGATTGCGGTTTCGTTGGCGATTGCCTTCTACCTCTTCGGTTGGTTGGTGTTGCCCCACGACAGCGACACCCGCAAAATCGGGGTGTTCCGGTTCTCCATCGGCATGCTGTTCTTCATCCTCGGGGTGTACTTGTTCCCCGGCATGTGGGGCGCGCCCGTGAAGCTCATCTCGGGCTTCCCGCCGCCCGTGTTCTACAGCGAATGGACGCAAGGCGGTGGCGGAAGCGGCGGTTCGCACAGCGGACATGTCGAGGCGCGGTTCACGGACTACGATGAAGGGCTGGCCGCGGCAAAGGCGGAGGGCAAGCCGATGTTGTTGGACTTCACGGGATGGGCGTGTGTGAATTGCCGGAAGATGGAGGAGCAGGTTTGGCCCAACGCTGAAGTGGCCCGCATCCTCAACGAGGAAGTGGTGCTCGTCAGCCTGTACGTGGACGAGCGCAAGGAATTGCCCGAATCCGAGCAGCGCGTGGAAACCTACGGCGGCAAAGACTTCAAGATCCGCAACGTGGGCAACAAGTGGAGCTACTTGCAGGCCTCGCGGTTCGATCGGAATGCGCAGCCGTTCTACGTGATGCTCGATCACGAGGAAAACCAAATCGGCGGTTCAGCCGGCTACGACCCCGATCCCGAGCTCTTCATCGATTTCCTGAACGAAGGACTGAACGCCTTTCACTGACGCCCACAAATCCCAGAACATCGCCCGTGAATCGGTCGTCGGTTTCCGGTAATCGCAGCCTTACTTCGCGCCATGAATACAACCACACGAACCCATTTTGAGGAGGCGGCCGAGCTGTTGGCTCGGGTGCTGGGGGATGAGGCGTTCGGCTCCGCGTTGGAAGCGGCGGGCGAAGCGTTGGTGAAGTCGTTGAGCGCAGGGGGCAAGGTCATTTCATGTGGGAACGGCGGCAGCATGTGCGATGCGATGCATTTTGCAGAGGAACTCAGCGGACGGTACCGCGAGGACCGCAGGCCCTTTCCCGCACTCTGCTGCTCGGATCCCTCCCACTTGACGTGCGTGGGCAACGATTACGGATTCGATCACGTGTTTTCGCGCTACGTGCAGGCCTTGGGGCGCGAGGGGGACGCTTTGTTGGCCATCAGCACCAGCGGAAATTCGCGCAACGTGGTGGAAGCCGCGAAGGCGGCTCGCGCTGCGGGGATGGTGGTCATCGGGCTGACCGGCAAAGACGGGGGCGAATTGGCCGAATGGTGTACCGTGGAAGTGCGGGTGCCGTGGTCGGGCTACGCCGATCGCATTCAAGAAATCCACATCAAGGTCATCCACAGCCTCATCGACGCGGTGGAACGAGCGCTCTGTTAAGGCTTTCCCGACATGTTTGTTCGCACGTACGGTGCCGCTTCGCGCGGCGTTGACGTCCTCCCTGTGTCCGTCGAATTGCGGTCCGGTAGAGGCATTCAGTTTCACGTGGCCGGCATGACCGGAAGCCTCGCGCGCGATGCCTTCCTTCGAATTCGGGGAGCACTCCAAGCCGAAGGTTGGGGTTGGCCGCGTCAAGCCCTCACGATCAGCTTGAGCCCAGGGCATGCTTCCCTGCACCCTGCCGACTTGGACCTGCCGCTGGCACTCGTGGTGTTGGCCCAAATCGGCGTGCTCTCCCCGACCCACATCGCAACCGTTTGTTCCGTTGGCTCCCTCGGCCTCGACGGCACCTTGCGCGGCCACCCCAGCAGCGCCAACGCCTCCATTGCAGCGCATGACGCCGGTTGCACGAGCACGCTCGTTCCAGCAGACATCTTGCACGCCAGTTCGGGAAGTCGGATGGAATGCCCGCTTCACGGCGCACACTCGCTGCGGGAGGTGGTCGACCACCTGACCGGTAAGCGCGCCTTGCCGCGGTGGCTGCCTCGCGCGCACGGCCAACCGGTCGAACCCGAAGTCCCATTCGAATCCCTCCGCCTCAGCGAGCACGCTTTGACGGGCCTGTTGCTCGCTGCAGCCGGTGAACACCATGTGCTGTTCCTCGGGTCGCCTGGAACCGGCAAATCCACCGCCGCCCGAGCCCTTCATGGCATCCTGCCGCTGTTGAATAAAACCGAAGCCCAAACCACTCGGCGCCTTCACGCTGCCAAAGGAATCATCCGCAACGAGCCGCTTCACCCTCCGATGCGCACTCCTCACTCGGGAAGTGGCGCTGCGGCCCTCATCGGATCGCAGGCATCCGGACGGTACAGCACCGACGGCGCCGTCGCGTTCCTTCCCGGGGAACTCTCACTCGCCCACCGGGGACTCCTCTTGCTCGATGAGCTTCCAGAATGGTCGCGGCCGGCCATCGAAGCGTTGCGCGTGCCGCTCGAACAAGGTGTCGTGGATTTGGCGCGAGCGGCGGGCACCACCCAATTGCCCGCGCAATGCCTCGTGGCAGCGACCGCAAATCCCTGTCCGTGCGGCTATTTCCTCGATTCAGAACGCCGATGCCGGTGCACACCCGCACAAGTGCGCAATTACCTCAAACGGCTATCCGGTCCCTTAGTGGATCGCTTCCCCATCCATCTTGAAACCGTCACCGACGGCGAGGCTGCGTCAACGATGACGACGGCTGATGCGCGGGAACGCGTGGTGGAGGCGCGCAAGTGCTTGACGGCGGAGGCAGCGTGGGAGGCGGAAGCGCGGAACCGGCTGGATTTGGGGGTCGAACGGTGGCGGTTTTCGAGGCGGGCCCGGGTTGCTTTGCTCGGGGTGGCTCGAACCCACGCCGCTCTTCATCAACGGGGGGTCGTGCGTGCCGAAGACGTGGATGCTGCGCTGGGATACCGCGTTTTCGACCGGGCAGGCTGGTTGGAAGCGGCTTGGGACCCTCAGCGGCCCAAACACCGACGCTGAATGCATGGAATGAACGAACTTGCATCCATGGAACCCCTCATTCTCCCCGTTCGCGGCCACCGGCCGCACGTGCATCCGTCGTGTTGGCTGGCGCCGAACGCCACCTTGATTGGAGAGGTCACCCTCGGTGCCGAATCAACGGTTTGGTTTCAAGCTGTGGTGCGTGGGGACGTGGCGCCCATCCGCATTGAAGAACGGGTGAACATCCAAGACGGTGCCGTCATTCACGGAACCTTTGAGCAGTCCGAAACCGTCATCGAATCACGGGCTTCCATTGGACACAAGGCCGTCGTGCACGGTGCACACATCGGTTGCGGAGCACTCATTGGAATGGGAGCCATCGTGATGGATCATGCGGTGGTGGGTGAAGGAGCCGTCATCGCCGCTGGGGCCGTGGTCCTATCGGGAACCCACGTGCCACCTCATACCCTCTGGGCCGGCGCCCCTGCGAAGAACAAAGGACCCGTTCGCGAAGAACTGAAGGCCCACCTCGCAGCCACTGCCGAGCGGTACGTCGAATACGCGGATTGGTTCAAGGCGGATTAAGACCGCCACAAATCACTCGCTTCCAATCGAATGGACTCCCCGAAAAACCGGCGAGCCCCCAACGCGAACGAATCCGTCCAGTCGGAAACCAAAAACCGGTGTTCCGCAGCGGCATCGGCCTTCACTTCCTCCGGAAACAGCGACGCCACCGCTTCGGCCACCAGGTCCGGGCTGTTGACCACGTGCACGTGTGGGGGCAGGTGGCGGGCGATTTGGTCCGCAATCAATGGATAGTGGGTGCAACCGAGCACCAAAGCGTCCACGTCGTCAAATCCCCCATCGCCCAAATACGCCTCCAACAGGGCCTCGCTGACAGCGCCTTGATGAAACCCCTCTTCGATGGCCGAAGCCAAGAGCGGGGTTGCGCGCGCCATGGCCTCCAAGCCCTTCGCCGCCATCAGCCGCTGGTACAAGCCCGACTCGATGGTGGCCCGGGTGCCGATGACGCCAATGCGGCCCCCCGGCCAGCGGTCGGCGAGGTGGGCTACGACCGGCTGGACCACGTCCACAACGGGAATGTCCGGTCCGACGGCATCGCGCACGGCGTCCAAGGCGTTGCTCGATGCGGAATTGCACGCCACCACGATGGCTCGGCAACCTTGGTCGCGTAGGTGGTGCGAAATGCGGGAGGCATAATGCCGGATGAGGACAGGCGATTTCTCCCCGTAAGGCAGATGAGCCGTGTCCCCGAAATACAACAGCGGCGAACCGGTCATCCGGTCCGCCACTGCCCGGGCGACGGTCAAACCGCCAATGCCCGAATCGAATACGCCAATGGGACGCATGAAAAACCGCCACCGAAGTGGCCTTGAATTACATGCCGAGTTTCGCGCGAATGGCTGCGCTGACGTCGTCGCCGCCTACGTACACCGTTGCACCGGCGCTCGTATCGAAAATGTACGAGTACCCTTGCTCGCTGCCCACGTCGTTGATCGCTTGCTGAACCCGCTCGATCATCGGCATCAGGAGCTCCTGCTCCATTTGGGCCAGGTCATTCTGAACGGTCGAAGCGAATTCCTGCAAGCCCTGGTCGAGCGCTTGCAACTCGCGCTCCTTTTGTTGGCGAATGGCTGCGGGCCACGTCTCCGCTTTACTTTGGTACTCCTGCAATTTCGTTTGGAGCTGCTGCTGCATGCTCGTCATCTCACTCTCGTACTCGGAGGCGCGCGACTCGATGGCTGCTTGCGCGTCCATGCGCTCGGGCAAGTCCATCAGGATCGCTTGCGTGTCCACGTGTCCCAACTTCTGTGCGGTCGCTGCCGTAGTCATGCCCACGATCAGGGCCAAGGCCATCATCAATTGCTTCATCTTCAAAATAAATCAGGTGCGAAAGTAATTCGTAACTCCGTTCAAGTCCAATCTCGTAAGCGAAAGCCGTGCCAAGCTCAATTCTTGTCCCGGGAATTGCTGGGGGCAATGCCGCCTCGCGCTCCTTGCACTGCTCCACCGGCCGCACCACGGACGGCATCGGTCGCTCCGTCTACGGCTCCACGGGCCTTGTCGAGCAAGCTCTCGCCGCCCTCCTTGTCCGGTTCTTCGGCCTCAATGGTCTCGCCGGGCACGAAGCCCAGGGCCTTGATGAGGCGGTCCGAGATGTCGTATTTCGGGTTGGTGTAGAGCATGTTGCTCTGGTTGCTCTTGTCAAAAATAACCATGTAGCTCGAACCCGAAGCGATTTCCTTGAGCTCTTCGAAAATGAGGTCCTGGATGGGCTGAATGAGCTCTTGGCGCTGGCGGAAGAGCTCCCCTTCGACACCGAACTTCTCGCGTTGCAGTGCGCGGGCCTCTTCGCGCTTCGCGGTGATGTCTTGCTCGCGCTTGGCCCGCATTTCAGGAGTGAGGAGAACACGCTCTGCTCGGTAGGCCAACTCAAGTCGCTCCACCGCTTGCATTTTTGCCTCAATCTCTGCTTGCCAATCGATGGCCAACTGGTTCAACGTCTGTTGGGCCTCAGCGTACTCCGGGATGTGCAGCAGCACGTAATCGGAGTCGATGTAGGCGAATTTTTGGGCCCATCCACCCGCAACCAACGCGGTGAACAGGAGGGTCATCAAGGTCGTTTTCATGAGCGGTTGAAGATACATTGCATCAGGGCATTTCCATCGGTTCATCACAATTCCCCCATGTTCATTCCCATGCTGAAGTGGAACTGACCGCGGGCCATGTTGGGTGCAGTCGGGATGTCATCGAGGCGCCAGCCGTAGTCCAAGCCCAAGAGGCCAAACATCGGCAAGAAGATGCGCATTCCCACACCGGCAGAACGGTACACTTGGAAGGGATTGAACTCGCGTGCGTCCGCCCACGTTTTGCCCGCATCCACGAAGGACAGGAGGAAGATGGTGGCGCTTGGATTCGTCGACAACGGGTAGCGCAATTCTGCACCGTATTTCGCGATGACGGGAGCACCCGTGTTTTGGTTGGGCATGGTCAGGCTCAAATCGTCGAAGCCACGCAGGTTCACGATTTCCCGTCCATCGAGGACAAATCCACTCAAGAACACGCCACCGAGGTAGAACCGCTCGAACGGCGAAAGGCCCACGTTGCGGTTGTACTGCCCGATGAGCCCGAAGCCCGCATGCGTCCGCAACACGAGCGTCTTGGGATTCTCACCAGAAGACTGCGTCAAGGGGGTAAACCACTCCGCTTTCACCTTCCATTTGTGGTACTCCACCCACCGGAAGCGTTCCTGGTCCGACATCGATGCGTAATCCACGTCGTCGCCCCGGAAGGCCGAGTAAGGCGGCGTCGCCTTCACCGTCACGTTCACGTTCGAACCCCAAACCGGATAAATCGGATCCGAAACCGAGTTGCGGCCCAGGCTCAACGTCAGCGCCAAGTTGTTCGACACCCCGTTTGCAAAACTGAAGAACACCCCGTAATCGTTCAACACGAAGTGCTGGTAGCTCAAGGCCGCCTGCATGACGAACCAATCGTCCGGCTTCTTCCAGCGCTGACCGAGGCCCATTTGCACCCCCGTGATGTCGAGGCTTTGGCGCAAGGGGTTGATTTCGCCGTCGACCTTGCGGGCTTGGCCGTTCGTTTGGACTGAATGCCACGCGGAGAAGGAGAGGGAATTGGGCTTTCGACCGCCCATCCACGGTTCCGTGAAACTGAAGTTGTAGCTCTGGAAGAACAGCCCGTTCGACTGGGCGCGGATGCTCAGCCGCTGGCCGTCGCCTGTGGGAATCGGGCGCCACGCATCGCCGTTGAGCATGTTCTTCAGCGAGAAGTTGTTGAAGCTGATGCCGAGCGTTCCCACCACGCGGCCGCCGCCCCAGCCGCCGCTGAGTTCGATTTGGTCCGACGGCTTTTCCTCCACCCGGTACTCGATGTCCACAGTGCCGTCTTCGGGATGCTGGATCGGGTTGATGCCGAACGCCTCCGGGTTGAAGTAATTCAGCTGGGCCAATTCGCGCTGCGTCCGGATGATGTCCGTTCGGCTGAACAAATCGCCCGGCCGCGTCCGGATTTCCCGGTAAATGACGTGGTCGTTCGTCTTCGTGTTGCCCTCCACGATGACCTTGCCGATGCGGAATTGCTTGCCTTCCATCAGGCGCACTTCAATGTCGATGGTGTCGTTCTCGATGGACGTTTCCACCGGAATGGCTTGGAAGGTCAAGTACCCATCGTCTTGGTACAACGAGGTCAAATCGATGCCCTTGGGATCCATGTACATCCGCGTTTCGAGGCGTTCCAGGTTGTAGACCTCACCCGTCCGAATGCCCAAAATCGAATCGAGTTGCGTCGAACGGTACTTCGTGTTCCCGGTGAAGCTGATGTCCCCGAAATAAAACGGGTTCCCCTCTGAAATCTGAAACGCCACGCCCACATCGCCCTCGGGCAACCGATAAATGCTGTCGTTCAAGATGCGCGCATTTCGATACCCCTGGTTGTTGTAGAGCTGCAGCAGTTGCTCCCGCGCGGTTTGCACGTTCGCCTCCACGAATTTGGTCGACTTAAAAATGCGGTACCACGACCGCTCCTTCAAGTCCTTCATCGCCCGCTTCACCTCCTGCTCCGAAAGCGCCGACACGCCCTCCACGCGCACTTCGCCGACCTTCACTTTGTCGCCTTTGTCCACCGCAATTTGGAGCATGGCGCCGTTCGCAAAAGCGGTATCGGCCACCTGCCGGATGTCCACTGTGGCGTCCCAAAACCCCTTCTCGTCGTAATGATCCAGCAACCGCAACCGCGCTGTGGCCATGACGTTTTCGTTGACCACTCGGCCGGTGAGCAGGTCCATTTTTCCCTTCAGCGTTTCCTGCTCTGAGCGGCTCACCCCCGTGATGGTGTATCGCGTCAACCGCGGCAATTCCCGCACGCGAATGACGAGGTACACGTCTTTTCCCCGCACTTCAGCCAATTCGATGCTCACATCGCCGAACAAGTCTTGATCCCACAAGTTGCGGATGGCGTTGGAGATTTCATCGCCCGGGATGGTGATCTCCTCGCCGACCTGCAAGCCCGCGAAGAGCTTGATGGCCTGCACATCGGAATAATCCGCTCCGAGCACGGAGACGCCCGCAATGCGGTATTCGTGGGGATAGGTCAGGTCGATTTGACCGTTCGCGACCGCCGCCCAGAGGCACGCCACCAGCACTCCCCAAAGGCGCCACCGCCGAGCGTGTTCTACAATTCGCATCATGCGTCGTGATCTCTGTCGTTGTGATTCGTGTCCAAGACGCCACCGAATCGGCGTTCTCGGTTTTGGTAATCCCGAATGGCTTCTAAAAAATGAGCTTCCCTGAAATCCGGCCACATCACCGGTGTGAAATGGAACTCCGCATACGCCAGCTGCCACAGCATGAAGTTGCTGATGCGCCGCTCGCCGCTGGTCCGGATCATGAGTTCAGGGTCCGGCAATTCGGCCGTAGTGAGGTACCGGTCGATGGTTTCCGTATCGATGGCATCGGCGGCAATGCCGTCCTGCACCATGCGCCGAATGGCTTGGACGATTTCCCATTTGGCGCTGTAGCTCAAGGCCAACACCAAATCCAGCCCGCACTCTTCCGCGGTCCGCTCCTCCGCTTCCTTGAGCTGCTCCTGCGCAACGGCGGGCAGCGAACTCAGGTCGCCGATGGCCCGCAGCCGAACACCCTTCTCCTGCAAATCGTCCAACTCCCCCACCAAAGTCCGCACGAGCAAGTCCATCAGCGCTTCGACTTCTTCCTTCGGTCGGGTCCAGTTCTCCGTCGAAAAGGCGTACAGCGTGAGGTAGCGAACGCCCGATTTCAATGCCGCTTCCACCGTCGCGCGCACCGAATCCACCCCATGCAAGTGACCGAACACCCGTTCTTCGCCGCGTTCGTTGGCCCACCGGCCGTTGCCGTCCATGATGATGGCCACGTGCGCAGGAACCCGCGTGGGGTCAATGCCGTGCTCTTGCAGGAAGGCTGAGCGTTGGATTTGGGCTGGGTAATCCACCATCAATTCCAGCACGTTGTGGGTTTCTTGCCGATGCGGAAGGTCACGGACGCGGTGACAAAACCGTACGCGTCGTCGCGACCGGGGTCGCCGCGCATCAGCCCCGTGTTGTCCGCCAGGCTTCCAGGCCGGGACAAACTTTGGTCCGCCAAGGCCACCGCCAGTTCCCCCTTTTCCTCATTCAGCACGAGCGGATCGGCATAAATCCCGCTCACGTCATCGATGTAATCGTTCCACGTTTTGCGCACCGCCCACTCCAAATTAAATCCTGCAAACGGCCCCAAATTCACCTTGAAACCGAAACCAAACGGCACGGCCAACCCCGCCAATGCGTAACCGTTCACCCCATACGCCTCGCCCCACGTGGTGCCTTGCCCCTCCGTTCCCAACGGCGCGAGTTCGAACCACAAGCCATCGAGCTCGGCTTCCGGCATGTGGCTGTACACGCTCAATCCGGTGAGGAGGTAGGCGCAAACCTTGGTGCTCGGCGTGCCGATTTGGTAGTCGATGTAATTGATTTCAACAAGTCCCCCGACCTCCGTCAAGGTGTTGCGGAAGTGCAGGTTGCGGTTGCGCTGCCACGCCACGTCGCTGTCGGCATCCCAGGCCTCGACGGTCCCGTGCATCACGTGAGCCCGCAGGCTGATTCGGCGCGACAAATTCGTCCGCAAAAACCCACCGACCGCGACGTGCTTGCGCCCGCCCAAGTGGCCCGAGGGATTCAAATCACCGAGGTAGTAACTCGTGCCCACCATCACCCCCAATTCTTTCGATTGGTCGAACTTGCCTTGTCCCATCAATCCCGAGGGGAAGAGCAACATCAGCGCCCCCACGAGCAACGGCAGAGTGGGCGAGGCCAAGAAATGGTTCAATCGGTTCATCATCGGCTGACAACGCGCGAAAGTACGTGAGATTGCCCGAACAGCATGTGAAAATCCCCAAATCAGCGGCATCAACGCGAACGCGGGTCCACGCCCCAATGCATCTTCGCCCGCACCGTGCCGAAAAACTCCTGGTGTTCCAAGTTGAGCAACCGCAACCGGAACGGCGCCGGCGTGACCTGCACCGTCGACCCTGCCCCCAACAAGAACGTCCGGGAATCCAGTCCCAGCAAAAACTGCTGTTCCCGACCATCCGGAGTCAGCTCCAACCGCCCGGTGAACGGCACGATGAGCGGCCGGTCATTCAGGTTGTGCGGTGCAATCGGCGTGATGCTCAGGACCTCTGAACCCGGCATCACGATGGGACCACCCGCACTCAACGAGTACGCCGTTGAGCCCGTAGGCGTCGCCACGATGAGCCCATCCGCCCAGTACGTATTGACGAATTGTTCATCCCGAAACACCTCCACCGTCACCATGCTCGACGTATCGCGTTTCATGATGGCCACCTCGTTCAGCGCGAAGGGAAAATCGCTCACATGCTCCCCGTCCACGCGCACTTCCAACATCGCCCGATCCTCGTACCACACCTTTCCAGCCTTCACAGCATCCATCGCGAGGTCCACCTCCTCGGTCCCTACGTTGGACAGGAACCCCAACCGCCCCGTGTTCACCCCCAAGACGGGCACCATCGAATGCCGCACCCACGTTGCCGCCTCCAACACCGAGCCGTCGCCACCGATGACCACCATCAA
>JAUICJ010000047.1 GCA_030427925.1 Bacteroidia bacterium | reverse complement strand
CCAGGGCCGCGCGCACGTCGGCGCGTTTGTCCCCGTGAACGGCCAGCACGTGCATCATCTTCGTGAGCGCCGCTTCCGTCGTCATGTCGCCCCCGGGAATGACCCCGCAATCGCGCAGCAGGTGCGCTGTCGCGTAGCGCTCCGGGTGAACCGCTCCATGCCCGCACTGCGAGACGTTCACCACCGTCACCCCCCGGTCGCTCGCCGCGGTGAGGGCTGAGCGCAGCCGGCTGTCATTGGGCGCATTCCCCGAGCCATACGTCGCCAGCACCAGCCCCTTCAACTCCTCCCACGCCAGCACCCGCTCGAGCACCTCCATCGACATCCCCGGAAAAATCGGCAACCACGCCACGCGCTCCTCCAAGTCGTTCCACGTCGTCAACGCCGGCGCCTCGTCCCGCCAAAACATCGGCACGTTGTACAAAATGTCCACCCCCGCCTCCGCCAACGCCGGATAATTCGGACTGACGATGGCCTGCAACGACTCCGCGCTCTCTTTGTGCGTCCGGTTGCCCCGGAACAACGACGAGCCGAAGTACACCGCCACCTCCTGAATCAAGGGCTCCCCAAACCGCTTCGCCGCCGCGATCTCCACCGACGAAAGCAGGTTCTCCCGCCCGTCCGTGCGCGGCAACCCGATTGGAAGTTGGCTTCCCGTCAGGATCACCGGTTTGTGCAACCCCCGCAGCATGAAACTCAGCGCACTCGCCGTGTAGGCCAACGTATCCGTTCCATGCAAAATGACGAACCCATCGAACTCGTCGTAACGCGCCGCAATGATGGCCACGAGCCGACGCCAATGCGCAGGCCCCATGTTCGACGAATCGATCGGCGGATCGAAGCTGTGCGCATCGATGACCCGCCCCGGCTGATCCAACTCCGGCACGTGCCGGTGAATTTCGCTGAAGTCGATGGGCACCAAGCCCCCCGTGACGGGATCCTGAGCACTCCCGATGGTGCCGCCCGTGTAAATGATCAATACGCTCGAGTCCGACGTCGTCACCATGCTCACTTCGTTTTCAACCTGAACAACCGTTCCGCGTTCGCCGTCGTCACCTCCGCCACTTCCGCCACCGGCACCTCCCACCAATCCGCCACCTGCTGCGCCACGTGCGCCACGTACGCGCTCTCGTTCCGCTTCCCCCGGAACGGCACCGGCGCCAAATACGGGCTGTCCGTCTCCAGCACCACCCGATCCCTCCGAACCCCACGCAACGTCGGCTCCAACCCGCCGTTTTTGTAGGTCGCCACGCCCCCGATGCCCAGGTAAAAGTCCCCGTACTCGACGATGCGCTCCGCATCCGCCAGCGTCCCCGTGAAGCAATGGACGACGCCCCGCAGCGCGTCATCGTTCACCTCGTCGAGCAGCGCGAACAGCTCCGGAAACGCCTCCCGCACGTGGATCACCACCGGCAAGTCGAACGCCTTCGCCCACGCCACCTGCCGCCGAAACGCCTCCTGCTGCAGCCCCAACGTCGACTTGTCCCAGTACAAATCCACCCCGATCTCCCCCACCGCCACGTACTCATCCGGACGCGCCCGCAACTCCGCCTCGATCGCACCGAGCTCGGTTTCCAGCGAATCCGCCGCCACGTGACACGGATGCAACCCCATCATCCCCCGGCACATCGCCGGCCACTCCGCCATCATCGACCGCACCCGCGGAATGCTTTCCGCATCGATGTTCGGCAGGAGGAGCGTGTCCACGCCGGCTTCGAGGCAGCGGGCAATCGCCTCGGCGCGGTCGCCGTCGAACTTGGGCTGGTAGAGGTGCGTGTGGGTGTCGATGAGTCGCATGGCCGCGCGAAGGTAAGGTGGTCGCCGTAGCTTTGTGGCATGACCCGCGCCCTGTTCATTCGCTTCAGTTCCATTGGGGATTTGGTGTTGACCGCGCCGGCGGTGGCGGCTTTTCGCGCGGCGGTGGACGGGCCGGTGGAGGTGCATTTCCTGACCAAAACCGCTTTCGCCCCCGTCGTAGCCGGCTTCGGCGCGTTGGTCGACGTGGTCCACACGGTGGAACGTTCGGGCTCGGAGGCGGTGCCGGCGTTGAAGGCGGTGGGCTTCGATCACGTGGTGGACCTGCAGTCGAACGTGCGGTCGCGCGCGGTGACGCGCGGGCTGGGGTTGCTCTCGACGTTTCGGGTGGATAAGCGGAATGGGGCCAAATGGGCGCTCGTCCACGGCTTCCGCCGAACGGGGGTTTCGCCGATTGTGGAGCGGTACGTGGGGGCGTTCGCGCCGGCCTTTGCGGGGGCCGCGGTGCCGTCGGCGTGGCCGGCTTTGTTCGAGGGGGCGGACCTGCCGCCGGGTTTCGATGGCGGGTCGCCTTGGAGCGTGATTGCGCTCGGGGCGGCGCATGGGGGGAAGGCCGTGGACCGGGCGGTGCTGGAGGCTGCGATTGCGGCGACGCCGGGGCGGGTGGTGCTGGTGGGCGGCGAGGCGGAGCGGGCGTTGGGCGAGTCGCTGGGCGCGGAGTCGTGGGCGGGGCGGACTTCAGTGGCGGAGTCGGCCGCCCTGTTGCGGGGGGCGAGGGCGGTGCTGGCGGGCGACACGGGAATGATGCACCTCGCGGCGGCGCTCGGGAGGCCCGTCGTCACGGTTTGGGGGTGCACCCGCCCGTCGCTGGGAATGGCGGCTTGGCGGCCCGCGCCGGGGTCAGCGGACGTCCTGCCCGTGGATCGCGGGGGCGACCGCCCGTGCTCGAAGCTCGGCGACCGGTGCCGCTATCGGCGCGATCCGGGCTGCAGCCAGCACGTGCGGACCGAAGACGTCCTCGCCGCTTGGCGCGCCGCGCTCAGCTGAACAGCGCCTTGAGTTCCGTCGCCTCCGAGGGCTGCAACTTCCCCGCGAGGATGAGCCGCAATTGCCGCCGACGCAACGCCCCCTCGAACCGCTCCTGCTCCTCCGGCGTTTCCGGCTTCAGCTCCGGAATGTGGATCGGCGCATTGAATTGGTCCACCGCCACGAAGGTGTACATCGCCTCGTTGCACAGGCACGACTCCCCGTTCACCGGATTCTCCACGCTCACGCGCAGGTAGACCTCCATCGACGACCGAAACGCCCGGGACACTTCCGCGTGCACCGTCACCACATCCGCCAACGCAATCGGCCGTTGGAAGCTCACGTTGTTCACCGCCGCGGTCACGCACACCCGCCGGCTGTGCCGCATCGCGCTGATCGCCGCCGTTTCGTCCATCCAATTCAGGAGGTTGCCGCCCATGAGGTTGCCCAGCGTGTTGGTATCATTGGGCATCACGATGCGGGTGGTTGAGGCGTATGTTTCGCGGGGGTGACGGAAGGGTGCCATGGAAATGCGTTTGTGCAAAGTTCCGCTTTGTCCAGCCAAAAACACACACACCCCTCCTTTATTTCCCATCCAACGCCCTGTCGTTGCTCATCACCGTCGCTTCCGCCGCTCGCCCACAACACCCCATCACCGCGCCATCCAAACACGTGAGCATAAGATACGTGATGCCATCACTTTTATGGCCAAATGACTTTTCACGAATCACAAACCTTAAAAAGCCATCGTTTTCGCACTTTTGAGGAAATTCAAGCCCGTGTTGTCTTCAACATTGCTGCGCTTTGGTTTGGTCTCAATCAGCGCACTCATCTTCCATCTTCCACTGTGCGCCCAACCGACCGACGACGCACGCTGGACGCGCGAGTACGAGGGCGCGCTGAAAAAGTGCCAAAACTCAACGTCGTGCATCGAACTCGTAGCCCTCACGCTCTTTCCGATGACCGCCGAGGAACCGTGCGCGACCACGATGCAACGCACCGCGCTGCTGCTGTTCAACCGGTCGCCCGAGGATGTGGAACGGCTGGCGGGATTGACAGAGCTCACGGGATGTGACACGTCGTACAGCCAACTGCGCTACAACCTCGGCATGCTGGAGTGGCGGAAAGGCAATTTGCGCGAGGCGGAGCGCCATTTCCTCAAGGGTGTGGACCTCGTTGCTGCAGGCCAAAAAGCGGTTTGGCTAACGGCAGCCGGAGCCGTGGCTTACGAGGAAAACCGCATCGAAATCGCCATGAATCGGTTCATCGAGGCCTACCAATTGGACAGCGTGAACGCAGCGCCGATGTTGCTCAACAACCTGAGTGCCCTCGCGCTGCGGCTCGACAACCTAGCGGAATGCGCGCTTTGGGGAGAACGGGCGCTGAGCCGGTATGCGGAGTTCGAGAACGACATCGACGCCGGAGTCGGGCCGGAGTTCAGCCAGTACGTCCACTTCAACTTGTTCGTGGCCTACACCACGATGCAAAACGTCGAAGAAGCGACCAATCATTGGGAACGATTGGACTTCAAGGACTTGAACGTCCACCCGATTCAGCTCGCCGAACTGCTCTCCATGTTTGCCCGGCTGACCGATCAACCGGCGTTGATGGAACTGCACGGAGAACCCTTGAGGCGCCGCATCATCGGGTTCGAGGAAAGCGGGCGGTTGGGCGACATCACCTATTTGAAGGATCCTTTGGTTTCGCTTTTCACCAAAGAAGCGGCACCATTCGTGGATTCAATCGGGCTTCAGGAAGCGTGGACCCAGCTACTCCCGCACTTCGCGCTCCGAAGCACGGAAACGCCAGAAGAAGTGGCCTTAACGGAAGACGACGAGGCGGGTTTGTGGTCGGAAGGAGCCTTTTGGGGGTTGGTCATTCTCGGGTTGGCCTTGGTGGCTTTGTACGTTCGCGCTCGGACTGCGAATTTGGCTCCTACTCCTCCTGCTCCATGGGTTCAACTCATGAATCGCATGACCGACGAACCGCTCAACACAACGGACCAGGAAGCGCTCGAAGGCGTCTTGCTCGACATCGAGCGGCACCGCAAAGTCCCCGACCCTTCCCTCCACGATTCCCCCGCGTTGAACGATTCAGAACGGATCGCGCTCCGCGATGGCATCCGAGGGGTCTTCCCAAAAATCACTGCCCAAAACCACAACTGGTCGCCCACCTACGTCTACATCTTACGGTCATCCGTTCGCTCCAAGTTGGGCATCTCCCCCAGCATCAGCTTCGCGCGATGGGAGGAACGGTTTCCGGAACTCGCAAGACAAGCGCTTCAATCCACACCTAAAAACGACGCATGAGAACTCCTGCATTGGCATTCCTCTTGGTCCTTGCATGGGATGCAGCAACGTGCACTGCACAATCCAGCGTCCGGGATGCCCTCAACTGGGCGCACTCCGTGCTCCTTGAATCGGACACGAGCCGATTTGAGGAACGGCTGTTTTGGGCCGATTCCATCCTTGCGCGTGAACCCGTGGAGGCGGCCCTAAGGCTGGAGGGGCACCTGTACCTCTTCCCGTCGTTTCATCAGGCAGAAGGGGGCGATGCGCCCAACCTGAACGCGCTTCGTTTGATGTGGTTTGCGGCGGCGTTCGAAGTCCAAAACCGACAACGGACCTCCAATTCCCCGCTCCAGAAACTTCCGTTCGCCCCCCCGCTCGACCCCAACTCAGCGGAGCGATTCATCCCACGAAATCCGTGGCTCGTGGGAGTTGCTTCGGTGCTGGTCCTCGCAGCGGCCATCGCTTGGGGCCGCGAACGAAGCAAACGCCCCCGCAAAGGAGGCGAGGAACTTTCGGAAGACCTACTCGAAGTGTTGCACCTGATCGGTTCCCACCTCACGCCCGCTGCCTGCAGAATCGACTTGATTAGCCTCGCTTTCGACCATGGCCGGCACCCGGTACAATTGGCAGCGGCCGACCACCAGAACTTTCGGGAATTGTCCCCTTCGGAACTGATGCTCGCTGCCTACCTCCACGATGGCATCGAAATGGAGGCCATTGCCTTGGCCATGGAAAAGAGCCGGGGCACCTTGTACAACATGCGCTCGCAGTTGAGGAAAAAACTGGCCATTTCGGAAAACGCGGATTTGACCACCGAACTGCGCTTGCGGAGCTCGCCGTGAAGGCGTCAGTCCTCCTTGATGACCAGCACCCCCGGTCCGCCGTTGATGGAAATCAAGTACGTGCCTGTGGGGCTGGCTTCGAGCAGGGAAATCCGGTCCGTTGAACGACCTCCCGTCGCTTCTTGAATGCGCCGTCCGTTGAGATCGTAGGCCGTGACATGCCAAGCGTCCGCACCGGTGGGACCGTGGACCCACAGCGCGCTTCGGAATGGATTCGGGCCGATTTCGAACGGACGGCCCACGCCCTCCGCCACGTCCACCACCACCCAGGGCGAGCTCCCTTGCGCGGGGCAATCGGGGTGATCCGAAGCGTATACCACGTAGGACCCGGGGGCCGTCGGCAGGAACGTGGAATCGGTAGCGCCTTCGACGATTTGGCCTTCCCACCACCACGCGTAATTCGACAGGCCAAACGTCGCCACCAGCACCCCCTCGTCCCCCTCCGTCAACTCCGGAACGCCCCAATCCAAGCACACCAACGTCGGCGCAGAAACCGCCGCACAGCCCCAGCCGTCCGCGGCCTCCACGACATACCACCCGCTTTCGGAAACGGTCCAAGCCGCCCCGGTCGAATCGACCCAAGCCTCCGGCCCCGACCAAACGTACTCAGCAAACCCCCACTCCGGCGTCAGCACCGAATCCGTCACCTCCACCCCCACCGTCGCATTCGGCGCGCACCAAAGCACCGAATCCGTCCACGCCCCACACCCTTCCGCGTTCACCACGTTCGCCCCATACGGCCCATTCGCAGGCGGCCACCACGGCGACCCGGCCCCCACCAAGCTGTCCCCAGCCCACCACGTCACCTCCCACCCCAGCGAATCCCCCGGCACCACCAGCCCCGACTCCGTCGCCTCCGGCTCCCCCGGATCGGGCACCGGCAGCACATACACCGCCATCGAATCCTCCAGCTCAAAGGCGGTCACCAGCCCCACGTTCAACGTACCGATCGTGGGCGACGCGTTGAACGACGTCGGCCCCGGCCCCGTCGGGTTCCACGTAAACGACCCCATCGCATCGTCCCCGAACAGCGCATTGTCCTCGTCCCAAAACGCAATCGTGTACGGCGGATTCGTCAACGGCACCGACAACGAGGACCAACTCGGGGTGGCCGCATCCGCCACCACGCCCGACGTGTAAACGACCCCACTGGATGAACTGACTGTGAAATACAGGTCCGGAGGCGTGAAGAAATCGTCGAGCCCGCCGCTCGTCGCGCCGCTGGTCACGTTCAAGGCGTTCAGTACCAAATCCGAAACGGTGGTCGTCACGCTGACCTGGTACGCTCCCGGCTCGTCCCAGACCGCCGCGGCCGTTCCATCGCCGAACACCGACTCCGAGGCCGCCCCGTCGAACTGCCAGTCCCAACTGATTTGCTGCGGAGCATCGGCCGTTACAGTCGACGTGAAGGCCGCAACGAGGCCACCGCATCCGCTCGTGGTATCCGCGGAGAACGTGGCCGCTCCGGCGCCCTCGATGTGCAGGTCGTAGCTGAAGCTCTCGTTGACTTCTTGGACGATGCCGAAGGCGCTCGCCTGCGCGCTGATTTGGATCGTGATGACGTAATCGCCAGGCCAAATCGGCGTGCCGCACAACGTCCCACACCCCTCCGTTTGGCCCGCTGGCGGTTCGTACACCCCATCGGCCTCGCTCAACGTCACCTCCATCCCCTGCGGCAAGCCCTGGATCCCCGTCACCGCCACCGAATTCAGCGTGGCCGTCAAGCCCGACCCCGGGTCCACCACGCTCACCGGCAAGTAAAACGTGATGACCGCCTCGTACGGCTCCCCGGCCAGCCCATCGGGCAGGAACTCGGGACAAATCGTCGGAAACCCATCCGCCGACGTGCACCCCGGATCCGGCGCACACGTCGCGCACTGCCCCCACGCTCCGACTGCCCAAAGCAGCCCGCACCCGAAAATCATCCACCGTTGCATCCTGCCCAAATTCGGCAACTTCCCCCTGAATCCCAAAACCTTCCGCAATAAAAAAGGGCCACCCGAAGGCAGCCCTTTTCGTCGGGGAATCCGATCTCGATCAGTCCATCACCATCAACTTCGTGTTGACGATTTGGACGGCTGACGCGATCCGAATTTGGTACAATCCAGCGGGCAATGCCGACACGTTCACCTCAAGTTGGTAACGCTGTCCGGCCTCAATCGTGCCGCTGTACAAGCTGCTCTGCAACACGCCCGTCATGTCATAGAGTTCGACGTTGACTTGCAAGCGTTCCTCCGAAACGAAGTTGAAGAATGCGTGCTCTTGGGTCGGGTTCGGAGCAACGCTCAACACCTTGATCGGCTGCTTGCCTTCGTCGGGGTTGCTGATGCCGCCGGAAATGCCCGAGTTGCTATCCGTCTCTTGATCGCCCCAATCGACGTCAATGCCGGGGTTGCCGGTGTACGGAGGCAGCGGCGGCTGGCATCCACCACCGTTCACAGCCACGGTGTAGCTGAAGGTGGTCGCGTTGCCCGCGCAATCGGTGGCGACGTAGTTCCGCTCGATGTCATACGGCATCGTGCAGTCCAAATCTCCGTGCATCGAGCCCGATCCCGCGTGGAACACCCCATTGATGGTGCCCTCCCAGTAGAACCAGCCCCAGTATCCGAAGCCCGCATTCTTGTTGTTCGCGCCCACACCGAATTGCCATCCGTAGAACTCGTTGCCCGGCTGGTGGCTCAGGTTCAAGACGGATCCATCGTAGTCACCCCATCCTGTGGCGAGGGACGAGTTTTGGACCACGTGGTAGAACCAATCTTCGTGGTTGTCGAAGCAGTCCGCGTTGAAGCTTTGAGAGCCCGGTTGCGCGATCCATTCGAACCAATCCATTTCTTGGTTCAAATCCATTTGCATGACCCAACCCGCATTCGGGTTGTTCTCCCCAGCCACCGTCACGTTCACCGTGCGGCTTCCATCCGGGTGGTTCGTCACCACACCATCGACGACGATGTAGTTTTCGATGCCTCCTGGGAGGTTGAACATGCGAACGGCGTGCGGATCGAAGTTGTCGCAGGTTTGGCCATCGGGCATCGCCGCCGGAGTGGTCACCTGGCAGAACGTCGTTCCATCTTCGAGCGGAGCGAACTCACCGGAAACCGTTTCCGTGTAATCGACATTGACATCTCCAGCGCACTGGTCGCTGACTGCAAGGTTCACCGGGGTCGGGATGACCACCGTTCCCCAAACATCCTCAGCGCATGCCTCGACGAACTCGCCATCGGTGACCCCCGTGGCCACTTCATCCACTACAGGAGCCGTCGTGTCTTCGATCGTGAACGTGGCCGTCGTAGAGGTCGCGTTGCCGCAGTCGTCGGTCGCCGTGAACGTCACCGTGGCTGCGCCCGTAGCACCGCACTCGTCGCTCAACGCGCCAAA